>JBOEHE010000030.1:0-112504 GCA_050633785.1 Arenicella sp.
TTGCTCAAAACTAACACAATCGGCTCGTCCATTTCCCGCTTTTACTTCAACAGCAGAGCAACGATACTTTCTCTTTTTACCCATTTCAACGTGTTTGCGTTGTCCATTAACTGATGCAGCCCGAATTCGAGGGTTATTCGCTCCCTGCACAACACTTTCTTCTAACTTATCAATAATCTTACCGTTTTTTCGCAGCATTCCCATATAACGGCCTCCCTTGGAACGAAAGGGTGACCCGGATTTCAGAAAGCGCTTTAATTCGGTTTGCAATTCACTCTGTCGCAGCTGTATATAATCAATTGATGGCTTTAATTTCCTCTGTGCTTTATTGATGATTCTATCAGCGGCACGATCAGCTTTATCTCCATCACGTTCAATATCACTGCCACAGATAGCAGGAATCAGATCCTCCAACAAATCCAAATCAGCACGTTTTACCCGATTTGTTTCACCAATAAATTTATTAATTCGCTTTTTGATATCATCAAATTGTTCCTGCGTTGGTGGATCATCATCAGCCATCGTTTGCATAGATACCAACATAGCTGTTACTGCAAAAATAGCTAGAACCATCATTTTTCTGAATTCTTTCATTTTGATTTCCCCCTCAGAATTTGAATACCATATCTTTATTAACACCTGCAGCCTCATAAAACGACAAGATTTCTCGATTAAATGGCATCATCGGAGCGTAGTTTTTTATCTGCCCATCACTGGCCCATTCATCTATTGCAAAATCATCATTCAGTTCTAGATCACTTAAATCCAATTCGGACAAATAATCGTCATCGGGTAATTCATCCAGAGGCTCTTCAAGCGACTGCCCTAAAGAATCATTTTCTACAACAGCAACTGTTTCTTCATCATTGTGTTCGGCCTGGTCTCCCAACGCTGTCAATTTCAGTACTGGTACTGAAATTCCCGGATCTAATACGGCATTATCATTAACCGTCCAATCAAAATCGTCTTCTACATCTTCCGGTGCATATAACTTGTGCTGAGCACCACCATTAAACTTACCTACAATCATTCCTTCTCGGTCAACTGATTCTTTAAACATAGTTCCATTTTTAAAGAACACATTATTCTCGATGGACAGCTGAGGCCCATTGGCATCATCCCATTGTGGGTGAATAGCTCCCCCGGGATTATAGGCAAAAATATTACTTTTGATTTCGACCAGTTTTGCAGTATAGCGATTGCCAATCTCCAAAGCTCCAGGGTTAGCAGTGCCAGTATCCGGATTATAAGGCCAATTCATAATGAAACTATTGTTCTCAAATACATATTTGCCTAAAAGACTGTTAGCAGAAGTCGCCGACCAATTGAACACATTATTTAGAAAGAAATTATTACGGACTATCACCTCTGAGTTATCTGTCATTTTCCGAATAGCTGGAGCCGCCACCCCATTCGCAGCATTCATAAACACATTATCAGAAACGATCAGACGATCCGTAGTCAGATAGCCAAATGACAATAGCCCCCAACTAGATGAACTGCCCTTGAGCAAAGAATTAGTTTTCGGGTCATAACTATTGCCCGGTGAAACATCTATGGCAAAACCAGAGACAACCAGTTCTTTCAGAGCATGTTTTTTTCCCTGAAAGCGCAACACATGGCCTGAACGTGGCTTGGAAACAATAAGCTTAGTCGGGTGAGAAAACGGCTTTCTTTTGGCAAAAGATGCATCATAACCACCCAGGATATACAGGCGCCCTTCTGGTGCTTTCACATCTGGAAAAACCCATTGACCGGTTCTTGCTTTGCCCTGATATTCAGCACCAGCAATCTTGATAGTAACAACACACGCACCACAACTCAGCAAATGCTGTGCAGCTCTGTTAAAAGCTTTATGTATTTTTCTCTCAGTAAATGATGAATCATTATCAACCTGAGCTGCCGCAGTTGCGTAAGCTGCCGAGGACTTCGGAGCAACATACACCGTTAAGTCCTTAGCCAAAGACACACTGATAAAACCAATTAAAAAGCCTAAACCAATACAATACTTAGACAACGCCATCCGTTAACCTCTCCTTCGTTCATATTCTGTAAATAGCTTACTATGTTCAGCAAACCCCTAGCGATTGCAGAAGTTCTAGTTATCACTGTCAGAAACAGTATTTTAGAAGCTCTCTATAAAATAGAATCTAAACCCCAGGAAGGTCAAATTTAGTTAGTTGAATATTCAAATAACATCAGTCTGATAAGAATAAATATCAACACCATAAATCCTAAAAAGAACGTCCATATTCATCAACCTTCGTTGTGACACCACTTAAAATAGAACAGCATTTGACATAGGCACACACCAGTCTCCTGGAGTAACCTATCATTTCAAATAAGGTTCTAACAAATCAAACCAGCTTTTCGTAGCTACCTGAAATTCATCAAAACACAATTCAGCTCTATCATTAGAAAAACCAACCCTTTTGCGCAGATCAGTGTATTTTTCAGGGTCACTGGCATAGACATGACAGATCAATTGGTAATGCCTCTGCACACTCAAACTATGCTCTCCCATGAAATCCCACTTTTTCAATGTGTGAGGCTGTTCTCTTTCCAAATAATACAATTGTGCAGCATCAATGACAGATTCTGTTCCTTGTGGGAAATAATGGATTAACATAAGCGAAGCAAAAGTATCAGCAGCATCCTCTTCTCTGCCCAAAACTGGAATTTCATGCATAGCCACCAGTATATGAGCAAACTCATGGAACAAGGTATGGACAAGCGCTCCTGTTGTCGCTGCTACTGCCCCTGGACCTTGAGCATTGAAAAGCTCCCGAGTGTCATACACAAAGGAATAAGGTATAAAGATCTTTGCAGCATCAATGTCAGCATACGCCTGCTGCCCTGAACCAAACACAACATCTATAGGATGAGACAATATGAATTTGTCATTCATCAAAGCGATTGCTGAATTCACAGCAACCGTTTGACGAAGTTCAGATACCAACTCAGTATCTGCGGAACTCTCTGCTTTTTCATACACCAGTCGTACTTGCGCCGCTTCAACCGAAACAGCAACAAGACAACCAATGAAGAGCAGCAGTGTTTTCAATGACTCCTTTTATTTAATGCCTGACATAATTGCAGGCACAATATCCAATAATAAATCGCCTTCAGAAATCGTTGAAATCTGCAAAGTGTAACGAATCGAATCATCGTTACCTGACTCATCAACTCTGACAAAATACTCGCCAGCAGGTAGATCGTCCGCTCGAATTCTTGATGTCAAAACACCAGAACCTGCATTATCATTAAAATCAAGCTCCGCTACTGCAGCGTTATATAGCCACATCCGGGTATCAGCTCCTGCAGACGCTTTTGTCGTGATGACCACACTGGTTTCTTCGGTTAAAGTAAATTTCACCCAATCCTGATCAGTCACTGGAACAATATTATGCTGCTGAGATGCTCCTAATTGAATCACAGTTGCATTAGCGGAATCATTATCAGCTTCATACTGATCAGGGTCCACATCCCGACCATCTCTGGTTACAGCACCAGTGGAGGTAGGATCCAACCAGTTGCTTAATCGGCTAGAGTTCTGACCACCACCAGTCCATGAAACCGACAATCGTCCATACCAGTCACTCAAATTATTGCCACAAGCAGCAAAACCACCATGCAATTGACCAACAATGCGTTTATTAACATCAAACAAAGGAGAGCCGGACGAACCTCCTTCCGTTGTTCCAGCATCCCAATCAAAGACTCTAAAATGCGTTGTTCCAGACCCAGAAGCACCCAGGTAACTTGTAATAATCAAGGGGTTATTTTCGAAACTGATGCGTTTCTCACCACCTGCTGGGTGATGAATAGCAACGCCTGAATTAGGCGTAGCTGTAGAACGACTCCAACCCGCCAGATAAATATCGGCACCTGGCAACAAGGGGTCATCAAATTCTAACAAGGTCATATCCGATGCAGAGAAGTCTGCACGTAATATCGCACCACTATTAAACTGTGTAAGAGGTCCGTCACCATTAGATCCACTGCTGGCACTACCTACTGGCCGACAAGTGCTGTTGTTAAAGTTCCAAAATGCAACAACTGTTGGAGCAATTGAAGCGCTCACACCGCAATGATCAGCTGTTAAAAAATAAGGTTTAACCTCTGAAGTAGTATTAATCGCAGCACCGGTACACAAACCTTGACCATTAATCGTATATATAGCCACAGACCTGATTTGATCAGCCCAACCGCTCGACTGAGGACAAGCTACATCAATATTGCATGAACCAGACTTCAACCCTTCGACTTCCTGTTGAAGGTTGTGAATATCCAGAAATCCCTGATTCACACTATCAAGCTCAAGTTCCAGATTCTTACGTTGTTCGCTGGGAATGTTAATTTCTATAGTGATTTGCTTACCATCAACGACTGGCAACCATAGTTGACCATGATCTTCATTATCATCAGCAGTAAACGGTCTCAGCAAATTCTCATAACCGTCAATATAAACAAACATCTTGCCACCATCAGGCATATTATATTTGCTGAATCCAAGATTCAATGAATAGGCATTAGGGGATGTGAGCCTATATTTCAACACATCATACTGCTGTCCCTGATAATTCGTTTGTGTCCAACCGATGGACTTATCAAGATTAAAATCCACTTGAAAAGGGGATGCAAACTTAATCGGTCCGGGTTCTGTTGGCAATGCCTTGTTGCGCAACGGTTCTATTGCAACTGCAGGCAAACTGACGTTTTCGGTATTAAAGGCGCTTTTTGACGCTTGTACCTTTGAAAGAGGTTCTTCGGGTAATTCAGCCAATACATTAGACGCCAGACCTAAGGTCAAACTTACCGTCAAACCCAAACACAATGCTAACTTTAATTCTTTGTTCATAATTTACTTTCCTTATGTTTCAAACTGTCCAGATAGATAGTTGCCGCAGGAATTGATAGTCAGCCATGACGCACCATCCCCCCCTTTCAGCAATAATAATCAACAGTGATTAACTGATACACGCCCCTAATCACATCATTAAGTCAGAAAATACACTTTGTATTGCAACAATTATAATCCCACACCTGATAAATCAGCATCCTGAAACAAACTGTAAGGTAATACTCCCTATTTCTTCTAACTTGATTAGAGCGCGCCACTGACTGGTGATTATAAATAAAATGATCACCTGAGTATATTAAAAACACCAGAAACCTCTAAATTAGCACTGTTTTTATGCCAGGTTCGTTTGTTACAAGTGGATGTTTTTTAAAATGATAATCTAATTAGCTACCCAAGCCAAAAACCATGCTCTTGAGGTAAATCGTCCAATGGAGAAATCAAGATGTTTTATAATCGTTTACTAGCTCTGTCACTCTTAGCCTATCTGCCATTCAATAGTTTTGCAGCTCCAACTATTAACACATCGATCAATGCAAGCGGGCTGAATCAGGGAGATATTCTGGTCATAAATGGCACTGGCTTCGGAGCAAAATCAGAAGCAAAACCTCTGCTCTGGGCTGATTTCAATGAACAGTTCCAACCCAGCAGTAAAGGACGTCGAACCAGCTGGAACAGCACTACCATTCCAACCATCAGAGAGCTGAGCACCGCTATGTCTGCGCCTAATGCGACCCAGGCTCTTCGCTTTAACCATGCAGCAAGCTCTGATGCCGTCCTGGGTTTACACAACATTCGAAATTCCTCAGGACAAAGAACCCAAAACCTCTATATGTTTGTCCGTAAACTGTATGCTTATGACATTGTCGAAGATAAAAGACCACCAGACAGTCAATACCCAGATGGCACCTTCAATCTGAAGACGTATCGTTTCTGGGGTGATATTAACGGGTCAGGAAATATCGGCCACAACACTATTTACTGGGGTTATCAAGGGGCTTTTGGTTACGACGAAGCTGCAACAGTCACAGAAAACACAGAGGGCGGCGTGAAATATTCATCAGAGTTGCTGCATCAAAAAGATACTTGGCTAACGCAGGAATTGGTTTACGATGCTGGCACCCTTGGCAACAAGGATGGCTTGTTTGATATCTATCAAGATGGCAAAAAATGGTTGAGTGAAACCTATAATTTCATAACTCATAATGCCAACCACCCCCACAAATATGAAGATTTCTTCTTCGATCAGGTCAGCAACGGAACTGATGCCGGACCTAATTACGTGTATTACGATGAAATCTATATGGACACAAGCCTGCAACGTGTCGTTATCTGCGATGCCGAGCTTTACGCCAACTGCTCCAAAAGAGCGATACAGATACCAACAGCCTGGACTGATAGCAGTATCAGCATAGAACTGAATCTGGGTGAATTTTCACACTTTGGAAAACCATTGTGGCTCTATGTATTTGATGAACAAGGGAATGCTAATATCACAGGAGTTCCGATAGTTTGTGACAACTGCATAGATGACAGTCTCTGCTTTACTGTGAAAGATTCAAATAACAGTGCGGCCGTAATATGCCTGTGATACCAAGCTTTTGACCAACAACCAAGATCAGCAACCCAATTGGCAAGTTGCCTCCCGGCTTTGTCGATCTCTTGCAATCCCTTTTTTCTCAGCTTCACTAAAAGAAGCATCGGATATTTCCTCTCCAGGTGCAAAGCACTTGGCATAAGAAAACATTGTGGTCGTACCTGCTCCTAACTCAGAGGTAAACACAGGCTGCCCAAGCAATGAATATCTTGAGAAACCTCTCTCATGACATAATTCACTGGATCTTTTGTTGACGAACCTTATCACATCAACTTTAGGTAGAGGCCCTGGCTTTAGTCCATTGTAGCCCCCCACAAAAGTCACTCCATAGACATTTCCCGCAACATGATAATCCTTATAACCAGTCTTAATAGCCAGGCTCTTTCCCTGTTCAAAATACATTGCATCTGGCCCTGTTGCACAGCCACCAATCAACACCAAGCTTATAAAGAGTAGATATTTCATACAACATTCCTTTTAAAGTCTATCAACAAGTGTAAACCAACGATTAAGCATCATTGGCATTAAACCTCATATTGCTACGATATAGCAGCTTGATTATACCATTCGGTCTAGAGAATAGTTATAAGCAAAAAACATCAAAATACATGTACAAAGCTCTACTTCAATGAGACAAGTTACTTTTTCCTGAAAATGCCTTTGTATTCTAAAAATAACAATAAACACATCACAACCACAACGACTAACCCAATAATTAAAATCACCTTACACTCCCGAACTACAGAGAAAACTTCATATAGACAACCTTGTCCAACAGAAATTATTACTCCCACCTCCCTTAGGATAGCAATAGTAAGTCAATGAATGAATATCCTTTATTGCTATTTTCAATAATAAAAATAGCAATTTTATCCCGGAGATTTAGCTTCTCAAATCTCCAGAAAATGAGTATTGATAATGTATTAAAGCGTTCTTATTGTTACTGATACACTATTGATGAAGCATTTAAGTTTCTCTAATAGCTAATGGTAGTGCAAGTCCGTTGCCTTGCCATGAAACACTTTATAGGCAAAAGCGGTGTACACCAGGATAACCGGCACAACAATAAGAGCTCCCCACAAGATGACCCTCAAGGTTTCTGGAGCACTTGCGGCTTGCCAGATATCCAGTTTCCCAGGAACAATATCCGGAAAGAAACTGAAGGCCAACGCCAGAAAACTCATCAGAAATATACTGATTACATATAAAAATGGCACCCAACACTGACGATCATCAGCCAGAGGTAAACGCTTAAGCAAACGGTCATTTCTCCAAAAGGCCGTCATGCACACTAATGGAATCAACAACACAAACATGGCTAGAGGCATAGCAAACCAGCGACTGAAAACATCTGGGTTGACCATCAGGTTGACTATGGAAACAAGGACAATTCCCAGCAAAGTTAACCAGCCGCTGATACGAGTCCATTTTATAGCCCGTTTTTGCAAACGGTTTTCTGTTTTCATAATTAACCAGGCACCACCAATATAACTGTAGGCAGCAGTTACCCCTATCGCACTTAAACAACTGAACAATGTTGCTCCTGTAGTGCTTTCAAAGCCGGTAACATATCGCCCTAACATATAACCTTGACATAAAGTAGTGAACAATGAACCAAGTTTAAAAACTCTGTCCCACTGATATTTGTGGTCGACTGCCGCTTTTGCGCGAAAATCAAAAGCGACACCTCGCATGATCAAGCCAATCAACATCAGGGTCGCAGGAATATAAAGGTGAAACAACACCACACTGTGGGCCTGCGGGAAAGCAATCAACATAATTCCAACTGCCAGCACCAGCCATGTTTCATTAGCATCCCAGAAAGGCCCAATCGAAGCGATCATAATATCGCGGTGTCGTTCATCTTCCAGATCCATCGGCAGCATTATACCAACGCCTAAATCGTAACCATCCAAAATGGCATAAACGAAAATAGCCAAGCCCATAAGGCCAATAAAGACAACGGGTAATGTATGTGCATCAAACATGGTACTCCTCCTTAATGTTCTTCTATCGATGTGTGCAAGTTAGTTAAAGCTCCGCTTCTGCTGGGTTCATTGCGTTCAAACTCCAATACGGTTACTGACTTACGCGCCATGACTCTCAATGTGTGGATATACGCCCACAAAAGAAAAACATAAACAACAAGAAATAAAGTCAGGGTAAAACCCACATTCGTTGCTGGTACAGTGGTTACCGCATCTTTCGTGCGTAACACCCCGGTTACCAACCATGGTTGACGTCCAATCTCAGTCACATACCACCCAGCTAATGTGGCGACCCAACCAGCAAAGGTCATCCATTCGAACACCATCAACATCCATTTCGGGTAGTCATTGGTCCTTAAAAAGCTGATAACTCCAAGCCAGGACATTAATAACATCAACATGCCCACACCAATCATAATTCGAAAGCTGAAAAACACCGGTTTGACTGGCGGGTGATCTGCGAACTCATTCAAACCCTTTATTTCCCCTTCAAGGTCATGGGTTAAAATTAACGAAGCTGCTTTAGGAATGCCTATCGCCAGTTTATTCGTTCTTTGTTGCTCATCTGGAATAGCAAATAATAATAAAGGCGCTCCTTTTTCGGTTTCCCAGACGCCTTCAATAGCAGCTACTTTAGCCGGTTGATACTCGAAAGTGTTCAATCCGTGCAAGTCGCCCACAAATATTTGCAATGGGGCAAGAACCGCAGCGATCACCAAACCGGTCTTCAGTGCTAACCTCGGTGCACGCTTGGTATCGCCTTGGCGCAAACGATACGCCGACAAACCGATAACAAAAAATGCTGCCGTCAGACCTGATGCCAGCAACATATGCGTCAATCGATAAGGAAAAGATGGATTGAAAATAACGTCCCACCAACTGGTCACATAGGCAATACCATCGCGCATTTCAAATCCTGCTGGTGTCTGCATCCAACTGTCCAGAGCCAGAATCCAGAAAGCGGAAAACGTTGTACCGACTGCCACCATCAGAGTAGCAAAGGTATGTACTCTGGGTGGCACACGCTTAATACCAAACAACATAACGCCCAAAAAAGTTGCTTCCAGAAAAAAAGCAGTTAACACTTCATAACCCAGCAAAGGCCCCGCAATATTTCCAACCGTTTCCATATAACCTGGCCAATTCGTACCAAACTGAAACGACATCGTGATACCACTGACTACTCCTATGGCAAATGTAAGTGCGAATACTTTCACCCAGAAACGATATGCTCTCATCCATACCGGACTGTCTGAGAAATCAGACCGAACCTTAAAGTAAAGTAATATCCAGCAAAGAGCAATATTGATAGTGGGGAACAGAATATGAAAGCTGATATTCGCAGCAAACTGCATTCGCGACAACATAAGTGTGTCCAGCATAACGGTACCTCAATCGAATAACGAAAATGGTCAAACGGATTTAAGCAGTGTCTCATAATTGAGTAGAATTTGCTTAAATCACTTTATTTTCACAAATTTCAGAAATTACTGAAACTTATGAAAATAGTACCATAAGCCAGTATTGAGTCAAGCTTAATCAAATGGTATTACCCCTATCTGGTTTTCGCTTACGTTGACTTTTAGTCGCAAGTGTCAATAAACGCTGAAAGGTAGGGCACTCGAAGTGACTGGGGGCAGGACAGTCCGCCGCATGACGTAAGCCATCACGCATAGCAACGAGCTGTTTGATGGTTTTATCCAACTGATCCGCCTTATCCTTAAGCTGTTGCCGATTAATCCTGGGGCCATCGTCAGTAAACATCGAGGCAATTTCCTCGAGAGAAAACCCGGCATTACGACCCAATGCGATCATTGCCAGACGTTCCAACACACTGGCATCAAAAATTCGGCGCAAACCATTGCGACCTATTGATTTAATAAGCCCTTTTTCTTCATAAAAACGCAAAGTTGAGGGTGGTTGTCCAGATTGCTTCACCACATCACCAATATCCAACGTTTTTCTGTTCATTACTTTCCCATTGACCTCAAGTTGACTTGAGGTTTTATACTATCTTTACAAATTTAATAGAGCAAGCAAAATAGAAATTTCATGAACTCAAATCACGGGTATCAACCGATAAGCAGCAAGCCCTCTTACTCAAAGTGGGCTTTAAGCAGCCTTGCACTATCCATGCTGTTATCTTCACTTGGAGTCAGCATCGCCAATATTGCTCTACCAACATTGGTCGAAGCATTCGCAGCCTCTTTCCAACAAGTCCAATGGGTCATTATCGCCTATCTTCTCAGCATCACTGTAATGATTGTCAGTGTTGGGCGCTTAGGTGACACCCTGGGCCGCAGGCCAGTATTGTTAGCTGGAATCAGCTTATTTATCATAGCCTCGTTAATATGCAGTCTGGCTCCCACACTGTGGATTTTGATTACTGCCCGAGCAATGCAGGGCTTGGCTGCTGCTATTTTAATGACACTTACCATCGCTTTAGTTCGCGACACTGTGCCTGAACAAAAAACCGGCAGAGCCATGGGTCTGCTCGGCACAATGTCAGCGATTGGCACCGCGCTTGGTCCCTCATTGGGAGGCCTGTTAATTGATGGATCGGGTTGGCGAGCTATCTTTCTGGTTATGGTGCCAATAGGCGCCTTGAATTTATTTCTTGCTTATCGTTACCTGCCAAAAAAAATTACTATCACAAAAACTGAAGAACAATCTTTTGACTGGTTGGGCACAATAATATTGGGAATAGCTCTGGCAGCTTATGCTCTGGCAGTGACCACAGGCAAAGATTCTGTACAACCTATCAATATAGCCTTGTTGTTACTTTCCCTTATTGGCGGCAGCTTGTTTATCATCGTGCAAACAAGAGTGACATCACCACTGATCGAACTGACAATACTGCGTAATGTTGTATTAACCAACAACTTGATAATGAATGCATTGGTCTCAACAGTCATGATGGCAACGTTGATAGTCGGGCCATTTTATCTATCCCAAGCATTGGAACTGAATGCTCTTTCTGTGGGAGCAATAATGTCAATTGGCCCTATTATTTCCTCACTGACAGGACTTCCAGCAGGTCGATTAGTTGATCGGACAGGGGCGCTTCTTATGGTAATCACTGGGCTTCTAGCAATGACGGCTGGCTCATTTGCATTATCCATGCTACCAGCGATCTTCGGCATCACTGGTTACATTGTTGCCATCGCCATATTGACCCCAGGTTATCAACTATTTCAAGCAGCCAATAACACAGCTGTCATGATGCATGTGGCTTCAGGCCAACGTGGTGTTATCTCAGGTTTACTCAGTTTATCGCGAAATATAGGGTTGATCACTGGCGCTTCGGTTATGGGCGCAGTATTTGCGTATGCTTCAAAAAACAGTGTCATTGCCAATTCATCACCCAAAGCCGTAGAAGCAGGTATGCAAGCTACATTTCTTGTTGCAACAATCCTGATTATAATTGCTCTGGGACTCTCAGTCAGAAACCGCTCTCTGCAAGCAACACACTTAAATCAATAATCAACAGTTCATAAGCGTATATTGACAGGTTATTACTCTGGTATTGTTTTTTCTACTGCACTTTCTTTTGAGTTTTTCGGTAAAGAAAACGTGGCCGATGATCAAATCTATAGCCAAAACCGTAATAGCCATCGGAAAAACCATAATGCAAAAAGTATTGCGAGCTGTGGTATTGAGCCTGTGATGGCCAGGTTTTAATCTCAACCGCAAATACCACTGGGCTTGTTCTCTTATCATCCTTGATTAGAATTTGCTCAGATCCAGACAGTTCACCATAAACCGTAACCAGTTTATTTCGTCTTAAACCTCTTATTGCAACAGTCTGGGGAACATGAATTATATAGCGACCACGATGGCGACGGCTGTCCATGTTGGTATAATCCGGTCTTCCAGTCATTGTGATGGGGCTATTAAGCACCGTCACTTCAGTATGAGTTTCATGCTTGCTGATAGCAATAACTTCTCCGCCCCAACGCACATTCAAACCCAGTTTAGTATCGATATCATCAAGCACTTCAGAGTATTGAGGGTCGTTATCTGGCGCTTGAGTAATAGTCACAGGCAATGGCGTTCCACCCAGAGAAGCACAACCGGTGATGATGCTCACAACAGTAGAAACAGAAAACAGTTTTAAAATCGAAGTCATAAAGCCACCTTAACAACAGCAAGCAAAGAGTAGAACTCGTTGTTTTAAGCCATTTTATCGCTTATTAATTACAGTACACCTCATTATAGGCTGGCAGCATCAAAAAAGTGCTTCCTCATACTAAAAGTTCACTTAGACATTAGAAACTGGAACCTGGCCCACTTAAAAACTCCAGTTCCTCTGAGCTTGACTCACGCCCCAGAATATCGTTTCTATGCGGATATCGACCGAACCGGTCAATAATAGCTTTATGTTTGAGTTCAAAATTTAGATTATTTTTCTCACCATTGCTGCTGAACAATTCCACCGCAATTTCATGAATTCTGGCAGATTCACTGTGCATAAAAGGCATATAGAGAAAGCTTCTCTGAATCTGAGTCAGTTCCTGATCTACCCCCAACGCTATTGCCTCCTGCGCAAGAGCAAGTGCCAATGAATCTGAAGCAAAAGATCGCCATGAACCTCGAAACATATTTCTGGAGAATTGATCCAACACAATAACCTCGGCTAACCTCCCTTTAGCAGTCTGACGCCATTCATATAACTCGCACTGATCAGCCTGAGCATGAACCATTGAAAATCTCTGCCGAAGCAAGTTGTCAAATTCCTCGTCTTTCACCCACCATTTCGAACTGTCGATCTCATCAAACCAGAATGTCACTATTTCTTGATACACTTTCTTACTCCTGTACAAATGAAAATATAAGCCTATTTCACAGCAATCCGTCTTTAAACTCAACGAGCAAGGCAAAGAACCGATTGAACTCTGCCTTGCAAGGTTCGACTTATTTTTTAATCGTTGATAACAATTTAAGATTGTTTACTAAGCTCCTGACACCATGAGCATGATCTTCACCAAATTCGTTTTCAGCACACCAGTTACTTAAACTGCTTATACTCACTTTAGCGCACTGAGGCCGGACATTCCATGTGGCCTGCAGCGGAGAGCATTTTTGTTCTGAAAAGCTCGTTCCAGTGGTTGACCCTAGAAAATTGACAGGTTCACCAGTTCCTTCAGGTAACGATTTGACCTGATAATAACCATCACTTGACCTTCGAACGTCTGTAAACTCGGCAAAGTCCATCGCATCATCATCATTCACTACGGTAAATACTTGTGTTTCTACTCGCAGGCTCGGGTTCACACAAAGACCTTCAGGCAGACAAGAACCAAGACCAGGCGCTGGAGGTGTATCACACGAAGTATAAACCCAATGCACCTCAATGGTGTCACCCGGCTTCACGCCTTGGCATTGATTTAAAGCATAAGGCGCTCGTTCAGCAACCGTCAACTCTGAAGCAATACCACATTGGAAACCACCTTGAGGAGCCTTTACAGAAAATGCTGGAGCCTTGTGTTCTGCAGCATTATGAAAGTGAATATCACACAAATTCATATCAGAAAAAGGCAACGCAGTGGGGAAAACCACTTTATTCTCTCCCTTGAGTTGACTGATATCTCTTGGAGTCTGCGGACCAAAATTTTCGCAGACTGCCCCAACCGTCACATCGTTTTTCTTGTCGCTATGAGAACAAGCAGCAAGGAAACCGACCACCAAAACACATACAACAATGATGCTTTTATGCATTTGAATACCTTTAATTAGAGTTAATGAGTTAATAAAAAAGCCAGGCACTTAAATACCCGCTTTATCCTCGTAAGCTATAAGACTAACAGCACCAACAGTGGTTTATCTTCGCAGCAACGTTCTTGAATAAAATAAACGTATCAACAAGCCGCTCACAAAGCCTGCCAACCAACCATAGATAAACCAGAAAAAAATCGTATTACCCACTCAAGAGCAAACACAAAGACAGTCACCCCGACAAACAATGCCAATCCACTGAACACTAAACCCAGCATGATCATCCAACCATCACGTTCAAGCAGACCCAACGACAAACATAGCACAGCAATGGCTGGTGGGTAGTTGCTCAGCGGAAAAGGAATAGCCACAATGCAAGCCATTACCACAACAACCAAACCTATTATCTGTCTGAATAGCTTACCGCTCATGACTGACCATCGAGGTCTGACAATAAGCTCTAGTTTTTCCACCCAGGGAATGAGTCTGATTCCAAACAGCCTCAAACGCTTAACGCTGATAAGACGTTGACTGATAAAACGAGGTAATAAAGGCATGCTAAAACCAACACACATCTGCAAGCCTGGAATAATCAAAACAATACCTGCAAAAATAGAAACTCCGGGTATAAGACAGAGTATCGCAAGAATAAAAAACACACCACCAAAGGAACGCCGATGAAAATACTGCATCAGATCTTCTACTTTAACCTTCTCACCAGGTATTTCCTGCAAAGTCGTATTGAGCAGAACCGATGTTCTGTTTTGCGCAGCTGAAGCTGCATCAGACTCGCTATACCTTAGTGCCATAACGTATTTGTTTTAGTTCAGCGATGAAAAGAACAGTCTAGTCAAAATCGACTTAAGCATAACTCGATGAGCAAATAGCTGGCATTGAATTCTCACTCATCCCAGGTTTCATAGTTGTTGCGCATATACTCAAGCCCATAAAGAACCAGCTCTTCAACCACTGCTAAATCCACATCTTTCAATTTATTGATATACAGACAGGATTTACCCAATTTATGTTTCCCCAACCGATCAAGCATTTCTGATAAATCCCGATACCCCGGCATGATATATATCGTCATACTGGCTTTACGTGGGCTGAAACCTATTAGAAAAAATTCACCTTCTCGGCCGGAATCGTATTTGTAATGATAACGACCATATCCTACGATGCTATTACCCCACATCCGAGCTTCCAAACCACTTACCCGGTTGAACAGAGCTAATAAAGTCTGAGCATCTTCGCGTCGTTGTGGGTGTTCTACCGCTGCAATGAACGATTCAACATTGGCAGTATTCTGAGTCGTTTTTAAAGTTGCTTTTGCCATATTTAAACCTACCGTAAAATCTTTCTGTTGTATTATTTAAACACAGGTTCTGAAGGTGACTCTCATCATTCCCACAATTATACACCGGTTATTAATTAAGGCTTAAGACTATGGCACTTGTCCAAATATGTCAGTGAATCGATTAAACAAGCACCAGCGCAATACATCGGATTTTTAGTAGTAAAAGGCATTGAGCAGCTTGTTTCAAATGAAACACCCTGCTCAATGCGGTATATATGGTTTAGCGTTTAAACCTTAGTTGTTAAGCGGCTCCAAACCATTGAAGATATGGCTGACATCCACCCCGGGAGAGCCAGATCCGACAGAGTGGCAAGTAAAGCAATTATTGGTGCTTGAACCACCGGGAGCCGTGGAAAACTGATGATAGGTTTCCATGGTGGCATTCGACAGGCTCAAAGAACCACGTAATACCGAATCTGTTCCAGACACAGGAATCTGTCCTTCGGCACTCCAGATACCACCTGTCTGGATGTAATTTCCTCGCAAATCCTCCACGCTATTCAGCGCCTGCATGACAGAACTGTTGATAGATACCAGATCTGTAGCATTAGCGACAACAGCTGAGTCTGTTGAATCAGGTAAACCACCCCATGGGTTGATTCTGACAACATCAACAGCTTGTATTTTACTTGCCCCTGAACCCGCATTTAAGAATATGTCACCAACACTGGGACACAACTTATCGGTCACATCAGTGCTGCTACAAACGCTTTGATATTCTGGTATCACATTAGTATTTGCTCCACCGTCTTTCATAAACAACCAGTTTCCCGAAGAATTAAAATCAACCTTAGTATTCTGATCAGAAGTATTGGTGTAGTAATAGGCATTATCAGGTGCATTATCAATATGCTCAAACGTAGACCAGATTAGCTCTGGATGCCCAGTCACAGAACCCACCACATGCATACCGACCATTGCCAGTTGCATTGGCTCCGGTTTTGCGAGCAAAGTCCAAACCGTATCTCCTCGATCGAAATTCGGCACCAAGGCCTCAATCAAAACATAGTCGTCTTTATTAGGCACCGTAGATGCATCTACCCAGGAAGTCTTAATTTCCATAGCCAAAGCCTGGCCATCTGGAAACTCCTGGCCTGCATAATCCTGCACCAACTCCAGATCTGCTTGTGTTGTGGGATAATCATTGGCTATAGGTGTATTTGCGAAAGCCCCGGCTTTTTGCCCTGTCAGATAGTGCGCATACACATCATTTACGTTCATACCGTAATAGGTCAAAGAATTTTCCTGTGAAATCAACACGCCACTGCCACCAGCCTGACCAGTGCCGTCTATAGGATCAGCACCTTTCAAGGCCCGTAAGGCAAAAGCGTTGCCATCATAGCCTCCGGTATTAGGAATCATTTTGTAGGAGGAACCATCATGGATTACATCAAAGAATACCGAACTGTCAAATACAAAACTGCCACTTTCTGGTGTGGTCAACCACAAAAACATTTGCGCTCCCCACTTATAAAAATCACAGCGTGTATTATCGGCAAAATTACCAAAAATAGGCGCAGTGCTGTCCGCTGGATTCACTTGGCCATTATCTGTAACTGACCCTCCAACAAACCATGAATCAATTTCACTCTGGCTGACCACACACGTTGGTTTTGCATTATCCGGCACGGTTGTTTGTGCCTGAGTGGATTGAACCGTTGCGAACGACATCGCAACACAGAAAAAAGAAGAGGTCATATATCGACCAACAAATAGCTTTCGCATAATAGTAACTCCCCGTTAAGTTATTTTTAAAATTTTAAATACAGGACTGCAAGGTAAAGCTGAATTGAATGATACTTCTGAAATTGATAACTCAGCCGAGCGCACTACCAGCATAAAAATACAGCTACTGTCCTTCAGTTCAAATGAAAAAACTCCATATTCATTTAAACTGCCACTCGGGAACATCAATTCAATTTAGTTTATATTAGATTTAGAATAAATCAAACCCAAAAAGCTTCTAAAAAAATTCCTAAGAAAGCCCTTATAAATTAAATAACTCGAGTGTGGTCGGAGTCCGTATTCCGATAGATTTTCAAATATTGATTGAGGATAAAACTGAAATGTTGGAATTTAACAGCTGTAAATATAATCGGAAAAGACACGAAATAAATTCCCAAGAAAGCAAAGGAAATATATTCCAGTGTGGAAAATCCTGAGGCTTCTGACACTTTACTTAGAGCTAAAAAAGAAGCGATCAATCCAGGCAGAACACCCACTTTTTCAATAGCACCCACTAATACATTCATTGCTCTGCTGAGTTGTTCATTGCCCAGAGTAAAACGTGCTGCCAAATATTGAATTGACTCTGTGGATAAACCATTTAATTGCTTGAATACCTTAAGCTCTGCGTGAACAGAATGTTCAGCGAGATCAAGAAAATCACTGACGGGATTCACAAAACCTTTCTTAAGATAGAGCAGTTGGATCGTGAAAACTATTGCGCTAGTGATATAAAACACTATCATCAAAATCTGAACAATTAATCTAGCCTTAGCTTCACCAGCATAATCAAGCAAAGGGGAATACCAGAGAACTCCTAAAAATGCTAAGAAAAAAACGAAGTAAGCACTCATAATTTTAATAATACGATCATCACCTACAATTTTGTCGTCCTGTTTTCCTCGGGATCGAAAGTCCTTTAGAACCTGCACAATCTGAGAAATTTCACTGGCCTGCATTTATCAACTCCTGTCTTTTATTAAATGGTATAGCATAAATTTTGACAATGGCACTAACACAACTGCCCCCAGAAACATCCCCAATTTATGCAAATCCAGTACGTTATTCACATTTTGCATGAAAATGCCAAACTTGATAACAAAACAGTATGATGTCGGCCAAATTTGGGTAAGAGCAGTTATTTTTCTACATTTCGCCCATATTTAATGTTCTAAATGCATGATCTATCAATCCTGATGCGCTGGTGAAATACCACAAATCAACGTGTTACGTTCTACGTTACAAAGGTTATGCAACAAGACACTTGCAACGCTTAAACGGCGTTGAATGTAAAAGGGGAAAAGTTTGGCTTGAGGCTTACCGTATTCGCTAAAAGTTACTGCCACTTCCTCTATAACGATAACAACGACGAGGATTGTATTTTGACTATTTTCATACGCGGAATCGCGCTTTTTCTGTTATTTGCTTCAAGCAATGCATTCGCTGGCATTGACCAAGCGGTTGATCATTTTTTCAACCAATACCTGGGTTGGTTCGCCAGCCTGATATTCAAGTCAGTTCCTTTAGGTGAAGCCTCATTTCCATTGATTGTTGGCTGGCTACTTATTGCCGCTGTTGTATTTTCAGCTTACTTTGGTTTTATTCAATTCCGCAAATTTGGATTGGCCTTGAGTATCGTGCGAGGCAAATACACTGACCCAAACAGCAAAGACGATGGCGAAATTTCCCATTTCAAGGCCCTGGCTACAGCACTATCCGGCACCGTTGGTCTAGGTAATATCGCCGGGGTTGGTGCCGCCCTGGCTATCGGTGGTCCTGGCGCTACATTCTGGATGATCATTGTTGGTTTATTTGGTATGGCCTCAAAGTTTGTTGAGTGCACTCTGGGTGTAAAGTATCGTACCATCCTGCCTTCAGGCGCAGTTTCAGGTGGACCGATGTATTATCTGAGCCAGGGATTGAAAGAACGTGGACTCGGAGGCTTGGGTAAATTTCTCGCCATTGGTTTCGCAGTCATGACCATTCTCGGCGCTCTGGGTGCAGGCAATATGTTTCAGGGCAATCAGGCCAACGCCATTCTGGTTAGCACTTTTGCACTGCCTGAAGGTTATGGCTGGGTAGTCGGAATCGTTCTGGCATTAATCGTTTATGCAGTTATTGTGGGTGGAATGCCATCCATTGCTAGCGTGACATCAAAAATCGTTCCATTTATGGCCGCTTTATATATCGCAATGGCCTTAGTAGTGATTTTGTCTAATCTGGACCGTGTCATTCCAGCATTTTCTGCCATAATCGACGGCGCATTTACAGCTTCTGGGGTTGCAGGGGGCTTTATTGGCGCATTGATACAAGGCCTCAAACGAGCTACCTTTTCCAATGAAGCTGGTATCGGTTCTGCTGCAATTGCACACTCTGCGGTCAAAACCAACGAACCCATCACAGAAGGTCTGGTGTCATTACTGGAACCGTTTATTGATACCGTCATCATTTGTACTATGACCGCTCTGGTGATCACCATCTCCGGGCTGAACACAGGCCCATTTGATGGCTCCGGCCTCACTGGAGTTAACCTGACTGCAGCCGCTTTCCAGGAAACTGCAGACTGGTTTAAATACCCATTAGCTATTGCTGTGTTCATGTTCGCTATCTCCACCATGATTTCGTGGTCTTATTATGGATTGAAAGCCTGGACTTATCTGTTTGGTGAAGGCTCAACCACCGAACTGATCTACAAACTGATTTTCTGCATTTTTGTGGTCATTGGTGCGTCGATTGGTTTTGGTGCTGTCATCGACTTTTCTGATGCCGCAATCTTTGCCATGGCGATCTTCAACATTATTGGACTGTACTTTTTGATGCCAGTCGTTAAACAAGAACTCAAATCATTTATTAGTCGGGTGGATTCTGGTGAAATAAAACGTTTTAAATAAGTATATTCAGCTGAAATAACAACTGGATATAAACAGAAAAAGCGGGGGCCTAACACCTCCGCTTTTTTCTGATAAAACACCCTTTACGGACGCAAATATCAACCGTATTGTTTATAGCATCATTTGAGAATGATTTGACCTGTTTTATACCGCTCTATTGCGTATTGCACCTGTTCGTCAACAGTCGACAAAAGGTGTTCTTTTTTCGCCTTATAAGCTGACAGGTTCTGTTCGAGCAATTGCTCAAATTCAGAGTCAAAGCAAGGAATATTTCCAACCAGACATTTGACCCCACCACCAACTACCATCGAAAATGCTTCATGAACACTTGCAGCATTGGTAATACATTTCACTTCTTCAAAAAGCTCCTCTGGCACTATATGTGCGATATTATGAATATAACCAGGCAAACAACGCGCATAGGAATAGAAACTCAAAGAGACTTTTGGCTTTTGAAATCGCCATTCAAAGAAATGGTTTTCAGCTACGACGGTGCATGTCACAGGTTTTGTGGGGTCCCCATAAGCTTCAACTAAAAGGTTCAAACCAGTTTGCAGAGATTTTCCACGCCGAATTTCATCATCAACGAACAATATATTAGCGGCATGAATATCAATTGGAAAATATTGCATATCAACAAGAAGTTCCTCATGTCTAACCGGTATTTCTTTGGTCTCCCGATAGACTGGAAATACAAAGGAAGGAGGTTCTTCCAGATCTAACTGAGCATAAACCATATTGGCAATTTCCAACATATAGAGTCCACTGTTACCAGTGGCAAAAATAAGATCAAAGCTTTCCTGCTTTTCAACCAACAAATGATAGAGAGTTGCTGCAAAATACTGGATTCTCGATTGTGCAATCGACATTCGATCTAAATTGACATTTTCCACCCAATCTATCGTTGCTTGACGAATATATTCTTCAAAGCTGTCCATGGTAAATAAAAAGTTCTCCGGTTTTAGTATTAACCCATTGATTTATAACCTTGGGATGTGTCAGTTTGACACTAAAAATGTGTGCATTAACGTTTGAATATATTGATTCTGTTCGCCCATACGAATAGCACAATCCAGCCATGAATACAGAGTGCTAATATTATCCATTACACCTGCCGATTCAAGTGCATGTTGTCATCTTTGTGATGATAGTGGTGCAGTACTTACATTTTCTAATTCCACTGATATCGAATAATGCATTTTTCAGATAAACCAGAAATAGTGACAAGTCTGCGGTCTTGATATTGTTCATTTAAGTCCCAAACCGCCAACAGTTCACCACCAAAACGGATCATTCCTTGAATAGACTGTCAAGAAACACTGCCTCTTCTATGTTTTGAATTAATTAAGTAAAAGGAAATGTATCTGACAATAGTAAGCGACTGATTTTCTCACATGAGGGAATCACGTTACCTGAGTGATACCCTCTAAGACTAAGAACCAATTACTAAAGGGCAACTAGAAATCAATGCCTATTACTACCAATCATGCACTGACTATACTCAATTCGACCTTTAAATCAAGGCATTCGATTCATTCATAAAACTAGTCTCTAATAGCCATATTACTTTGAGAGCTTTGGCGGTTCGTTCCGAACTGTCCAAGGCAATACTCCCCCCCATTTGGGGGATAGCTGAGAACCATAATGCTAATTATTATCTATATGCAAGTAGTTAGAAGTTTGCAATACGCGAATATTAATCACCGTATTACAGGGGCGACCAGAGGTCGTATCAATACAAAATATTTACATCGGAAAGATAATGAAAATGAACAAATTATTTATTATAGCGCTAGTATCGTTAATTCTGGCAGCTTGTGGTGGAAGCAGTGATAATGACACAGCAGCAGAGCCTCCAGCTCCAGAAATGACTGATGATGGAAGCGGCAGCGGCGCTGGGGATGCTGAACCTCCAAAATTGGCACTTTCCTGTTCCAAACAACCAACAACGACCGTCAACTCAGGTAGTGCCGCAAAAGCGACTTTTGCCTTTAATCAGGCGATTAATACCAAAGGCACCGTCACCATGAGTTGTTCCAATAATGCTGTTTTGTTTGCTGCACAAAGCGTTAATGTGATTTCAGGGCAAGCTCTGGTCAGCCAAAATATTTCAGCTGGGTGTGAAGAGTCAACGTTCACTATCAAGCTATCTGTCAGTGAAGATAACTTGAGCGCAACCTGCTCTTGGCCAGTGAATAAAACTCTGGGACTCATCAAGTCTCCAAGCTAATCACTCCTTCCCCTCTATAATTTGCCGCCGGTAAGTCCCGGCGGCCTTTTTCAAGTCATGTTGGAGGAACGCTAAACTATGAAGGTATCAATATTTTTTGCCTATGCACTCATTGTTGTTTTTTTGACCCAGTACAGCCATGCTGGTGAACGTGTTTATACCGCAACAGTCAAAGATGAGGCAATCGTCAAAACCAATGAGTTTTCCTGCACCGACAGTATTTATATCTTTGTGGAATCGTCTGGAGATTCAGACAAACGACCTGCAAGCGCTCACGTGCAATGGAAAGATCCTTCTGGAACACTAGTCCGAACGGGAAAGCATAACTTCAAACCAGTGAACGCTTCCAACTCTTACCTCTGGGATGGCCTCAAATTTACACCTGGCGGTGACCTTTTTTCCAATATAGCAATGCTGTTGTTGGACCCGGCAGAAGGCTTAGGCGATGTTATTGGAAATTGGGAAGTCACTGTGCAGTTGACTGCAAAACAGATTTACACGCAGAGTTTTACTGTTGTTTGTTGATAACAATACCAACAGGTAAATGACCGAATAAAATCTTTTTTTGTTTATTGTGGTGCTAACGTTCGTAAAATCACTTTTATAACTCAAGCAATGCTAGCGTGTTAACCAACCATCTGCCACAAAAACCTGCACAGGCGTAATTACAGAACATATTACGGGGAAACTGACACAGGCCTATAACTAAATTTAAATCCGACTAATACAAACCAACATGACATCGCAACAACGACTGAATACAGTGAGAATATAAACCATAACTCTATACCGGGATTATTAAATAAACACATCAGCGTTACAGGTATCAACGCAGCCAAACTTATGGTTAGTAGATTGGCGAACTTAAGCTTTATCAGAAGCCACAAAACAGGGAAGCCAAATAAAAACGTGACTATGTAAGCAATGATTGTTGCATATATTAAAAAAATCGACAGGCCAGGCAAACTTTTAGCCACTGGAGAGAAATCTCCACTTTGAAAAGACAAAAACAACAAATAGCCCAACGCAAAAATAAAACTCAAGGCCGGAACAGACAATGGAGCAATACAACAAGCCAACAGTATTTTTTGAATGCGCATAATAAAAAGTATCCTATCATTACAACATGTCTATTGAGCAAGGTTTGCCCCTTAATTAACGAAACTCTGTATCTGGTACCAGCAGATTAGACTGGCTTACTTTAAACTATTTCTCTTTTAATTTTATATTTAATACATTAGCACTAGTAGCAAGGGTAGCCTTGCACCCAAACATCGAAAACAAATACATTGCTATGGCTTTGCCTCCCTCATTCTGCATATGTTCAGGGATGTGATATGGCCAAACCCTTCCCAACACATAGGTTAGAATAATGGAATGAATATTTTGTTCCTGCAGGGATGCATTAGATTCATCAGAGGACATTATATAATCCAGAACTAATTCTGAACCCGTATTTTGGTAATGAGCTTTATAAACAAGTTCAGATGTCCAGCTTCTGACAAAATAAAACCAATTACCATAAGCGTAAATATCCCATTTCTCGTCCATAGACTCGGCCTTTGAGACTATTCCTTCTAATTGTTCTCCGTTATGCGGATAACGAAGGTTTGAATCAATCTTTTTACTACCGGGAATGTGTTGATCAATATACTGCTTTCCATCATCAGAACGACTAGCAACATAATTTTCAGCAATCCATTTCTCAGTTGTTGTCGCTACAAGATTAAGAGTAATACTTCTTATATCTAATATTGGGTGGTCAAAGGGGTTTCCTTCTCCAAGTTCATGCCAGACAGGCTCCCCAAGTTCTTCAGACTCTGTATGCTCTGCTTCATTTTTCTTGGTGTGTTTCTTAGTTTTATTTTTTTTAAAAATTCCGAACATTATCCATTTCCTTTTCTATCCTAAATACCAAATTTATAAACGCCACCTACCTGTATTTTCATTATTTTTTATCCTTATGATCAAGAACATCTGACCAAGCAAACGGCGTTCAGACAAGGCGGGCGATGTTCTGAGTGAAGGAGCGTACATCAGTACGCGACGCCACTCAGGTTATAGCCCAACGCAGGATCAACGCCGTTGGTGCCGAGTCAGATCAACCACATTTAGAATCGCCACAGGATAGACACGTCATACATCCATCCATCAACACCAGTGCCTTGGTGTTGCACTTGGCACACATGCTGGCTGAATCCGGATATTCACCGTTGCTATCTCCACCTTCTTCCTGACTGACAGCACCGCCACTTTCCAGTTCCTGGCGTTTCTTTTCCAGAAACGCTTTTTGGTGATCATCCAGCTTGTCGGTTGGCAGCATGCCTATCATCTGCATGTGTTTTTCGATGGAGTGACCAATTTCAGCAACCAGTGAAGGCATAAAGACACCGCCGGGTTTAAAATAACCACCTTTAGGATCGAACACCGCTTTTAATTCTTCGACCATAAAGGTGGTGTCCCCTCCCTTGCGGAATACAGCAGAAATCAGACGAGTCAGGGCAACTACCCATTGAAAATTGTCCATGTTTTTTGAGTTGATAAACACTTCAAACGGTCGACGCATTTCATGTTCTGTGTCCTCGTTGAGGATGATGTCATTGATAGTAATGTACATGGCATGTTCGGACATAGGGGTCTTCACCTTATATGTTGAACCCACCAGCATATCTGGTCGCTGCACGCTTTCATGCATACGAATAACATTGCTTTCCTTCTTTGGTTGTTCTGCTACCGCTTCTGCTTCTTTTGGTGCATCAGCATCCTGGACGCTGTAACCAACAATTTTTTTATCAATCTTTTTAACCATAATCATTTACCTGTTCTGCGACTTTCTTCTAAAGCCGTCTTCCTACTGTGTTTTTAGCCTTAATCATTGTTATAGACAAAATCAATGTTCAAACACCTACCCTAATATAAAAGGAAGGGTTGAGGTCGAGTGTTTTACTGTCAGGCAAGGCGGTTAATGTTTTCTATTGAGGCACGTACATAAGTACGTAACGAAAGAGAACACATTAACCAACGAAGCATGGCGGCAAAACAATCACCTCAAATTAGAATTTACCGTAATAACCTTCTTTGAGCGCATCAAACAAATTCGCCGCTGTATGCGTCTCACCGTCGTATTCCACTTCTTCATTACCTTTGAATTCAACCGTTGAACCATCATCCAGAGTGAAGGTGTAAACCGTATTTTCAAGATCCGAATCTTTGACCAAAACCCCTTGAAACGCTTCAGGGTTGAAACGAAAAGTGGTACATCCCTTTAAGCCTTTTTCATAGGCATACAGGTAAATATCTTTGAAATCTTCATACGGATAATCGGTCGGAACATTGGCCGTCTTTGATATAGACGAATCAACCCACTTCTGTGCAGCCGCCTGAATATCAACATGCTGTTTCGGTGTAATGTCTTCTGAAGTGACAAAGTTGGCAGGCAATTTTTCGTCTGCATTGTCGGAATACGGCATGGCATTTTCATTAATCACTTTGCGATATGCCAGCAATTCATAAGAGAATACATCAACCTTTTCTTTGGTTTTGCGACCTTCACGAATAACATTGCGTGAATAGTGGTGCGCAAAGCTCGGTTCAATGCCATTACTGGCATTATTTGCCATCGACAGAGAAATAGTGCCGGTTGGAGCAATAGAACTGTGGTGGGTGAAACGTGCACCATGCTCAGCCAGCTGTTCAATCAGATCCGGATCAACATCGCCAACCTGTTGCATATAGCGACTGTATTTGGCGTGCAGAATTTTGCCTTTAATTTTGTCCCCAACTTTAAAGCCATCAGCCGCCATTTCCGGGCGACGGAACAGCATTTCTGTTGTGACATCAAACTCATCATTCATGATCGGTGCTGCGCCTTTTTCTTTCGATAATTCCAGTGCTTGCTGCCAACCTACCACAGCCATTTCCTGGGCAATTTTTTCAGTCAGAGCCACAGAGGCTTCATCACCATAGGTCATACCCAACATAGTTGAAGTTGAACCCAGACCAAGAAAACCCATGCCATGGCGGCGTTTGTATTCAATTTCAGAGCGCTGACCCTCTAGTGGCAGACCATTAATTTCAACAACGTTGTCCAACATGCGGGTAAAAATGGCCACTACTTCACGGTATTTTTCCCAGTCAAAACGAGCATTTTCCGTAAATGGATCAAGCACAAATTTGGTCAGGTTTACAGAGCCCAACAAGCAACTGCCATACGGCGGCAACGGTTGTTCGCCGCAAGGGTTAGTCGCACGAATATTTTCATCGAACCAGTTGTTGTTTTTATCATTGACTTCATCAATCAAAATAAACCCTGGCTCTGCAAAGTCATAGGTTGACGCCATGATGACATCCCAGAGACGCTGTGCAGGAATGGTCTTATAGACCTTACAAGCCGTTAAACCAGTTTCATTGCGTATATAATCCGCATCAACCGGAAAACGACGCCAGACGACTTGGTTTTCATCATTAATATCAATCTGATCTTCCTGGGCTTCTTTATCGGTCATTGGAAAACTCAGTTTCCAGTCCGCATTGCTTTTGACGGCTTCGATAAATTCAGCAGTGATCAGCAAAGACAAATTGAACTGACGCAAACGACCATCTTCTCGTTTAGCACGAATGAACTCCATGACGTCTGGATGGCTGATATCAAAAGTTGCCATCTGCGCACCGCGGCGACCACCAGCTGATGACACGGTAAAACACATTTTGTCGTATATATCCATAAAGGACAGTGGGCCAGAAGTGTAAGCACCTGCACCGGAGACATAGGCCCCTTTCGGACGCAGAGTAGAAAACTCATAACCAATGCCACAACCCGCCTTCAATGTCATACCAGCTTCATGGTTCTTATTAAGAATATCATCCATCGAATCAGTGATGGTTCCAGAGACTGTACAGTTAATAGTGGATGTTGCTGGTTTATACGCTTGTGCGCCTGCATTTGAAATAATGCGGCCAGCAGGCAAAGCACCATGCTGCAAAGCCCATAAAAAACGTTCATGCCAATAGTTACGCAATGCCTTGCTCTTTTCAACTTCTGACAACGCTTTGGCGACACGCTCAAAGGTTTCTTGTGTGCTTTGGTCAACGGCATTGCCGTTACGGTCTTTCAAACGGTATTTCTTATCCCATATATCTTCAGATGTGGATTGCAGAGGCATTGCCTGCAAGCCTGTTGTGTCATCGCCGATTGGCATTACTGAAACCGAATTTGTATCATCTTGTTGTACTCCCGTACTATTAATACCATCCAGTTTCTGCCCAGTCGCCGTTTTTGCCATGTCATTCTTCCTCTCGGTTTCACTACTATTTTAATATTTGATCGGTTTACTTTTCGCGCTGACATCCCAATAATCATTGCCCTACTTTCTTGATTCTTCGAATCATCAAACCTCAAGAAAAAAAGGCGACCCAACAGTGTAATCAATCTCATTTTCAGGCTCGAAATATTCGACAGTTTTGTTTGTCTCAATATTGTCACCTCACACACCTAACCTTTATTTAATCTTGATAAATTCAACATCAGATAACTGATGTGAATCCTCATTAATAGTGCTGGTTAAGCAGTTGATTTAGTTGTTAAAGGCTCGTTGTGTTTTCCAGTGATAAAAACACTATATCATGTGTTTTTATCGGAACGGACATCAAGATAATGTGTTTCCTCTAGAAAGGCAAGTAATTTTTTCTGATGTTACTGACCGATACTGGGTTTAGAAAATCTTGGCATGAAATATGCTCTTAGGAACTTCCAGACTGAATATAATTACAACAACATAATAAGTATGTGAGCTAGCGCGAAAAGGTGCGCGCAGTATAAGTGGACCGCCAACAATATCAAGCTTAATAATGCAGATTTAAAAAAAAGTTTATTGCTGCAACACTTTCAGCAAACCTGCGCTTCTTTATCTACTGTTAATAAACGCAAATTCTACATTTCAATCTCTATACGAAAGGTGAACAGATATCCGTTTTAATGATATTATTCGCCACTAAATCAGCATCCTTATGACAGAACACTATGCAACTGCCAACATTGACTCTGCAAAAACTATTGATCAGTTTGAGTATGGGCCTGACTCTGCTCACAGTTCCAGTCACACCTTCTATTGCTAATGAAGAGAAGTCACTGACAAGAAATGACCCCGCCTTTGCTGAAGCATTTGACAACTGGATGTTACGAGCTTACGAAGGTGATCGAGATGCTCAATTCAAAGTTGCTTTAATGTTCAGTGATGGCACCGGAACTCAACAAGACCCAGAACAAGCCGTTTATTGGTATAGCCAAGCAGCCCGGCAAGGGCTGGCATCAGCTCAATACAATCTCGGACACAAATATCTGGCGGGTCAAGGTACCGATAAAGATCTTCAACAGGCTATCAAGTGGTGGTTGAAAGCGGCAAAGCAAGAACACGAGCTGGCTCAATTCAATGTGGCCAGAGCCTACTATGGCGGCATTGGAGTTGATAAAGATGAGAAACAGGCAAAGTTCTGGTTTCGTAAAGCGGCTATCAACAATGAACCTCGCTCAATTGAAATCATGCGCGCTGTTTATCAAGAATCTCCCAGTTATAGTGAGCCACAAACAGATCTGGCCCCAAAAGAAAATATGACATTGGCAATGGACCAGGATAACCAGGCCATAGAACCTGAATCCAGTATATCTGTCGTTGAAAGCCAATCTACAGAGCTGGAAAACATTGAACCAAGCAACACTGAAAACCGAACAACCCAAGCTCCTATAGCGGTTTATAATCGGCCGGACAAAATGAGCGTTTTAGTGTTTCTCATGCCTTCAGACAGCCGTTTCAGTATCGTCAAACAAAACGAAGGCTGGTTGAATATACAAAGCGATAATGGCTTTCCAGTCTGGGTTTATAAAGATTTTGTCATTCTCAACAACGATGCAACAAAAGCCACGATCAAAGGCAATAATGTTAATGCTCGTGCAGTGCCTTTGATTTTACGAGGCTCCGTTATTGGACAATTGTTCGACGGCACACAATTGACGGTTTTAGAACAACAGGAAAAGTGGATTCGCCTGCAATCGCCTAACAACTTCAGTGCCTGGATAGAAAACAATGAGACGAATATCAGTCCTTCCTCTATTGCATCCTCCCCTGCAGAAGACGCGCAAGCAGAAAGTGTTGCAGCAATTACCGAAATAACAGCTGACAATGCAGAACCCCCAACACTCAACAACCATAAAAAAGACACAGCGCAT
Organism: Arenicella sp.; assembly: GCA_050633785.1. Classification (GTDB taxonomy): domain Bacteria; phylum Pseudomonadota; class Gammaproteobacteria; order Arenicellales; family Arenicellaceae; genus CALKZN01. The sequence continues at coordinate 29,587 of JBOEHE010000030.1, forward strand.
GAAGTGGACATTGCACAAATCAATCAAATTGACGCCAGCAGTAGCATTCAATCCGAACAAGTAAAATATTCGACAAGTAGTAAAGAATCGACTGAAAAAAGCGATTCCAAGCAAGCTAAACCAACTCAATCAGACAGCACTACCGAACAGGAGAAATATGTTTTCAAGAATGTTCGAAACGACGACAGCTGGTTGTTCTCTCTGCCAGAAAAGTCCTATACCCTGCAACTGGCCAGCTTTGCCGACGATAAATCACTGTTCAAATTTCTGAAGCAGTTTAAACTGCAAGACGACAAAAATGCCCGCCAGTTTATTTCCAACCGAAACGGGATAGAGTGGAAATACGTACTGTACGGTTCTTATGCTACAACGACAGAAGCAGAAGCGGCGAAAACACAGAAAAAATTCAAACGCGCCTGGGTGAGAAATGTTGGTCAAATCAGAAAAAACCGTTGCATAGCCTGGAAAACAACCATACCAACACCAAAGGGTTTGAAAACCTATTGTCAGGACTAACACCCTAATCCAGCTTCACAGAACAAACCCTTTCGGCGAAAATAGACTTGTAGCTAAACCTTACTTGCCTTAAGGGCTTTGTTCAGCAACTATAGCCCATTTTTCATCGTCATAGGACAGCAGCAAAGTTTTCGGTGATCTATCCGTATAATTTGAAGCTTTATACTGCTGTTCAAATTGAACAGTAGCACTGAGAAGATCATCACTGATGGTAACGATTGGGTTGATTACATCAACAGTCAACCAGTTTGGCTTGGTGATACGAGAACGCCGGATTAACTGCCATTCTTCTACTGACAAGTTCTCACCTGGTTGGAATTCAGGGCTATAAAAACTTAAATAACCATTAACATCCTGTTGTTGCCAGGCCGTACGCCATTGGGTTAACAATTCAAGTATATTCTGCTCATATCGCTGATCACTATCAACAGACAATCCAAAGTTCCGTGATTCAGTGGCAACAGCATCAACATCATTGACGGTTATATCTATTTCGCCAACTTCGCCAACTTCGCCAACTTCGCCAACTTCGCCAACTTCGCCAACTTCGCCAACTTCGCCAACTTCGCTGACTTCGCTGACTTCGCTGACTTCGCTGACTTCGCTGACTTCGCTGACTTCGCTGACTTCACTGACTTCACTGACTTCACTGACTTCACTGACTTCATCTTCTATCAAGAGCTGAGATTCGTCAATGCTCTCAAGCGCTTCAGCTTCAGGCGTCTGCAGACTTTTATACCTTGCCGAATGTGAGCTTTGCACCAGAGTCTCCAAACGTTGATCAGCCGCTGAAACCAGCTCCCTTTCATGGTGAACAAAAGCCGTTCTAGCTTGTTGTCTTTCTCCATCAGGTTTAAACAAAACCGAGTTTGTTACAAGCAATGTAACGCCAGATACTACAATCCAAAGCATTATGGGCTGGCCTTTCCAGACTCCAAACCGACTATAACAGACAGAGCATTGTCTTAAATTCAACGGTACGCAAAGTTTAAAAAGAGTTCTAAAGTATTTTGGCTCTTTAGGAAAAGTATCCTCATCACGACAATACGGACAACGATGGCCCGACCATTGAAATTTCATTCCTGTAGACATTATTTCCCCACGAAATAGTGATTATTCAAAAATATTACTCAGCTGAAAAAACCAATAGCCACACAACTTCTGAGAAACCTATAGGCTTTAATTGCTGTTTTCTCTTACCAACCCATACCCCTTTATCCCTATCACTCACTTTATTTAAATCCATGCTAAGTGACTGAGATTAAAACGTATTATCCTTATAACGCTTTAAGAAACAACTAGTTTAATCTATTTTTGCAAAATTTCACTCTTTGCAGTTTATTCAAGCACTTGTTCAGCTACAATCTTCCATTGTTCACCTTGATCAAAGTTCAGCCATACGACTTTTCGAGAGTTTTCCTGATAATTAGATGCGACGTAGCGTTGCTCAAACTCAACCCGAGCTTCCAATAAGTCATCACTCAAAACTACAATCGGGTTCAGAGCGTTGACTGTAATCCATTGAGGGGTGCTGATCCGTTCACTGCGAACTGAACGCCATTGCTCCAATGTCATTCCATTGTCTGGTGTAAACTGCTTGCTATAGCTGGCAAAATAAGCTGACAAGTCTTGTTGTTGCCACTGCTCAAACCAATACTCAAGAAAACCCAGAACCAAAGCTTCACGTTGTGCTTTTTGCTCCAGCAAGTAACGTTGTGTTGAAGCAACTTCCTGTTTCTGACTTTCCTGCTCTTCGGATATTATATCAACAATAGAATGGCCGCTATCATCAGGCATATCACTAAATCCATCAGCTTCGTTTGCTACCGAAGCCTTCATAGATGCTGTTGACCGTGATGAGTATTCAGCCCCATCAGAATTGTAAACAGAAGCAAACATACCCTTCGATGAATTCCCATCAGGTATGATTGTTAAAGCTGCCGCTATTAACAAAGCCCACAACACAATATTAGGGAATAAGCGATATACACTCTGCCACACCCAGAATCGTGCATAACACGTCAGGCAACGGCGAGGATAAAAAGGCAACAGTAATTTGAGAAACACATCAAAACGTTTAGGACGTGATCGAGTCGTATCATCGTCTCCACAATTTGGGCAATGGTGTCCAGTCCATTGAAAACGCATATTTTCTGACAAGTCGACCCCCAATGAAAACGATTTATAACTCTCCACCGAGTGCCGACTGGCACACCAAATGGTTAAACTATAATAAGTTTAGCAGAGATTTTTACCGTTTGTTAAGAGACCCAGACTGCGACAACCGCTTATTTGAATAATTTATCCAAAAGCTTGTTTTTTAACTCATCTTTTACTTGATCTTTCTTTTCTTCGTCGCTTAGTTCACGGTCTTGGGTTTCTGAACTTGCAGTGCCTTCCGATTGTTTTTCCAATGCCTTTTCTTCGCGTTTTTTATCAAGAGCCCGTTTGAGTATCTCTTTGGTGCTGAGTTTTTCTTTACCCTCACCTTCAATACCCAGCTTCTTTTTCAGCTCGTTTTTAGCTGCAGATTTCAGTATTTCCACATAATCAGGCTGATATTGAAGAGCACTGAATGGTCCGAATATTTTAACAGGGATCACGACACCCTCCAGCTCATCAAGTCCAGCACCACCCTGACCATCCGTTGACTTAACAACAGCAACATCTACATTGTAATCCAAGCCTTGGACTCCCATGTCAATTTCACCGGCCCCATTAACTCGAAATAATGGCGCCTTCATAGCAAAGTCATTGTTAGTTAAAACAAAGTTATTCAGCTTGAAGGTCCCACCCATTTCAGCAAAACGGGTTTGATCATCGACACTGCCAGTTTGTTCTTCTTCGGTTGCAGTTTCCTTGCCGCGATATTCCTTATATCGAACTAAGGCCTTATCGAGAATATCTTTGATATCGATGCCTTTCAGGGCACCATTCAAGGCACTTAGTTTGATAGTTCCCTTGTTGGTCTGCTGACCTTGCGCCTCGGCCACTTCTATATCCATATTCAGATTGCCAGTACCTGACAACTGGTCTGTGACACCTGCATCAGTTAATAAGCCTTCAAGATCCACTGAATCTATCGTGTTATTTACAGACAGTTTTGCACCCGTCGAGGTTTCCTGATAATTAATGGTCCCAGAGAGCTGTCCATTATACAAGGTTGCGGCAGGAGTTATTGTGGTGGCGCTCTGTTTTGAAACAACACCGACTGAAATATCCTGAACTTGTACACCACCAGCAATCAGCTTGCCCACATTCAACTGACCATTAGCCTTATATTCTTTGAACAGAGCCATAGGCACTGCCAGTGCGGTAGTGTCTATTTCAGCATCACTTTGGCTTTCTTCACCACCTGACTCTTTGGGACTATAGCTATCCAGATTGATTTCATTGAGCTGCAGATCGAATGTCGCTGCTGGTTGAGCAAAGTTTTTAACAGCAAGACTTCCGACTAACTCACTATCGTCTACACTGGCTCTTAAACGTTCAAGACTGACAGAGTCCATATCCGCAATAAAACTACTGGAAAACGACACTTTCCTCAAAGCATTTGTCTGCTGTGGCTCATAATCAATGGCAAAGCTTTTCATCAAATTTTGCGCATTGAATGGTTTTACCAGTAAATCACCACTGAGTTTAGGTGACTCCATCATTGTAGTGCCGACTAAATTATCAAGACTGGCATTAATATCATCAGACACCATATTCAATTGTTTTATCGCCAGACGTTGGGTCTGTTGATTGAAATGCAAAGCGGTACCTTCAAAGTTGACTGGTCGTTGTTGATAAGCACCATTGGCGACAATTTTACTCAATAACAAATCACCCGAACTTTGATCAAAACTCAAAGACGGTATCAGCGCCTGCATATTGGCCGGCCCTAGATCATCGCTGGCCAGATTCACTTTTGCATTTAAATTGTTCAACGTTACAAAACCATTGTGAATAAAATCAACATCGCCAAGGTTCACATTCGCCTCAAAGTCTCCGCGTTCAACAGCGACTTTTAAATTTTTCGCAACCAGCTTAAGCGAATTCACATCGAGCCGGACTTTGCCATCAAGATTAAAACTGGCGATATCCGGATTACTACTATCAAGTAACTCGCCTGACAATGACAAAGTAGATAGCTCTTTACCCAGCAGGTTACCGGTTGTCAGAGTAAGCCCTTTTACTTCATATCGTTGATCAACCTGACGATCTTCCCAGATCAAGTTTCCACCTTGCAGGTCAACTCCCTGAACAACTAGCGCAACACCTGCCGCAGCCGCAGTTTGTTTATCGTCAGACTGGCTTTGCTGAGGCGGTTTTGTACCATTATCATCTCCCGACAGCCCGTCCAGACTGGTCAGGCCTTTTTTGGTAGTTATGATGTGCACCTTTGGCTGCTTAAGCACAATAGTTGCTACCTGAATATCATATTTATCAGAAGTCAAACTCTTCAACAGTGGCAAAGCTTTTATTCTGACATTCGTTTCGGCAACTTCAAGCATGTTACCACCACCAAATTCATCGCTGAGATGGTTCGGCTGAGAAAGAGTAACTTGTTCTGTTCGAACTCCTAACCATGGAAAAACAGATAAAGACAAATCACCATTGATCGACAAAGCTCTTCCCGTCTGCTTTCGGACCACCTCTGAAACCTGATCACGATAATCGTTGGGGTCAATGACTTTTGGCAACATAATAACCGCTGCAATAATAAGTACTGCCAAAGCGACCAAACCGCCCAATAACCACTTCATCAACTTCACTGTAATCTCCGATCGTTAATCAATAATAAATACTGCTTGCCCTTAGTTCAAAAACCAATGTACACACTAGTTTACAACACCAACTGACAACACCAGCTTTGCATCTGCTAACAGCCAGACTAACCACTGTATAATCGTTCTCTAGCTTGTGTTAAAACCTCTATCCCTGAGCCTGGGAGATGAGCATTTTCACTCAAATGTCGCCGCCATAATCGCGACTTGGGCTGGGCATGGTACAAGCCTACTATATGCCTGGCCAACTGATTGAGTCTATAACCTTCCTGTAATTTTTTGTCACAATACTGTACATAACTATCCAGTATTTGATCACGATTGGGAACCGGGTGCAGGTCGGCGTAAAGTAGTGCATCAACCTCAGCCAGAATATAGGGATTGGCATAAGCCTCACGCCCCATCATGACACCATCAACCTGCTGCAAATGCTGTTCACATTCCTGCAGTGATTTCACTCCACCGTTAAGAATTATTTGCAACTCAGGAAAACTGCGTTTCAATTCATAAACCAACTCATAATCTAACGGTGGCACATCCCGGTTTTGCTTAGGGCTTAACCCCTGCAACCAGGCTTTGCGCGCATGCACCAGAAATGTCGCACAACCCGCTTCGGAACAGCGTTCAACCAATCGCCATAAAGCATCACGTGGTTCTTGCTCATCAACACCAATGCGACATTTAACAGTCACAGGAATATCAACAGCAGCCTGCATTTTCCGCACATTATCCGCCACCAGTTCTGGCTGTTGCATCAGGCAGGCACCAAAGCTACCCGACTGAACCCTGTCACTGGGACAACCAACATTGATGTTAACTTCATCATACCCCCACTGCTGGGCTAACTCGGCGCACCGAGTCATAGCTTCTGGGTCGCTCCCACCTAATTGTAATGCAATTGGATGTTCAGCTGGATCGAAATCAAGGAACCTTGCAGTATCACCAAATAACAATGCGCCCGTTGTCACCATCTCCGTATACATAACCGCATGTCTTGAGATCAGGCGCAGAAAATAACGATCATGCCGATCAGTACAATCCAACATCGGGGCCACACAAAAGCGGCGATCTAAGACATTAGTGGTCATAAGAAAGAGTTAAATATCAGCTAACAAAAAAGAGTAATGATTATACGATAAACGCTGTCATTTTTTCAGGATAATAACAAAGCTACAACAAAGTAATAACAGAACTGATTTGTCTTTTCGATATAAAAAAACAGACTTTGTCATACTTCTAACTGTAGATGACACAGGGTTAAGCATGAAATAGCGACAAACCCTAGTCCCAAATCAATAGCCAGAGTAAACTATCGGGGTTTCAATTTTTACAACTGTCATTCACAAAATCATGTTAAACGCTGTTCGCACTTTGGCTCAATCCCGTTTTTTTGAGCATTTTATTATCGCTCTGATTCTGCTCACAGCCGGGCTGATTGGCTATGAATCATTTCCACAGTTAATGACCCAGACACGGCAGAATCAATTCGAAACGATTCACTCAATTATTCTTGGCTTTTTCATCCTCGAAGCTGCCGTCAAAATTACTGCCGCATGGCCAGCACCACAAAACTATTTTAAAAACCGTTGGAACTTGTTTGATTTCACATTAATCGTGTTATCCCTGCTGCCCTTTGCTGGTCAGTTTGCCATGATTGGTCGGATTTTGCGTTTATTCCGAGTACTGCGTTTAATCACTGCTTTACCAGAATTACGGCTCATTGTTGAAACCCTGCTGCGTTCCATACCCTCAATGCTCAACATCATCCTATTGATGAGCATTATTTTCTTCATCTATGGTGTCGCGGGCTACCATTTGTTCCATGAACACGACCCCACTCATTGGCGAGATTTAAGTTACGCCATCCTCACTTTGTTTCGTATTGTCACTCTTGAAGATTGGACAGATGTGATGTACACCGCAATGGAGCTTTCACCCTATTACGGATTATACTTCGTCAGCTTTGTTGTATTTGGCACCTTTGTTATCGTCAACTTATTCATTGCTGTGGTTATCAACAATCTCGATGAAGCAAAGTACGTCCACTTGCAAAAGCTTGAATCTCCGGATTTACATGAAGAGTTGATGATCACCTTAAAAAGCACCAAAGAGCATGTCATTCAGTTGGAAAAACAGTTGGACTCCTTAAAAGAACGAACTTAGGGTTATATACATCCAAGCCTCTGCAGGGACTAACTCAATGCGTCAAACAGCAACTTTAGACCCACCAGAAAAAGGCAGATGCTAACGATATTATAATACAGAGTAGGCTTAGTTTTCTTGACCAGATAATGCCCCAGAGAAACACCAATAGGTGCCAATGGGGCCAAGACAAGTGAAACCAGCAATGTGTCTGTGACCAATTGACCAAGCGCATAATAAGGAACCAGCTTTACAGCATTAACCACGGCAAAGAACACCCCTGCAGTACCAGCAAACAACAAAGGGTTCAAACGCTTGGGGAGCAGATAAATTGTAAAAGGCGGGCCTCCCGCATGAATATGATAACTGGTAAAGCCTGCCAGGGCACCACAAACACCACCAACCCCCTTATGGTGTTCTTCACCCACCACTCCTTTAATGCCTAAAAGATTCTGTACTCCAAAAGCAAGCGAAATAGCTCCCACTATACCTCGCAGCACATTTTCACTGAGAAAATCTGCGGTAAAATAACCTACCACAACTCCAAGCACAGCACTGGGCAACAAAATAACTAATGAAGTTCGGTCAAACCTTCCCCAATAGGTCTTTACCACAAAGACATCCATCACGATCAGAATTGGCAATAAAATAGCGGCAGCCTGTAATGGTGAAATAACCAGAGCCATTAAAGGCACAGAGATCATACCCAGAGCAGCCCCAAACCCACCCTTGGCGATACCAAAACACAAGACAGCAGGAATGGCTGTCAAATAGAACCAAGGATCAATTAATAAAGTCATGTTACAGTATCGTTTATAAAAAGTTTATGCGGACTGTCGTGATGAGAAAGTATCAGCAGCGAATTGGTGACGCAATTCAAATTGCTCAAAGCACCCATCAAAAGTACAGCAAGCTAAGCCAAAGAAGTATAGAGCACTTATTTATCATGCCCTCAAGGGGCATCTGACACTCTCGGTCAAAGACTGAGTGCCAACAGACCCTAAAACAAACCATTCCGAACAAGAACTGTAGCTATGTTGAATTTGTTATCTGAAATCACTGAAACCGACATCTTGATTATGGCTACCAGCGCAGTATTGATGCTCGCTGCCGGGCCATTAGTTCGCTGGCTCAACAATTCTCGCATAAACGATGACAGCATCACCTTAAAAATACGTTTGATGCGAACACTGAACGGCCTGATTATTCTGGCTATTATTGTCAAAACGGTACTCATCAGCCAACTGCAGCACACCTGGTTAAGCATTATTGTACAAGTATTAATCACCGTTTATTTTGCAGTTCTAATCACGCAAATTATCCGCTTCCTGATTCTCCGACGCTTTGGTAAACAGCGTTACATGCAGGATATCCTATTGATTGCAGATACCTATTCCAGTCGAGGTTTGAGCCTGCTCACAGGAACTTTCATCTCAATAATAGCCTTGATCATCATATTGAAAATCATTGGTTTAAACTCATGGTTAGAAGCCAGTGGGGTGTTGGGCATCATAGGTCTGTTTCTGGCGATGACTCAGGCAACTTGGGCTCCGGATATTCTCAGTGGACTGATCATCCTTAATAGTCGGCTGTGCGAAGAAGGCGATGTCGTACAACTGCACAAGGATAACCGCGATATTATTGTCAGTGTCTTTAAAACCAAACTGTTTCATACTGAGTTTCTTGAGTTGGCGAACAATCATCGCTTGATGATTCGCAATGCCAAGCTTCGCGACTGCACATTGCATAATCTATCCCGTTTCGCTTCTGCCAGAGGACTGCGCGAGTGTCTGACCTTCAACATCGGCTACGAACATAACCAGGAATCAGTTACAGCCATGTTCAAACGAGCCTTCACTTTGCTGGACACCATTGAAGATGCGCGTGAAGAACAATTTGACCCGGAAGTCAGGGTATTGGATACAGGTGACTATGCGGTTACCTGGGGAGTTTATTACTATATCAAAGACGTAAAATCCCTATTAGCAAGCCGACAGATCATTCGTTCCTACATTCTCCAGGAATCCATTGTCAGCAAGATTGATCTCTCTACCCCTTTGCTGCATCAGAACACACATGGAACTGGGGAATAAGCCCTCGTCTTTTCATTCTTTCACGGTGTTATTTATAAGCTGCGATGCGTATAATTGCACCGATATTCTGGACCACATTGGACTTATACGACCGACATGACCGATACCACCACTGATAAAGCAGTCCCAACCAATTTCATTAGAAATATTATCACTGAAGATATTGCTTCAGGTAAACACAGCAGCACCTATACTCGCTTCCCCCCTGAACCCAACGGATACCTGCATATTGGCCATGCAAAATCCATATGCCTGAACTTTGGTGTTGCGGAAGAATTCTCCGGTAAGATTAATTTACGCTTTGATGACACCAATCCCGAAAAAGAAAGCGAAGAATACATGTCATCCATATGCGAAGACGTCAGCTGGCTGGGTTTTGAATGGACTGAATTGCGTCATTCGTCTGACTATTTTGAACAGCTATACACATATGCAGTTGAGCTAATAAATAAAGGCTTGGCTTATGTCGATAGCCTGAACGCCGAACAAATGCGGGAATACCGCGGCACCTTAACCGAAGCTGGCAAAAACAGCCCTGACCGTGACCGGCCAATTGAAGAAAACCTTGATCTATTCACCCGGATGCGCAATGGTGAATTTGCTGAAGGAGAGTATGTCCTTAGAGCAAAGATCAATATGGCGTCATCACAGATTATTATGCGTGACCCAGTGCTATACAGGATCAAATATGCACATCATTTTCGTGCAGGTGACCAGTGGTGCATTTATCCAATGTATGACTTTACACACTGCATATCTGATGCACTGGAAGGCATCACCCATTCTTTGTGCACATTAGAATTTCAAGACAATCGAGCTATATATGATTGGATATTAGACAATATAAGTATCGCCATTCACCCCCAGCAAATCGAATTTGGCCGACTGAATCTGAAATACACCGTACTCAGTAAACGCAAATTAAACCAACTGGTTCAACAGGGTCACGTCAATGGCTGGGATGATCCGCGACTACCAACCCTTTCAGGTTTGCGTCGACGAGGTTATACCGCAGCTTCAATCCGTAATTTCTGTAATGAAATTGGCGTCACTAAACGTGACAGCCTTATCGAAGTTACCATTTTAGAAAATGCGATTCGTCATGACCTTGAAGAACATTCACAACGCGCTTTTGGTGTATTGAAACCTTTAAAGGTTGTTATTACCAATTACCCTGAAGATCGAAATGAAACGTTCACCGTAAAGAATCATCCTAAAGATGAATCAATGGGCACTCGAAAAATTCCTTTTGGGCGTGAGGTGTATATTGATCATGATGACTTCATGCTCGACCCACCGAAAAAATTCTTTCGCCTCGGCCCAGGACGAGAGGTACGCCTGCGATATGGTTATGCAATCACCTGCAATGAGGTCATACAGGATAACAATGGCGAGGTAGTTGAATTGCATTGTACCTACGACCCGGAAAGCGGCGGCGGTAAAACAGCCGATGGTCGTAAGATAAAGGGCATAATCCATTGGGTGTCAGCAGAACACGCGGTCGATGCCGAAATACGCGTTTATGACCGTTTATTCAAACTACCCAACCCTTCCGGGGCAGATGATTTCATTTCACAATTGAACCCTGAATCACTCCAGATATTCACTAATGCCAAGCTTGAACCTTCTATAGCATCCAGCTCTATCGATGATCGTTTTCAATTTGAACGGGTCGGCTACTTTTGTCAGGATAGCAAAGACAGTTCCCCAGAAAAATTAGTCTTCAACCGCATCGCCAGCTTGCGTGACTCCTGGGCAAGGATTGAGAAGCAAAACGGCGGGACTGGCTGAACTAAACCCAGCTCGGCATTGATACATAAGGCATTTCTGAAAACAGAACTGACAGTGTTTGCATTGAGACCGCTCAAAACAAACACTGTCAGACTATAGCTGAATTTCGAATAATACCTTGATGAATAGTAATACCATAGTATCGTGTATGACTGTTATCATCGGGCAATACCACCATTCTCTGGAGGTTGATTCTATTTATAAGGCTCTTGTATAACACTTTATACAAGGCCTTTATAACGCTTTAATGACGCATCTATGACAACATGGGGAGACAATAATGCCATCCATTTTTTCACGCCGACTTCGCCCTTTTCTATCAGCTATTATACTGAGTACAGCACTAAACTGCATTGCAATCACCAGCGCGGCAAGAGCAAATGACCTGTCTGATTTGCCCAGCGGCCCATACGAACTCGACAAAACCCATGCCAGCATAGTCTGGAAAATCGACCATATGGGCATGTCGACCTATGTTGGAAGATTCACAGACTTTGATATCACACTAAACCTTGATGCCACCAATTATAAGAACAGCACAGCTCAGGCCACGATCAAAACAAGTTCGATAAGCACAGAATATCCCTACCCTGAGAAAACTGATTTCAATCAGGAACTGGCTACTGGTAAGAGTTGGTTCAATGCGAATCAGTTTCCTGAGATTACGTTCAAATCAAACTCACTGACAGTAATTGATGCCAAACAGGCTATGCTGGAAGGTGAACTGACACTGTTAGGCGTCAGCAAACCAGTGACTTTGAATCTAACCCTCAATGATGCCTTAACCTCACATCCGTTCAAAGACAAACCGGCTATTGGTTTTTCAGCGACAACGACCATCAAGCGTAAGGACTGGGGGCTGGTTAAGTTTCTTCCCGCCATCGGCAACGAGGTGCAAATAGAAATTGAAGCCGAGTTTATCGGTAAATAAGAGCCACAAGAATATACTTACAGTTCTCAGGAGATCTGACAATGACACAACGGTATACAACAGTCGCTACTATCCTGCATTGGTTAATTGCCGCAGGCATTGCCGCCATGCTTATCAGCGGATTGATAATCAACCAGGAGTGGTTGACAGAAAAAAGCGCACAATTCACTTTGTTTCAATGGCATAAATCATTGGGCGTATTTATTCTGTTAGCCATTATTGTTCGCATTATCTGGCGACTGACTCACCCAGCCCCACAATTGCCCGAGTCTTTGTCAACTGCCGAACAACGTCTGGCAAAATACGGCCACCTGATGCTGTACGCACTCCTGATCATTATGCCGATCTCAGGCTGGCTTATGGTATCCAGCAGCTCGACGGGAATTCCAACTCTGGTGTTCAAGCTGTTTGAGTGGCCACATTTACCTGTCCCGATCAAAGAAGGTTTGAATCATTTCGCTCATAACGGACATTACTATGGAGCCATTGTTTTAAGCCTGCTGCTTTTGGGGCATATAGGCGCTGTGATAAAACACAAGCTTGACGGGCATTCCATCATGCACCGCATGCCTTTGACTCGAGCAGCAGTTATCAGCCTGGTGCTGGCATCAATTGCCATAAGTCTGCTAAGCCTGCGCAGTGGCAATGTTCCCTTGGCACAAGTTGTACAAACTGGATCTGAGCAAGGCACAATCACATTTTCAGGCACCAATTCGGATGAGCCTTTTCAAGGCACCTTCACTCAATGGAGTTTGCAGACAGATTTGAATCCTGAAAATGGTTCAATGACAGAATTTAATCTCACCATTGAAACAGCTAGCGCCACCACTGGCAGCAGTTACGAAGATGGCACCTTGAGTGGCCAGGACTGGTTTGGCGTTGAACAATATCCACAAGCGACTTATCTTGCCAGCACAATCACCAAACTGAACGACTCCAGTTATGAACTGCAAGGCAAACTGACTATAAAAGATCAGACCCACGCACTCAATATACCAATTGCGGTTTCCGACAAGCACACTATTGAAACACAATTCACTTTATCTCGTCTGGCCTATAATATAGGTCTTGAAGCCGACCCCGAAGCAGAGTGGGTCAGTGATGAGATTAAAGTGACAGCAACCGCCAAACTGACAGAGTAATATCACTGGTAACTGCCGGTTCAAGAGCTGACCTAAATGACCGCTGAGTTGTTAAAATCGTAAAAAAGTAGCAGATTTTATTTTTTAATCTCTATCCTTGTATTACACTTCAGATTAACTAATCACTTAATATTAGGATGTAAATTTTTGATTATTGGAAGATTACTGAAAATAGTTGTTGCAGTATTGGTAATTCCATACTCCAATCCAGCGTTCTCAACAGAACAGGCTCAGACTCAAAGTAAGGGCGATAATAAAAATTTCGGCATTGTCGATGAGAGCACTCTGACCAAGCAAAATAACCATAGTACTCATAAATGCGAGCGAGAACACCGCTCGGATGAATGGCTGGATAAGCTACAGGCAAACACACATTCCAATTTATGCCGAACAGTACGCTGGTTTGATGGTTTATTTGGTGACGAAGAGACATTTGACAGCAAAAACTTCAGTGGCAAAGTCGTTCTGGGTTTCAAAGACAGCGAACGGGATGGTTTTGATCCCAAACTACGCATCCGTATCAAATCTAAATTACCCAACGTCAGTACTCGCTTTAATGCGTTTATTGGCCGTGTTGATGAAGACTCTTATATCAGTGACAGCCGCAGCAGTGCCGACAACATCGCAGATCGAGGTATTAATGCCAGCAATGAAGATCCGGAATGGTTGATTGGCCTCGGCTACAGCAAAGAAGTAGACCGTGGTTTCGATTATTCTATTGGCGCCAAGATCAGTAGTGGACTGAACCCTTACGCCAAAATCCGTTATCGACACTTGGTTGACCTGGGTGAAAAGCAATATTTAAAGCTGGCTCAAACCTTATTCTGGCGCAGGGATGATGGCTATGGAACCACAACCAATATTGATTACAGCCATGTTCTGGGCAAAAAAGATATTTTAGGCTGGGCTTCCAGTGGAAAATTCACTGAGAAATCCGACCAATGGGAATCCATTTCCGGCTTAACCTGGTATCACAGATTCAAAGACAAAAAAGCAATCGCATCACGTATCTTTGTGCGTGATGAAGAAAAAAATCCGGTCAGCTATCAAGAATACGGCCTGAGCCTGACCTATCGTCAGCCACTCTTTCGCCGTTGGTTTTTTATTGAAGCTGCGATAGAAAACAAATGGATTCGTGACGAGGTAGGCCAACCGCGGGACTCATCGTTTCAATTTGGACTACAAGCTGAAATGGTATTTGGCAAGCATTATGAAAATCGCAGACTTTAATTTTATCGGAACAATACTGATACACACCGTATAACCGAAAGCAAAGCACCAAAAAAATACAGGGCCAGTGCAAAACACTGGCCCTGAAGTTTTTACCTTCACTTTTTTAGGGACTCAGAAAATGGCCGAGTCTCCTATAAAACCCTATAAAGCCTGGCGAATGGCATCAATACTCTCCTTAGCATCACCAAACAACATACGGGTATTGTCTTTAAAGAACAATGGATTCTCTACCCCAGCATAACCGGTCGCCATACTGCGCTTGGAGACAATAACAGTCTTGGCATTCCAGACTTCCAGAACCGGCATACCAGCAATCGGGCTGTTCGGGTTTTCCATCGCAGCCGGATTAACAATATCATTCGCCCCAATAACAATGACCACATCCACCTCGGATAACTCATCGTTAATTTCATCCATCTCCAGAACCAAATCATAAGGAACATTGGCTTCGGCCAGCAATACATTCATATGCCCAGGCATACGCCCTGCTACAGGATGAATCGCGAAACGCACATTCACACCTTTGTCTTTGAGCATGCGTGTCATTTCAGACACTGGATGCTGAGCATTCGCAACAGCCATTCCATAACCAGGCACAATAACCACTTCTTTGGCGTCACCAATCATTTGAGCAACTTCATCAACCGATGTAGGAATTGCTTCACCCTGCTCACCGCCGTCATCATCTCCAGAGGCAGTCGTTCCAAAGCCGCCCATAATCACACTGACAAAATTGCGATTCATTGCACGACACATGATATAGCTTAAGATCGCACCAGAACTACCAACAAGAGCTCCCACAGTAATCAACAGGTCATTAGACAGCATAAAACCGGTTGCTGCTGCAGCCCAACCTGAATAGCTGTTGAGCATGGAAATAACCACTGGCATATCAGCTCCACCAATAGCCATCACCATATGCACACCGAATGCAAAAGCGATCAAAGTCATCAAAATCAACGCTGTTGTGCCAACGCTTTGGCTTGCTCCTAAAAACCACGCTCCCAGAATCACACAAGCAACCAACAAACCAAGATTCAACATGTGTCGATTAGGCAACATCAGTGGCTTGCTGCCAAGGCGTCCACTCAATTTACCAAAAGCAACGACCGAACCAGTGAAGGTAACAGCCCCAATCAATACACCAAGATAGATTTCAACATCGTGTATAGTTTTGGCAGCACCTTCAAAATGAGCATTAGGATCGAAGTAAGTAGCATAGCCCACTAAA
Source organism: Arenicella sp. (assembly GCA_050633785.1). Taxonomy (GTDB): domain Bacteria; phylum Pseudomonadota; class Gammaproteobacteria; order Arenicellales; family Arenicellaceae; genus CALKZN01. The sequence goes on from JBOEHE010000030.1 coordinate 45,435, forward strand.
ACAGCTGCCATTCCAACAAAGCTGTGCAGGATCGCAACCAGTTCTGGCATCTGCGTCATCTCAACTTTTGCGGCGAATCTGGCACCGATAGCACCACCGACTACCATGGCCAGAATCAACCAGCCATAACCGGTGACCTCATTGTTCAAGACAGTAGCAATGATGGCAATCGCCATCCCGATAATACCGTACCAATTGCCACGACGTGACGATTCCTGATTACTCAAACCAGCAAGGCTGAGAATAAATAAAATAGCGGCAGCTATATAAGCTGCTGTAATTGTACCTGTAGACATGTGTTTACCCTCTATTAACCCTTGCTAAACATTTTCAGCATACGCTGAGTGACCAAAAAACCACCTGCAATGTTGATCGATGCAATCAGCACCGCAACAAAGGCTAGAAATACCACCAAACCAGAGGAGGATGATATTTGTAACAACGCTCCGACAACGATAATGCCACTGATAGCATTAGTAACACTCATCAAAGGCGTATGCAGGGAAGGCGTTACACTCCAGATAACCTGGTAACCGACGAAACAGGCCAAAACAAATACTGTAAAGTGACTCATAAACTCTGGAGGAGCTACTGAGCCAACTGCCAGCAAGGACAACAATCCCGCACCCATCGCAGCAAAGGTCATTTTAGCCTTGGTTGCTTTAGACATCTCTGGTTCTGGTTCAACCACAACTGGCTCAACTTTAGGCGCCGCTTTAGGAGCAGCAGACAGTTTTGGCGCTGGTGCTGGCCAGGTAACTTCACCATCTTTGGTAACCGTTGCACCGCGGATCACTTCATCTTCCATATTGATGTTAATCACACCGTCTTTTTCAGGCGTCAAATCCGTCAACATATGTCGCAGGTTCGTGCTGTATAGTTGTGATGACTGCGTCGCCAGACGACTTGGCAGGTCAGTATAACCAATAATTTTCACACCTTTATGCGTGACCACCTTATCCGCTTTACTTAATTTGCAGTTACCACCTTGCTCAGCAGCCAGATCGACAATCACACTGCCTGACTTCATGCTTTCTACCATGGCTTTGGTGATCAATTCCGGGGCTGGTCTACCTGGAATCAGAGCTGTCGTGATAATAATGTCGATCTCTTTAGCCTGTTCAGCGAACATCGCCATTTCAGCATCAATAAACTCTTTGCTCATGGTTTTGGCATAACCACCTTCACCGGAACCATCTTCTTCAAACTCCAGCATAAGAAACTCACCGCCCAGACTTTCAACCTGTTCTTTGGCTTCCAGACGGGTATCAAATGCACGGACAATTGCCCCCATACTCTTGGCAGCGCCAATCGCTGCCAGACCCGCAACACCAGCGCCAATAACCATGACTTTAGCTGGCGGTACTTTACCGGCAGCGGTCACTTGTCCGGTAAAAAAGCGCCCGAACTGATTCGCGGCTTCAACAACAGCACGATAACCACCGATATTGGCCATGGAGCTTAAAGCATCCATTTTCTGCGAACGTGATAAACGCGGCACTGAATCCATCGCAATAACATTGACCTTCTTGTCGGCCAACTTTTTCATCATGTCTTCATTTTGCGCAGGCCAGAAGAAGCTGATAACGGTACAACCTTCTTTGAGCAAGTCAGCTTCTGCGTCAGAGACTCCCCTGACTTTCATAATGATATCGGTATCCGACCAGATTGCAGTCGAACCCTTGATGACAGAAACTCCTGCCGCTTCATAATCAGCATCACTAAATTCAGCCGCTTTACCCGCCCCCGACTCAATGCGCAACTCGTGACCGAGCTTCATAATATGTTGAGCTGACTCAGGTGTCAGCGCAACGCGCTTTTCGCCTTTATACGACTCTTTTGGAACACTAATAATCATCAAATTCCCCTTAGCTATTTCGTTAGTAACTCAAGTTAATAGTTTTGAGTGGTCTAGTTTGAACAATCTATCACTTACATAGCCGCATTATACGAATTACTCATCAAGATAACAGGCACAATTCACTCATATATATGAATTATATAATGAAGGTACTTTACTGGCTAATGATTTATTGATAACGATAGTATCAAAAACTATAAAAACGGTGCATCCTACCGATAAACACGCTGTCGAGTCAATAAGTAATAGGCAATACTCTTACACTCTTATATAACTATACAAAATCTAAAACGCTGCAAATAAAGCATTAGAGAGCTATTTTGAAAGCACCTTTCAGCACATAGTCCAGAGATCACAAACAATTGAGATGTCAGTGAGCACAGAGTTAAACCATCAGGTATGGTAGAAAACTCTCCTTCTAGAGTAAGGCAGAAAATGTAAATCGACTTCTGAACTCATGACACATCGATAGCCAAAAACAGACCTAAGGATAGCTGCTGGCTAAAACATCATGCGCTTTTCAGGACAACATTCCAAGTGTTTCAATATAGTTGATAATGTCACTGAGACCATCACCTTGCTTCAGATTAGAAAATACGAATGGCCTCTCACCACGCATTTTTCTTGCATCGCGATCCATCACATCAAGAGAAGCTCCAACCAAAGGCGCCAGATCCGTTTTGTTAATGATCAACAAATCCGATTTAGTAATGCCAGGCCCGCCTTTACGAGGAATTTTATCGCCTGCAGAAACATCAATCACATAGATAGTCAGGTCTGACAGTTCCGGGCTGAAAGTGGCGCTGAGATTATCGCCACCACTTTCAATAAACACGACGTCCAAATCAGGAAATCGATGTTGCAATTCGTCAACTGCCGCCAGGTTCATCGAGGCATCTTCTCGAATAGCAGTATGTGGACAACCGCCTGTTTCGACACCAAGAATTCGCTCCTCTGGTAAAGCTTCATGGTTGATCAGAAATTGTGCGTCTTCACGTGTATAAATATCATTGGTAACAACGGCAATGTCGTATTTATCATTCAACTCTGCACACAGAGTTTTTAATAATGCCGTTTTTCCAGAACCAACTGGACCACCTACCCCTACTCGTAATACTTGTTTGCTCATTTTATTCATCTGTTTTCTGTAATTGTTAATTCAAGATCGAAACAATCTTGAATACTGTGTTTCATGCAAGCTGCTGATAATGGCCAAATTAGCAGAGATGGCACCGATATTGTTCTTATCAGGCATATCAGCCAACAAACCACGAACCAGCTCAGCAATCTCGCTAATTAATCGGATTAATACTCTTTGCCCTTGCGTTTGCCCTAATGGCACCAATTTTATAGCGGCTGCCACTTGTGCCTCACACCATGCCCAGGCATAACCCGACAGAGCGGACTGTTGGTTCAACTGAGCGTTGTAAGCTGCAACTGCAAACGCCGACACCCAATCAATCCGTTCGAATTGAGTCTCATACAACAACTCTCTGACACCACCTTTTACCTCACTATGACAATGAGTATCGCGTAAAAGACGCAACAGTGCCTGTCCCATCTGATGACTTTCAAGGCGAAATTCAGCCGTTTCCCGATAGGCAAATATGATCTCATTGAAATTCACAAAATCACCAGTATCACCGCAATCCAAAGCGCTTAACTGCCAGAACAATGCAGGCAGATCCAAACTGGCAAGATTATTAGTTAAGATATCTATAATCCATTGCACGCTGTCCTCTTCCGTCTTAACCCAGCCCTGTTCAACACCCCCTTCCAAACCTTGTGAATAGGCGAAAGACCCTACCGGCAGCGCCGGAGAGACCAGGCGCAGCAACTGCAGCAATTGATATTCCTCTAGCTCAGAACTATTCAACGAGACTAAACCCTTTAATATCATCGATTGATGGTACAGAACCAGAATTATGCGGACTCTGCCTATGATGATGCCCGCCTGCGTAGGCTCCAGCTTCAGGCTCAAAAGGCGCACTTTCATGGACCACATCGCCACCCAACAGCTCAACCATGTCATCCAGCACATGATCTTGCAGATATCGGCACCAATCAGACTCTACCTGCAATGGTACATGTCGATTGCCTAAGTGATAGCAGACTCTGGCGAACATTTTTTGATCCAGGGTACTAACCGTGGATACTGCCTCATTAGCCGCTTTGATGTGAATCACAGTACCATCGCTTGCGATCAACTTATCCCCATCTCGCAGAATATGTCCACGGTCGATTTGCAAACCAACTTGCACTCCCGAGTCGAGCACAGCAACAAAACGGGCCTTTTGACGAATCTCAAAAGGCAAGCTCAATGATTGTGTTGGAATCATTTTATCAAATTCACTTGCATCACGGTCAAGCTTATCTTTTACCAGGAGCATCATTACCTCAATTGAATTATATTGACTAAAACAGGAAATAGCGTTGCGCCAACGGCAGCTCAACAGCAGGTTCACACACCAATAACTCACCATCTGCTCGGACTTCATAGTTTTGGGTATCTACCTCGATCCTGGGTTGATAACCATTATGAACCATATCTGCTTTGCTGATATCACGGGTGTTTTTAACCCCATAGAGTACTTTTTGCAGTTGAAGCTTATCGCCAACACCGGACTGAATCGCCGCTTCTGAAACAAACGTCAGGCTGGTCGAGTACCGAGTTCGTCCAAAAGATCCAAACATTCTTCGATAATGTACAGGTTGAGGAGTGGGAATAGATGCATTCGGGTCACCCATTGGTGCAGCAGCAATCAGCCCACCTTTTAGAATAAGTGCCGGTTTAGCACCAAAAAATTCCGGTTTCCATAACACCAGATCAGCCAGTTTCCCGATTTCGACAGAACCCACCTCTTGTGCTATTCCGTGTGCTATCGCAGGATTAATCGTATATTTTGCGACATAACGTTTCGCCCGAAAGTTATCATTCCTGTCATTGTCTTCTGGCAGTGTACCAAATTGTTGTTTCATTTTATGTGCTGTCTGCCATGTGCGAATCACCACCTCACCAACACGGCCCATTGCTTGTGAATCAGAGGCAATCATACTGAAAGCTCCTTTGTCATGTAGAATATCTTCTGCAGCAATCGTTTCCTTGCGGATGCGGGAATCAGCAAACGCTACATCCTCGGCTATAGATGCGTCTAGATGATGACAAACCATCAACATATCAAGATGCTCAGCGACCGTATTAACCGTATAGGGACGTGTCGGATTCGTACTAGACGGCAAGACGTTCGAATATCCTGCTGCTTTGATTATATCAGGGGCATGCCCACCTCCAGCACCTTCGGTATGAAAGGTATGAATCGTACGTCCCTTGAATGCCGCCAGGGTATCTTCCACAAAACCTGACTCATTGAGAGTGTCCGTGTGGATAGCCACCTGGATATCGTACTTATCAGCGACGCTCAAGCAATTATCAATCGAAGCTGGCGTTGTTCCCCAGTCCTCATGCAATTTCAGGCCCATTACCCCCGCTTCAACCTGTTCTTCAATGGCTTCCGGCAAACTGCCATTGCCTTTACCCATAAAGCCCAGGTTCATTGGAAAGGCTTCCGCAGCTTCCAGCATACGGTGTATATTCCACGACCCTGGCGTGCAAGTTGTCGCATTGGTACCTGTTGCCGGACCAGTGCCCCCACCCAGCATGGTCGTAATGCCGGACATTAAAGCATCATCAATTTGTTGAGGACAAATAAAGTGAATATGCGCATCAATTCCTCCCGCAGTGACAATATTGCCCTCACCGGCAATTGCTTCGGTTCCTGGACCAAGCACAATATCAACATCTGGCTGCACATCAGGATTGCCTGCTTTACCAATCCCCACAATACGTCCTTCTTTAACGCCAATATCTGCTTTGACTATGCCCCAATGATCAAGAATCAGAGCATTAGTAATCACCAGATCGACAGCCTCTTTTGAACTTGCCTGACTTTGCCCCATGCCATCACGAATGACTTTGCCACCACCGAACTTAACTTCATCCCCATAGTGGGTAAAATCTCTTTCCACTTCAATAATAATGTCGGTGTCTGCCAGGCGGACACGGTCACCCACGGTGGGTCCATACATCTCAGCATAAGCTTGTCTTGAAATTTTCATTATTTGCCTCTTACACAGTTAATGCACATCACTAGTCGAGCGTACCCATGATGTCGCCACGAAAACCATAGATTTCACGTTTGCCGGCAAAGGACACTAATTCAACCTCACGCTCCTGTCCGGGTTCAAACCTTACAGCGGTTCCCGCAGCAATGTTCAAACGAAAACCTCTGCTCATTTCACGATCAAATACTAAAGCGGCATTCGTTTCATAAAAATGATAATGCGAACCAACTTGAATGGGTCGATCCGCATTATTATTGACCACAACTACCCGTGTTTTTCGACCTGCATTTAACTCAATGTCACCTGCATCAATTAAATATTCACCTGGTTTCATTTTAATTTCCTGTTAGGTTCGTTCCAATCTTTGTTATACGATGGGGTCATGAACAGTGACCAACTTGGTACCATCCGGAAAAGTTGCTTCCACTTGAACGTCATGGATCATATCGGCGATACCCTCCATCACATCGTCCCGTCCCAATAATGTCCGTCCGTAATCCATTAATTCGGCTACGGCTTTGCCTTCTCTGGCACCTTCCATGATCTCACAGGAAATATATGCAACAGCCTCTGGGTAATTCAGTTTTAAGCCCTTCGCTTTGCGCCGTTCAGCTAATAAACCAGCAGTAAACAGGAGCAACTTATCTTTTTCTCTTGGTGTTAATTCCATCGTTTTTCTCTATTTTCTATCGTTGTCTTCACTTTCAGCATTTATCGATCACCTCTTACGTGAACCAGATGCGTGGTACTGTAGCCGGTATGTTTAACATTTCTTCTCGTAATGCCGTCCACACAGCGATGCAGGCAGTTTTGGCAAAACGCGATTGATTCATTAACACGCGGCCAACCAGAACATCCTCAAGCAAAGTGAATCCCATCTGAATTTGATCACGCACACCATCATCCAAAGCATCCACCGCATCCCGTGCCTGTTGCAAATGTGTTTTATCCGCCCCAGTCATTAAAAATACGCCCATAGCTGGATAACCGGCCAGGCCGCAATTACTGCTTCGTATGCTATGTGTTGCTGCAAACCTCGACCGTTCGAGCAAGAGTGGTTTATCATCTCGGTACAATGACACTAACTGATGAACATCCCCTGTAGAAAAGTAATCACCCGCAACCGGTCTGCCCAAACAGATCATTTCCCAGCCCACAAATTGCCCGGTACCATATAAACGAATCTCAGTTCGCAAGTCACTTTTGCTTCGATCATAAAGAATCATTTCTTGGGGAAACCATTCCAAAGCAGCATTATCCTGCACTCGAAAGACCTGCTTTTGTACCGCAAAATCGTGCGCGCATTCATACGTTTTTCCGGCTGAAGGCGTTGTCAAAAAACAATGAGACCCAGGGTCACAATCGACGCACAATGATAAGACATCTCCCTCAACCAAGCCTCCCGGGGGGTGTAATAAGATGCTGTGACACACATCACCTTCAGGGTAAAAAGGCCGTTGTACCGTATAGGGCCCTTGATGACGTCGTTCAACAAGAACCGTTTTGGCGGACGTTTTAGTGGAGTCCTGTGATGAAGCTGAACGCGCATAACGCAGATATAAACCACCTTGCCAATGGCCAACTCTGGCCAGAGCAAGCGGGGTCTGCCGTGTTGAAGACACGTTTTCACTATCGTAGTCGATCACACTCTTTCCCCATTAAACGGCTAAGTGTTGTTTAACCAGTTCATCACTAAGATCCACCATGTCACCAGAAGCAACAATACGTCCCTTTTCCATCAACCGGAACTCTTTGCCCACATGTCGAGCAAAGTTCAGCTTTTGCTCAACCAATAAGACTGTCATGCCCTCCTGCTCGTTGAGCAGGGTTATCACGTCGCCGATCTGTTTGACAATATTGGGTTGAATGCCTTCATTCGGCTCATCCAGAATCAACACCTTGGGGTCAATGACCAGTGCTCTGCCAATCGCCAACTGTTGTTGTTGGCCACCGGAAAGGTCCCCTCCTCGCCGTGATAACATGTCGTGCAGCACCGGAAACAGTTCATAGACTTTTTCAGGAATACGCCTGGATTTATCAGGACGGCATGCCAACCCGACCCGCAAATTTTCTTCAACGGTCAATTGTGGAAATATGTCCCTGCCTTGGGGAACATAACCCACTCCCATTCGCGGACGCACTTCGGCTGCTTTTCCAGCAACATTTTGCCCATTGATAACAATGTCACCGGTTTTACACGGCAACAACCCCATTAACACTTTCAACAAGGTTGTTTTGCCAACACCATTGCGTCCCATCAAACAAGTACAAGAGCCAAGCTTAATCTCCAAGTCTAAATCCCAGAGGATTTGAGAACTCCCATAAAGCTGGTTCACACGATTAAATTGAATCATTCTGCCTATACCTTCACCTTAATTATTGCCGTTCATTGACATGTCTTCTCCCAGATACACCTCAATAACATCAGGGTTGGCTTGAATTTCGTCCATAGTCCCCTCAGCAAGTACCGTCCCTCTATGCAACACCGTCACCTCGCGAGCAATGCTGCGCACAAACTCCATATCATGTTCAACGACTATCACGGTATGCTCGCCTGCCAAACGAGTCAACAACTCAGCTGTGCGGACGGTTTCCTGCGCTGTCATACCTGCCACAGGTTCATCGACCAGTAACACTTGTGGATCTGCCATTAATAACATGCCAATTTCCAGCCATTGTTTCTGTCCGTGCGACAAAGAACCAGCCAGATCCTCTGACTCTGCCTGCAAACCTATAACCTCAAGAACTTCCTGGATTCGCTCTTCCTGTTCCCGGGTCATTCTGGCCAGCAAGGCGGCTAGAACATGTTTGTTGGTTTTCATAGCCAATTCCAGGTTTTCAAATACGCTGAGTGCCTCAAACACGCTCGGTTTCTGGAACTTTCGACCAATCCCCAGTTGTGCCACATCAGATTCGGTCTTATCCAATAAATTGATGTGTTGGCCAAAATAAGCAGTCCCTGAATCACAAGGGGTTTTGCCGGTAATGACATCCATAAAAGTGGTTTTGCCAGCACCGTTAGCGCCAATGACACAACGCAGTTCGCCTTTTTTGACATACATATTTAAGTCATCTAAGGCCTTAAAACCATCAAAACTGACCGTAAGCCCTTCGATGTATAAAACAATATCTTTCGATACATCAACCACCACATCAGGTACTTTGTGAAAAGGCCAGATTTTGTTCTTCTGCAATGTGCCCACGATATTCATGCGCTTTTCCCTTCGACATTGTTTGAGGAACTATCAGAGGCACCAACCGGTGAATCAGCAATGGTTTTTTTCTGAGTGAATTTATCCAACAGGCCGATCATTCCTTTTGGCAAAAACAGAGTCACAAACACAAACACACCTCCCAGTGCGAACAACCACGCTTCTGGGAATAGACCTGTAAAACGAGTTTTGGCAAAGTTTACCAATAATGCCCCTGCTATCGCCCCGTAGAGAGTTCCGCGGCCACCGACAGCCACCCAGACAACCACTTCAATTGAGTTAATTGGAGAAAATTCGCCGGGGTTTATAATGCCAATCTGCGGTACGTATAATGCGCCAGCCACACCAGCGAGAATAGCAGAATAGGTAAATAACCAAACCTTGTAATGTTCGGTTTTGTACCCCAGAAACCGGGAACGATTCTCGGCATCTCGAATCGCAACAATCACTCGTCCATAGCGGGAACTGACAATCCATTTGCTGAGCGCATATGCGATAGCCAGGACAACCGCAGTAATAGCAAATAGAGCCACACGGGTTGTATCTTGCTGCAATGAAAAACCAAGAATGTCTTTAAAATCAGTCAGACCATTATTGCCGCCAAACCCCATTTCATTGCGAAAGAATGCCAGCAGCAAAGCATAGGTCAATGCCTGCGTCATGATGGATAGGTAAACACCTGTGACACGAGATCGAAAAGCTAACCAACCAAAAATAAATGCCAGTATTCCCGGCACCAGAAATACCATAATCAGGGCAAACCAGAATTGATCAAATCCTTGCCAAAACCAAGGCAACTCAGTCCAATTCAAAAACACCATGAAGTCAGGTAGAACCGGGTCACCATAAACACCACGATCACCAATCTGGCGCATCAGATACATACCCATGCTATAGCCACCTAAAGCAAAGAATGCACCATGCCCAAGACTGAGAATGCCACAAAATCCCCAGATCACATCTACAGATAATGCTAATAGAGCAAAACAAAGGTATTTTCCCAGCAGAGTAATAGTCAACGTACTGACGTGAAACATAGACCCTTCTGGCATGAATAAATTACCTATGACCGCATAGATAGTGAGCACCAGCAGTAATCCCAGGAACACCCGGCTGCCACGATCAGAGAACAGGCTTTGCCGGGACCGCGCTGAAATAAGAGTAGAAACCATACCATCCGACTTTTCTTGTGAAGTTAATGCCCTCATGAATCAGCACTCCGTCCTTTTTGCGGAAACAAACCTCGTGGTTTCTTCTGAATAAACAAAATAATGCCTACTAGAACAATAATATTGGCCAATACAGCGCCAGTGGCTGGCTCCATAAACTTATTAAGCCCCCCCAGGGTAAATGCCCCGACTAATGTCCCCCACAAGTTGCCGACTCCGCCAAACACAACCACCATAAACGAATCAATAATAAAGGTCTGACCCAGGTTAGGACCTACATTGGTAATCTGGCTTAAGGCGACTCCAGCAAGACCAGCAATACCCGAACCTAAGCCAAAAGTCATCGCATCGACCCACTCAGAACGAATTCCGATGGCTCTTGCCATATCACGGTTCTGTGACACAGCTCGCACATAGAGCCCCAGTGCTGTTTTTTTGAGAATCAACAACAGCAAAGCAAACACCACCAATGAAAATATCAGGATATACAGACGATTATAAGTCAGTGAAAGGACCGGGTTTATCTGCAGAGAACCGCTCATGAACTCCGGGTTAATCACTTGGCGGTTCTGCGGTGAGAAGACCGTTCGTACCAATTGCTGCAAAATTAAACTAATGCCAAATGTTGCCAGCAGGGTTTCTAATGGTCTGCCTTTTAAAAATTGAATAACACTGCGTTCCATAGCAATACCAAATAAACCGGAAACAATAAACGCCGCTGGCAAAGCGACCACAATGGATAAACCGATATTGTTCGGCATAAGCAGCTGCACAACATAAGTGGTATAGGCCCCCAACATGATGAGTTCACCATGTGCCATATTAATGACCCCCATCACCCCAAATGTGATGGCCAAACCTGCTGCAACCAGCAACAGGATGGAACCCAGACTCAAACCAAAAAAGATGCGTTCAATGTAACCATAAAGTTCTGTTTTGCCCTTGATCGTGTTTAATGATTTTCTGGCAGCTTCCATTACCGCTGCGTTTTTTTCAGTCGCTGCCTGTGAAGTTGCCTCACCCACCATAGCTTGAAGTTTGTTTTTAACAGCAGGCTGCAAACTGCCTTTAAGTTTTGCCACTGCTGCCAGCCTGATATTGGCATCGGAGCTTGAAAGCTGATCTAAAGCAATACCCTGCTCAATAATAGTTAAGACTTCGTGGTTTTTTTCTGTGAGTTGCGCTTTCTTCAAAAGCGCAACATGAGCGGCATCCATGTTGTTCAACATGCTTTGAGCTGAGGATAGTCGCTGCTCTACCACTTCACTGAACAACGTTAATCGGGCAATTTTTAACCGTAAGGATTTTCGTAAACGATTGTTTGTCTTGATTTTTTTAATTTTGGTTTTCTTAACGACGTCCAAAACCTGCTGGGTACCGATAACACTAAGTTGATATAGACCTGAATCATTTTTAACTGCAACAACCAGTTTTTCATTCTCTTTAAGGTAATAGAGCTCAGAGGCCAGTAAATGTTTGAACAGCGGCAATGCCTTGGTAACATCCACCCCTTGCATCTGTTCTAAAACATCAGGAATTTCTTTTAATTTGGCAGCAATCAATTGTTGCTGAAGTTCAGCAAAACTTGACGTCCTTGCTGGTCCAAAACCTCCTGGTTGTGTCAAAACTCCTTGTGTTTGATTGTTCGTTTGTGCAGAAACGCCTTCGGATAATGAAAACAAGCCTGTAATCACCAATGCAGCCATTAACACAAAAAGCGTTTGCCGCAGACACAGACAATGCCTATCTATTATTTGCTTCAGTAAAAAATTCAAGCTTTCCCCCAGAACGCGATTCTTCAAACCTTGCGAGTTGTCACGTATTGACCGTTTATTGATGTCATTGATGAGCTAATGCAATAAAGAACCGCGGCTATCTATTCTTAATATCATCGCGATATCGAATATTTCATAGCCGCGGCTAACCGTTCTGATAGTTATTGCTCTATTAGAATAATGGCGTAACTGCTTTAGAAGTTTTGACCAGAGCAGGTTTTCGTTTCGGTATTGTAATTACCACAGTTGACCGCAGGACTTTGCCAGTCGGCAACGATTTTTGCACTCTCTGCCAAATGATCAGTCCAGGCATCACCAGGCACTTCTGAGTCTGTACTCCATACTGTTTCAAATTGACCGTCTTCTTGAATTTCGCCAATCAGGACAGGTTTTGTGAAATGGTGGTTAGGCAACACTTCGGCGATGCCACCAGTGAGGTTTTTCACTTTAATGCCATACATCGCAGAACGCACTTTATCAACGTCGGTAGTACCGGCTTTTTCAACCGCTTTCACCCAGGCCTTAAAACCAATATAGGTTGCTTCCATCGGGTCATTAGTGACACGATCTTCATTTTTGATAAATGTTTTCCAGTTCGCAATGAACTCTTCATTTTCGGCCGACTCTGCACTTTGAAAATAATTCCAGGCAGCCAAGTGCCCAACCAATGGTTTAGTATCAAAACCGGACAACTCTTCTTCACCAACAGAAAATGCAACGACAGGGATTTGCTCCGCCGAAATACCCTGATTAGCAAGTTCCTTATAAAAAGGCACATTGGCATCACCATTGACAGTTGAAACAACTGCAGTTTTCTTACCCGTTGAACCAAATTTTTTCACATCAGAGACAATGCCCTGCCAGTCCGAGTGACCAAAAGGTGTGTAACTGATCATGATGTCATCTTGGGCAACCCCTTTAGATTTCAGATAAGCCTCAAGGATTTTGTTCGTTGTCCGCGGGTAGACATAATCAGTGCCAGCCAACACCCAACGCGTTACTTCAAGTTCATCCATTAAATAATCAACCGCTGGGATAGCCTGTTGATTGGGAGCAGCGCCTGTGTAGAAGATATTTTTAGAGGATTCTTCTCCCTCATACTGTACAGGATAAAACAATAAACCGTTCAACTCTTCTATTACCGGAAGCAATGATTTGCGCGAAACGGATGTCCAGGCACCAAAAATCACATCCACTTTATCCTCGGTCAACAACTCACGGGTTTTCTCAGCAAAAAGAGGCCAGTTAGAAGCAGGATCAACAACAACAGGTTCCAGCTTTTTACCTAAAAGCCCTCCCTTAGCATTTTGATCGGCAACCATCATCAAAACCGTATCCTTCAGTGTTGTTTCACTGATCGCCATGGTGCCTGACAATGAGTGCAAAACACCCACTTTGATAGTCTCTGCCGCCATTACTGCATTCGAACATATAGCGGTTGTTAAGGCAGTAACCACACTTATCTTCTTTAAAAATTGAGACATTGCTTATTCCTCATACGTAAAAATTATTTTTGTCTGTATTCGGTCAGTAGCAGATAACATGCCAATTTTTAAAATTAAAACAAATCCTCACTAATAAGGCTTAGAAACGTGGATAGTGAGACTCAATGATTATGAAATGCACCATTTTGGAGCTCAGAAAAAATAAAAAGCACCACAAAAGTGAAAAAACCTGATTCATTCCATTTAATCAGGTCTTCTTCTATGAGTACAACATACCCTTTGAAAAGGTCTTGCTGGCTCTGAGTCCACGCCTTCAGTGAAAGCCAGAAAAATCAGTCAACAGTGGCCCGTCAAAAACGATTTATGGCAACAAACCATGCCCATGAGGGTTGTCAATCAGCAATAACCAATCTCCATTATCCTGCTTACGCAGCACAGCTACAGACAAACCACTTTGCTTGATTTGTTGACCCTCTGGTGACTGACCTGTCATTTCCCAAGGAGTGATGTGCAATGCAACATCATCAGTAATAATGACATCATGCTCACCAAAAACAAATTTAGGTTGTATTACCAGAGATTCCTGAAACATCTGTTTTACCATTTCAGTTCCACCGATGGGTTTACCAGGCTCGAAAGCCACTACTGCAGATGCGTCATAAGCTGTCATCACAGCATCAATATCACCCGCGTTATAGGCTGTACCCATGGAAGTAATGGTTTCAAGAACTTTCTTGTGATCTTCACTCATTGTCTTTTCTTCGCTCGCTATAGTTAATGTTGGCCCTAAAATAAAGGCTGTAGTTACCGCTATTTTTTTCAAAAATTGTGTCATGATATTGCCCAGAAAGTGTGCCGAATAAGGTCATCTGAATGGCCTTCGGCAAATGATTTTAGAAATGTTGTGGGGGTTATGCTTTTTTACACAGACTGATGGTCAGACACCAACATCCACGATTCGCAAAATTCTCGCCTTTAGATTCTCCGGGCTTTTGTAATAACCGGTAGACTTTTGTAATTTCAGCACCTTTAAATCGTCAATCAATCCTTGCGTGGATGCCATGGCCTGCTCATAACTGGAAGCATTTTGAGCGGCATACAGCGTTCTTCCTTCTTGAACCCGTCCACACTTTACCGCTGCAGGCAAACGGGCTGGGCAGGAGCACTTGGCCCGCGAGCTCACTAAACCACAGGAGCTGGAGGCAAAGCCCACCACATCAGCTCGTGCTCGAGATAAACGTTTGCGGAAATTAACCTTACTGACCTGCAAAATTTCAGCAGCCTCAGAATGATCCAGTTCAAGAATATCCCCCAAAACATAGGCAATACGATAGCCCATTTTCAAGCACAAGAGCATCGCCATTGTGCAGGATATACGCAGTTCATTCAGCATTACAAAGTCGTCTGCACTCTGCTGGTCAGCTGGACTTAACCCACCCTCCAAATCTGCCTGAAACATATCAAAGCTCAGGCCAGGGTTTCTCTGCGCTACTTTCTTTGCTGTCAACAGATAGTTAGTCGCTACTCGATAGGCCCAGGTTGTAAATGCACTTTCTCCCTGAAATTGTGATAATTTAGTAACTACTAAGATCAAAATTTCCTGAGTCGCATCCTGAGCATCTTGAGGGTTAACCAAGATGCGCATCGATAGATGATGAATTAAATCCTGAGTTTCGCTGATGACACCTTCCAATGCCACCTTACTGCCTTGTTGCGCCTCATAAACTAATGTATTAAGTGTATCTTTCACTTTCACCTCAACGTGAATTATGTTGGTCTTATAACTTTAGACAATCACCAGTGACGATGTGTGACAAAAAACGATACATTTTTATAAAAACTACAGCGTTAATCATCCAGTTTTATTACTGGCAATCTGCATACACCTCCTCTTCCAATACCCAGTACAAATAAATAAGGTGATAGTTAAGGCTGTGTTTGCACCCAAATGCATACTCATCAGCTCATCTTTTTATAGAGCAACAATGATAGCTTTCAAATGATTTTCATCACTGTTCTGATTTGACTAGAAATGAAACTGCAGCTAATTAGAAAACCGACAAAAAAAGCCACATAGAGTTATGTGGCTTTTTTATCCATCTTAAGGTCTGAACTTAGAGCTTGGCTTTAATCACATCTTCAAGCTTAAGCTGATCTGCCGCAAATGCTCGTATCCCTTGAGCCAATTTTTCAGTCGCCATAGCGTCCTCATTTAACATCCAGCGAAACTCTTCTTCGGACAATGAAAGCTTTTCCTGAATGGCACCACTATTGTCAGCAGATAATTGGCGTTTAAGTTCGTTTTGATCCTGACGCAGTTCTTCGAGAAAGTTGGGGCCTATGGTTAAATAGTCACAGCCAGCCAAGGCTTCAATTTCACCGACATTACGAAAACTGGCTCCCATAACAATCGTATTATAATCATGTTGCTTGTAGTAGTTATAAATCTGCGTAACCGACTGTACACCCGGATCTTCCTCAGGAGCAAAAACTTGTTGCTCACCGTTTGCTTTGTGCCAATCCAGGATCCGGCCGACGAAGGGGGAAATCAAAAACACACCCGCTTCAGCACAGGCTACCGCTTGGGCAAAGCCAAATAACAGGGTCAGATTACAATTGATACCCTCAAGCTCCAATTGATGTGCGGCTTGTATGCCTTCCCAAGTCGAAGCAATCTTGATGAGAACACGGTCTTTCTCTATGCCTTGCTCATCATAAAGCGCAATCAACTTGCGTGCTTTAGCCAGAGTCGCATCAGTATCAAAAGACAGACGTGCATCAACTTCAGTCGACACCCGCCCAGGAACGATATCCAAGATTTCACAGCCAATCGCTACAGCGAATTGGTCTACCGCCTCATCAACATTTCCATTTGCTTTAGCGATGGCGGCATCTATATAAGAAGCATAATCAGGGTCTTGTGCCACTTTCAACAATAGTGATGGGTTCGTCGTTGCATCTTGCGGTTGATATTCTTTAATAGCCGCCAAATCGCCAGTATCAGCCACAACCACTGTCATTTGTCTCAGTTGTTCCAGTTTATTCATAACGTTTCTCTTTATTTCCTTAATGTTCTCTAAGCTATCCTTCAATTGATAAATGGCTGACTTGTTGAAACCCTCGTGGAAGCTTCTTGCCGCGCAAACCACGCTCACCACGATAATGTTCTAAATCAGCACCTTTTAGTCGCAAATAGCGTTTACCCGCATGGACCAATAATTCCTGCCCTTGTGACAACACCATCACGCTTTGTACAATTTCTTCACGGCTTTTGAGCAGTTTTGCTGGAATGTTGATTAACTTCACCCCTTTACCTTTCGCCAATTGTGGCAGCTCACTCAGTGCGTATACCGACAGATATCCACCGGTTGTAACTACCGCCAGGCTGTCCTGTTCATAGTCATTTACCTTGATTGGCATAAGACTGCTTCCATCTTTAGGCACACTCAGTGTTGCTTTGCCTTTTTTGTTCTTGGTCAGCATGTCATTGAGCTGACATACCAGGCCGTAGCCAGAATCACTGGCCAAGGTGTAATACGCTTGTGCATCATCCAGCATTAGCGCGGTGAATGTCGCTCCGGGAGGTGGCGTTAATTGACTCGACAAGGGTTCACCCTGTCCACGCGCCGATGGCAACCCATGAGCGGCAACCGCATAGGTTCTTCCGGTAGAATCCATCGGTACCAAAGTCTGGTTGGTACGCCCACGAGCAGCGTGTAAAAAAGCGTCTCCCGCTTTGTAGTTGAGTTCAGCTGGATCAATCTCATGACCTTTGGCCGCACGAATCCAACCCTGAGATGACAGAACTGCAGTGATAGCTTCTGATGGAATCAAATCCTGTTCACTGATAATCTTGGCCGCTTCTCGCACTTCAATTGGGGACCGACGCGGATCACCAAACTCATCTTTCGCCGCCAATAATTCCTTTTTGATCAAAGTTTTCAAACGAGCTTTTGATCCCAGCAACAGTTCAAGTTGTTCACGTTCATGTGACAATTCTTCCTGTTCTGCTTTAATTTTAAATTCTTCCAACTTGGCCAGTCGACGCAACTTCAACTCAAGAATCGCCTCGGCCTGGCGATCAGAAATATTAAAGCGCTGCATCATCACTTGCTTGGGATCATCTTCAGTACGAACAATGGCAATCACTTCGTCGATATTCAAGTAGGCTATTAATAAACCTTCCAGAATGTGCAGACGTTCAAGCACCTTGTCCAGACGAAACTGCAATCGTCGGGTTACTGTGGTTATCCTGAAACTGATCCAGTGCGTCAGAATTTCTGCCAGATTATAGACATGCGGCCTGCCATCCAGACCAATCATATTAAGATTGGCTCGATAGCTTTTTTCCAAGTCTGTAGTGGCAAACAAATGGCCCATCAAAGCATCAATATCAACGCGGTTTGAACGAGGTTCAATCACCAGACGAATCGGGTTTTCCTGATCAGACTCATCGCGTAAATCAGCTACCATGGGTAATTTTTTCGCAACCATCTGGGCTGCAATTTGCTCCAGCACCTTAGATCCAGAGCATTGGTATGGCAACGCAGTAATGATGACATCACCATTTTCCATTTGATAAAGAGCACGCTGACGAACCGAACCATTGCCGGTTCGATACATATCCAGGATCTGCTCTTTGGGTGTAATAATTTCTGCTTCAGTCGGATAATCCGGCCCTTGAATAAATTCACAGAGTTCTTCAACACTGGCCTTAGGTTGATCAATCAGATACACAGTGGCATCAACGACCTCAGACAAGTTATGCGATGGGATATCCGTTGCCATGCCTACTGCAATGCCTGCGGCACCGTTTAACAATATATTAGGCAACCTTGCTGGCAACTGTTTTGGTTCCTGCATGGTGCCATCAAAGTTAGGAATCCAGTCAACCGTTCCCTGACCCAATTCAGATAGCAGGGTTTGTGCATAAGGGGTCAACTTTGCTTCGGTATAACGCATTGCAGCAAAGGATTTAGGGTCATCTGTTGAACCCCAGTTTCCCTGACCATCAACCAGAGGATAGCGGTAGCTGAAAGGTTGTGCCATCAGCACCATCGCTTCATAACAGGCACTATCGCCATGAGGGTGAAACTTACCCAGAACATCCCCCACCGTGCGGGCAGACTTTTTATATTTGGCAGCCGCATGCAAGCCCAATTCTGACATGGCATAGACTATGCGTCGTTGCACAGGCTTTAAACCATCGCCAACAAAAGGCAAAGCTCGATCCAGAATCACATACATCGAGTAGTTTAAATACGCTTGCTCGGTAAACTCACCTAGTGATTGACGTTCAATTACATTCGTCATTACAAATTTCCAACGTTTTCGGACAGGTTTTGATAAGCTGTGAGATTACTGTATGACTTAACAGTTGGCAACGAATTTGGAATAAACAATCATGAATTACCCAAGAGAATCAATCTTTGACCTGGAAACTTTACTGGATAACTGCGCACCTGATCGTATTTTGATTGTTGGCGATCAACAGCAGCTTGTCGGCAAAGACTATGAGCAACAACGTCAACTCATACACAAACCCTGTGATGTCGTACGAATCAATTACGACATCACCTTGGATCACCCGGCTTTGAAAGATCGTTATGATCTGGCCATCGTCACTGAAACCCTGGAATCACTTTCGCAAACCACAAGTCAACAGTTGTTAGGACGTTTACGTGATCTGTGCTCTCCCCGTCTAGCCGTTATTGTCAATTTAAACCACTGTGATTGGCAAGCTCACGATTTGCTCGCATTTGGACTGATTCGCATCAACCAGTATCCAGCGAAAGATGAACCCACTGTGAGTGACCGTTCGGACAAACCCGTTGTCATCTACCACTACAATATTGACAGCTACAAAAAAACACCGGATTGGTTCAATGCAAAAAATTGGGCTAACCCGGACCTATGGAACAAATTCTGGTGGTAATACCTGACAATCAGATCAACCGACACCCATGTATGCATTTTTAGCATAATTAGTGTAATAAATCGGGTTTGAACGTATAAAAAAGAAAATGTTGTTGCATTATGACAATTTTATGACAACAATATTGCATTACTATTATGCAGTAAGTGAATAAAACTTTGGAGAAGTCCGTTGAAGCCCACCAACGTCAAAGACCCCGAATACTTTCATAAAGTAGTCGATTGTCAATATGCCTGCCCTGCCCACACTCCTGTTCCCGAATATATACGATTAATTGCCCAGCAACGTTACGACGATGCGTATATGGTCAATTGGGAGTCCAATGTATTCCCTGGCGTACTCGGCAGAACCTGTGACCGCCCTTGTGAACCAGCCTGCAGACGCGGCAGAGTCGATGAAGAACCTGTCGCCATCTGTCGTTTAAAGCGTGTTGCTGCCGACAATAAAGCCAGCATTGAACATCGATTGCCAGATATTCCCATAAAGAAAAATGGCAAAAAGATAGCATTAATCGGTGCTGGCCCAGCATCATTGACAGTTGCCAGAGATCTGATGCCACTGGGTTATTCCATTGACATCTATGATGAAAACCCCAAGGCAGGCGGCTTCATGCGCAGCCAGATTCCCTCTTTTCGATTACCGGAAAGCGTCTTGGACGAAGAGGTTGGCTATATTCTGGACATGGGTGTTACTCAATTTTTTAATCGACGTGTTGAAAGCCTCAAAGAGGTCCTCGCTGCTGATTATGACGCTGTTTTCATTGGCACTGGTGCTCCACAAGGCAAGGATCTCAAACGTTTAGCTAACCGACAGGAAGCGGATGCCAACATTCACATTGGCATCAACTGGTTATCCAGCGTTGCCTTTGAACATATTGAAACCATTGGCAAAAAAGTCATCATCGTTGGTGGTGGCAATACCGCCATGGATTGTTGTCGTACAGCCAAGCGTATCGGCGGTGAAGATGTTATTGTCACTGTCCGTAGCAAGTATGATGATATGAAGGCATCTCCCTGGGAAAAGGAAGATGCCATGGCTGAGAACATTCCCTTCAAGCCTAATCATAGCCCCAAAGAATTTGTGGTTAAGGATGGCAAGCTCGTTGGAATGACCTTTGAAATCGTTGAGTCTCATTACGATGATTCAGGTAAACGCACTATTAAAGCTACCGGCGAAGAAGTCTTTATTGAAGCAGATGATGTTTTACTGGCAATCGGACAGGAAACAGCTTTCCCCTGGATTGAGGCTGACTGTGGCGTTAACTTCAATCAATGGGGTGCGCCTGAACTGACACAAGACACATTTCAGTCGTCTAATCCTAAAGTATTCTTTGGCGGTGATGCTGCCTTAGGCCCGGAAAATATTATCACTGCTGTTGCCCAGGGGCACCAAGCGGCCATCTCTATTGATTTATTTCTCAAAGGCAAGGATATCAATGACCGCCTGGCTCCTGGCACAAATCTTACCAGCACTAAAATGGGCATCCACGAATGGGCTTATGGCAGTGCCGTAGTCGACGATGACCGCTATGCCTCAAAGCACCTTGATGTCGCTACTGCCTTATCAAGCAGAATGATCGAATCTGAATTGGGTTTTGACACCAACACTGGCTTTAAAGAAGCAGAACGTTGCCTGAACTGTGATGTACAAACCGTCTTCAGCGAAGACAAATGCATTGAATGCGATGGTTGTACCGACATTTGCCCAACAGACTGCATAACGTTCACAACTCCAAGTGAAGAAGCCGACCTACGCACTCGTTTGAATGCCCCGGCAGATGACACAAGTCAGGATTTGTATGTGTCAGATACCTTAAAAACACAAAGAGTATTAGTAAAAGACGAGAATGTCTGTCTACATTGTGGGCTTTGTGCTGAACGATGCCCTACTTCAGCCTGGGATATGCAGAAGTATTTTTACGGTGTCACCAAAGCAGGGCAGCCCCCCAAAGTTAATGCTCTACAAGGCCTGGAAGAGCGTTTGGAGGAAGCATCATGAATATCGCATTGAGTTCTAAGAAAAAGTTTCGCAAAGTAAATCAATGCGAACAAAAAATTTCAGCGATCAATGACTTCGTTGTCAAATTTGCCAATGTTAATGGCTCTGGCTCAGCCAGTGCAAATAACCTGTTCGCAAAAGCCATCTTTCGCATGGGCATCCCCGTGAGCCCACGCAATATCTTTCCATCCAACATCCAGGGTTTGCCTACCTGGTATGAGGTGAGAGTGTCAGAAGCAGGATATCTGGCTAAACGTGGCAGACAGGTAGAACTGATGGTCTCAGTCAACCCGCAGAGCATGGCAAATGACATTAAAGAGGTCATGCCCGGCGGTTATTTTTTCTACGACAACAGCTACCCACTGGATCTAAACATGATCCGGGATGATATTAATTATCTCGGTGTTCCTTTAACACAAATATGCAACGCGCATTACGAAGTGCCTCGCTTGCGGCAACTTTTCAAAAACATTATTTATGTTGGCGCACTGGCTGCTTTGTTGAAAATCGACTTCTCGGTTCTGGAAGGTCTGATCAGCGATCAGTTCAAAGCAAAACCCAAACTGATCCCAATGAATGTGGAGGCTCTGAAACTGGGCTTTGATGCCGCTGAAGAGCGCTTTGCCTGCCCATTACCCATTCGCTTGGAACAACGCGACTTGCTGCAAGACAAAATTCTGGTTGATGGCAACACCGCCTGTGGACTTGGCTGTGTTTATGGCGGTGCAACTGTTGCCGCCTGGTATCCGATAACGCCATCGACCTCAGTTGCTGAAGCTTTCGACAAATATGCCAACAAGCTGCGCACAGAAGATGATGGCAGCAGAAACTTCATCGTCATTCAAGCGGAGGATGAACTGGCAGCCATGGGCATGACCATAGGTGCCGGATGGAATGGCGCTCGCAGCTTTACAGCAACAAGCGGCCCGGGCTTATCACTGATGAACGAGTTTCTTGGCTTAGCCTATTTTGCCGAAGTGCCAACAGTACTCATCGATGTTCAACGCGCAGGTCCCTCAACAGGCATGCCCACCCGGACCCAGCAATCCGACGTCCTTCCTGCAGCATATGCCTCACATGGTGATACCAAGAATGTATTGCTATTTCCGGCTTCGCCTAAGGAGTGCTTTGATTTAACCGCTTCAGCGTTTGATATCGCTGAGCAACTGCAGACACCAGTCATCATGTTGACCGATCTTGACCTTGGTATGAATGAACACATCTCGGAACCATTGGACTGGGATGATGAACGCCAGTATAAAAGGGGCAAAGTTTTGTCTGCTGAACAATTAGACAAGATGGAACGATTTGGTCGTTATCTGGACATTGATGATGATGGCATCACATATCGCACCTACCCTGGCACACACCCTGAAAAAGGCGCTTTTTTTACTCGAGGAACATCTCGTGATGACTATGCCGTTTATACTGAAGATGGTGACATTTATGCAAAGAATCTGGAACGCCTGCTAAAAAAATGGGCTACAGCACCTGACTATTTACCAAAACCAGTCCCCAACTTGCGCGACAGCAAAGCAAGTGTCGGCATAATTCATTATGGCACATCCAACGAAGCCTGCCGTGAAGCACTGGACCATTTACAGTCCAATGGACAGATTTGCAATGACTTACGACTCAAAGCGTTTCCTTTTCATCAATCTGTGCTGGAATTTATTGAACAACATGACACTGTGTTCGTTATTGACCAAAACCGGGACGGTCAAATGCGGACATTACTGATTAACGAATTAGAAATCAATCCGGAAAAATTGACATCCATTCTTAATTTCAATGGGGACCCTCTTAGTTCATCCGTCGTACTGCGACAGATCAAGTCCCACCTTGAAAGCGCCCAATTGACCTCTGGCAAGTAGCGAGCAGAACTATGAGCTTTTATAAACCGAATTTCCGCCACCCTCAATTGCCAGAAAATCAGCTGGGATTAACCTCTCAGGCCTATGAAGGGTCCATTTCAACCTTGTGTGCCGGTTGTGGACATGACTCCATCAGCGCAGCCATTATTCAAGCCGTTTGGGGCTTGAATATAGAACCACATCGAGTTGCCAAAGTGTCAGGCATTGGTTGTTCTTCTAAGTCACCCACCTACTTTCTGAACAAAGCCCATGGTTTTAATTCAGTCCATGGTCGTATGCCTTCAGTTGCTACAGGAGCTAATGCTGCGAATCGGAATTTAACCTATATTGGGGTCTCGGGAGATGGCGATACCGCTTCGATAGGCATGGGACAGTTTGCGCATGTCGTCAGGCGTAACCTGAACATGATGTACGTTGTTGAAAACAATGGATGCTATGGTTTAACCAAAGGTCAGGACTCAGCTACAGCTGATGAGGGTTCAAAAAACAAGAAGGGTTACTCCAACCCATTTGAATCTATTGATCTGGTCAGTGTTGCGCTTGAACTGGGAGCATCGTTTGTTGCTCGCAGTTTCTCAGGGGATAAAGAACAATTAGTTCCGTTGATGCAAGCCGCACTATCCCACAATGGGTTTGCTCTGATTGATGTAATCTCACCTTGCGTGACCTTCAATAATCATCAAGGTTCAACCAAGAGTTATGACTATACTCGTGAGCATGTAGAAGCTGGCGCTGTAGTTGACTTTGTTCCCGTTGAGCAGGAAATCACCTTGCAACAATCCCCCGGTTCAACGCAGACAGTCACCTTGCATAATGGTGACAACGTTCAACTGCACAAAACAGATGACAGTTATGATCCAACTCAGCGCGATCATGCTATAAAAACCTTATTGGAACATAAGCAACAGGATAAACTGTTAACTGGATTGATTTACGTTGATCCCGATACAGCAGATTTGCATGAAATGTTGAATACAGTGAAAAAGCCTTTAAATTCACTGTCAGAAAAAGAACTCTGTCCAGGAAATGACATACTTCAGGAGATTAACAGCGGATTCCGTTGAACCTTTTTAGACTTTTCTTTTATCGGAAGTTATCAAAAGCTCAGCTTTCTTTGTGGAAAAATGCCATTACCTTCGCAGATCTAAGCAATTGAGGCATTGGGGCGGATTGAGTAAAGCGATATAGCTAAAAGCCGCTTAAGACATCACTGTTGTCTCAAGCGGCTTTTCTATTTAGCCACAGTTTAAGCTGAATATTAAGCTGAATAGTTTATTATTTTGAGCCGTTTTCCAGACTAACAATCAATAAAGGAGTATAGGAACGCCAAGTAACAGGAATCGCGAAAGAGCGTACTCCCTGTGGCAAATGAACATTCTTCGGAGCCCCTTCGACCACAACTGGAACAGAAATCAGAAAGTTCTTTCCAAAATCAGCCCGTGCATTACCCGAGATAGTATTGGCGATCTCACCGGACAAATCCAGCAAGTTTTCATCAGACAGGTTTTTCTCACCCTGCAAAACCAGCATATGCGATAAAAACACACGCGGCGCCGTGAAATAGACGCAGCCCTTGCGCTCACCTGAAATTCCGATAATGCCCGTAATGTCATAAGAAACCGGGTTATCATTTTCGACCAAATAGGGTGCACCTACTTCAGCCTCAATATCTGGGATGTGCTCTATATACTTCATCATCCCCTTCACAAAAACACTTACAAATTCTTCGTTCATTTTTTCTTATCTTTCTTATTCTTCTCATTAAGTCTGTCTTTGCTTTTCACCAGTTTTTCCAATGCCTCTAGCAACTCTTCATCAGAAAAAGGTTTACACAAAAACCCTCGGGCGCCCTTTGCCAAAGCCTGGATTCCAGTTGCCTTGTCAGAAAGGGCAGAAACAACAATGATTTTGATCTTTGGATTAATCGCCATCATCTTGTCAATACACGCAATGCCATCCATCTCAGGCATCGTTAAGTCCATCGTTACAATATCGGGCTTATGCTCATCTAAAAAGTATATAGCTTCTTTACCATTAGATGCTTTGGCCACCACTTCGATGTCAAAACTTGCCGAATAAATTCTCTCGATGCGTGAGCGAATGATATTTGAATCATCCACTATCAAAAGTTTAATCATATTTACCCCTAGTTACACTAGTTATTCTTATTTTTCATCATTAGCTTAACTTTATGCGGCTTGTGGCGGCAACACTATCTCAAATTGACAGAATTTGTCTGCCATATGTCGCAGCAACAACTTTCCACCCATTGTTTTAACACCATCACGAATCACATCAAGGCCAACACCGCGACCGGCATGCATGCTTGTTTCATCAGCAGTGGAAAATCCGGTTGAAAAGGCTGCACTGACAATTTTACTTTCAGACCAACCTTTAACTTCATCGGTAGTTGCCAAACCTTCATCAACCACTTTTTTACGAATCTTGCTGAAGTCCAAACCACGCCCATCATCTCGAACAATCAATTCAAGCGAGCCATCCTGCAGTTTTGAAACACGTAAGTCAATACGACCGGTTTCTTTTTTAGACTTTTGTTTACGATCATCCGTATCCTCAATGCCATGAACTAGTGAATTACGAATCAATTGAATACTTACATCGTTAACAAAGCTGCGGTATTTTTCATTCAAATCACTTTCGACTAACCCGCTCATAACGAATTCAACTTTTTTGCCTGTTTCATCGGCAATCTTTTCAACCATTGTAGGCAAATGAGACCACTCGGCTGCCATATCCGACAAAGAAGGCCCAGCAGCAACTGCACCGCCACCATCAACTTCAGCGCCATAGTTACCCAATCGAGATGACAACTCATTCAAGGTATCGGTATAAGAAATCAATTTATCCAGTCGAATAGCCAGCGGCAAAAAGTCCATACCTTCAATATTGCTCACTTTCTTCAATTCAGCCAGATCACTTTCAAACTCATGCGCTTTTTCAGCAAAAGCTTCAAATTGCATTGATCCAGCTTCACCCTTCATTCGGTGAACCTCGATAAACATTTTATCTACTTTTGTTTTGAAATCCGCCTTACTCGATACTGGCTCTTTCAAAATGTTATTGATGTCACCCAAAGATTCACGTGAATCAACCAAAAATCGTTTCAGCATTTTGGGATTGGCGTGCAAGAAAGAAACCAACATTTCGACTTGTTGTTCACCTTGCTCTTTGGTGCTTTCTAATTGTTGTTGCAGTAATACTTGATCAGAAATATCTCGAACCGATACCAAGACATCATGAATTTTGTCCCGACGCATAACTCGATAAAAGTTGAAGTTCAGATACTTAGTCATATAAGTACCGTCTTGTTTAGTCAGATTTACCTTGATTTTCTCCAATGGATTCAAGTTACCAATCAAATCCTCAATGACATGAGGGTCAAACAAGAGTTTAATAAATTCTTTTACAGTATCCAGTTCACCCGGAGAAACGATATCCTGCACCAGATTAGCGAACTCTCGCCCACCGATATTGGTTGTCTCAAAAATTTCTTCCATTTCATTTGAATACTGGCTACTGATAACCAAGTCATCATCCAGCAGGAACAAACCCTCGCGAACGGTATTCAGAATGCCTGTTGTCTCTTGTCGTGCCAGTTCCAACTCTTCATCATTCTCTCGCAAATTTCGCACCGTACGAAAAATGGTGAATAAGAACATTGCAACCGCCAGAGTAATACCAATAATTTGTGCGATGCGCAAGTATTGAAGGTTTTTCTCACCCTGCCCTCGAATCACGTCACTCAAACTATCCATCAGTTCCGTTAAACGTTTGTTATTATCCTCTGCGTAAACTGTAGCATTAAGTAATTCAGACTGATTATTTTCTTCCTTATCAAAGATCGGATAAACACTATCCAGGTACCCTTGCCAGATCGTTCTGGCCTCACTGATAACTTCTTTAGCTCTAGGGCCAGCAATTTTAGCAACCTGAATTTGTTTGGTAGCAATATCAGAACCTTCTTCTGTACTTAGGATCACACCACCTTCAGCAAACGCTGTTAGTGTGCCATCGAATACATCCATGGTGTCTTTTAACACAAGCTTTTCATCGCTATAGGGCAATACTTTCTGGTATTGCGATGTTATGAAAAACAAATCCTTGGACATTTGCTGAACCAAAGCACCTTGACGACTCGCTGCATTTGTCGTTTCTGTACTTTTCTGCAACTGATTTGAGAAAAATAAATTGAGTAGCAGCAAGCCGACAATCAATAGAATCAAGACCGTGATAGATATTGCCAAACCACGATATTTTCCTAAAAAGCCAGTAGCTGGAGCTGTATTTGTTGTTGCCATTATTAACCTCTTCTACTTATAAACCGGAGTTATTCAAATATGCTTGATCAGAGATTCGCGTCCAGACTCGCGCCTTCTCTTTGTAACTTGTTAATGACTGAATAATATCTTTAGTCAAAGGTTCACCCTCATCCGCCATTGCTTGAATTTGCTTTGCCGTTTCACGACTCAACGCCCTCACTACTTCTGAAGGGAAAGAGCGAATTTTTATATCTGGGTATTCTGCCCGCATACGTTTCAAGTTATTGATACTGGCATGATAGATTTCGATGTAAGCATCATAAGCTGCTAAGCGTATGGAAGCATCTAATACCTTCTGTAAATCTTTAGGCAATTTATCGTAAGCCTCTTTATTCACCATAAACTGCAGCTCGGTTGCAGGTTCATGCCAGCCCGTGTAATAAAATGGTGCTATTTTATGAAACCCCATACCTAAATCCAGAGAAGGCCCCACCCACTCCAAAGCATCAATCGTGCCTGATTCCAAAGCAGAGTATAGCTCACCTGGAGGAATGTTAACCGGCTCAACGCCCAACGTTTTAATCACATCCCCCGCCAGACCGGGAATGCGCATTTTCAGGCCCTTCAAGTCCTCCAGACTTTTTATTTCTTTGCGAAACCAACCACCCATCTGGTTACCGGTGTTGCCACCTGGATAGGATAAAACACCGTATTTCGCATACGCCTTCTGCATCAGCTCCAATCCACCACCATAATAGAACCAGGCGTACTGCTCTGGAGCAATCATGCCTAAAGGCAGAGTAGTGAAGAACAAAGTATTAATATCCTTACCCTTCCAATAATAGGACGCTGAGTGCCCCATTTGATACTCACCCTCCTTAACCATATCAAAGATACCAAGAGGACGTTTATGCTTTTCTTTAGTTTCAGAAACAATTTGCAAACGGCCGTTAGACAACTCATCCGCATTCTTGATCATCTTCTTGACGGCATCCCCAAACAAAGGAAAATCTTTAGGCCATGTTTCTGCAATCCGCCATTTAACGGTCTGCGCTACTGCAGGCGACATAGACCCAATGGCAAATGAAACGGCTATAAAGAAAGGGATTATTTTTTTCATTTGATTAAACTCTTTAGTAGGCACCAGGTTGGACAACCAAATTGAACTTCTTGTGCTTGTTTTGGTGCTTTATCATTATTATTTTGTACTTTTTAGTACTCTCTTCACTCTTATTATTATTTTTAGAATTTGTTTATTTTTCACGAATAAACAATGATTTACTAACTCTATATATACTATCTTTGCATAATTTAGCAAAAGAACAAGGTAAATTTAACTTTTTTTTGTGCTGGACAAATACATTTTGATTTTTGTACAATTATCAATTGAATAAATCAGCTACTATTTATTCAATCAACAACGAGTAAGATAGCATTAAATTACCGTATTCTCGATACCAATATGACTCGAAGAGGGCATTATGAGCAAAAACGATAAAACTATCGGCAAGCAAACGGAGAACAATTCCGACAGCTTGCAGAAAAATCTCACACATATTTCACAAGCCAGTCCTAAACGAGGAGGTAAACGTTCTGGCTCCGGTCGTCCCAGCGGCACAGGCAAATATGGAGAACCCACTAAAGCAATTCGAGTACCAGAAGGCAGTGTCACTCAAATCAAAACATTTCTGAAAAACCATTATATTCCAGGCGGTCAACAGGGGTCCAATATAGAAAGTATCAATAAAAAATCCAAAGATACACCACACTCAATCAGCAGTGATGTTGACATAATTGCACCTGCCGCAGATTGGACAGAAGGAAACAACATTGAAACCTTAAACATCCCGTTATATAGCAGCAGAGTCGCAGCTGGCTTTCCTTCTCCGGCAGATGACCATGTTGATAATGCACTTGATCTGAATGAATACCTGATTGAACGCCCTGATTCCACTTTTATGCTACGGGTTGAGGGAGAGTCAATGAAGGATGCCGGAATCGTTCCGGATGACATTCTGATTGTAGACCGTTCAAAAAAGGCCATTCACAACAAAATCGTCATTGCTGCACTGGATGGTGAGTTGACCGTTAAGCGGCTCTATAGACGAGGGGGACTGATCAAATTATTACCTGAAAACCCTGATTACCCGGATATTGAAATTAAACGCGAATCAGACTTGGTCATCTGGGGAGTAGTAATTGGCAGTTTCCGCCGCTTTCAAAGCAATACTTTTTTATAACAAACATCAGCTACACTGAACAAACCTGATAGTAGAAAACTGAGTAAAAGCGAGACTTCAGCCTGAAGCCTCGCTTTGACCTACTCCCTTTCCTCTATATAGCTCCATTCAAAGAAACAGCACACTTCTTGTTTTTTAACGGCTGTTTTATAACTTCAGAAGCACCTTCTTAGTAGCGACCAAACAAATATTTAATCAGGTCTCTTATCTTCCCTTATAAACCGACATTGTTTAAATAAGCCTGATCTGAGAAACGAGTCCAAAGCCTGGAACGACGTTTATGTTTTTCCATAGAGTCAATAATCTCCTGGGTCAAACCATCTGAACTGACTTTAGCCATTTCCTGTAAGAGTCGATTGGTTTCTGCACTCAAAGCCCGCATTACATCAGAAGGAAATGAGCGAAGAACAATGTTTGGATATTGGGTGCGCAGCTCTTGCATTTTGACACCGTTTTGAAAAACAATTTTAGTAAAGGAGTCATATGCTGCTAATCGCATGGCCTGTTTCAAAATATACTGCAAATCTTCAGGTAAATCGGCATAAGCCTCAGGATTCACTAAAAACTGCATTTCAGAACTGGGTGAATGCCAGCCGGTATAATAAAATTTTGCAACATCCTGCAAACCCAGATTCAAATCGATAGCAGGCCCTACAAATTCAACAGCCTCCAGTTGCCCACTGGACAGCGCTTCCTTTAATTGGCTCACAGGCACATTATTAATCTCAACACCTAAGCCTTTCATAACCTCACCTGCTAAACCAGGCAGACGCATTTTCAATCCTTTTAAATCATCCACAGATTTAATTTCTTTGTTGAACCAGCCAATCATCTGGTTGCCAGAGTTCCCTCCAGGAAATGACATCAAACCGTGTTTTTTATAAACCTTATTCATCAGTTCAACACCACCCCCTTCATAAAACCAGGAATACAGCTCTGGTGTCACCATACCGAAGGGGACAGCACTGAAGAACATCGTATCAGGGTCCTTCTTGACCCAGAAATTTGAAGCAGAATGCCCCATTTCATAATCCCCTTTTTTGACAAAATCAAAAATACCACGAGTGTTCTTATGTTCTTTTTTACTGATTACCTTTATCACAAAACGACCGCCGGATAACTGTTCAACCAATTCACTTAAACGCGTGGTTGAAAACCCAAGCAAATGTTCATTGCCCCACGTCTGCGCCAAGCGCCACTCATACGTCTTGGCTTGAGCATTAGCACTCAAAAAAGTGATTAAAAGAAGCAACACAAAACGGACTGCAAATAAATTTTGTATGTTCATGAAAAACCTTCCTGACCATTTACTGGTCGATATTTTTTATTGTTATCGGACTTAATACTCTTATGCTTACGCACAATGCATGCCAAAAAAAATATCTTTTATTTACATAAACTTACAAATTCAGAAAAAGCATAGTGGAATTTTTTTTCTGATTATTTGCACAAAAAAGAGAATAAAAAGCCCTACTCGGTGAAACTCTTCAACCCTTTACTTTCACCTCAATCCAGCTCTCAATCCAACTCGACTGAAGAAGCAAGCACCTGATCAACAAAAGCATCAGGAACATCCAGCTGCTGACTTATTGATACCAGTAACTTACGCTCTTTTGCCGTCACTTTACCATCGGCTTGTGCCACCAGGCATAAATCACGCAAAACCTGCATTCTCTGCGACTGACTTGCCAGTGAAGCAACCTTTTTTGCCCGTTCAGGCAACTGTTGCTTAAGCTTCTCTACATTCAATTTTTCACTGAATGCATCACGGCCAAAGAAATCATTAAAAACCCGTATTTCCTGCTCCGATATACCTTTACTAGCATTTGCAACGGCTATTGCCCCAGCAAATAAAGCACGCCGCATAGCTTCTGCTGCGTCGGTCTTGCCCTCCATATAATTTGGTTCCATCAAACTCATCAAACCTTGAACTCCAACCTCCAATTCATCGACAGATACCTTGCCACGAGCGGATAATACAGACTGCTCAAATAACTGCAGCGCCTTTACACGTAAGGGGCTGAAAGGGTGTGTAGCAAACCAATCTTCTTTTGGCGAGCCTTGCCCAGGTTCAGCATCTACAACCTGCATATCGTCAACCTGTGCCAGAAAGTCATCCAGATTAAACTCGATAGATTTCCCTGTCAGTCCAGAAGCCAGTTTAAACAAGGAACTGGCTACTGCATTCGGATCCTGTGCACAATGAGCCCCAGCTCTATCAGCCGAAATTTCTGCATAACGCGACCAGGCAAACAATTCCAAAGCAACTCGAGGCCTAGGCTTTGTTTCACCACGCAATAAATACCCAATAGGGATGTCATGATGCTGATATACATGGTGGCCCAGTTCATGCCCTATCACAAACTTCAGCTCACTCTCAGAAAATCCCTCCAACAAACTGGAAGAAAACATAACATACAATCGATCATCTTCGGGTTTGAAGCATGCTGCATTGAACTGCGGACTGGCATAGACATAAAGCTCCAACGGCAGATTAACCCCTAAACGTTCAATACAGTCTTCAGCCATTGCATGAATGCTTTTAGACATGGTTGGCGTCAATCGCACAGAGGTTGACAATAAATGACGGCGAATTGATGCAGGCCCCTTGGAAGCTAAGCCATCTAGCTGCTTATTCGTCTGAATCACATCGGGCTCTTGTAACAGTTTATTGAATAATTTCAAGTCATTGGCACAACGTAATGTTTCAGCATTCATAATAGCTCTCTTTCCTAAATAGTAGTCTGCGGGGCAACTCCCCCTTGATTAACACTGCGAAGCAATACACTTCAGAGCAACTGATTAATCGCACTACAACGCAATTCTGATTGTGCAGGTTTGATTGCCAATTTTCAAACCAACTTAAGGTTTTTTGACAACTACTACAAATAGTTAATGGCACGACCAAGACAAATAAGACATATAGCTGATGGTTAAGGACATTGCATACGATAAAACACATCCCACATGCTGAAGGGTACTGGCTTGGAATGTTCCATCAAATACGCTTCCTGAGTAAAATATGCCATTTCTTCAAGCTTACGACGGCATTCAACAGCCTGATGCCTGTTGTTAGTATATTGCAGGTAATGCACCAATTCATGCAATAACACTGAACGGCCCGCAACACTGTCTAAATCAAGCTCTGCCAACAAATAAACACGATTGCGGTTATGATCAAACAATCCCAAATAGCCGTGTGACCCAGGGTCATAATTCTCAGGTAAATTACCTTCATATTGTACCCGCACCAGAGCTTCAGCAGAGACAGATACCAATTCTGGTACATCATAACCATTATATAACAATCCTGTTTGCCCACTGATCCACAATAACAGCGACACCATTAGTTCATTCATACGCTAAGCCTCCGTATTTTTATTTTTTTGAAACCTCAAGGTTCCGAAGGAGGACACGGCGTCTGAGAAATAGTTAAATTCTGGGCATTACTTGAGCAATCAATCCAGACGTTCTACCAGCAAACGCTGTGACTTACGATTGTCAGTTAATGCCAGCAGTCCCTAGCGTTTTAAATTGCTTCGATTGCCTAAAACAGCTCAACAACAATCATCACAACAAGCTTAGTCAACAAACCGTCATCTGGCAATTCAATGAGTCTTTTCCGAATTCGGCTTTGCTTCAAGCGATTCAATTTCTTCAGCAATATAGCGTTGAATATATTGTCGACCAGCAATTGTTGAAGACCAGACCCAAGCCAGGAAAATCAGAGCTATCATGACGCTGAAAACTGCATATCGCGGTAAAGCCAAAAGGAAAATCAGCAAAACCAATACAGCCACTTTGCTATACAACTTGGCAGTTCCCATCATGTTCTGTATTTTTTCTTTAGCCTGTTCTTCGGTTTCAACTCCACTTGCCTTCAAGTCTTGCATCACCAATTGATAATGTTGTTCGTTTTTATTACGGGCCATATAGAGTGCTATAGAATATCTGCGTTGTTCCAGTTATCAATAATATCTTTTGCCTTTTCATAATCACCAGCAGCAACAAAGATTCGAACCAAGCCAAAAGCCTGAACCTCACCTATGACACTGTGCAAATTGGCTCCATGCATGTGGGCTTCAATATCCGCTTGCTGCAACATATTGATAATCAGTTGACCTTCAATCGCATTGGCAGGTTCGTAAACAAGTTCCACTATATAGACTAATAACTGTAATTTTAAATAGTCTTAAGCATAGAGATATGACGACAACTTGTCTATCAACTTTAGCAAACGATTAAGTTTACCTTTGAGATGAAGCAGCTGTGATTAAAGCAGAGCCAATTTCATCCTCAAACTGACTCCAGATAGGCAACATTACAGCCATCCAGGAGTCACGAGCTGCACCAATGACTGGGTGAATAATCGCAGCATTGTTATTAACAATGGCCGAACGAGCTTTATCAGTAGCCTCTTTTGCGGACCAGTTGCCATACTCGATAGCTTCTTGCAACGCAGTTTCTATTTCTATTCTGAGCTGACCTGGCAAGCTATCCCAGAACCGCTTAGAAGACATCACCAAGCTACCGCTATAACCATGATTAGTTTCCATAACATGCGAGTGAAATTGATAATATCTATTGGCATGTATAGTCGTCCAGACATTTTCCTGTGCATCGACAGTGTTGTTTTCCAAAGCAGGAAAAACGTTGCCAGCACCAATTTGTATCGGTTGAGCTTTAAGACTATAGGATTGCGCATTGGCTACTTGCGATCCATTAGTACGAAATTTTAAACCTTCAGCCATGCTTGGCACAGTCATTATACGATTTGCCAACATTTGCTTCATTCCATGGTAGTGATAACCCAGACCTTTAATGCCTTGTGCTCCCAACAGGGATAACATACGTTCACCATAAACACCCTTGGTAAAACGTTGAGCTGCTTCAGGTGTTACAAATAAAAACGGTAAATTAAATAGTTGAAAACGCTTGTTGTACACCGTCACCTTGTTAATGTCGGGCATTGCTATATGAAATTGACCACGTAAGACTGCAGGTATAATTTGTTCCTCAGCCAAGTCTCCTTTATTCGCTTTAAGGGTAACTCTGACAGCATCTGGACTAACGCGCGATTCAAGCAATTGCTTAAACTGTTGAGCCACTTTGGATTTTGAGCTGTTTTTATCAGCGCTATGTAAAAATTGAATTTCGATGGGTGCTGCTTGTGTTGGGGTAATGACGAATATGGCAATAAAAAATAATATTGAAATACTCGATGTAAGCGATGTTGTTAGGTTCTTCATTAATTACCTCAAATAACAAAATATCTCCAGTGCAAACGATTATTCATTGAGCCTGACACATTTATGGGTGTGTTAAACAAAATAATAGAACTTAATTTTTTGATAGAGACAAAATAAGTGAGTATTAAAATTAATACATAATCTGAAGTTGTCCAACAATTTTTGATTATCAACGCATAAGATCTGGCTATATATTTAAACTGTAAAAACGTCAACTAAAAACGAAATAAATCAATAAAATCAAACGTTTAAAATACACTTAAATATTTAAGACTTCATAATACAGTCATTTAGGCATTATTATTTTTCTGATAAAGCACCGTATAAATCCGTTAAACGGCAAGCATTTTCACTACAAAGCATTGATTTAAACTGGTTTTTAAGCCCAAAGATTCATTATTAAACCCTGTCTAACTCACGAAACCTTCACAAACAAACACGTATTATTTAACTCATGTAACGCTAGTTAATGAATCTACCCCTGACTCTATCCTACCTTCATTAAGCCTAATAGTCGTTGCATGACCGGGCAATTTTCATACAGCCAGGTAAAAAAGCCGCAATAGGGTTTGCGGCTTT
Organism: Arenicella sp.; assembly: GCA_050633785.1. Taxonomy (GTDB): domain Bacteria; phylum Pseudomonadota; class Gammaproteobacteria; order Arenicellales; family Arenicellaceae; genus CALKZN01. Next base: position 81,174 of record JBOEHE010000030.1, read on the forward strand.
TTTGTACACAATGGTTAATCAAGCTGCCTTATTTACCAGCCAGAGCCGCGGAAAGTTTAGCCGCTAGAGCATTCTTTGCTGGAGAGGTAGCCGTCTTTTTCTTTGCTTGATGCTTATTGCCAGAACGATCAGGTCGATGAGCTTTTTTAGCTGCTGCTTTAGGAGCATCCTGCAAACGCATGCTCAAAGCAATTCGCTTACGTTCCGGATCAATTTCAACCACTTTCACTTTTACTATCTGGCCAGCCTTGACCACACTATGCGGGTCTTGAACAAATTTATCTGCCAGAGCTGAGATATGCACAAGGCCATCCTGATGGACTCCAATATCAACAAAAGCACCAAAATTAGTGACATTGGTTACTGTTCCTTCCAAAATCATATTCGGCTTTAAGTCAGTTAACTTTTCTATGCCATCACGCAACGAAGCCATTTTGAATTCTGGCCGTGGGTCCCGCCCCGGTTTGTCCAACTCTCGAATAATATCAGTAACTGTTGGCAATCCAAACTGCTCAGTTGTAAAACCTTTGGCGTCAAGCGTTCGTAGAAACTGACTATCACCTAACAAAGAAACAACTTCGCGCTGATGTTTGGCTGCAATCGTCTCCACAACCTGGTACGCCTCTGGATGCACGCTGGAACGGTCCAAGGGGTTGTCGCCTTGCATAATACGCAGAAAACCAGCAGCTTGCTCAAACGTCTTTTCACCCATGCGTGGCACATCTCGAATATGCTTACGATCTTTAAAAGCGCCGTGTTGATTGCGGAATTCAACAATGTTATTCGCTAAAGTTTCATTCAATCCGGAAACACGACGCAGCAAAGGCATAGATGCCGTGTTTATATCTACCCCCACGTTGTTCACACAATCTTCAACTACCGCATCCAGAGAACGAGCCAGCTGATATTGGTTAACATCGTGTTGATACTGCCCAACCCCGATTGATTTAGGCTCAATTTTCACCAACTCTGCCAGAGGGTCTTGCAAACGGCGAGCAATAGAAACAGCACCTCGAATGGTCACATCTAAATCAGGAAATTCTTTAGAAGCAAACTCAGAAGCAGAGTAAATCGATGCACCTGCCTCATTAACCATAATCTTAGTCAATGATAAATCCGGATGCTGCTGAATAAGATCAGCTACCAGCTTGTCAGTCTCTCTGGAAGCCGTGCCATTGCCAATAGCAACTAACTCTACCTGATGTTGCGCTATCAACTTTGCCAGCTGGGCAATTGAAGCATCCCACTGTTTCTTTGGAGCATGCGGGTAAATAGTTGCGTGATCAAGATACTGCCCTGTCTGATCAACCACAGCCACCTTAACGCCGGTGCGTAAGCCGGGATCAAGACCCATAGTTGCTTTGGGGCCAGCTGGCGCAGCCAGCAACAGGTCCGTTAAGTTGGCAGCAAAAACTCGAATGGCTTCCGTCTCCGCCTGTTCTCGAAGCTTACCCATCAAGTCTAATTCAAGATGCATCAAGACTTTAATCTTCCAGGTCCAGCTAACCACTTGTTGCAACCAACTATCCGCAGGGCGTTGCTGATTACTGATAGACCAATGCGCGGCTACAATCTTCTCACAGGGATGGATCGGATCATCATCCACAGTGGGAACAATCAGATTCAATTGCAACACACCTTCATTGCGTCCTCGAAACAGAGCCAAAGCTCTGTGCGATGGGACTGACTTATAAGCTTCACTATAATCAAAATAGTCACGAAACTTAGCACCTTCCTGTTTTTTCTCTTCCACAACCACGGCTGTTACCTGACCATGCGTTTGCAGGTACTGACGGATATTAGCCAACAGCTCAGCATCTTCACTGAATCGTTCCATTAAAATATAACGAGCACCATCCAAGGCTTGCTTGCTGTCTGCAACACCATTGTCTTCATTGATATAAGCCTTGGCCTGTTCAGTAGGGTCCAGCTGAGGATCTTCATATAATGCCTCTGCCAGAGGTTGTAAGCCAGCCTCTATAGCAATCTGCCCTTTTGTTCTTCGTTTGGGTTTATAAGGCAGATACAAATCTTCCAGAGCCGTTTTAGTTTGAGCCTCATTAATAGAACGGCGCAAATCATCAGTTAATTTTTCCTGGTCCGCAATGCTCTCAATTATGGTACTGCGACGTTGTTCCAACTCACGCAAATAGCGCAGACGGTCTTCCAGTTGACGCAGTTGCGCATCGTCCAACCCTCCCGTTACCTCTTTACGATACCGGGAAATAAAAGGCACTGTAGCCCCTTCATCCAGCAATGCAATTGCGGCAACGACTTGTTTGGTCTGAGCGGAAAGTTCATCCGCAATACGTTGTTCAATAGATACCATAACGGTCCTTATTTATGTCAATTCTTAAAGATCGGATTTTACCTATTCCGCATCAAAAAAATAGCGTTTGTTCACATATTCGACAAATATCTCCATCACACAACTTTCACAGGCCCCGAAAGATACTGAATAAGTAAAAACGTGACTTATAGAATTGAATCAATTGCTTAGATCTAATAATCAACAAAACCAGAATACACATAAACCTATAAAGTTACTGAAAAAAGTCTATATTTGTTGTTCAAAACAGATACCAGAAGCACTCCATATTTCTTTCTATCTGTACAAAAAGCGCATCAAGAGGTATCAAAATACTAGACTATGTAAAAATCCGTAACAATAAGGTGAATCCATTTCGGTTCTGTCAACTTTAAGTTTAGGATAAGTTATCACTAACAAAGATTGGATGTCGAAAATGAAAACAATAAAAAATACTGCTGAACCCAAACCCATTGCAGAACAAAAACTGACTCCTGCTGATATCAAAGTATTGGTTAAATATGACCAGCCCCAGTACTTATTCGCAGAACTTCCAGCTAAGTATCGTAATTTAATGGAGTTTGATATCGCTTTGATCAAAGAGCACTTTGCTAACAAAAACTCCAGCAGCGTTTTTCTGCATGAGCCTTACTTCGAATCAGGCATTAACTAATACTGTTTATGGGACGCCGTGGCTATCCACCCCCTTCTCGAACCATATCCCCACACGGATTTGGCTACGGCGTCCCTGTTTCATAATTTAAACAGAACTTCAAACCTTAGGAAAACGGACATTCCAAACGGGAATAATAAAACTTCATGGTTTGAAAAACACTGGTTTCTCCAGGTATTGAAGTGAACCTCAGTGCGTTACTACGCTATCCAAGTTCCTATTTCCAGAAAAATATTTCTTACGCCGCTTCTAAAACTGCCTGCTTATAATCTTGCCAATATTCCATCAACACCGGATCATTTAAGCTAAATACTTGTTCCTTAAGTTCTTCTTCTAATTTTTTATCGCCAGCTACCAATTCAATATCATAGATAGCATGTACATAGCGAACTGCGCTGACCAAAATATCACCCTCATTCATTTGAGACCCCTCTCTTTTTTACTTTTTTAATTTGTTAATAAAAACCCCGCCAGCGCTTGAAACTGCTTACGCCTGGGCGACATTAAACATCAACAAACAGTATCCGTCAATTAGACATAAGACCAGGAAATCAAATTATAAAAACCATGAAAACAGGCCTTCTTAAAAATGTAATGCCAAGCAATTGATATTAAACAATAAGATATAAAAAGATTGGCAGTCAATTCATTGACAGACACCACATTGGCAATGGAATCAATATGTAAAAAAATGCAAAAAACGCTTTACTACCAATAAATAAAGCGGTTCTTGCTTATTGATTTAGCCTTTTAACCTTCTTTTACCGTTTCAGCAATTTCATCGACATGAATATGCCTGACATCCTGTCCTTTTACCTGATACACCACATTCTCCAGAATGTTAATACAATGGTCACCAATTTTTTCCAGACAACGCGTTGACCACATGACATCCAACGCATTCGGGATATTTTCAGGGTCTTTTTTCATACGGTCAACTAATCTCTTAGTAATAGCATCGAACTCTTTATCAATTTTATAGCCTTCACGCATTAACTTAACGGATGTATCAGCATCCATACGAGCAAACACATTGAGAGTATTGTGCAATAACTTGCGAATAGATTCTCCTGCCGCCAAAAAGCCCTTGTAGTATTTTTCAGGAGTTTCAACTTCAATTGAATGTTGGACCATGCGTGCCATTCGCTCTGTCTCGTCGCCAATACGCTCAAGGTCACGAATGCACTTGGAAACAGCAACTACCAAGCGTAAATCACCTGCTGTAGGTTGACGCCTTGCGAGAATACGAGTGCACTCTTCATCAATTTCAATTTCAAACTGATTCACTTTATAGTCTTCAGTCGCAACTTGACCAACCTGGTCAGCATCATCTTCCATGATGCCACTCAGGACGCGGGTTAGTTGCTCTTCGACCAAACCACCCATTTTCAAAACATGCGAACGAATCTCTTCGAGTTCCAAGTCATATTGTTTTGAAATATGAGTTCCAATAGTTGATTGTTCTTCAGCCATAATATTTTTTATAGTAATCAGTGTTAGTTCTGGTTATTAATACAAGTATAAAACAGTAATACGCTTATGGTTCAACCAATTCGACCAGTTATGTATTCTTCCGTTAATTGATGCTGAGGATTCGTAAAAATCTGATCCGTATCACCAACTTCAATCAGTTTACCCAAATGGAAATAAGCTGTACGCTGTGAAACACGTGCAGCCTGTTGCATAGAGTGTGTAACAATAGCGATCGTAAAACGTTCACTCAGTTCACTGATTAATTCTTCAACAGTCGCTGTTGCAATTGGATCAAGCGCGGAACACGGCTCATCCATCAAAATAATTTCAGGGTTGATAGAAATTGCTCGAGCTATGCATAAACGCTGTTGCTGACCACCTGACAAACCGGTGGCAGGTGCATCCAGACGATCTTTTACTTCTTTCCACAAACCACAACGCTTGAGGCTTTTTTCGACCAACTCATCCAGCTCAACTTTGTGCTCAATTAAACCATGAATACGAGGGCCATACGCCACATTCTCATAAATGCTTTTTGGAAATGGATTGGGTTTTTGAAACACCATTCCCACTCGAGCTCGCAGTTCAACAACATCAATTTTCTTGCTGTAAACATCTTCACCATCCAAACGAATGTCACCTTCTACACGACAAATATCAATAGTGTCATTCATTCTATTCAAGCAGCGTAAGAACGTTGATTTACCGCAGCCAGATGGGCCGATCATTGCTATGACTTGGTTTTTGCCAATATCCAGATCAACATCAAAAATTGCCTGTTTCTCACCATAAAAAACCGAGACATTACGCAGGCTCATTCGAGGGTCATCAAGCAAAGGTTTCCCCATAGTCGTATAAGACTCATTTGCCCTATCAGCAGTATCATTATCAAGTTGTGTCATCTTTACTTCATCTACTTTCGTTTCTACTAATTGCATTGTACCTTCCTCGAGAGTTAATTACTCCCATTCCACCCACTTATGTCTGTTGAGAAGCGACTACCCATCGACTACCATCGCCTTTCAAGTTTTTTACGTAACATGACAGCCAGACTGTTCATACAAATCAGAAAAGCCAGCAACACCATAATGGCAGCAGATGTTCTTTCCAGAAAAGCACGTTCCGGACTGTCTGCCCATAAAAATATTTGCACTGGTAACACCGTTGCCGGGTCAGTAATTCCCGTTGGCGCGTCAACAATAAAGGCGACCATTCCAATCATCAGCAAAGGTGCTGTTTCACCCAATGCTTGTGCCATTCCGATGATCGTACCTGTCAGCATGCCAGGCATAGCCAGAGGCAAAACATGGTGAAGAACGGTTTGCACCTTGGAAGCCCCCATACCAAGGGCGGCCTCACGAATAGACGGCGGCACCGCTTTAATTGCAGCACGACTGGAAATAATTATGGTCGGCAGGGTCATTAAGGTCAGTACCAGGCCGCCTACCAATGGCACCGAGCGCGGCACACCAAAGAAATTGATGAAAATAGCCAGGCCCAGTAAACCAAAAATCACGGAAGGTACTGCCGCCAGATTGTTAATATTAACCTCAATAAAATCAGTGATTTTATTTTTGGCAGCAAACTCTTCCAGATAAATCGCTGTTGCCACACCAATAGGAAATGACAACACTAGAGTGACCATCAAGGTAAACAAGGACCCTAGCACGGCGCCTTTAATACCAGCCAACTCAGGCTCACGCGAGTCGGAATTGGAAAAGAAGACAGTATTGAAACGTGTCTCGACCTGACCCTTATCAACCAGTTTCTGCACTAATGTTTTTTGTAGTTCAGTAATCTTTCCTACCTGCTTATCAGTACCAAATGCATGTTTATAATGAACATCGATATCATCATCAGCCAACAGCCACAAGGTTTCACTTTTCCCAAGAAGTTCAGGATTGTCCAGTAAACGGTTACGCAGAATCAAACCAACATCACTAGTTATCAGGCCATAAATCGCTTTTTTCTCTTTTCTGCTTTTAAGCTCCGGAAATAATCCTCTAAGGTTTTTCTTAACCAAGCCACCAAAATTGGCATCCCGTATCTGTTGTGCGTCACTGATATCTCCAATTGACAGGTACTCAGCATCATATTTCATTTCCAGCTGAATATAGGTCTGCCTGAAAGCACCCATTCCCTTAGATATAATATCGGTAAACAGCACTATCAGGCATAGCATGCCAAATGCCACAGCTGCGACACCAAACGCCTTAAATCGCTTTTCAGCTCGATAACGTTTACGAATATTAGCGCGTCTTTTTTCAATATCGACATTCATACTATTACCAACCGGAAAAATAAAACACTGTCAAAACTTATTATACTAGTCATACTGCTCTCGATATTTTCGAACCACATGCAAGGCGATGAAATTCAAACACAAAGTCACTACAAACAATAACAAACCAAGAGCAAAAGCGGCTAATGTTTTAGCACTGTCAAACTCCTGATCTCCCACCAACAAGGTAACGATCTGTACAGTAACAGTTGTCACTGTTTCCAGCGGATTAACAGTCAAATTAGCCGCTAAACCTGCCGCCATAACAACAATCATTGTTTCTCCAATCGCACGCGATACCGCCAACAATATCCCACCTACAATTCCAGGTAATGCTGCGGGAAAAATAACTTTACGAATGGTTTCCGATTGTGTGGCACCCAGTCCATAAGAGCCATCACGCAAACTTTGTGGTACTGCATTTATGACATCATCAGACAAGGATGAAACAAAAGGAATAATCATAATTCCCATCACCAAACCAGCAGCCAGAGCACTTTCAGAAGCCACACTCAAACCTATTGACTCACCCCAATGACGAATAGCAGGAGCTACCGTCAAAGCCGCGAAGAAGCCATAAACAACTGTTGGGATTCCAGCAAGAATCTCCAGAGCAGGCTTTGCGATACTTCGTACCCGGTTGCTCGCATATTCAGACAAATAAATTGCTGACATTAAACCAACAGGTACCGCTATGACCATAGCAATAAATGAGATCAACAGAGTACCAACAAATAAAGGAATTGCACCAAAGGCACCCGATGCTCCTACCTGGTCGGCTCGAATCGCTATTTGCGGACTCCATTCCAAGCCAAACAAAAATTCAGTAAAAGGGATTTTTTGAAAAAAACGCAAAGACTCAAACAATACTGAAAAAACAATGCCCACCGTTGATAAAATTGCAATAGTCGAGCAGAGGAACAACAACACATTGAATACTTTTTCAACCGTGTGTCTAGCGTTAAATTTTTGTGTAATATAACGCAAACTTATCAGAGCGCCCGCAGTAAGTACCACCAGAACAAGAATAGGTCGATACAATTCAGCCCCACTCTGCAGGCTCTGATATCGCAAAAGTGCAGGTTGATATTCTGCTGCCAGCGGACTCTGGTTATTGTATTGAGATGCGGCAATTTTGATCTGATTCAACACCAGGTTCAATTGCTCTGCTGGCAAATTATGCGCATTATCAGGCAATGCTGCCAACACCAGGCGGTTAATAATTGAATCACTGAAAAATGACCACATTAACAGCACGACAAGCGCGGGTATGATCGCCCAAATCACAGTGAGCAAACCGTAATAGCTCGGTAATGCTGCTAGCTGACGAATACCGCCAGCTGGACGTGAGACCTGTACGGAGCGCCAGCGGCCGAACATATAACAAGCAAAGGCGATTGCCAGTAGAAGTACAATAAAAGTAGGATTACTCATCAGATTTTAGGCCGAATATTAAAAAACAAAGTCATTCATTCTGGGAAGAAATACATTGAAGACAACTCACTGAATGCAGCCAGTCTACTCACACAATATTAAAGGCAGATTACAATAAAACAAAAACAGGCAAGATGCCAGCATCTTGCCTGTTTCATACTGATATTTGCAAGAATGCAGTAAAGAATTACAGCATTCTAAACCAACTGCCTACAACGACAGGTTAGCCAACGCTTTTGCATCAGTAACAACTTGGTCGCGGGTATCACCACTTAAAGGAATCAAACCTTTCTCAACCAGATAACCATCTTCGCCTGTTGCACTTTCAGCAACAAAAGTATTCAAGAACTCTGCAATACCGGGAATAGTTCCGATGTGCGCTTTCTTAACATAAAAGTACAATGGACGTGACACAACGTAATCTCCATCAGCGATAGCTTCGAATGTAGGTTCTTGTCCATCGATAATTGAGCCCTGAACTTTATCAGAGTTCTGATCCAGAAAACTAAAGCCAAAGATGCCCAGAGCATTTGGGTTAGCGGCCAGTTTTTGTACGATCAAGTTATCATTTTCACCGGCTTCGATGTAAGCACCATCTTCACGAACACCGTAAGCGATTTTCTTGAACGCATCTTTACCTTTAGCTTTATCGCCTTTTTTCGCAACAATGCCTTTCCAGATAGACTCATCCAGACCCAACTTAGTTAATAGTGCTTCGATATCACTTTTCTGATCAGCTTTCAGGCCACGCAGTGTTTTCAAGTCATCAATTTTTTTAGCGCCGCCGCCCAGAGCCAGTTCAGCAAAAGCGTCACGAGTACCAGATGAAGGCGGAGGTCCCAGAACTTCAATCTTTACAGCAGGCAGAGAAGAATTAACATCCTTCCAGGTTTTGTTAGGATTTTCGATCAACTTACCATCCTGACCAGGAACGAATTTAGCTAATGCCATGTAAATGTCTTTACGTGACAGCTCAAACTTTTCTCCGCCCTTGGCATTTGCCAAAACGATACCATCATAGCCGATCAAGACTTCAGTAATATCGGTTACACCGTTTTTGGCACATTTCTCAACTTCGCTTTTCTTAATACGGCGTGAAGCATTAGTAATATCCGGTGTATTAACACCGACACCTTTACAGAAGAGTTTCAGTCCACCACCTGAACCCGTAGATTCAACTTTTGGCGCTTTGAAATCTGTTGATTTACCAAAACGCTCTGCAACGACCGTTGCAAAAGGATAAACAGTCGACGAACCAACAATACTAATGGTATCGCGAGCCATTGCACTTTGACCGGCTGTTAAACCAGCGGCTAAGACCGCTGCAGAAAGAATAATTTTTTTCACGCTATATCTCCAAATAGAATAGGAATTAGTTTGTCGATAAAATTGACAAGTGAGATACTAATCGACAAATGTGACAAGTTTATTACAGAACAAGTAACATTAAACGCAGGCCTTTAGCGGCTTGAGCACATAGCTCGATTAAATGCATTCAATATAAAGTCAAAACAACGAATCAGAAAAATTATGCGTTTGTCCTTTTTTTGCCGGTATCTAGCTGTACCAGCACCCACGGTGCCATAACAACTGCCCATAAATCAGGATCATTTTTCTGCCAATCCTTCGCTGTAGCAATATCAAGCTCTGCGATAATCCCCTCATTCATCCATTGCTTGATCTGCTGCTCATTATTCATTGCCATTTCGACAGCAACTTCAATCAGATCCTGCTCAGCATCTACTTGCCACAGCACACCTTTAGCAAAGTATCTTTCCAATTCACTCCACCCTATGCGAGCAGTTTCTGCTGCCAGTTTAAGCTGAAATTCTTCTCGGTTCTTCGTCATATTTACACCTTACTGAACGGGATATGCTAGAAAGTCCTGCATACAGACACAATGAAGAGTATGCAGAACTTGCTATTACACATGTCAACTGACGTTTTACTTAGTCAGATTTTTTAGCACTTTCAACCTCAGCAGCAGAATCTTTAACTGCCTCAACAGTTTCTGTTGCTGTGTCGGCTGCTTCTGTCATTACCTCTTTACCTGCAGCTCCAGCCTCTTTAGTCGCGTCCACTGCACTGTCAACCATTTCACTGCCTTTTTCCATTGCTGCTGAACCGGCTTCTTTGGCACCTTCTACAGCATCAGCTGTCGCCTCTTTAGTCGCGTCAACAGCGCTATCCGCCATTTCACTGCCTTTTTCCATTGCTGCCGAACCCACTTCTTTGGCACCTTCTACAGCATCAGCTGTCGCCTCTTTAGTCGCGTCCACAGCGCTATCAACCATTTCACTGCCTTTTTCCATTGCTGCCGAACCCGCTTCTTTGGCACCCTCTACAGCATCAGTTGTCGCCTCTTTAGTCGCGTCCACAGCGCTATCAACCATTTCACTGCCTTTTTCCATTGCTGCCGAACCCACTTCTTTGGCACCTTCTACAGCATCAGTTGTCGCCTCTTTAGTCGCGTCAACAGCACTGTCAACCATTTCACTGCCTTTTTCCATTGCTGCCGAACCGGCTTTTTCAGCAGATTCAACAACACCATCAGCAACTTCTTTAGTCGCATCGACAGCTTCTTGTGCGCCATCTTTTACTGTTTCAAGAGCATCACTGGTTGCTTCTTTAGTCGCCTCTACAGCATTTTCTAAAGCTGAATTTTCAGCCTCATTACCACAGGCTCCAAGGGTCAAAGCTACAGCCAGTACAACGCCACACTTATTGATATTATTTAACATTTTTCTCTCCAGATTCACGTCTTCACAGTCAACTGCAAAAACACGGTTCATTTAAACATCATTCAGGTAAATACCTATCTGCAACATCCACTCGCGGGCCGCATTATAATAGCTTTTATACAAGATAGTAGTTATTTTCCAAGCATAAAGAGAAAAATACTCTGCTTCAGATATTGCAACTTCCCCCCCTTTGGTGTAAAAAGCCCGATTACATTTATTTTCGTTATGGGACTAATCAATGGTAGCTAAAAGCAAAACCAAACAATCGACCGATAATGCGTCAGAAGATTTAATCTATGGGATCGCACCATACACAGAAAAACCTGGCGAAGAGTACATGAATGATGACCAAATTGCTCATTTTCGCAGTATTTTAGGGTCATGGCGCGACACCTTACTCGAAGAAGTATCCAAAACAATTAATATCATGCAGGATGAATATATTAATTTGCCAGACCTTAACGACAGAGCAAGTCAGGAAACAGACATGTCTCTTGAATTGCGTAGCCGAGATCGTGAACGCAAGCTACTTAAAAAAATCAATGGCACTCTAACACGCCTGGATAACGACGATTATGGCTGGTGCGAGCGCTGTGGAATAGAAATCGGTATTCGTCGCCTTGAAGCCAGACCAACCGCTGAATTATGCGTTGACTGCAAAACTCTGGAAGAGATCAAAGAAAAACAAATGAATTAGTCAGTTTTTCATAAAAAACTAAAAAGGCGCTTCCCTGTCTATCTGGGAAGCGCCTTTTTTAATTCAACTATTACATTTCGGCGTTACCAGTTCACTATGGTAACAAACCCGCCTTTCAACCAGTCAAAACTATTCCGGGTAAGAGATATAGGCATTACTGACCAAGTCACTCAACCATGCAGGATATTGCTGGTTGGTTTTACGACGTGCCAGCTGTTCGTATGCCTGATCGCGTTGATCTTGGCCGGAAACATCCTCAGTCGTAATTTCATTCAAACGAATTAAGTGCACGCCGTATTGGGTAACTACTGGTTGGCTGGTTTCATTAACAGCCAAAGCAAACAATATTTGTTCAAACTCTGGCACCGTCAGACCAGGCGTTACCCAACCAAGATCACCGCCCTTTCCAGCGGAACCTGGATCGTCCGACAAGCCTTTCGCGCTTTGAGCAAAAGCCTCAGCATCAAGAACACTACTACGCAGTTCTTTTAATTTTTTGAATGCCTGTTGGCGCTCTACAACGGTCTTTGCAGCTATCAGTATGTGCTGTGCCCGTCGCTTTTCTATAACACGAACCTCATTGCCTCGACTGTCATTCAGTTTCAAGATATGAAAAGCCCCAGGACTGCGAATAACGCCGGACAACTGACCCTTTTTCATATCCTCCAGACGCTCCACAAAAACAGCAGGCAACTGATCGGCTTTTTTCCAGCCCAAGGTACCTCCCTGATCAGCATCTGGCGCAGCAGAGGCTCTCTTCGCAATATCAGAAAAACCAGCACCTTGCTCTAACTCAGCAAGCAAAGCGGTTGCTTTTAATGATACAAGCTCAATTTCCTGAGGTGTAGCGTCTTTAGCCAGTTTCAACAATATATGCGATAAATTATATTCTATCTGTGCAGGACCTTTTTTATTTTTCTGTCGCAACAACTCATTCACTTCATATTCAGACACATTAATCCGGGGTGTCAAGTTAGCTCGTACTAATCGGGAAATCATCAAATTAGTACGAATCTCATCACGAAAGGCTTGAAAGCTAATTTGATCTCCGAGCATGCTAATCTGCATTTCTCTAACTGTAATGTTATTACGCTGAGCAACGCTTTCAATGGCTCGGTCAATTTCCTGTTCCGTAATTGAAATGCCAATCTTACGTGCCAATTGAACCTGAACTAACTCTTCAACCATCGTTTTCAGAACACCCTTACGAATCTCCTGTTCACTGGCAGTTCCTGCCTTTGGTTGCTTAGCACGACTGTTGCTAATATCGTTTTTCACTCGACCAATCCGAGCATTCAGCTCAGTCTGAGTAATCACATCATCATTTACCACCGCAACAATAGCATCTGATAGTGCTGCGGAAACCGTGTTATGCACTAAACACAACAGCGCCATAACCAACAGCTTCTTACAAAATACAGTCTGTAATCTCTTAGATGTCTTTGCCCGATTATGAGCCTTCAGCCCGTAAAGAGCTTGCCAATAATTTTGAATCATTTATATGCCTGCGAATTAAGCTGGATAAATATCTTAAAGCCCGGTCAGTTCTTACAAACCAGATCGGCTGGTAACCGTTCCCAAACCAGTCAACTCAAACTCCGCCAAAATAGTGGTGCGTGTTTCATCGTTTGACTTACGCAAATTGTGAGCTGACACACGAAAGCGCCAGCAACATGCATCATATTCCAAGCCGAGTGTTGTCTGTAAATTTTCAGATTCTTCGATGCCATATCGCTCTGCACCAAAAATAGTCCACTTCTGGCTCAACGGCCATTCCGCTTCAATCACAATCTGGTCAATTGACGAAGTAACTTCACTGAAACGATAACCGAATGAAGCAAACTTCTGGCTATGCTCTCTGTATTCAATGTCAATATTCGCAGTTTGTATATCACTGGTTGCTGTACCATACTGCAAGAAGCCATCCAATTCCCAGAACTTGCCAAGACTTAATGATGCTTCAGCCAACAGATCAGATTTGCTGACCATCTGCGTTTCTTCATTAACAGTCACTTCCCGATCTTCCAGATAATAGGCTTGACCAATCGATGCTTTTAAACGTTGACTGCCTTTTTTATCAAAAATTCGGCTTGTTAATGAGAGCGATACCTGGCGACCATCAGCCACTCGGTCACCGCCGGAAAAACCACTGGTACTGAACAAGCTGTTAAAATTATTAAATGTCAGTGCTTTGGTATCAAATATAGGTACATTTTCCTGTTCGTCTTCATCCGCATAAACAAAGAAGATTCTAGGCTCAAGAGTCTGAATAGCTGCTTCGCCCAAAAATGAGGTGCGTTTTTCCAGATGAATGCCAGAATCTATACTGAATATTGGCACAGTACGCGAATCAGCATCGAAGTTATCAACGTCATAGGATGCATGGTTAACAGCCAATTTAGGCTCAACATAGCCCCAGACATTTTCAATAGGCACTGCTACGCTTGGTTCCAACAGATAACGCCACCCTTCCTGTTTAGTGTCATGACTGAAGTTGGTCGCAGATGCTGTCGTGGCAAATTGCAGACCTCCAACTTTAGGAAAACTTGAACGGAATTTTATTTCCGGTCGGCGTTCAAATGGTTTATTTTCCTCAAGTATAGTGTCATCAACCAATTCATACTCGCTGATGTTGCCTGATAGGTTCCAATATCTCGCGTTATAGTCCAAACGAGCATTACGTGGGATGTACGTTGCGCTGAATGAGCGAATATCACTACGAAAATCCGTAAAATATTGCTGATCAGACACATCATTATAATCAATTTCAGCACTTAAGCGCTCAGTAAAATCCTGCTCGTGCTGGAAAGTTACCATAGAACGATTTTCGTCATTGAACTCTTTATCATTCGATAGAGTTTCTGCATAGAAAAAACTCTCAGAATTCAGGGATTCATGACGCACTTCGACCCCAAGCTGAACACCTCGATCGGTATAAAGTCTAGGGAATATTGTAGCGTCCATATTCGGAGAGATATTCCAGTACCATGGCGCACTGAACACAAAGCCTGAGTCACTGTCAGAGCCAGCGGAAGGGAACAAAAAACCGGATTTACGCTCATCATTTATTGGGAAGGTAAAACGCGGGGCATAAAAAATAGGCACGCCCTTGAAAATAATACTGGCATTTTTAGCCGTCCCCATACCCGTTGCCTGATCAAGCTCCAACTCTCCGGCACGAATGAAAAAATCATCCTGTCCTTCAACACAAGTCGTGTATTCTACTTTCTTTAAACGCGCAAAATCTTCGCCTTCAAGAGAAATCTCTGCTGCTTTTCCTCGTGAGTGAACTTCAACCGCGTTAGTTTCTTCTTCGATATAACCACGCTCTGCTAGTTTAAACTTAGCGTCTCTGGCAGTACCGATTTTATTATTTACATCCAAATCAATAGATTCTGCGGTAACCAAATCACCAGCAACTGAACGCAAAGTAACATTGCCACTGCCTTGAACTTCGCTGGTTTCCTTATCATAGGTCAACTTTTCACCCGCAATGCTCTGTCGTCCCTGAGCCACAAATGCTTTACCGCTGAGCGTGATCGATTTTTGACCATCACTCTCGACATTATCAGCCTCTAAAACCAATGGTATTTTCCCTTCGGGCCCATCAACAGTATTGTTGGGGAACGCTATAATGTCGGGTTGGCACACACAATCTTTGCCTTCACACTCTGCCGCCGATAAATTCGGCGCAACCAACACCAGCAGACTAGAGCCTATCAGGGCTTGAAAAACCGGTTTCATGGTCGCCTTGGTCAGCGCCCGTGTTGTTGCAAGATAGGTTGCACAATGGAGCTGAGTTAGTGGTAGGGACAGTCGCATACATCGATCCTCATTAGCATTTTTGGTTAATGGCATATTATCAAGCTTTCTATGAAGCTTACTATCAAAAACAGGATTATTTCGTTTGCACAATTTGATAAGGTGTTATATCTGAAAAGTCTCGGTAAACCATATCAAAGTTGGCCGACACAGATTATCATGTTACGCGCTGGATGAAATAATTAATTGCGTCATTATAGAGGACTATTGCAGTTGGATAAAAGGCTGAATACATTACAAACCTGGCTAAAGAACGAAATCAAGATTGATTATAGCGATATTGCACCAGCATCGGCTGACGCAAGCTTCCGACGTTACTTTCGAGTCACCACCAATGATCAAGCTTCACGCACTTTAATTGCGATGGACGCACCACCTGAACACGAAGATAATGCTCGCTTTATTCATTGTGCAACAACCTTGCGTAACTGCGGCTTAAATGTCCCACACGTTCTCGCCCACGATCTGGAACAAGGCTTTTTATTGCTGAGCGATTTAGGAACAAAGATCTATCAGCAACAGTTAACAACAGCCACAGCGGACCGTTTGTACACTGATGCTCTGGAAGCCTTGCTACCCTTGCAGGTGAAATCGCCAGAGTTTGCACAACAACACCCTTCGTATACAGCGGAACTGTTGCTTCAGGAAATGGACCTTTTCGATGAATGGTATATACAGCAACACCTGCAATCAAACCTGACTCCAATCCAGCAAACGCAATTACAACAGTGCCTGCAACTTTTAATTGATAACGCTCTGCAGCAACCTCAGGTGCTGGTCCATCGAGATTACCACTGCCGCAATTTATTGGTCACTGACAATAACAATCCCGGCATTATTGATTTTCAGGACATGGTAGTTGGCCCCATCACATACGATTTAGTTTCCTTATTGAAAGATTGCTACATCCAATGGCCTCGCGAACGCGTTCTAATCTGGCTTGAATCCTATCGACAACAGGCCATTGCTGCCGGTTTACTCAGCGCAGTCAGCCAGGATCAATGGGTTGAATGGTTTGATTGGATGGGCGTGCAACGTCATTTAAAAGTACTCGGAATATTTGCCCGCCTGTTTCATCGTGATGGCAAACCGCAATACCTAGATGACCTGCCACTGGTCAACAGTTATCTTCGTGAGACCTGTCAACACTATAAACAGCTACAGCCTTTAGCCGAGTTGCTTGATGTCATACATGAATAGTTTGGACTCACTACAGCTGAAAGCTGTTGACACCAGCGTTTTCATTCTGGCCGCCGGACGTGGTGAACGCATGCGACCTCTGACCGATTCCTTGCCGAAACCATTGCTCAAAGTCGGCGATCAAAGTCTCCTGGAACACCATCTGACACGCCTGCAAAAGATGGGCTTCCAGCACATAATCATCAACATCGCACATCTCGGTGAAAAAATACAACATCAGATTGGCAATGGCGCCAACTACGGCCTTTGCATCGAGTATTCAGATGAACGGGACACTGGCGCTCTGGAAACGGCTGGCGGTATCGGCAAAGCCTTGAATAGAATTCGCAGTGATTATTTTCTATGCCTGAATGCCGATATCTGGACTGATTTTGACTTTCTGCAACTACTCACAGCACGAACCCAAGCCGGAACTATTGTGCTGGTGAACAATCCACCACACAACAACAGTGGGGATTTTGCCGTAAGTAACAGCAAGCATAAAACACAGCCTTTATTGGCTGAACGACCAAGCCCAAGAGCCGAACAAAGCACTTATACCTTCAGTGGTATCGGCTTATATGCCAAAACGCTATTCATCAACCTTCCTGCTGGCAAGCAACGGCTGGCACCACTACTATTCCAAGCGACTGACAGTCAACAACTTGATGCCCTGATACATCAAGGCACCTGGCTTGATATTGGCACACCGCAGCGGCTAACCCAACTTAATGCCGGATATTCAGCCATTAATAACGAAAAAACGAATTCTTAGCTGACTAAGATCTCAGCACTATTTCGTTATTTTTTTCGATTCTGCATAGCTGCCAGTTGCTCTTCGGTTGCTGGCAATTGGTACTTGTCTTTCCACTCACTATAAGGCATTCCATAAACAGTCTCGCGGGCCTGCTCATAATCCAATTCAACAGAACGTTCGTCTGCCGCCGCTTTATACCATTTACTCAAGCAGTTACGACAAAAGCCGGAAAGGTTCATCAAATCAATATTCTGTACATCTTTACGTTGATCCAGATGCTCCAGCAAACGCCTGAATGCAGCGGCCTCCAACTCAGTTTGAATTTTAGGGTCTAATGGAGTTGTCATAACTGTGTTGCCTCGTAATGTTGCTGAACTAAATGAATAAAATGCCCGGCCAAACGTTGCTCCAGATCAGAATAATCAATGTCAGCAACAAAATCACTGACCTGTGTCACTTCCAGACCTTTATAGCCGCAGGGGTCGATATTGGAAAATGGGCTTAGATCCATAGACACATTCAAGCTTAAGCCATGGTAGGTAGAACCTCGTTTCACCCTTAAACCCAGCGCTGATATTTTCTGATCTGCCACATAAACACCAGGAGCACCCTGACGGCGTTCAGCAGCAATTGCATAGTCGGCCAAAATATCGATACTGGTTTGTTCCAACAGATTTACCATTGACTTGATACCTAAACCAAAGCGTTTCAACCGCAACAAGGGGTACATGATAATTTGACCTGGGCCATGGTAAGTGATTTGCCCACCTCGATCCGACTTAACAACAGGAATCTCAGAAGGTACCAAAGTCACCGCATCACAGCCTGTGCCTTGAGTATAAACAGGAGGGTGTTGCAGCAACCAGATTTCATCCTGGGTGTTTTCATCACGCTCGGCCACAAAATTCTGCATGAGCTTCATGCAGGTGGCATAATCCTGAAAGCCCAGTTCTCTGACCAGAATATCAGCCATTAGGCGCACCCGAGACAATGACCATAATTATAGTGTCATAATAACGTCAGGACAGTCAGCGATAGCTTGATAAACAGCCTCGAGGTCCTCACGCGTACTCAAACGAACCAACACCGTTACAGAGGTGAATCGCTGATTTTTGCTTGGTCTGGAATCAGTACTGATAACATTCTCAGCTCCTACGACATCAACTGCAAACTGTTGAATAACATCATCGATGGCATCAACTGTTTTGCAGACAGCTTTGAATTTATAATCACAGGGGTATTCGATCAGATCGAAACCATCTCTGGGGTCTTTGGCACTCATGTTCAGAACGTCTCTATTAATGCGGTTTTACCTATTTTAAATCAAAAAAACACTCAGGTCTGTTGAGGCTTCATTTTTAACAGGAAAAACAACTAAAAATCATCAACCATTTTCTTCATATAATCGACAGTACGTTTAAGCAACGATCCCAAAGGCACTTGCTCAGCCACAACCAACGGCACCTGACCAATCGTTTTGTCCTGGTACTGCACGGTAGCAATTCCAATCGTCTGCCGGTCATCAATGGGAGCAGAGATATTGGCCGGCATTTCAGCATTGTAGGACAATTTATCCTGTTGCCCCTTTGGCACTAAAACCGGGAATGCTCTTAAGGGTATAATATTAACTTTATCCGTTTCACCACCATAAACGGTCATTTTCTTGACACTCTCATCCGCTGCCAGAACCGTTGAAATACTGTAATTACTGTGCCCATAACGCAATAGAGACATAGTCTGATCAGAGCGTTCCTGATCACTATTGGTTCCTGTTACTACAGCGATGACACGTAAATCATCTTTTTTTGACGTTGCCGCCAGACAGTAACCGGCTGCTTCAGTATGCCCCGTTTTCAAGCCGTCAACATCCTTGCTCCGCCAGAGCAAACGGTTGCGATTGTTCTGCACAATATTGTTATGAGTAAATTCTTTAGCCGAAAACCAGGCATAGTATTGTGGGAATTGTTGAATAATCGCTGCGCTCAAACGTGCAATATCATATGCCGAAGAGTAATGGTCCTTGTCAGGCAGCCCTGTTGAATTTTTGAAATTTGTATTAGTAAGCTGTAAAGAACTTGCCGTTTCATTCATCATATCAGCAAATGCATCTTCAGTTCCTGCGATATGCTCGGCCAAAGCAACACTGGCGTCATTCCCTGATTGAATAATGATGCTTTTAAGAATTTTCAGCAAACTGATTTCATCATTCACTTCAGCAAACATACGTGACCCTTCTGTCTGCCATGCTTTTTTACTGATCAAAATCTTCTCATCAAGTTGCAACTGATCGCTGGCCAACTTGCTGAAAGCCAGATAAATCGTCATCAACTTGGTCAAACTTGCTGGCTCTATTTTCATATCAGCATTTTCGGAAGCGATTACCCAGCCAGTAACAGGCTCCAGCAACACCCAGGATTTCGCTGACAATTCTGGCAAGGACTGAGTCGACTTCAAGGCCTCTGGCATTGGCGCTGCATTAGCATTGAGCAATGTCGAGCCATACAAAGCAAGTGCCATAGTCAACTTAAGAATCATCGAAATGTGTATTTTCATAGGTAGGTACAACATCAATTGATTTAATTGTCTTGAAATTTTTTCACAGCATAACCTGAGCGCTGCAAACGTGCTCGAGCAGCCTCAAGATCAGATGGTGAATAAGGGCCCAGAATCACCTTATAAAGGCCACCCACTTTTAATACCCGGCTGTTATTAAAACCATCAGCGATTACTCTTGCTCTCATTTTGGCTGCATTGCCAGGAACCGAAAATGCACCAACTTGCAGATTAGATAAAGGCACTGATGGTTTCGATGAGGATTTATCTGTTGGAGTTCTGAAGCCCGTGTCTGGAGTCAAGACCCCATTGATATAAATGGCCTTATTGTTGTTAGAGTTACTATTAGCACTCCCACTGGAACCAGAAGCAGAGCTATTGACCTGCTTACTCACACCATTAACAGCATCAAGAGCTGCAGCCCCAGAGGATTGAACCACAACAGCACTCTGCAGAGCAGCCTCAGATTGCTCTAAAGTTTTCGACGGTATTGCCTGACGAGCTATTCCGGCCTGCGATACACCAGCACCGTTATTGCCCACAGAACCCGCCACAGCAGTTGTTGATAACACCGTAGATTGGACGGTCGATGGATAAGCTACTGCCTGAGCAGTTTGTGATGTTGTTCCCGGCTCAACCACTTCTATAAACACATTCGCTGTTCCCGTTGCCACCATCCCGAGTTTTTTTGCCGCTGCATAAGAAACATCAATAATACGCCCATGCAAAAATGGCCCTCGATCATTAACCCGAACCACAACTACACGATTATTATCAACATTGGTTACTCGCACATAGCTTGGTAATGGCAAGGTCTTATGAGCCGCCGTCATGGCATACATATCATAAGGCTCACCACTGGATGTTTTATTGCCGTGAAACTTTTTGCCATACCAGGATGCCTGGCCACGTTCGGTAAAACCTTTGGCGGAACTGATCGGATAATATTGTTTGCCCAGCGCAGTATAAGAGCGATTACCTGTTTTACTATAGGGTTCAACCCGTGGAATCGCATCAGGAATAGATTGCCAGTCAATATTACGATCAGACGAATCACCTCTGGGTGGGCCATCGTCCTGATAATACCCTCCTGAACGTTTCCCACTGCATCCTGCAACAAGCAATAGTGACATAGCTAATAGGATAAAAATAGAACTGCGCATAACGTCTATACCCTCACGATGAATAGTTTTGCCGTGACAAATAACTGTCTTTTATTGCACGGCTCAAATCACGCACAGCCATAGCATATAAAACACTGTGATTATATTTTGTGATGACATATAGGTTTTTCAAACCAAGAAAATATTCTGGTACATCGTCCTTACCCAACAAACGTACTACCGTTGCTGGTGTATTCAAACTTAGGCTCGATGGAATGCCATTTGCTTGCTTTTTGATGACATTTACAGTTGATATCGTCTTACGCTTGCGCGAAGCCATGGCATCAAGTTTCGTTGACTTAGGTTGAATGGGATACGCAACAGGCGCGCCTTTTTTCCAACCGTGCTCTTTAAAATAGTTAGCAACACTGCCAATAGCATCCACAGGGTCATTGATTAGATCTACACGTCCATCACCAGTAAAGTCAACGCCGTAAGCAGAATAACTGGTAGAAATAAACTGAGGAATACCCATCGCTCCAGCATATGAACCCACAGAGTCCAGACTCAGATGCCCTTGTTTGACTAAACGCAGGAACTCTGGCAACTGCCGAATTTGTAATTTGCTTCCAGCATTAGCCAGTGTAGAAATGCTCTCGATGACCCGATCTTTGCCCTTGATGCGGCCAAACTTGGTTTCGACTCCAATAATGGCGCAGATAATCTCCGGTTCCACACCATAGATCGAGCTGGCACGGTTCAGCTCGTCTTCGTATTGCAACCAGAACTCAACACCTTGGTTAATTCGTTCAGGTTTTAAAAAGATGCCTCGATACCCACCAGGTCGATTGCCGTCACCACGCCAGGTCAGTTTTTTCTCAGCCGCGTTAGCCTTTTTCTTGACCACTTCTTCACGTAAACGAACACCGGCGAATATTTTGTCGAGCTCCAAGGAGGTATAAAGCCCCTCGTTGATTAATGGCACAACCGCTCTTTTCAAACGAGGGTGTTTATCCAAATCCAGAGCCACCGCATTAGTCGCCCAAATAGCGCCGGTAGCAATACAGAAAAAAAGCAGGTTTTTAATGCGAACCTGAGTAGACATCTTGGCGTAAATCATAGTGTACTATTTTCAATAAATTCAAATTTAGAGTCGCGGTTTACAAACCACATAAGACCTGAAGACCAACATCAACTGGACATCAAATTGCGATGAGTACGAATGCTCATCAAGATACCAAAACCAGCCATCAGAGTAACCATAGATGTCCCCCCGTAGCTAACCAAAGGTAATGGCACTCCTACAACAGGTAAAATGCCCGAAACCATGCCAATATTAACAAATACATAGAAGAAAAAGGTTAAAGAAAGACTACCAGCAAGCAAACGTGAATAGGTATTTTGTGTATAAAAAGCAATATACAAACCCCGAAAGACTATTGCCAGATACAGCAACATAAGCACAATGAAACCAATCAAACCAAACTCTTCGGATAAGACGGAAAAAATAAAATCGGTTTTGCGCTCAGGAATAAACTCCAGCTGAGATTGGCTACCATCCAACCACCCCTTACCCTGCAAACCACCAGAACCAATAGCAATCATCGATTGAATCGTATGATAACCTGCACCCAAAGGGTCTGACCAGGGGTCAAATAAAGTCAAAATGCGCTGGCGCTGATATTCTCGCAATACCCCCCAATACATAACAGGTATTGCAACCAGGGCTAAAACAGCCGCTAAACCAATCACACGCCAGGACAAGCCAGCCAGAAAAATAGCAACCAAACCAGAACTGGCGATCAGAATAGAAGTGCCCAAATCAGGCTGCAAAATAATCATTACCGTCGGCAGCAACATAATAACGAAGGCCCCAACCAACTCTCTGAACTGGGGAGGTAATGGCTGCTTAGTCAGCAACCAGGCCACCATCATGGGCACTGCCAGCTTCATTATTTCAGAGGGTTGAAAACGTAACACCCCCAAATCCAACCATCGTTGGGCACCTTTTCCAACAATGCCAAACACCAGAACTGCCAATAACATCAACAATCCCATCGTGTACAAATGGGGAGTCCATCGAGATAGGTTTTCAGGTGAAATCTGTGCCAACACCAACATCACTGAAAAGCCGATCATGATACGCACTGATTGATTAAATATCAGCTTCAGGTTTTCACCGCCAGCGCTGTATAAAATAAACAAGCCCACAAGACTGCATAACACCAACAGCACCAGCAATGGCTTATCTATATGCCAATTTTTCTTGAGTCGCATTACAAACCACCCTCAGCCGTTGCAGTTTGCGGTTCGACAGAGCCTGCAACCTCAGCCTCTGTCTCTTCAGGTTTACCAACTAAATAATAATCCATTACCGTTCGGGCGATTGGTGCTGCTGCTTTGCTGCCACTGCCACCATTCTCAACCACAACAGATAAAGCAATAACGGGTTTATCCTTGGGCGCAAAGCCGACAAATAGAGAGTGGTCGCGCTGAAACTCCTGCAACTTATCAGCATCATAACGAGCGCCTTGTGGAATACCAACCACTTGCGCTGTACCTGTTTTACCCGCCATCTGATATTGAATACCTCGACTGATACCGCGAGCTGTACCCGTTGCTGAATGCACAACCTTATGCATTGCATCAATCACCTGCTCATAATCAGCCACACCATTCAAAGCAACTGCTTCAGCCTCAATCAAAGGCGGAGAAATATCACCCTCTGTCTCTTCATTTGGTTCAGCAATGATATTTTTTACCAATCGCGGCGGTATACGCATTCCCCGGTTCGCCAGAGTTGCTGTCACAGCAGCCAACTGTATCGGCGTCGTCAACATGTAGCCCTGTCCGATGCCAGCGATAACCGTTTCACCGGGATACCACACAGTGTTTCTGGCCTTTTTCTTCCACCGTTTTGATGGAACCAATCCATTCGGCTCACCTCCCAGATCAATTCCCGTCTTCTTCCCCAAACCAAACTTCGTTAAAAAGTCATGCATTTTGTCTATGCCCAGAGAATGTGCCAATTGATAGAAATAGACATCACAGGACTGAGTGATTGCTTCAATAAAGTTGAGCGTTCCATGACCATGGCGTTTCCAGCAACGGTATCTATGAGAGCTGCCTTTGAGCGAATACCAACCCGGGCAATGCACGCGGTTGTGACGAGTCCAGCCATTGTGCAGACCAAGCAATGCAAAAATACCTTTGATCGTCGAGCCCGGTGCATATCGACCATTGAGGGCCCGATTCAACAAGGGGCGGTTAATATCGTCTCGCAGCTGGTTATAGTTTTTGTGATCAATACCGTTAACAAACAAATTGGGGTCGTAAACCGGGTTGCTCACAAAGGCCAGAACACCTCCCGTTGAAGGTTCAATAGCAATCACTGAACCTCGTTTATCTCCCAGTGCTTTACGAGCTGCAATTTGCAAGTCGATGTCAATATTCAGGCGTAAATCATTGCCAGCGATTGGCTGCGTAGTATCCAGAGTCTGAACAATTTGACCATGCGCGTTGGTTTCAACCTGCTTATAGCCCACCTGACCCAGCAATTGGTCCTCGTATTGAGCTTCAATACCCAATTTACCAATATATTTACTTCCTCGGTATGCCTTCTTATCAATCCGCTCCAAATCTTTTTGACTGATACGGCCGACATATCCGAGAACATGAGCTAATTCCCCCGCGTAAGGATAATGCCTTTGCAATACCCCCTTTACGAACACCCCAGGAAAACGTTGCCGGTTCACAGAAAAAGCAGCTACTTGTTCATCGGTCAAATTCAGTTTCAAAATCTGTGATTCGAAACTCGGCTTAGCACGAATTGACTCGTTAAAACGTTTAAGCTCCCAAGGTGTGATCGGAATAATCTGTGATAATTTATCCAGGACTGTTGTCATATCATCCACTTTTGAGGGGACAACTTCCAAGGAATAAACCGATATATTTTCAGCTAGAACCTTGCCATTGCGGTCAAAAATCTGCCCACGAACTGGAGGAACAGGAATCAGACTGACACGGTTGTGTTTGGATAAGGTTTCAAAGCGTTGAAATTTGTAGATCTGCAAATACCAAACCCGAACAAATAGTATTGAAAACAACAATAGCACTAGCAATACCGCAACCACCAAGCGGTTCTGCACTATATGTGTTTCTCTTAAATAATTTTTCAGATAATGACTGTGCACTTGAAATAATCGCTGTCGGCACTACAACTTTAAGGAGCGTCGCAAATCGCGCAAGATAATATAAATGAAAGGCCACAATACAATATCTCCGGCAATTGAGTACCAGTAGTATTGGGTAAACCGAAAATCGGATACCCAACCAGCCAACAAACCGATAAACAACTTCATGATGGCAATCAAAACACCCACCAACAATGCCTGTTGCCAGATGGGAAACATGCGCAACTGCATATAACTGCGTGAAATCGCAAACGCCAGGCAGGAAAAGCCAAAAGCATTCAAACCAAACGCTTTGATCAACAGCAGATCCAACAACAGCCCATATATAAAACCAAACACGACACCCAGTCGATCTGGCATTGCCAACACCCAATAGATAACGATTAATGCTATCCAATCAGGTCTGAAATAAAACAACCAGTTCGGCAAATTTACAATGGTCAAAACCGACGCAATGAATGAACACAATAGTAAGACGATGAATAGACCAACGAAATTGACTCTAGCAGCCATCATTGCACCGCCGATGGAACAGTATTGGGTTCTGGTGAAAGCAACAGCACTTGGCGCAATTTATTGACCTGGGCAATCGGACTGGAAGTTATACTCAAAAATGGTTGTCCAGGAAATGAGGTAATCTCTTCAATAACCGCGACCGGGTAACCCGCTGGAAAACGCCCACCCAGACCAGAGCTCAGCAGGCGATCTCCCTTTTGAATATCTGGATTTTCATTCAGAAACGGCACTTTCATGGAAAACATGTCGCCGGTTCCCTCAACCAGAGCACGCAAGCCACTTCGCTCCACTTGAACTGGAATAGCATGGCTGGGGTCAGTGATCAGAGTGATGGCTGCCGAAAAAGGCAACACTTCAGTTACCTGACCAACAACACCTTTATCATCAATTACAGCTTGGCCAACATAAACACCACTGGAGGCTCCACGGTTGACAACAACTCGATGTTGATAAGGGTCTAAACTGACTTCAAGCAACTCGGCCATTTCAATCGAATGCTGAATTTTCTTTGATGCATCCAGCAATGAACGCAATTGACCATTTTCCGCTTCCAATGAGCGCATTTTCAATAGCTCAGCTTTCAGCTTGAAATATTCATCATGCAGGTTGTCATAAGCTGTTCTGAAATCACCTTCATGAGCAATGACATTATCAAAACCTGTCGCTATTTGCCCAGGAACCTGCGCAAAAAAGCGCACTGGAAACAACACATGAGACAAGCTTGATCTAGCAGGCTTAAGAATGCTGGTATTTAAGTCGACCAGCAATAAGGTGGCGCATACCAGAGTGACGACCAATAACTGCCACCAACTTGCCGATTGCCTGCCGACCATATTGGCCATTTCTCAAAGTTACCCTGGAAAAGAATTATCTAAAAAACGCATCAATAGATGCCTTTCTCTACTCATGGGCAAAAACATCTCCCAGGTAATCCATCTCCTCTAGAGCACGCCCACACCCTCTGGCAACACAGGTCAGAGGATCATCTGCTATGACAACAGGCAAGCCTGTGTCTTCCATCAGACGTCGGTCCATATCACGCATCAGAGCACCACCACCGGCTATCACCATACCTTTGTCACCAATGTCCGCGCTCAGCTCTGGCGGAGTTTGTTCCAATGCCTGTTTAATAGTTTGGACAATAGATTCCAGCGGATCTGCTATGGCTTCGTAGATTTCATCACTGCTCAAAGTGATTGCACGTGACAAACCTTCTGCAATGTCACGACCCTTAATTTCAATTTCGCGACGTTCCGATTTATCCCAGGCAGTTGCAATGGCTTTTTTGACCCGCTCAGCGCTGGCCTCACCAATCAGTACCCCGTGCTTACGACGAACATGGTTAATAATTGCCTCATCAAAGGTATCACCGGCAACACGCAATGATGTGCTGTACACCATGCCGCCTAATGACATCACACCCACTTCTGTTGTGCCACCACCGATGTCCAACACCATTGAACCGGTTGGTTCAGCAACTGGTAAATTTGCACCAATAGCAACAGCCATGGGCTCTTCAATCAAAAACACTTCACGGGCACCTGCTCCCATGGCAGATTCCTTAATGGCACGCCGCTCAACTTGAGTCGAACCGCAGGGAACACAAATAATAATTCGAGGACTGCCACTGAAAAAACGATTCTGCTGAACTTTCTTGATGAAATATTTCAACATCTTTTCGGTAACATTAAAATCAGCAATCACCCCATCTTTCATGGGTCGAATAGCTTTAATGGAACCAGGGGTACGCCCCAACATCTTTTTCGCCTCGGAACCAACGGCAAGTACGCTTTTATTATTCATCCCACCATGTGGAGCAAAACGAATTGCAACCACGGACGGTTCATTCAGAATAATACCCTTGTCTTTGACATAAATAAGCGTATTCGCAGTTCCCAAGTCGATAGCTAAATCATTGGAGAACAATCCCATTAAACTTTTCAGCATATTATTTCTATTATTTTGTTCGTGTTTTTGAATAAAGCGCGTATTGTACTGCAATAATGCCATATCATGCTATTCAACAGACGTTAAAGATGTGGTAATTTGCTGGTTTATTTTTTTCTGGGACCAATTTGTCTTATCAACATCGCGTTTTGGTCGAAAAAATACATTTTCCATCACACTCAACTGATACCAACACACAAGAACATACTATGGAACTGGATAACAATACCGTAAAAACCATTGCATCATTGGCAAAGCTGACTTTATCCGATGAAGAGACCGAACAATACCGTGGTGAGTTATCAAATATTTTAGATTTGGTGGCACAACTGCAAGCGTGTGATACTGAGGGAGTGCAAGTCATGACCCATCCGATGGACGCCACTTTGCGCTTACGCGCTGATGAGGTCACCGAAAGCGATCAACGCGAACACTTTCAAGCCACAGCCCCAGCGACTGAGAATGGTCTGTATCTGGTGCCTAAAGTTCTTGATTGAACGGCTTCCAAATACATTCCCACAATTAATTTCATCAAAGCAGCTATCTAATAGCTACCCAACTAACGAAAAAGATTCCCTGACCGTCATATGACTTTACATACCCTTAATGGTTTACAGCAGCAACTAACTGCAAAATCCATTTCCAGCGTTGAATTAACGACAGACTATTTGCAGAAAATTGCGGCATCCCAGATCAATGCCTTTATTTCGGTCAATACTGACCAGGCGCACAAACAAGCTGAATTGGCAGACCAGCAACTGGCCAACAATACCGGCCATGAACTCACCGGCATACCCATGGCGCACAAAGACGTATTCTGCACCAAAAACAGTTTAACAACCTGTGGTTCAAAAATGCTGGAAAACTTTGTTGCTCCCTATAATGCAACCGTAGTGGAAAAACTGAACCAGGCTGGAGTGGTAACTCTAGGCAAAACCAATATGGATGAATTTGCCATGGGTTCATCAAATGAGAACTCATATTTCGGCGCAGTATCAAACCCCTGGGATGAATCCCTAGTGCCTGGCGGCAGCTCTGGCGGTTCTGCAGCAGCAGTCAGCGCTGGATTAACTCCGTTTGCTACTGGCACAGATACCGGCGGTTCTATCCGCCAACCCGCATCGTTTTGCAACCTGGTCGGAATCAAACCCAGCTATGGCCGCTGTTCCCGTTATGGCATGGTGGCTTTTGCCTCCTCTTTGGATCAGGCAGGCACTTTCACACATACCGCTGAAGATGCAGCCATTGCTCTAAATCATATGTGCGGTTTTGACACCAAAGACTCTACGTCACTGAATGTTGACACGCCCGATTTTCGCGCTGAGCTGAATAACCCACTGGACGGTCTGCGCATTGGTTTGCCAAAAGAGTTTTTTGGAGAAGGCCTAGACTCTGAAGTTGCCGATCTGATAGAACAGGCCATCAAGCAATTTGAGTCACTGGGCGCAACTGTTAAATCCATTTCCTTACCCAATAGCCATTTGGCAGTGCCATGTTATTACGTCATTGCTCCAGCAGAGGCCTCTTCCAATCTGTCACGCTTTGATGGCGTGCGCTACGGCCACCGCGCGGAACAATACACGGATTTGCTGGACATGTACGCAAAATCACGCTCAGAAGGCTTTGGCGATGAAGTCAAACGCCGCATTATGATTGGCACCTATGCCCTGTCCTCTGGTTATTACGATGCCTATTATGCAAAAGCACAAAAACTGCGCCGCTTGATCAGTAATGATTTCACCAGCGTTTTTCATGACTGTGACATTATCATGGGTCCTACAACCCCCACAGTTGCATTCGCCAAAGGCAGCAAAAACAGTGATCCAGTTTCTATGTATTTAGACGATATTTATACCATTCCAGCTAATTTATCAGGCTTACCAGCAGGGTCCATCCCAGCCGGATTCACCAAAGCCGGTTTACCCGTCGGCCTGCATATGATCGCACCACATTTGCAAGAAGCGAAAATGCTCAACATAGCTCACCAATATCAACAAGCGACTGATTGGCACTTGCAGACACCCACCAGCAACACTACTGGAGGTGCAGCATGAGTCAGTGGGAAACCGTCATTGGCCTGGAAATTCATGCGCAGCTACAAACCAGCAGCAAAATTTTCTCTGGCAGCTCAACAGCCTATGGCGCAGAACCCAACACTCAGGCCAGCGCAGTCGATATCGCCTTACCTGGTGTGTTGCCAGTAGCCAATCTGGAAGCCATCCGCATGGCCATCAAGTTTGGTCTGGCAATCAATGCCAACTTAAACCTGCACAATGTCTTTGCGCGAAAGAACTATTTTTACCCTGACTTACCCAAAGGCTACCAGATCTCCCAAATGGATCTGCCTATCGTCGGCGAAGGCGCTCTGGATATCGAAACCGCCAATGGCACCAAAACCATTGGCGTAACTCGCGCTCATCTGGAAGAAGATGCTGGCAAATCATTGCACGAAGATTTCCACGGTATGACTGGCATCGACTTAAACCGTGCTGGTACACCACTGTTGGAAATTGTTTCCGAACCGGATATGCGTAGCGCTCAGGAAGCCGTTGCTTACTTGAAAAAAATGCACAGTCTGGTGCGTTACCTTGAAATCTGTGATGGCAATATGCAGGAAGGCTCTTTTCGCTGCGATGCCAATGTCTCTGTGCGCCCGAAAGGCCAGGCAGAATTTGGCACACGCACCGAATTGAAAAATATCAACTCATTTCGCTTTGTTGAAAAGGCCATTGACTTCGAAGTCGAACGCCAAATCGAACTAATCGAAGACGGAGGCATTGTTGTTCAGGAAACTCGCCTGTATGACCCAGACAAACACGAAACACGTTCCATGCGCTCAAAAGAAGAAGCACATGATTATCGTTATTTTCCAGACCCTGATCTACCACCCATGCATCTGGAGCAAAGCTTTGTCGAAGAAGTTCGACAAACACTGCCGGAATTGCCAGAAGCGAAAAAAGCGCGTTTTATTGAACAGTATTCTTTGAGCGTTGATGATGCCAACAACCTGACACAATCCAAGGGCGTCGCTGACTATTTTGATGCCGTCATGCAAACCACCAAAAGCGAAGCCAAAGTGGTCGCTAACTGGATGATTGGCGAGTTGTTTGCCAGCTTGAACAAATCTGATCTGGATATCAAGGCCGCCCCCATCAACATTGAGCAATTCAGCACACTGTTAACTCGCATCCACGACAAGACCTTATCAGGCAAAACTGCCAAGCAAGTCTTCGCCGCTTTGTGGGAACACCACGGTGATGAACCAGCCAATGTTGATGACATCATCGACCAGAAAGGCCTGAAACAAATCACCGACACCGGCGCTATCGAAGCCGTAGTTGATGAAGTCATTCAAGCCTGCCCGGAACAAGTGCAGCAGTTCAAAGACGGCAACGACAAAGTCATTGGCTTTCTAGTCGGGCAAGTGATGCAGAAATCAAAAGGCAAAGCAAACCCACAAATGGCCAATGAAATGCTTAGAGCAAAAATGTCTTAAAGCAAGAAACCTCTGTAAAAACCAGGATTGGTCCATCTAACCAACACTTTTGCAGAGGTTGCCTAAATTATTGCTCGCACCTATCCTCAAGATAGGTGATAATACGCACCGTCCTTATTTCAACCGATTGAAATATGCGCGCCCGTAGCTCAGCTGGA
>JBOEHE010000031.1:0-96419 GCA_050633785.1 Arenicella sp.
ATCCAAGCAGTAGGCTGGGCAATGGCTAATGCTTACAAAGGTTCCAACGATATCGCACTGGCCTATACCGGCGAAGGGGCTACCGCAGAAGGTGATTTCCACTACGCGTTAAATTTTGCCTCAACTCACAGAGCTCCTGTAATCATAAATGTGGTCAACAATCAATGGGCGATTTCCACCTTTCAAGGCATAGCTGGTGGACAAAGTAAGACCTTTGCTCGGCGCTCTCAAGGCTATGGCCTTGCGGCCTTACGCGTTGATGGCAATGATTTTCTGGCGGTCCATGCCGTTACCCAATGGGCTGCCGAACGTGCTCGCAATGGCGGGGGCGCAACTGTAATCGAACACTTTACATACCGAGCCGAAGGCCATTCAACCTCCGATGATCCACACGGCTATCGACCTCGCGATGAAGGTCAGGCCTGGCCCTTGGGTGATCCAGTGGAGCGCCTCAAGCAACACCTGATAAACCTGGGCTGCTGGAGCGAAGAACAACACCAGGAGTTGCTTGAAACAACCAAGCAATTGGTTCTAAAAACCTATAAAGAAGCTGAAGCCATTGGCTATGCAACTTCAGGAGGTACAGGCGGCATCGACCCTGCCAGCATGTTTGAAGACGTTTTTGAAGAAATGCCTGAGCATCTCCAGCAACAACAACGCAAGTCAATGGAGAACTAATATTATGGCAACAATGAATATGATAGAAGCCATTCGTTCTGCCCTTGATGTCAAGATGGCGGACGATGCAAACGTTCTGTCATTCGGTGAAGATGCCGGATATTTTGGCGGTGTTTTCCGCTGCACAGCAGGTTTACAGGAAAAGTATGGTCTGCACCGCAGCTTTGACACCCAAATTGCCGAAGGCGGCATTATTGGCATGGCCATAGGCATGGCAGCCAATGGTTTACGCCCTGTCGCTGAAATCCAATTCTCGGATTATATATATCCCGGCTACGACCAGATTGTCTCTGAAGCAGCACGCTTGCGCCACCGCAGTGCAGGCGATTTCACCGTCCCCATGGTTATCAGAACTCCTGTTGGTGGTGGAATTTATGGCGGTAATACGCACTCACAAAGCCCAGAAGCTCTGTTCACACACGTTTGTGGCCTGAAGACAGTCATTCCTTCCAATCCTCAGGATGCCAAAGGATTATTGATCAGCGCCATTGAAGATAACGATCCGGTTTTATTTCTGGAGCCCAAGCGCTTATATAACGGACCTTTCGACGGCGACCCACACAAAGCATTGACCCCATGGTCAAAGCATGACCTCGGAGAAGTTGACGAAGGTATTGTCAGAGTACCGCTGGCCAAAGCGAAGGTCTTACAAACTGGCAGTGACGTTACTATTTTAACTTATGGGACTCACGTCTGGGTCAGCGAAGCTGCCGCTGCCGCTGTTGATGCCAGCATAGAAATTATCGACTTACGTTCGTTAATGCCATTGGATATAGACACTATTGTTGCATCCGTGCGCAAAACAGGCCGTTGCGTCATAGTACACGAAGCCACTAAGACCTCTGGTTTCGGCGCCGAATTGTCCGCACTAGTCCAAGAAGAATGCTTTTATTCACTGGAATCACCCATTACCCGGGTAACCGGTTGGGACACCCCCTACCCTCATGCTCTTGAATGGCACTACTTTCCAAGCCAGCAACGCGTCATCAATGCCATCAACACCGTTCTGGAGGAATAATGGAGAACTACACGTTTAAAATGCCCGATATCGGTGAAGGCATCGTCGAGGCTGAAGTGGTCAAATGGTACGTGGCTGTTGGCGACATGGTAAAGGAAGATGACACCATTGCCGATGTTATGACCGACAAAGCCACCGTTGAAATCACGTCCCCAGTGGACGGCACCGTTGCTGTGCTGGGTTGCAATGAAGGTGAGGATCTGGCGATTGGTTCTGACTTTGTTGTCTTCAAACAGGAAACCCCCAGCTCAAGCTCTACCAACACAAATCCTGAGTCCTCCGCTGAAACACCTGACTGCACGCAATCGGTTGAGGAACAAGCACCGCAGGCCAAAGCTCAAGAAATAGCCGCAGAACCTAAACCAGATGCAGTGCACAAACCCCTGGCTTCTCCCTCCGTGCGTCGCCGGGCACGCAAGCATGGCATTGCACTCACTGACATTGCCGGACATGGGCCCGATCACCGTGTCCTTCAGTCAGACATTGACGCCTATCTGGCTAAAGCAACACCATCCACTTTATCATCATCAGAAACAGATGGCCGTTATCGCAAACGAGAAGGCTCTGAACAGATCAAAGTCAAAGGTTTGCGCAAGGTTATTGGCGAACGTATGCAATTAGCCAAACAGCATATCCCCCATTTTAGTTATATCGAAGAAGTTGATGTCACTGAACTTGAAAAGTTACGTGCTCACCTGAACCACACCAAAGCAGCAGAGCTTCCTAAGCTGACTATTCTGCCTTTTTTCATCCGAGCCATGATCAACAGCATCAGCAAAAACTTTGCACAAATGAACGCACACTATGATGATTCAGACAATGCTATTACTCGGCACCATGGGCTGCACATTGGTATCGCAACTCAAACGCCAGCTGGTTTGATGGTTCCAGTGATACGACATGCTGAAACGATGGATATCTGGCAACTCGCCAATGAAATCAAACGCATTGCCACCAGTGCCAGAAATAATTCATTGTCACCACAGGAACTTTCCGGCTCAACCATCACCGTTACCAGTCTTGGCCCCTTAGGCGGCATTGCGACTACACCGGTAATCAACCGCCCTGAAGTTGCCATAGTGGGTCCAAATAAAATCAACGATAAGCTAACACTCCATGATGGACAGATAATCAATCGTAAGGTGATGAATATTTCATCATCCTTTGACCACCGAGTTCTAGATGGTGCTGAAGCAGCAGAGTTTATCCAAGCCATTCGAGCACAATTGGAGTTCCCTGCCACCATATTCATCTAATTGCTGAACTAAGTCCGGTAAAAAACACCGTCAAAACCAGCAATACACATACTTAATGCTAAATCTATTTAAATGACTATGACACTATTCAACAACCCTGATTTTGACCAACATGAGAAGGTTATCTGCCACTATGACGCTCAATCTGGCTTAAAAGCTATTGTTGCCATTCACAATACTCGATTGGGCCCTGCTCTGGGCGGCTGCCGCATATACCCTTATGCGACCGATGCCGATGCGATAACAGATGTGTTGCGTCTGGCACGCGGCATGACCTATAAATCAGCTTTGGCCAACCTCGCTCTTGGCGGGGGGAAATCCGTAATTATTGCCGACCCCAGAAAGGACAAGACCCCCGAATTATTACTGGCTATGGGACGTTTTGTCGAAAGTTTGGCTGGAGACTATATTCTGGGCCAGGACTCAGGCACAACAGTCAACGATTTGACCACTATCGCACAGGAAACATCACACCTTGTTGGCAACCAGACTCTCACCCAGAATAATCAACCTCATTGCACTGCCGACCCGTCGCCCTATACCGCTTTAGGCGTCTTTGCCAGTATCCAGGCAGCGGTAGCTCATCGTTTTGGCAGCAACGCTCTTGATGGCATTAAAGTAGCTATTCAGGGAGTTGGTAATGTCGGTATGGGCTTAGCCAGACACTTGCATGAAGCTGGCGCGGAACTGTTGGTCAGCGATGTGAACGAAGAGCAATTGAAAGTAGCTGAACAGACACTCAATGCCAGAATAGTCAATAGTGACGACATTCACCGCCAGGCAGTCGATATTTTTGCACCTTGTGCTCTGGGAGGCAGTATCAATGCTCGCAGTATTGAAGAACTGCAAGCCAGCATCATCGTAGGCGGTGCCAATAATCAATTACTGGAAGACACTTGCGGGCAAGCCTTACAGGCGAAAAATATTCTCTATGCACCTGATTATGTGGTCAACGCCGGTGGCGTTATCTTTCTGGAGTATCTACGCACAAAACGTAGCCCGAAAGATGCCAGACAACATATCTTGAGCATCAGCGATACATTGATGGAGATTTTCACCTGTGCAGAACAGACCAAGATGCCAACCAATGCAGTCGCAGACCAATTAGCTCAAGAGCGCTTTCAAGGTAAAACCAACCATCTATAGCAAACCGTAATAAAAACCAGCAGAGTCACTTTAAACACCGTCTTCTATGAAGACGGTTATTGCTCCTATTGCTGGAAACACAAGCCCTGCACTATTGAAGCCTGCTCTCAAACAAGCAAGGAAGAAATCCACACAATGAATATACCATCATTCGACTTAATTAAACGCATTTGCTAATAGGCTATTCAGATAGTATAAACAGAGTATGACTCTATAATTATTGCTATTGAACTTATGCCTCAAGACAATCAGGATAGCTCCATTTTTGAACTGGAAAAAATTGACCTCAATATCTATCGTGGAATAAGCCAGGATATTGGCACCGGGAGAATCTATGGCGGTCAAGTCTTAGGGCAAGGCATTGCAGCAGCAATGGCAACGGTATCAGATGAACGCAATATTCATTCAGCCCATGCCTATTTTTTACGCACCGGCGACCACAATGAACCGGTTGTCTACATGATCGACAATTCTCGTGATGGGCGCAGCTATTCTTCACGCACCATTACCGCCATACAAAAAGGCCGGCCCATCTGCACCATTATGTGTTCGTTTCAATGTGAAGAAGACAGCGAATTGGATTACGCCGCCCCAATAAAAGAACCCGTCGCCAGCAATGCGCAATTAATAGAACTCGATTTATCAGACCATGCTGCAGAGTCATCCCAAAACCGCAGTGCTCGCAGCAAAATTCTGAGTAATTTACCTTTCCGGCTGAGGTATTTAAAAAATGATGAAGAACAACAGAACAGCCTGGAAAATTATTGGCTGACGACCAACAGGCCGATTGATGATAACGATACTGACTTGCATCGCTCAATGCTGGCCTATTGTTCTGACTTTCGTCTGTTAACCTCCACTTTGCGTGCTATCGGTTACCGCTACCGGGTTCAAGAGACCATGCTGGCAACCATCTGCCATGCCATTTGGTTCCATCGCGATTTTCGTATTGATGACTGGTTATTTACCCAATGCGAACCCTTGTCTCTGTCAAATGGTCGTGGTTTGGCCAAAGGAAGCATTTATAACTCAGAGGGCGTGCTGGTTGCATCTACCATGCAGGAAGGCGTTGTCAGAAAACTCCAACCAAAAACATGACTTTATTCAGCGGGTTGTTCCTAAAACTATTCTTTTTATTCACACCCTTTTCAGCTCTAACACTGTTTTTGATCATGACCAAAGGTTTTGCCTCGCAGGAACGCAACCGAGTCGCTTTACGGGTAGCCTTTTCCATCAGTGTCATCAGCACCGTACTGCTGTTTTTTGGTAACACACTGTTTACTTTGTTAGGGATCACTCTGGATGCCTTTCGCGTGGGTGCTGGCACTTTATTGTTTCTATCAGCAGTTAATCTCGCTCAATCAAAAACTCAAGTGACACCCACTGAAGACTCTCAGGATATCGCAGTCGTCCCTCTGGCTATTCCTATCATCGTCGGGCCTGCGACGATCGGTACATTGATGGTATTAGGCTCTGAACGTGAATCCCTATCTCAAACACTGATCACTTTGACAGCCTTATTAGCAGCCATTGTCTGTGTCTGGCTGGTGTTGCGTTCAGGCCCGGCCATCGAAGCCCGCCTGGGCGCCAGAGGCATCAATATCCTGAGCAAAATAAGCGGCCTGATTCTAGCTGCTATCGCCGCTCAGATGGTTTTATCTGGAGTCGCGAGCTTTTTACAATGAAGGACACAATAAGCTTACGATCCAAGAAGCCCTGATCATAAATCTTGCCGGTATTTCTTTAAACCAAACCAACTCTTGCGGGCTTGCAACTCAAAACTGATCAAACCACTGCAAATCAAGGCAGCACCCACCCAAACATTCAGCAGCACAGGTTCATTATTAAGCCAGCTGCCCAGCAACAGGCAGCTGATTGGCGTGATAAGGGCAATCAAAGCAACGCGAGTAGCTTCCATATTTTTCAACAGATAGTAATACAGAGAAAAGCCCAAGGTGGTTCCCACCAGGCCTAAGTAGGCGATACTTGAGATCTCTTTACTGGATAAAACTGGAAACCATTCATCAGACAAGCACAGCCAAGACACAATATAAAACGGAATAGCGACTGTCAGGCCGCCTATATTGGTTTGTAGACCTGTCAGATTCGCTGTCTGATTCAAGCGTTTTATCCAGACAGCACTCAGACCAGATACCATCACAGCAAACAGGATCATAATAATCCCCCAGACTGCATCGGCACTCACATCGAATCCTGATGCAAAAACAAATACCAGACCAGCAAAACCCAGACACATGCCCAGTACTTTATTCCAGGACAAGCTGCGTTCACGCAGGAAAATTCGTGCACAAATGCCCGTGGTTATTGGCGACAGGCCAAACAAGACAGAAATCCAACCCGATGGTATGCGTTGCGCCGAAAGATAAACCAGTGTCATAGCCGCAAACATGGATAAACCCGTCACCAGATAAACCGGTACTTGCCTTTTATTGAAAGGCACTCTCACGCGCATAAAATAGGCCAGAACCCAACAACCTGCAACACCAATCAACATGCGTATCGCAAGGGCATATAAGGGCGATGAAACTCCGCTCCATTGCACTGTCAATGGGGTGGTAGACCAGATAACAATAACGACTAAATAAGACAAAGTGATGGACATAAATATTCCTTTGTTGTGTTGTTGCGTCAAAATGACTGACACGTAAACAACTGGCATAAAAAAAGCCGCAGGCGGATCGCCTGCGGCTTGATACTTTTTCTAACGTTTCTTTATTATTTCAGATCAGTCAATAAACATCGAGCACACAGGCCTGCCTACAGAAGCGCGGATGACGCTTAGGCTTCACAGTTGCGACAGTTGATGTGATTTGAATGTTCATACAGCGAGTGTCGATGATATATCTCTATGAGTCAAATTAAAATTGTCTTATTTTTCAAAAAACAACTGGCTAAAAGCCTCAATGTATTTTCGGTAAATACCGTCCAACCTGCTGGCAATATTCAGCAAAGTCTTGGCCGTGCAGATTGCGCAAATAAGGCTCTTCAACACCTCGGACCTGCATTTCAATACTCAGATAGATCAACCCTCCCAACAGCAGCATTAACCAGTTTGGAACCATCAGTAACAAGCCAAGGATAAATATTATCACTCCTGAATAAATTGGGTTTCGCGAATAACGATACAGTCCACGGGTCACTAACCCAGTCTGTTCAGCTTCATCAACACCAATGCGCCAGTCCTTGCCCATTTGCAGCTGCGCTATGGCTGTAATGACAATACCAACCACCCCCAGAAACACCCCTATCCATAGTTGCCATGGCGCTTTGCCAATCATGCCAGACAAAGGGTTCATAAAGTCGATAATGGTCAGGGCCAGGCTGCCCAGAAAACCAGTCATTAGCATAAGGCTGGATAATTTAGTGATAATGTTGGCGTTTCTTGAAACCAAACGAATACCAAAATCCCCAGTATTTCGATACTGAATCAATGGCCGCAATCCTATCGCTATGCATAAAAATATAATGTAAATACCTAGTGCCATGTCACCACCTTATGTTCTCACCTGTATTGTTAAAGCAAATGATCGGTCAACTCTGTACGAATTGAATCCGGGATGATCACCGTCTTTTGCTGATCATGATCGAAGTGAACCGCCACCACTTCGGCAACAGCACATTCTCTATCCGTTTGCAGGGCTCGCTGCTGTAATACAAATGACGAATTGCCAATTTTCTTAACCGCAGTCTCAATCGTAACCTCATGTTGATAATACAATTGCTGTTTGAACTCAATACTGACTTTGGCCAGTACCAAGTTCCACTTTCGTGGATCCAAATCCGGAATGAATAGTTTAAACAGGTCACGACGACCACTTTCAAACCAATCAGCAATTGCGACATTGTTAATGTGCCGCAAAGCATCGGTATCGCTGAACCTCGGTATTATCACCCTCTGCCACATGTTTTTTGTACCTCTGACTATAAAAAATCGTTTGTTATTAACAACCCATCATCAATCCAGTAGCTCGGTATTTACCATGACCTGACTGTGTAAGGTTCTGTGTACGGGGCATCGATCTGCAATTTCCAGCAACCGCTGGCGTTGCTTCTGATCCAGGTTGCCCTCAATACGCAACTGACGGCTGAAAACATCAATCTTGCTGCGAGCACTACCAGCATCGTCCTGCTGACAGGTTTCACAGTCCATGTTGTAATTTTTGTTGTGATTGGTGTGCACTTCTACCTGTTGCACATCCCAACCTTTACGACGAG
The DNA here is from genome assembly GCA_050633785.1 of Arenicella sp. Lineage (GTDB taxonomy): Bacteria > Pseudomonadota > Gammaproteobacteria > Arenicellales > Arenicellaceae > CALKZN01. Next base: position 8,335 of record JBOEHE010000031.1, read on the forward strand.
CATACATTTTTATCGTCATAACTGTGCAGGCCGCCAAACTGGATGACAGCAATTCATAGGGCGACGGGCCAAAATCATTACCACCAACGCTAAGGGGTTCATCTGCAATCAGAGCGTGTTTTTTCGCTTGAATATAGGTAGTAAACGTATCCCCAGCCAAGCGAGCCGCCACTTGATGGGAACTGGATAAGGAGGATGGTTCGGGAATATCGACATAGCGCCGCGCCCAACCGGCAATCACTTGTCCGGTATAGCGAGCGTCATCCGCTTTGCTCAACAAATGGTCCGCCTGATCCAAGGTCACAAAGCTCTTCGGGTGCACTGCAGACCGGTAAATATTCTCGGCATTGCTGATAGCAACGGTATCATCCTGAGGTGCGTGCATAACCAGCAGAGGCTTTCGCAATTGATGAATCAACTCGCTCATTGACTGTTGTTGCAAGTCCTCGAGAAACTGTTGTTTGATAGTAAATTGACGGCCAGCCAGATTGACTACAGCCTGTCCGGTCTGATTAATCTCAGCGATATCCTGCTGCAGCAAATGTTGGACATGTTGCGGTTCAGAAGGGGCAGCAATGGTAGCAACTGCTTTAATACTGTCAATGTTTGCTGCCGCCATCAAGGCTGCCGTTCCACCAAACGAGTGTCCGATGAGTATGCTGGGAGCAGCATGTTTGCGTTGTAAATACTCAGCAGCAGCAACCAGATCTCCAACATTACTTGAAAAATTAGTATCAGCAAAATCACCATCACTTTCACCCAGACCGGTAAAATCAAAGCGTAATACAGCAAAACCCTGTGCAGCCAGTTCACGACTGATCAAACGAATAGCGGTTAAATTTTTACCACAAGTAAAACAATGCGAGAAGATGACATAATTATGCGGATGCTGGTCCAACGGCATTTCCAGTTGCCCCACCAGTTCCATAGCTTCCTGATTTTGAAAACGTATTTTTTCAACTGCCATAGACCACCTGTTTGTTCTATCAATGGTCCTTTATGGTAACACCACAAAACCATGGATACATGCTCAAAAATCAAGAATTTATCACAATCTATAACAATTTATGATTGGCAGGAATCGCTCTAATGATCTTTAATTATAGTAAGCAGTAATTAATAGAGGTATGCCATGGCAACGCTCAACAAAAACCAACCACAAACAGCCCCCAGCCATTCTAATGAAAACTCATCAAACAGCCCTTCTGATGAAAAAAAACAGACAACTCAGGCAACAAATACCCAGTATCAAAAAACCCGTGATCAATTAGATCAACTCAGTGATATTGCCGACAGATTCAGGCGCTAGTCTTTGCTGAAGCTGTCAGCGCAGGGCTGGTTTAAAGTTTGCGCCCCTTTATACTTAATACATTGAGTTCAAAAACAAGGTATTAAGATATTCGGCAAGTAAACCGGCCTATTTTACCTGTTCAATAAGTTTGATTAACTGGCCAGCTTCAAGCTCTATATCAGGTGCCAGACCATTCAGAATTCGAACTTTATGGGCTGCATCTTCAATGTCAAGATTCTGCGTCAGAGACACCAAAGAATCACCACTTTTTACGGTATAACTTTTCAATTGATAGTGCGGCAATAACGAACGAACGCTCTGCTTATCGTCATGCAGAGAGCGGATATTAGACGCGATACTCAAAAACACAGTTTCATCGACATTGCCATACCGGCTACCGAAGCCTTTACTGACAGCATTGAGCACAATGGTTTTATCCGCTAGAGGAACAACTCCGTAAAAATGAATATTTGAAATATTAGCTCCGTTGATACTTAGGCCTTTCTTTTTTCCATAATACTGAATCAGAACACGTGCTTTGATGAAATAACCAATCCCACTGGTGCCTGAAAACGCCTGTTCACTCTGAATGCTCATTTCTTTGGACAAGTCTTGAACGTATTTCTTCAAGAATTCTTCAGCCTTGGTTTCTAACGTTTTATCCAAAGTAATTAATGATACAGCCAAACCCTGTTCTCGAGAGCTGTGTGCTACTACAAAACTATCGTTATACTGCGTGGTCAATGCTCTCAATTTAAAAGGGAATTCCTGTTTTGCCTGTTCTCCTTTAAATGCTGACCAACCATTGGGAAAATAGGTTCGGGTCCCTTGTTGATCAACAATCAGTGAGCTATCACTGGTCATGGAAAAGCTCGGAGTTTCACCATAGGTTAAACCTTCAATAGCTGATAAAAAAGCCTGTCTGGATACGGGAGGATAGACTTTATTTTCACCTTTTTTTAAGGACTCTATCTGTTGTTTGAGCTTTTTTATTGCACGGTCAAACTTAAGTCCATCCAAACCAGGATATGGTGCTCCCAAATCAAGCACTACTGCCTCACTCGACTCCACATAGAGCTTATGGTTGTATAGCAGCGTCAGAATTTCAACAAGAGCTGTAGGGTCATAATTCGCCTGATCAAGTAACTCAGCAGCCCGTCGGTAGAGTCTCGGTTCTCGCTGTTTGGGCTGTTCAAGACTGGCTATTTTCAGAGCCATAATCGCTGCAATATGCCCATTGTGACTGGCAAGAGACATGATGCCTCTATTTAGATAGATATAAGCAGAATCGGTATAAAAAGCGTTTACTGCATTATCGCTAAGTAATAGGAAATCATAATCCTTCAACGCTGCTTGTTGTGCATGTTCAATCAGCTCTGCTCCTATCTGTTGCACCAGACCTTGTAATCTTCTATCAACATAAGCGGGATTGTCTAACAGGATATTTTCATGAGTATCACCGTTCTGACTATTATCTGCCGCTACAGTAATGGGGCTTGCCGTCAACACCAACAGCCATAAATACAACACACCTGTTAAGCGCATTTTCTCCTGCAACATTGTCATAAAATACCTTTAAATTTTATTGCTTATCCTTATCTGCAAAGGTTTTGATGGTCTGCCCATACTCGGGCTCCCCTTCGGGATAAAATCCATTGATTAAACGCAGCTTGGTCTCAGCATCAACCATAATAATATCTTGTGCAATTGAGGCCATCGTTTCCCCCGGTTCAACGGTTTTCAATGCTATACCATAGGTATATTCCGGCACCTCATCATGCAATTGATCACCTGCATTTGTTGGCCTGATATTGCGCATGATGCTTTTAAAAATCCGCCGATGCGGCATCTGGTCATAGTTAAACACACCGCCATAGCTTTCCAGAACCACAGCCTGAGTGCCGATAAAAACGACTCCCTGCATATGTTCTGCTCCGGCATTTTTCTTTTTACCAATAAAGCCCAACTCCTGAAAATCCCTGGTGGTATGACTACGCATGAAAAAACCAGTACCATAAGGCGTTTTCATTTTTTCGCCAGCAATATAGTCCACTGCCGCCGAGTTTTCCTGCAGATAATTGAGCAAAAACTGCTTCGGAGATATGGACTCTCCAAGCTCAAGTATTTTAATCAGAACAGCGCTTTTTGTGTTCTCATTCTCATAACCATCAAACCGACCTTGATCATCATATACCGCATATTGGTGGTTGATTGAGTCCAAAGCGATAAAGTCTAGTGCTGTGTCACTGGCGGGTAATAGCAGACGATTTTCTTCTTTTGGTAGAGTATTCTCTCGATAAGCCCTGAAATTAAGAGGAAAGTAACCCTTGAACCGAGCGTTAATAGAACGCATTTCTACGCCGTTCCTTTCCATGGCATAGCGCTGACTGTTGGTCGCTGTCAACCCATCAACCATCATCAGATAATCTCGGCGATCAGCTTGCAGGTCTTCGTTTTTCAGGTAGTCTTCTGCCGCCAATATGACTTCCTGCAATCTTTGATCATTGCTCGGATGCGTGGACGTCGAAGAGGCATGATAGGAAATACCAACATCCTGACGCAAGTCCTGCTGCACCTGCATCGTCAGATACTGCTCTTGATCTTTCAAAATAGTCAGCACCTCAATCATATCTTCAGGCGCATAACCCGCCAGAGCCAGGTATTTTGCCCCCAGTTTATCGGCTTCCAGTTCAAGGTTGCGCCCATAGCCTTTAACATAGGCAGCACGGCTTTTACCCAGTTTGTCCGAGACAAACTGCCCGACCCAGGGCCCGACATGAGGAATGGCCCAACTTAAAAAACGCACAGGTCCCGTAATAGAACCATACATTTTGTCCTGGGCTAATTTTCTCGCAGTATGTCTGGCTGCAATATGCCCTATTTCATGCGCCAGCACCGCTGCCAAGTGTGACTCTTTATTAAAATGAGCCAGCATATTTTTGGTGATGTAGATATGCCCATCAGGAACGGCAAATGCATTGATATCTTCACTATCCAAAACAATAAATCGATAATCAATATTCGGCCTGTTAGAAAAAGAAGCAATGTGATTGCCGATCAAACTGACATAAGCCTGCAACTCCTGATCGGAATAAACCCGCTCTTCTTCCATGATTTTTTCATGCAGCTTATTGCCCAACAACTGCTCGTGTTCTTCAGAAATGGTTATCAGGGTGGTTTTGCCTGTCTCTGGGTTAGTCGCACAGCCATAGGTCATTGCGCACACAAACAGCAATAATAAAGTCCGAAAACCTCGATTCAATGCAGACATAAGATTCAATAATACCTGTTTAAACGGTTGATTCGTTAACGCCATGCCGCTGGCACAAAGTAAAACTCTCCACCTTCATGCCCTGCTCGCGGCAAAGGGGCGTAGCGCGGCACTTGTCGGATGCTGTCTTTGGTTGCCACAGCAACGCTATGGCTGACATTAGTTGCCAGTGAATCAGCATCTAACAGCTGATAATTACTGCGTAGAACTTTCAGCATAGCACCGGTAAAAACGGAATGTTTGCCATTATCAATGGAGTCAGCCACTGGCTGCAAGCCTCCTGATGACAGCACTACACGCGTGGTGGCAGCAACATCACTTTGAAAACGCTGCACTTTTTTCTCTGGCGATAAGCCACTGCGCAATGATAATACACTGGAACGCATCAATGAACCGGAATAACAGGAGTCAGCGATGACCATAATGTTTCTGGCGCTCATCGCTCGTATCTGATCGGTTATGGTGGCATTCGAAATCCAACGCGCAGTGCTGGTGCTACTGCCATCAACCGGAACCCAATAGCCCTGATCATTTTCAGGATCAACAAAACCATGACCTGCATAATAGATCAACAGATTATCCTTTTCTGTCAATTTTTTGCGCATACCCTCAAGAGCCTGTAGCACCCCATCACGATCAGCATTCGTGATTAACTGCACATCAAAACCGTATTTTTCAGTTAACACCTCAGCAACAGCCTGGGCATCATTTACCGCAGTATCCAGGGATTCCAAGCGAACATCACTGTAATCGTTATTGCCAATTATCAGAGCATAGTATTTCCCAAACTCAATATCCTTAATGTCTTTAACATCCGCTCTCGGTTCGATTACTTTCGTGCGACTATCGGGACGTATCAACATGTGAGTCTGCACTAGCTGCCCTGAGTCATCGCGCATCACAAGGTCCAGATTGACCGGAGTATTGCTCAGTTCAACTGGCTTCATAAATAAGCCATTTGCATCCAGTTCCTGCGGCTGTCCATTAATAGAAAGCTCTGTTATTTGAGTATCAGAATAAGCCGCTCCAACCACATTAACAATACTCCCAGCAGGTGCATCGGCAACTTTTACTCCATCACTGTCCTGAAATTGTGGCCATTTTATTACAATCCGCGGCTGAATGGCCTGATGTTCAGAACCCGGTTCAACCTTATCTGCCCGAGGCTTACTGGTTTTTGGGTGCAGAGCCTTCATTTGTTTTATCGCCTCGGCGAGATCAGCGGACTGCCTGGTCACCAGCTTAGATTGTTTTTTCACCAGTGAGGAAGCCTTGGATAATTCCTGCTTAACCACCTTGAGATAACGGTCTTTATCCTTACTGACTTTATCCGCCACTTCCAGCTGTTGGGCCAGATTGGCCACCTCTGTTTTCTCTTTTTCAACTGCGGACGATAGATAATCAACCTTGCCTTGATAACGATGATCAATTTCCTTTAAGGCCCGTTGCAAGACAATAGCATCATCGCTGGAAATTTTACGCTTATTATCCTGCTTCAGCCTGGCAATGCGTTTTTGCAAAAAGTCCAGTTTCTGTTTTCGTTTGTTGGCTGCATTTGATCTGCGTTCAATCGAACTTTCCTGTTCCTGCAAATAACGTTGAAACGCCGCCCGTTTATCTGTTTTTGAGGACATGGCCATACGATCTGAGTTGCCTGATGGTGTGACCGGCATTGCATCAAGCTTTGCCAGCAACTGTTGCTGCTGCACTTTGTCATTTTCGATACTGGCCAGCTCGCTGTTTAGCTGTTGCTGGTTTTGCACAATATCCTGAGTGACCACATCGAGACCCGCTACAGAAAAAGCACCGGCTTTATCATCTTGCCCAAGTTCTTCCAGCAGTATCCCAAGCTTCAAACGCTGTTGTTGCAAACTTTCAATTGAAGGTTGATTCGTTTGCACCACTCGGTTCAGGTCTGCACTTTTTTCCTCATATCGATCGCGCAGAAACTCAGTCGCAGAAAACCCCTCATTAAAGGATTGCAGCTCCTGCTGCCAATCATCTCTGACAATTAACTGCAGACTCAGCTGTTGTTTTAACTGTTTGAGTCTGGCAGTTGCCTGTTCCAGCTTTTCTATCGAATTTTCCGACACTGCTGCGGATTGACCCAGAGCAGCAACAGCTGAAAAATAAGCTTCCTGAGCATCGCCTTTAAGACGATATGCCCGAGCATAGTATTGGTTCGCGACAATAAAGTCTTTGTCGACAATATGACCCTGTTCATACAGATTTCCAAGACTCAGCAAAGCCGGAAAATAATCCTGCGCGGCAGCCAGTTCATACCAACGTACCATTTGATGTTTCCCAACGGTTGTTTTTTCCCATTGTGTTTGTCGATACAGCTCCGCAATGGCGTATTGCCCGACAGGCGAGCTCAACTTGCCTGATTGCCGAAAGCTCCGCAAAATCGGCAGAGACTCCAGAATAGGCGCAATATAAGCACCGCCATTATTCTGACAACGGCTGACCGACTCCAGTGTCCGTGTTTGTCCATAAAAACAATTAACACGAAGCTCAACATCCGAGGCAGAAATAACTTCGCTGAATAGGCCCAATAGACCAATACCGATGCAAAATAATGTTAATCGGCTACACTTTCTCAACATATCTGTTTTTGATAGGCATCTAACCTTTTTGTGACTCAAACATAAACACCACATCCCCTGCAATTATTCAAGAGGCGAGCATACCTAAGCGACTTATTTTGCTCAGCTTTAGTGCGAATTTGACCATGATAATCACCCAACAAATGATGCCTTCCGTAAAAACCTATGGCAAAGCGCCAGATTCCAATAATACCGCCTTAACCAAGTGAATGGCAGACAGATGGTAGCATTCAGCAAGGTAATTGACTTGTAAAATACGCACATAACAACACTGAAACAGCTCTGAAAATCAAAGCTGTTCACAAGCCAGGCAAGTGACCTTATTAATCGCTTACAATGAATTATAACGAATCAGACAACAGAAAGTTGTCCTCTTGCCTAAATAATAAGAATCTGCGATGACCAACCCGGTACCCAAGAAAGCGACTATGGCAGACTTACCGGTTTCAGCGGGGCTGGAATGGGAACAGGGTTGACAAAAACACCCGGCGTGTCGGCAGGGTCTGTGACGCACCCTGGCGATATCGTATACGTATTATCAACGCAGATACTGTAATGTGCGGACAAATCAACATTGGCATTGACGGTTTCACCCTGTTCGTTTTCAAAGGTGTTTTGTGTGATGGCAATATCTTCAAGCAGGCCGTTATCCCCACCCAGTGCATTAGTCTGGTATTGACGTTCACCCGTATGTGTCCCCAGAACATCTTTGTCACCGATCAGGTTGCCATTAATCACCTGATAACGGGATAGATGGAGGTATTGGTCAGTATTATTATCTAAATAGGTATCCGCTCTGGTCCTGCCTTGAGTTTCCGAGCGCCAGTGGGTGGGCAAACCAGCATGAGTTCGCCAGACACCATTATCCAGATCACCTTCCACACATGGGCGTAATGTCAATTTCTGCTTGGTTGGAGAGTAGTGTTGTCCACGAATAAAGTTACGCATAATATTCAGGCGCCACCAACCCATAATCCTCAGATTGTGTTCACCCGCTTTACGAAACCGTGAATCAACGATACCTGTGAAGTTCACCATTGAACAACCGACTCCTGCAACATTCAAGGTCGCGCCAGAGTTCATTTGCGCTGCCGTTCCACCAACTACATCCACCTTAGAGATATAGCCTCCTCTGGGAAAAGGAATATTGGCGCAATCCAGTCTATCGGGTAGGTCGGTGCAACGCACTCCGCCAGAAAAACCAATGCGCCCGCCATTAGTGACGGCTGATGTCTCCATGTCCATATCGATATCATGCAATCCAATATGCACAAATGACTCAGGAAAACTGAAACCACCAATACGAAGCCCTTCGAAATAGGCATTGTTTGACCAGCCATTGCTACTAATATGACTATCACTTGTTGACAGGTTCAATGAACTAACCACACCACCGGACATCTGATAAACCGCGACACCGGAGTACAGTATGGCCTGTAAGTCTGGAAAGGGATCAACAGCATCGCCAAAGTTGCCAATTTTATAATTGGACTGTCCATTTTGAATGCCGAGCCTGGTTTCACCGAATTGTGTGGGGAAAATATCATCGTCATCGAACACATCACCACGTTTAACCAGAACCAGCTTGTTATCGAATTGGTCAGGCAAAGGAAATGTTGTCTGTTTAGTCGCACCAGCAGGACATGCTTTATCAAAAACTGTCCAGTCCGATGACACATCCAGCGTATTTGACACACAGACAGTATTAGCCGCGCTCCACTGGACAGGCTCAGAATGGACGGTGATACTGACAAAAGCATCATCATAATCACCCGCGGAGTTCTGGGCTCGCATGCCAACATTGTAGACACAGCTCTGGGTTGCACAAACAAAGGTCTTAGTGACCATAGGCACATGCCCTTTTTCAAATGATGTATCTCCTGGTACATAGGTGTATGTCTGGTCGTAAAGCACACCATAGGTGTCTGTCTCATCAGTATCAAAATCCCAATAGTAAGACAGTTGTGACCAGATACCATGCGCATCAAGACCTTGCGCTGTGGTTTTATCCGCGCTGAACACCACGGTACACGGCGAAGCACAATCGGTGCGAGAGGGATTGATAACGGCATTAACAACGTTATTGTCAGAGCTCTCTGCATCACTGAGCAACAACAGGACCGGCGGCATTATTTGGGCAGCAATTGATTGAGCGTAAGCAATTGACTGCCAACATATGACAGACAAACAACAAAGAATAAAATAATTTCTGTTCATTGCATTGTGGGCTGAGTTTTTTTCATAGAGGGTTACCAGGCGCTGACGGAGGATTGATTGGCTGGGGATTAATACGCAATGAGTTCGGCACGATAAAAGCGTGCCAGGCATTACAAGTTGTGCCAAAACGGTAATCATTATCAACGCAGGTACCATGTAAACCAGATAGTTCTACTCTGCTGGCACTTGTGTCATTTGATTCCGTTTCAATCCGGTTATGCGAAACGATATAGGTCTGGGCAAAAATACTGTCATCCGGGTTGCTGTGATGAATGCCAATACCAAAAGAAGCACCATTCTCATCAATAGCGAACACATCTCTATCACCCAGTTGATTACCATTGACGACCATATAACGACTGACATGCAGGTAATCATCATCAGTGCCGGTATAGGTGTCATTTCTGGTGCGTCCCTCAACATCATCCTGCCAGGTCGACGGCAAATCATCACGATTCAAGTATTGCCCTTGGAACAACTGCGCATCAGCGCAAATCCTTGTTGTTAATTTAGCTTTATTGGCTTCGTAATGCTGCCCAAGAAAGGCATTACGCATGATACTGAAACGATACCAGCCCATCACACGCAAAGAGTGTTCCCCTGCCTTGCGAAAACTGGAATCAACAATTCCAGTAAAGTTGACCATGGAACAACCAATACCCGCCACATTCAAAGTCATGTCATTCACTTCAGCTTCAACAGAACCAACCACATTCACGGCAGAAATATAAGCTCCTTTAGGAAAGGGCACGTTGCTGCAATCCAGCACAGTAGGGTGATCGGTGCACCGGATGCCTCCCGAGAAAGCAATTCTGCCGCCAGCAACCTCAGAGGCCTCGGCGTCCATATCAATAGTATGCAGGCCAACATGACTGAACGATTCAGCAAAGTCAAAGCCAGCCATTTTTATGCCTTCAAAATACGCATTTCTGGTCCAACCGTGATCAGCAACATCCTGATTGGCAATCAGAGTATCAATCGAATCCATATCTGCCTGGCTGGCAGCGTTAGACGGACTGAACGAAGCCAGATTAGTATCGACTATGCCGTTGATAAATGGATATGCATCTGCCTCATCACCAAAGTGAGTGACTTTGAAGTCAGATTGACCAATTTGCACATACCATTTATTGGTCTTCACAGCAGGTTTACCATCTCTTGGCGGTTTTATTGAGGTCACCAAGTCACTATCGGAAAAAACATCGCCACGTTTGAGCAGAACCAGCTTACCATCCAGCTGATCCGGCAATGGCAGAGATGTTCGCCTGCTGGCTCCTGCGGGGCATGGTTTGTCAAAACTGCTCCAATTCGAAGCCATGCTCAGTGTATTCGACACACATAGAGTATCTGCTGCGCTCCATTGGGCAGCTTCAGATCGAACGGTTATCGTGACAAAGGCATCATCATAGTCACCTGCGGAATTTCTGGCTCGCAAGCCGACCTGATAAGAACAGACCTGCGTCTCACACAGAAAGGTTTTAGTGACCATAGGGACATGACCTTTTTCATGTGCAGTGTCACCATCGACATAACTATACGTCTGACTATAAAGAGAACCATAGGTGTCTGTCTCGTCCGTATCAAAGTCCCAATAATAAGACAGTTGCGACCAGATACCATGCCCATCAAGACCTTGTGCTGTGGTTTTATCCGCGCTGAACACCACGGTGCATGGCGAAGCACAGTCGGTGCGCGAAGGGTTAATAACAGCATTAATTGGTTGATTGCCGCCGCCGCTGACACTATCGATAATACGATTAAACACATCGTCCGCTTCTGCAGATAACACTGCAGCACCAGCCTTATTAGGGTGCAGACCATCCAGGTCATACACATCGTCTAAAACACCATCTCTATCACCATCGAGCAATAGGTCATAATCCACGATAGCAATCTGACCACTTGAATTTTCAACCAGGCTTCTTACCTGAGCATTGTAGGCATTGCGCTGATTTTCCTTGGCTTGAGTCCAACTGGTTTCAAAACCATTAAAAGGTCCAGCGGTAACAAGCACGGGATACATACCATGCTCAGTACACCAATCAATATGTGCCTGCAGATGGGCAAAAGTAATCGCTGCGCTGTTTTCTTCCAAGTGAATATCATTCACCCCTTGAGCTAACCAACAGATGCCAGGTGCGCCATCATTTGAGTTCCTGGCAAGCGCTTCAGCCAACATATTGTCCAATAGAGCATTTGCATCTGGGTTTGTATCTGCAAGCGCTCGACCAGATTGATTATTCATAGTCACCACATAATTCGGCGTGGTGTTGCTATCATCGAAACCATAAAACGGAGCCCAGACGCCGAACGATAAAAAGGTGCCAAATGAGTCGGTGATCGCCAGCACATGAGATGCGCTTGGTGAGTCGTCAGTCGTTGACGGAACAACGAATGAGGTAAGTCCAGTAGCAGCATCATAAGACACACTTTTAGGAAAGTTGAATGAGGCACCGCTGATACCCGACCGACTGACGGTCTGCCTGCGCTGGTCCACTTTGACAAACTCATTCGGCAAACTATCTTGAGTTGGAGACACGCTGAACCGGGAAATAGTCAATGCATTTGTACGAGTATCATTTGTCATCACACCTAAACCCAGCCTCACAGGAGTGATTGCCAATTTTTCCGTCAAACTCACTACTGTGCAATAAATACCATTTTGCGTAACTGTTCTGGACTTGGTTCCTGTCAGACCGGAATTGACTATTTCCAGACTGGCACCACGGACCCCGGATGCTGTCTCGGTATAACCCGAGACTTCAAAACAAAAAGAGACATCATCATCCGGCCATAAGGCGCCCACTGGAAATTCAATATACGCCCGGGCATTTGAACCGTCACCCGGTACATTACGTGTGAATGTTACAGATTCTCCATCAGCCGCAACAGCAACACTGGCATTCGACTCTGTTACCACCTCCCAGTGAGAAAAGTCATTATGGTTGGAAGTCGACAAGGAAACACCTACGGCTGGAGTTCGCAGCACATTCTTGACGGCTCGGCCTGCTTTGAGACCATTGCCGGGGGGTATAACGATATCCTCCTCAACGGTGATCGATATCGTCGTTTGTGCCTCGAGATCATCATCATCCACAGCAACCGCTTGCAAACTGTGTTGCCCCAAACCCAAATCATCCAAATTCCAGACAAAAGGAGAGCTCGAGTCACTGCCCTGCAACAAGTCATCGACATATAAATCGACCCGCTGAATGCTTCCATCAGCATCACTGGCAGCAACAACCACATTGACACGGTTGCCTTCGGTAAAAATTTCATTCGCATTCGGAGTTGAAAAACTCACCGTTGGTGGAATCTCAACCACTACCGCTCGCACACTGATCGTACGAACAGCCTGAGCAGTCAAACCTTCGTCATCAAAAACAACCGCCCGTAAGATATGTTGCCCTTGCAGTAAGCCCGTGACGTTCCATTCATAAGGCTGGCTTGAATCAGCATTGAGCAATGTGTCATCAACATAAAGCTCAACCTTTTCTACTGCACTATCGTCACTGGCCGTTACACTGACGAAAACATCCTGGCCTTCATCAAACGCCTGGTTGTCAGCAGGGGTATTGAACGCTACCGTCGGAGGCTCCGGCACATTTCCAGCAACCACCGAAATAGTCCGAATTAACTGCGCACTCAGGCCATCATTATCATAGGCAACCACTCGCAACTGATGCAGGCCAACAGCTAATTGGCTCAATACTGGATCAGCAGCACCTTGCCCGGTGTCATTCCATGTATAAGGAGGGTTGCGTTCAGTCCGAACTGGTGTGTTTGCTCCATCAATATATAGCTCGACTCGATCAACACCCCCATCATCAGTAGCTGTCACCTCAACACGGATATCTGAGCCAACGGTAAACTCCTGATTGGCATTTGGCCTGACGAAAGACAGTTGCGGAGGAGTCGATGATACAGCACCACCTTCATCAAGAAGCAGGAGTTTGATAACAGGTAGAATTTTCTCCGTAACACCAGCCTGACTGGCTTGTATCGGAACAAATGACAACAACACGATTAAACTGACAACAATGCGTAACATAAGAGTCTCAACAATTTACAGGTTTTTTTGATGAATGGTAAAACAACAACTCCCCGGCTAGGGGGCATACCCCTGTCGAATATAGGCATTCACGGCATCAGCTTCATATTCTGGCCGGTAGTTAAAACGCGATTGTTTGCGGGCTTCACGGGCAAAATCAGCCAGAGTTGAACCGATTCCCAACTGAGCAGCATAACTATCAACATTACGTCCCGGATCAGAAGGGGAATACGTTGACACAGCAGCATTAGTTTCTCCTGACCGCGTTCGCCACTGTCCTATATTGAGAAAAGGAAATCCATTATCGAACCAACCATCACTGTTGGCGCTGGACGAAGTGTAATTTGAGAAGTAGTCGTTGCCAGAATAACTGACGTCATCAAAATTCCCTTGATGGGTAATCAATGGCCCTGTGCCAATCTGGGTAAAAAATGTATTATTCTGAATCTGCACAGAATCCCAGCCCACCTTCGAAGCGACTCTCAAAGCGCGGTTATAGCCATGCGTAATATTGTTTCTGATGGTTACGTCAGTGTTAAAATCTCTTCCCAGACCAAAGGAAAATCCATTGCGAGCATCTAATGGATTAACAAAGTAGTTGTTTTCATACACAGTATTATTGTTGTTCTCAACAGTGATTCCCCAGGTAAATGCTCGTGTGGTTGGTTTAGTGCGAGCAATATCAGTGAAAACATTATTGCTGACTACAGAGTTATTATGCGTGTTTGTTTCCGAGCTATTGCCTCCCATGGCAATGCCGATTTCGCCTTCCGCAAATAGGTTATTATCGACCCTCAGACCATCAACGCCCCCCGAAGAATTGCCAGACACCTTCAGGCCAATGCTGGATGCTCGCAGAAAAAGATCGTTTCTGACCGTGACATTTTTGACATCGGACAGATAGACATTATGATTGAAAATAGTCGCACAAGCTCCATTGGGTCCCACTGGAATATCCGGATTCCAACCATTTTCATCCCAGACATTACCTTCCAGCAAAGCCGTATTGGTTCCTGAACCCATAAACATTCCTGAAGGCCTGAAAGCAGAATTACCATGAGGGTTACGAGTGCCGTCGGCATTGAAGCGACATGTTCCAGCATGGTAACTTCGGTAAATAACATTTCGCCTCAGTTGGATATTGTCAACGCTCTGTACAATAAACTCACCATATTCCACATAGTTATCTTCCAACAGAATATTGCGACTGCGAGCATTGCCGACAAAGCGGACAGCACCACCACTGGTTCCATCGTAATCAGGCGTGTTGGGCTGTTTTTTATAGGAGATAAAAGCCAACCCTTGCACCGCAACATTGCTGAATTCACGCCCATTATCATTGATAAAATTGGTTTTGATCTCGAGTCGCGGGCGACGTGTTGAATTGCCATAGCTGGCAATAATCATTTTTTCATTTGCGCTCCTTCCTCCCAAATGAAAACGACTGTTCAAAACCGTATCGCGCCAACGGTCACCTCGTTTCAACAGCAGAACGTCTGGAAATCCACTGCGAGTCAAAGCAAAACCACGTTCAGGTGTTGCAACTGCAGTCGCCGGAGTCAAACCATCGTTGGCATCGTCACCAGTCGAAGAACTGACATAAATCACCTGTGAATCAACACTCAGATCAAATGTGGTCCAACCATTTTCCTGCAAACGGGAACCGGCTCTTTCTGAACCATCAGCCGAGTTATAACACCCTAGATCAAATTGCCAGTCTGTCAAGCCATCACCATCATTGTCAATACCATCATTGCATTGACCTGTTGGCTGAACGATATCCTCATCCAACAGCAAGGAATTTATTATCGGAGTATGCAGTGCCGTAGAACCAGCGCCTGCAGATTGTGCGTGGATAACAGATGAAAAACAGCACAACATCGATAAAATACTAACCAGATATTTCGACATACCAACTCCTATCAAAAACGAACTTATGATACGTTGAGGAGATAAACTGATGATTATTACTTATGTAACCAGTTGCACCTCAATAAACTGTTGACCTAAAAAACATAAATAAATCAAACAGCTGTGGAGTATACGACTCGGATTTACTCAGCAGAATATCTTAACTTGCTATCTAGCCCAGGTTTCTATCCAATCTTGCTTTTGCGTTTATTGCAACTTGCGAAAACGCAGTGGGGAATAACCCGTTTGTCGGCTGAACATTCGTGTGAAATTATTAGCGCTATCATAGCCAACCATAACCCCAATTTGTTCAACCGACAAACGGGTATCAACCAATAGTTTCTTAGCATGCCGCACTCGAATCTTCAGGACATATTGTCTGGGAGAAAATCCGGTGGACTGCTTAAAAAGACGAGCAAAATGAAAACAACTCAGATTACTCAACAACGCCAACTGTTCAAGACTAACCCTTTGGTTAAAATGCTCCTCCATATACTCAACCACTGACTTTAATGTCAAAGCTGACAAGCCTCCCCGATAAACCTTCAGGCCTGAATTGAAAGTACAATAACGGGATATCACATGCACACACAACATGTGCAGGCTTTGTTCAAGATACATTGAACAAAGCCTGTCACCTGCATTCATTTCATACTGCATAGCCTTTGCCAACTGATAAATTAGCGCATCGTGTTTTCCCATTTGATGTTGAACTTCAATCAATGAAGCATCCTTATCAAAGGTTTCCATAGCCACTTGAGCCAGTTTTTCAGGAGAAAAGTGAATGACAATATTCGACATGGGAGCAATCACATCTTCAGCCAGCCAACGCCAACCCACCGCATTGTCGCCCGCCGCACCAATCCCAAAAGCGGCTTCGTTTCCCAGTCCCTTTACAGACTCCCATCGTCCATTGCCACTGTGATATTCACCTTTGATAAAACTCCCTTGAGATTGCACACCAATAATATGCATATTCGTCGCAGGCACTTCAAATCCATCAGCATTATCCACCGGCAGGAACACCTCCGACACCACCATATCGTGATAACACTGCTCAACACCAGCAGCATCACCAACTTCAGGTAAATAGTCGCTATAATCTTTGCCTGACGCAATATCAATGATTTCCCGTTTCATTTCATCCCCTTACACGACCTTTCTGCTGACTCTTTAACTCAAAAACTGCACTTTAAACCAATATGGCCGGAAATTCATTAGTAGAACAGTGGCCTAGAGACCCATTTAGACTGTGAAAGTGTCAGTCCGTTAAACTCCAACATAAAAGCGTGAGCTACTGCCCGTCAATCTATTTTGACATACCAAGCAATCAGCGTTATCAAAAGAAAAAAAACAAAGAGAAAGCAAAGGACAGGCACTCTATTAGAATCAAAGGAATCTAAGTGTCTGTCCCTGTTTCACTCCTGTTTCACTTAGTAGTACAGCAGCCCAAAAACCAATTCACACCTGGAAGGAACGTATTATTTAATAGTAATGAGATTATCACGTAATTTTGACCGACAATGACTACCCTTGCTGGATGACACATTATAAAGCAATCATTTTGGTTTCTATCTTCCTCAGTCTAAGCGCATGTGCAAGCTTTCAGGGTAAAGAGCTGGATTACTCTTACGTTCCAACAGACATTCCAAACAAATCAATGAACTACAGTGTCTATACACCTCCAGGCTGGACAGCAACTGAGCAATTGCCTCTGGTGCTGTATCTGCACGGAGGTGGTGATGACCACAGGAGCTTTGAAAAATTTGGAGCCCATAAAGTCCTTGATAGAGGTATGAATAATGGCAGCATACCTCGGGCAATTCTAGTCAGCCCTGATGGTGATCTAAGCCTCTGGGAAAACTGGGCTGATGGAACACGTAACTATCGGGATTGGGTGATGCGGTCTGTGCTACCCAAGGTACAAAACGAATACAACACCTTACCGTGTCCCGAGCATTGTCATCTAATGGGTATTTCTATGGGAGGACATGGCGCCATGCGCTTCGCTTTGTTTGAAAAGGGAATGTTTTCCAGCATTAGTGTATTGAGTGCATCCATTATTTCCAAAGAACAAAGCCAACGGGCAAAGCGGTCCGTGTTGATGAAATTACTCTTTCCGGTCAAGCGCATTTTTGGTGAAAATTATGAGGCTCTACATCGCAAAGAAAATTTTTACACCACATGGCCCAATGATCCTGATTTACGAAAAATGCGGTTACAGCTAATCTGGGGCGACAATGACACACCAAGAATTCGACAAGCCAATGAGTCATTTCATCAAACCTTGCTCAAAGCTGGTGTTGATCATGAACACTTCGTCTATTCAGGCAAACACAAGTGGGTCTCATGGCTTACGCAGCTGAATAAATCGATGAGTTTTTTGTTATCACATCAAAGCAATGACCCTTGAGCCAAGCACTACCTGAAAAAGTACAAAAAGAGAAAAGCAATAGGAAGACTTTCAGGGGAAAATCACACACCTGCGGCTGTTACTGAATTCTCAAGCACGAAACTAAAGCCCTGCTCTCTATCCACAGGAACTCGAAAACATTTGATACTATAGCCACTTGGAAAAACTAATTTCGCAAGCTATGCACATTATTCCTTATTCCGAGAAGACTGCTGATCGCTTTATCCAAGTATTGTCAAAGTTTGATGGGAAACACGCAGATACCTATATAACGTCTTATGCATACCATATCTTGACGGGTAGAAACGGGCTCACTATGTATGTTCAAGACGATAAGCACATTCTAGTATCCACGCACCCCAATTCTCAGAATGAAGTTCTCGTATTTCCAGAGTTAAATGGCGTCAGTGATTTCACTCTTAAAGTCCTTGACGAATTATTGAATGAATACGACCAAGTGGAGTTAGCTCGATATACACATTATGATTATTTGCAACTTTTAAGCCATGCTAAAACCTCGGCATTTGTTCATTTATTTAACTTCACACCGTTTAGAAACAAGCAAATGGATTGGAATCATCCAGTTCGAATTTTAGATACCTATTTTGCGAAAAATAAAGGAGGTAATCTACGCAACCAAGTTAATAGAGTCGAAGCGAAATATACACGTGATATTTATCAAATAGTTGAGCCAAAGCAGTTCGATACCATCAAAGCCATCGTTATAAAATGGTCTAAAGAAAAACCATCGAACCCCAAGACACAACAAGATCTCGCTGCTTACTACCACCACCTTCTGGAACAGATGCAAAAACGGATAATCATATATGATGGATTTATTTTGTACTTAAATAATACATCGGCTGGCTTTTCAATTTGGGAACTGCCAAACGGTGCTTCCAATACTGCAAATGGCTTAGCTTCTTTGTCCTATCATAAAACTTTCAAAGGAGCCTCAGACTATCTAATGTGGGAAACGTGCAGACGTTTAGTAGACAAGGATATCCCATTCCTGAATTTGGGAGGTTCAGAGGAAAAATCACTCGATGCATTCAAAAGCAAAGCACAGCCATCTGATAAGAAAAATAGAATAACCCGGCCCTTGACTGTAGAATTAAAATCAATATTGGTAGCCCGTATGTCAAATGACTAAAGCGTAGGCAATTTACATCAACAAAGCATTAAATGGAAGAAAAGGAAAAAGAGAAGGACAGGCTCTTAAGATAACCTAAAGAGTTAAAACCCCACATACCAGAATAAAATAACTCTACCATTTAAGTTTGGTTCTTTTTTCTGATGCACAAAAGATTGAAATCAGATCAACTTTACATCCCACCCTCAGATCACTTTTGACTTTAGAACACCTTGAGTTAGCCTGATACTTATAACTTAAGCAAATGTGCATCAGCATGCAATGTGAATCAATCGATGCTGATACTGTAACTCAATAAGAATAAAAATGGGGAACCTTCTATGAAACCAATCATCTCAATATTCATGGTACTGTTGTTTATTGCGACATTGCCAGCGCATGCAGTGACATGGAAAATAGCTGAATCATGGTCAGAAGAAGATTCCCTATTCAATGATTCTGTTCAGAGAATGATTGCCAATGTGGCCTTGTTTTCAGGCGGTGAATTTATTATTCAGCCAGTGCCCACCTATGAGCATCAACAGCCTGAAAAGATTTTTGAAATGGTACGGGATAATCAGTTTGAAATGGGTCATGGTGCGTCTTATTTCTGGAAGGACCGTGATGTCAATGCTCTATTTTTCACCACACTGCCAATGGGCATGGTTTCTATAGAACAGTATGGTTGGTTTTACCATGATGAAGGCATGGAGCTGATGCAAAGAGCATTCAAAAAACATGGCATGTTGGCATTTCCAGCGGGTAACACAGGTAATCAGATGGGAGGGTGGTTTAAAAAGAAAATAGAGACCGTCGAGGACTTTAAAGGACTGAAAATGTACATTCCCGGTCTGGCGGGGGATGTCATGAAAGCATTGGGCGCTGAAGTCATTACTATTCCGGACAATGAATTATACGACGCCTTCAAAGATAACAAGCTGGATGCTGTAGAGTGGGTCGGGCCATCCATGGATCTGGCAATGAACTTTCATGAACTGGCAGTTTATTATTACACCGGCTGGCATGAGCCCAGCACCGAGCTGCAATTTCTGGTAAATGATAAAGCCTTCAATGAATTGCCAAAAAAATATCAGGACATTCTGGTAAAAGCGATGCGTCTGGCAGCCTATGATATGTACATCGAAGCCTATCATGAAAGCTCCAAAAATCTTCGCATAATGAAAGCCGTCATTCCCAACTTGAGCCTGAGAGCTTTCCCAAGAGGTGTTTATCGAGCTCTGGTGGAAGAGTCTGAGCGCCAGATTAATGATATTGCCAAACGAGGCGACCAACTGACCCAGAGAATTATTAATTCCAGACGCAAATATCGACAACTGTCTCGAGTGTGGACACGCTTTTCAGATCAGGCATTCCTGAACAATCAGTTTTAATCGACTCACGCCAACTCAGTACCGATCTTTTCAACCGGAACTAACAACAACAAAGGCAAGCTCATGAACAAACAAATGCTCAGCATTTTCTTTATCTCTCTTATGTCTCTTTATGCAGGCAACACTCATGCTCAGTCAAGCACCAAAGCCTGCTTGATTGTGAAAGTCACAAATCACGCTTTCTTTGACGCTATGATCTCTGGTGCAAAAAAAGCGGCCAAAGCGAATAATATCGAATTAGAAACTTATTGGGGGGAATCCGAAGTGGATATCGATTCGCCAATAAAAGCGGTAAAATCCTGTGTCGAAAAAGGAGCTAAAGGCATTCTTATTACACCAACGGATTCCTCTGCTCTGGCACCGCACATCCGCGCTGCCAAAAGGGCCGGGGTTCTAGTCATCGCATTGGATACGCCATTTGACCCTTATGCTATAGCCGACGCAACCTTTGCCACCAACAACTTTAAGGCCGGGCGCCTGATTGGCGAATACGTTGCAGCAAAGTTAGGTAAAGTGGGCAAACAAAATGCCAACATCGCACTGCTTGATTTAACACCTGCTAACGTCCCCGTTGATTATTTGCGCGATAATGGTTTTTTATACGGCTTTGGTATTGAAATTGCAGATCCTAAAATAAACGGTGATGAGAAAGATCGCCGTATTGTTGGCAATGAATATTCCTACGCAAACATTGATGGCGGTGCTGCAGCTATGGAGAAACTGCTCAAAAAAGGCCGAGATATCAATGTTGTCTATGGCATTAATGACTACGCAGCTATAGGAGCTTATAAAAAGCTCAAAGAACTGGGCAAAGAGGAAGGTGTTATCATCGTCTCAGTAGATGGTGATTGTGACGGAATTCAAGGCGTGAGAGACAATGTGATTGCTGCAACTGTGATGCAATTTCCCTTTCTGATGTCATCAAAAGGCATTGAAGCGATTCGGCTCTGGGCAGATAAAGGCCTCAAGCCAGATTCGATCACAGCCGGATTGCACTTTCTCGACACCGGAGGCCATCTGGTCACGGATAACCCTATACAAGGTGTAGAGTCAATTAATACCGCTGAAGCCATGAGGTTGTGGAAAGAGGTTGGTAATGATTGTGCTGCCAAATAAGCAATAATCACGTTTAGCAGAACAACAGTGGGCGGATGCAGCCCCTGTTGTTTGCCATTACCCTGCACACACCCGATCATTTAGCCCCAATGATTCATTGTGCCTGCAGTAGACGTGAAATTTCCTCGTGCCCTTTGTTTCGCGCATGGTCCAACGGCGTATTCCCATCGTTATCAGCAATAGTCCGGTCAGCACCCGCAGCAAGCAACCGTCTTACAATATCAACATAGGCACGGCTGCCATCACCCAGAATCACCGCCTCCAGCATAGCCGTCCAACCGAGGTTATTGATGCGGTTCACCGGCGCGCCAGCATCGACCAGCGCTCCCACAATTTCCACCTCTCCTTTATGCGACGCAAAAATTAGTGCTGAACCCTGATACCTCGGTGTAAAAGTATGCGTGTTAATACCCGCTTTGATGGCACGTTTTGCCAACTCAGGATTACTGATTCTCACCGATAAATTCAGAATATCCCGCTTATTTCTGGCAACCACATTAATATTTGCGCCATAGCGCAGCAATAAGTCAAACATCTCTAATTGATTCATTCTCGCGGCAATTAACAAAGCCGTATCACCGCTGCTGTCGCGTGTTTCCATATCTACAAAGCGTGAGCTCAATAATTTTTCAACCTCAGCCATATTGCCATTTCGGACGGATTGTAAAAAATAGACATCATCCTTTGCAAAGCTATTCCCCATATTAAAGCAAAACAAACATAGCACCACACAAGCTCGAAAAAAATTGCCACCGCTTAGTGTATTTAATTGTCGATGGTTCATCACTGGCCTCCAGTTATTACTTTATTGTTTTCTTGGCAAATAGGGTAAGCAATGAAGCTGATTAATGACACGCACAACACCCTCTATTTTCTCATTAAACCATGACATCCTTTATTACTTAACCACCACCAACCTATTTGACTTTTCATGAACTCGAATCAGGTCAACCAACAGACTCGGGGTTGTTGGTCAACCTAATTGCATTGAACTTGAGAAAAACGTTATTGGCGAATGCCCTCTATATGCAATTCTAAAAACACGGACTCAGAAGCAGGTCCCAGGCTTCGCTTGATATTGTAATCTCTGAGGACTAATTCAGCTGTTCCAGCAAAACCAGCCAGATATTTTCCTTTGCGTTCACCCTCAGCAATTCTCTGTGCATCCACAGTGATACTTTTTGTCACGCCATGCATAGTGAAATCGCCAACAATTTCCATCTTACCATTACCTTTATCAACAAACTTTGTACTGACAAAATTCGCTTTAGGGAACTTATCAACCTCCAGAAAATCTGCACTGCGCAAATGTTTATCGCGTTTGGCATGGTTTGTGTCAACACTTTCGGTATCAATCTCAACACTCACACTGGATGCCGCTAAATTGTCTTTGTCATAACTAAAATTGCCTTGAAACCGATTAAAGCGACCCGTTAACCATGAAAACCCGGCATGCATAATTTTGAAATTGATCGAGGCATGTGCTCCTTGTGTGTCAATCACATAATCAGCTGCAAGGACATTGCTGGAAAAGGCAATGGAAGCAGACAGTAATAAAGTAGTAATCGTTTTTTTCATATTAATTTCCTATGATAGGTTTGAAGTGAGTTTGAAGTTAAACGTTAAAGCATCTTTTTCAAGGTATTGTTTTTATCAAGAAAGTGATGCTTGCAGGCTGCAATAGCATGCAGACTAACCAGGCTAATAAGCACAGCAGCCAACCCAAAATGCAGCATTCCGGTGATATCTGCCTGTAAATGATGAAAACTGCCCAGAGCAGACACAAGAAACCAATTGAACACAACAATACTGCGTCCATTGGCTGTTGGTATCAGGTAACCGCTCACAAAAATAGCGATACACAATCCATACATGGACATATGTGCCGACTTAGAGCAAAGTTTTGGCTGAGAGGTTATGAGCCTCCAGAATAATCGAAATGCGATTAAAATTGCCGCTAAAATCCCTATCCCTTCATGGTAATAAAAGAAAACCTCATACCATGCGTGCTCATAGTCAAGCTCAACCATCCATGAGCCAAGTGCAAACAAAGCAACAATGGCTACTGCACTGCCCCAGTGCAATACTCTCGCCAATCCATTATATTTATACTCTGCTTGTTTGCTCATCTGTTGATCTACGGTAATTAAACACGCTCATCCAACATGTTCTGACAGAACTGTGAACGAGTCAGATACAGATGAAAACACACCAACCTGATTGGTAACTGATCGAGACTTGGATAAATTTTTAAAAGTAAAATTAAAGCAAGATAAAGAGTTGATAACTGGCACTCAATTATTAATCTAAAGGTATGTCAGGCTCCTTTTGCTGATCACTTGTTTCTTACCAGGAAAAGAGCTGAGTCACCCCAAAACCTCCGCTGTGTTGTGCTGTCCTAGACTCGATGGCCGCTTTGATGCGTTGAGCAAAGGAGACAAAGGACAGGCTTGGTTACGGGGACTGGAACCAACTGTGGGACGCTCTCTACTGGCGCTGAATTAATACTCACCAACAAGAACTTGCCGAAAATCGACAAGGAAAAAATGGCTAAATACCTCAGGACAGCTGAAACGTTTTTAAAATCCTTATAGCAAAAGAGTCAATAGTCCACTTGAGAAGCAACAGTCCACTGTTGCTTCTCAGAGTTTTGTTTCATTTACTGTCTCAAACTGGCCAAATAAACAGGTAGATTATAATTGAGCGTGGTATAGACGGCGTTCAACAAATGGACTTTCCTGCAACCGACTGACACCTTTTGCCAGAGCCAGAACGCCAAGATCAATGACCGGTTCTACCAACACAACCAAGGCATAAGCAGAGCAAAAAGCCATAACCTGAACCAAATTTTCTGCTCCAAAACCTTGACCATACAATGCCCAAAAGGCAACCCAGGCAATGACTCCTCCCTGATAAGCCACAGACAACTTAAAGGCTTGCGCATAGCTGAGATCTTTGTAAGGTGTGTCTTCAGGAATAATCCGGTTTGCCAATAGTGTCAGCGCAAATAGAGGCATTAATAATGTTGTCAGGTTAATGCCATACTGAGGCAGGTCAAATGGAGCGAGCAACAGGCCTTGTAACAGCAAACCAGCAGCCAGGCCAATAGCGGCCGGGGCAGCGCCGAACAATAAAAACAGGGTTGACCCCAAGATGAAATGGACTTCCGACACACCTACCGGATAATGGGGTAGCACTTCAAAAAAAACAAAAACTCCCAGAGTCGCGAACACACTTTTTCCAATCAATGATATCAACCCATTTGCTTTGACCGTATCAACAGTCATTTTTGCAGCAACAACCAACACGGCAGCCGCACTCGCGTAGCTTAATAACAATTTTGTGCCTTGTACAACACCAGCTTCAATATGCATAGTTTTCTCCTGTATAAATTATTTAAAACCGAAAACACATGCATAACTAAGCAAGAACCAACAAAAGCAAAAGCTTCGATACTAACAGCTTGCTTTATCAGTCTGGCAAAAAACGCAAATAGGGAACTGGCAACGCCAGTTAATCAATGCAATTCGATATATAGCCAACCGAATTACTTCTAACTACCTCCCGTAGGTTTTCGAAGTTGAAATCAAGCAGGTCTCCTGGCTTACGCATCAAATTTCATTATTCTTCCCAGAAGGCTAATTCCAGTGAACAATGAAAACTATCTCAATTGGCGCTTACAGTTGCGGGGGCAGCGTCGGCTTCTAACCGGCTTCCCTTTCAATTCGCTCTCGCGAAACTCGACCGGATAATCTTAACCAATTATCGCCACTCACAGCAACCAGATTCTCGCAAAAATTAATACCCTACATTCCTTAGGCCACAGAAATCGATTAAAGCAGTGCCTGTTCTTTTATAATCATCAGGCTTTGATAATATTGAACTTAACAGGATATTTCCTGGCATTGGCATCTTTTTGGATATAATCAGCTACTTTTATCAAAGTAGATTCATTACCCGCCAATATTTGCGATGAGCCGACATTGTGTATCTTTTGCATCAACTCGATTGCATGAGACTGTTCTTTCCCTAAGCACTTCGATAAAAGCTGAACCACATATTCCATTGGCGTTATATCATCATTCAGCATTTCAAGGACATATAAACCGTTGCTTAATGGCAACTCCAGCTCCTCTGTAATCTCAACAGGTAGTGGATCGCAGCAAACAACATCTGAAGAAGATACATCCTTTGAAAAATGTACATCATAAACGTCTTCTGGGATGCCTGCCTGATCACTATCAACAATTTTGACACTAATCTCATCACCAACAGAGAGTTCCTGATCAGTAAGCCAGTTTTTGCGCTGTCCATCACCACTCCCCAATCTACCAAAAAGTCCCTCAATATTCAGTGTAAGATCACACCCGTTTTTGGTAGCGCCTTCCCCAACTGATGATTCACTTAAAACCCTAGCAGCACTGATCGTAGCATTTAATACCACCAAATCATCTGAACCGGCATTTGATAGTGGTTTTCCATTCAAACTTACTTTCATTACCAACATAGTTTTTCTCCTTACTCAACATAGTAATTTTATCACAATAAAGACATTATTCAGAGACCGTATATATGTCAGCGCAACCCCATCTTTATATGAAGAGTAGCTTAAAAGGAATATTGTAAATACACTGTTCACAGGTAGCAAAGGACATATATGTCCCAGACCTCTGCTCTCCAGACTTCTGAAAAAGGGTCTAAACTTGATGGCTGTTCTATCATTTTTTCATAGCCTAAAAGCAAAAACTAAGGCTTTAAAACCAGTATGCGATGACAAATAATCAATTAAGCAAATTCATTATTAAAAGTCTCCGTTTAAAACCGTCCATAACAACATGGCCAGAAGTTCATTAACATTACAGCCAGTCTCAAACGATCATCCAAGACGATATTCTTTGATCGTAAAACACCTTAATTCTCTTGCTTTTAAAGGCGTTAAACGCACTCTATGACGCACTGCAATCTATGTGTGCTTCCCCTCAAACCTTACCAACGCAATTAACTATCCCTCATAAAAAAGAAACGTTCCAAGTACTGAGCCACACTTTGGTTTTGTTCTACTGTTTTAATAAACAACCCAATCACTACAGGTGTTTTATGCGAAAACAACTCTTAATAATGGCACTCGCTTCTCTGTCTATTATCGGCGGCTGTGCTGTTGACCAGAATGGCCGTGTTGGCCCTGATGGCCAAGTATTCAATAAAGAAACTATCCTGCCTCTGGGCGGTGGTCTGCTGGGCGCTGCTGTCTGCAATCGTCTGTTCAAAGGTCATGGCAGCCGAAAAGGCTGGACCGCTGCTTGTGGCGCTGCCGGTTATCTGGTGTCTACCTCGTTTGTACGTCGAAGCAGCGAAGCATTTGAATCCAACAAAACCGGCCAGACCAGCAGCTGGAAAGATCCGGATGGCAAGCAGTATTCTGTAACTCCAACCAAAACCTATTATCAGGATGAGAGACCTTGCCGAGAGTTCCGTCAGACGGTTGAAATCAATGGTCAGACAGAAATTCTGACCGGTGATGCCTGTCGTCAGAATGACGGCACTTGGAAGGTTATGGGCTAAGTGGCTTGATAAGCGTTATTGCCAGCCATCTGGGCTGGCAATAACAGTTTAAAGACTTTTTCAAAAAAGATCGGGAAAACCTCACAGGACGTCAAAAAGATCTGGTTAATGTGTAAGCTTTTGAAAGAACGAATCTTTCTGGTATGCTGCAGAAATGAACAGTCGCTTAGTTAACTATCTATTAGTAACAGGATTAGCCTTTTTGATCGCCCTTGGGTTTATGGCGACTAGTGCCTACGCGGATGACACGTTGTGCACATCACACACAAACACTAATAAGGCGACACACTGTGGCCATTCTAAAAAAGCGAATAGCGCACAGCGATCTCAATTGTCAATCAGCAAACTTTCGCCACAAATTCGTTCATTGCCGTTAAAGCGTGAATACGAATTCAATATTCAAAGCGCTTACCCATTTCTTCCTGAACCCAGCGTTCAATAGTTGTGATGTGCCAAACGATTAAATAACCAACAGATCCATAAATTCATTGACCGACATTTTTTCCAAGCTTTCTTGATCATCACAAACAGCAAAGATATCTGCTGATCTTGCTTGCGGGAAACGGGTAGCCAGATTGCGTTTGAACTTGTCTTCCAACACCGGAATGCCTTCAGCACGGCGACGGCGATGTCCTAGAGGATATTCGATTTCAATTTTCTCGGTTGAGGAACCATCGTTAAAGAACACCTGCACTGCGTTAGCAATCGAGCGTTTGTCTGCATCGTGATATTCCTCGCTGTAGCGCGCATCTTCCTGAACCTGCATTTTGTCGCGTATTTCATCAATCACTGGGTTTGCAGCATGAAAGTCATTCTCATAATTTTCCGCCACCAAATCACCAAAAATCAACGACACAGCCACCATATATTGCAGGCAATGATCACGATCTGCCGGGTTTGCCAACTCGCCTTCCTTAGAGATGATGCGGATGGCAGATTCGTGCGTAGTCAGCTCTATTCGTTCAATATCCTGTAAACGACCTTTCACTTCAGGATGCAGATTCACAGCTGCTTCACAGGCAGTTTGTGAGTGGAATTCTGCTGGAAATGATATTTTGAACAAGACATTTTCCATGACATAACTGCCAAACTCTCTTTGGAAAACAAAACGACGGTCCGTTTCGTCTTTGAGCTTCAAATCGGCATTAGTCTGTGAAAAGGCCACATCATAAAAACCCCATTGTGGTGCCGTCAGCACCGAAGGAATGCCCATTTCACCGCGCATGGCCATATCCGCAAGACGCACCGCTCGTGAGGTAGCATCACCTGCTGCCCAGGATTTTCTTGATCCTGCGTTAGGCGCGTGTCGATAGGTGCGCAACGAAGAGCCATCAACCCAGGCTTGCGAGACAGCCGCCATAATTTGCTCACGATCACCACCCATCATCTTGGTGACCACCGCTGTCGATGCCAGACGTACCAGCAATACATGGCACAAACCAACGCGATTAAAACTATTTTCCAAAGCATAAACACCTTGGATTTCGTGTGCCAGAACCATGGCTTCAAGCACTTCACGCATGCTTAATGGATTATGACCTTTAGCCAGACGTTGTTGCGATAGAAAATCAGCCATCGCCAGAATACCACCCAGATTATCCGATGGATGTCCCCATTCAGCCGCCAGCCAGGTGTCGTTAAAATCCAGCCAGCGAATAATACAACCGATATCCCAGGCAGCTTTGACCGGGTCAAGCTGGTATTGTGTGCCTGGCACGCGTGCGCCGTTGGGCACGGTAGTTCCCTGCACTAACGGTCCTAGATGTTTGGTACATTCAGGAAATCGCAAGGCCAGCAAGCCGCAGCCCAGCGTGTCCATCAGACACAAACGGGCAGTGTTTAATGCTTCTTGTGAATCAATGCGAAAGTTCAGGACATAGTCTGCAATGTCCTGTATTTCCTGGTCATAATCAGGGCGGTTG
This sequence comes from Arenicella sp., assembly GCA_050633785.1. Lineage (GTDB taxonomy): Bacteria > Pseudomonadota > Gammaproteobacteria > Arenicellales > Arenicellaceae > CALKZN01. The sequence goes on from JBOEHE010000031.1 coordinate 37,218, forward strand.
GCCAGTTCTACTGTGCTACTCATAATCTGTGCTCATATGTTTTAGATAGGTGTCGATAAATAATGTCAGGTTGATCCGATAATCATTTTCCTCTGGATTGGAAATAGAATTCACTATCAGCCCCCTCTACTGCTAACGTTCAGCCAAAGGAGCGACTGATCGAGCTTCAGGCCCGATATACTCTGCATTGGGTCTGATAATACGGTTATCACTGCGTTGTTCCATAATGTGCGCTGCCCAACCAGAGGTTCGTGACATCACAAAAATAGGTGTGAACAACGAGGTCGGAATGTTCATATAGTGATAAGCAGAAGCATGAAAAAAGTCGGCATTGCAAAACAGGCCTTTTTCTCGTTTCATAACGGCTTCACAACGCTCAGACACCTGATACAGGGTGCTATCACCAGCAATTTCTGACAAGCGTTGCGACCATTGTTTGATGACGGCATTACGTGGATCAAACTCGGTGTAGACAGCATGCCCGAAACCCATGATCAATTCCTTATTGGCCAGTTTGTGCATAATCGCTTGTTCAGCTTCATCAGCGGATTGCCAGTTTTCTATCATCGCCATGGCCGCTTCATTGGCACCACCGTGCAACGGCCCGCGCAAGGTACCAATAGCCGAAGTGATGCAACTATGGATGTCCGATAAGGTTGATGCGCAGACTCTGGCGGCAAAGGTTGAAGCATTGAATTCATGCTCGGCATAAAGAATCAAAGAGACATTCATAACTTGTTCGTGCAGCTTATCAGGTGCATTGCCATGCAACAGGTGCAGAAAGTGACCTCCTATTGAATCAGCCTCAGTGTTTAAATCGACCCTGACACCTTCATGGCTATAGCGATACCAATAGACCATAATGCTCGGTAAGGCTGCCAGAAGTCGATTGGTCTGGCTTAGTTGTGCAGAAAAGTCAGCCTCCGTTTCAAGGTTGCCCAGCATGGACACGCCGGTGCGCATCACATCCATGGGGTGAGCTTCGGCAGGGATATTTTCCAGCACACCTTTGAGCGCTTGGGGCAAATCGCGCATCCCGGCCAGTTCCTGTTTGTATGACTGAAGCTCAGCCTCATTAGGTAGCTCACCATGCAATAACAACCAGGCGACTTCCTCAAACTGACAGTTCTCAGCCAGTTCAACCACATCGTAACCATAATAACGCAGGCAATGATGCCCGTGTGCCGCAACGGTACAAATTGCCGATTTTCCCGCAACTTGCCCGCGTAAACCAGCGCCACTTTGTTTTGTATTAGCCATTTTTCACCTCGAATAGTTAGTCAAACCAGATGTTGCGCAGTTGGCAACGCCTGGCTAGGCATTTGATTCTTCATCGCTGAACAACTGGTCCAGTTTTTGCTCGTAGTCGTGATAACCAAGATAGTCATAGAGCTCCATTCGCGTCTGCATCTTGTCAACACTGTCTTGTTGGTGTCCCGCCCGCAACAAATCCTGATAAACCTGCTCTGCTGCTTTGTGCATAGCACGCGCTGCACTTAAAGGGTATAAAATCATGGCCACATCATGGGCCGCCAAATCCTGTTTTTCAAACAGTGGGGTTACGCCAAACTCTGTCATATTGGCCAGCAGCGGAGCTTGGGCTGTTTCGTGAAAAGCTTTGTATTGCTCAAGGCTGGACATGGCTTCAGCAAAAATACCATCTGCTCCAGCTTCCCTGTAAGCAGCGGCCCGATCCGCGGCTGCCTGTGCGCCTTCAATAGCATAAGCATCCGTTCTGGCCATAATAAAAAAATCATCATCCACACGGGCATCAACAGCCGCTTTGATCCGGTCAATCATTTCTTGAGGCGATACGATAGCTTTATTTGGCCGATGGCCACAGCGCTTCTGGGCGACCTGGTCCTCTATATGCACCGCCGCCACACCAGCTCGTTCCATTTCAGTAATGGTTCTGGCTATGTTGAAAGCACCACCCCATCCCGTGTCAATATCAACCAAAAGAGGCGTTTGAACGGCAGCAGTGATTCTACGAGCATCTTCGAGCACATCATTCAAGCTGGTCATGCCCAAATCTGGCAAGCCAAAAGAAACATTGGCACATCCTGCTCCTGACAAGTACAAAGCCTGATGACCTATTTTGCTGGCCATGATGGCTGTGTAGGCATTGACAGTGCCAACAATCTGCAAGGGATGATTGGCCAGCAAAGCTTCTCTGAAACGCTTGCCCGCACTCTCTGTGATTGCTATGCTCACTAGGCATTCCTCAATTGATTTTCGATTTCTTTGCGAGCTCGTACAATATGTCTGCGCATGACCATTTCAGCCAATGCTTCATCTCGTGATTCTATCGCTCTGAATATCTGCTCATGTTCACGTAAAGCCACTTCCGAACGACTGCGCATAAGGCTGAATTGTTGACGGTACATGCGAATCAGGTAGTAGAGCTCTTCAGTTAACTGACGAACCAACATCGCATTATTACTACCTTTGATAACCCGATAATGAAAATCAAAATCACCGGTTGCCTGCATGTATTCACCAGTACGTTCCTGATGTTGCTGGTGTAAATTCAATAACTCACCGAGCTGATCAATGGCTTCAGCGGTCATATTAGTTGCTGCTAAGGCAGCCGCCTTGCCTTCGAGGGCTTCTCGCACATGATACAGTTCCACCATATTGGCCAAATCCAATGACACTACCCGCACGCCTTCATGGGGCACATGGTGCACCAGCTGCATCATCTCCATACGACGAATAGCTTCACGAATGGGACCACGGCTGGTTTGATATTGCTCTGCCAGTTTTGGTTCACTCAATTTGGACCCCGCAGCCAATTCACCAGACACAATGGCTTCGCGCAATGTGTGCGTCAGGCGATCGCTTAAGGTAGGTTCTGGCTTAGTTGTTGAGTCAACAACTGAAAAGTTTTTCTTTGTTGCTTTAGGCATATAATTGTCAACAATATTTATTCAATTAGGCATTATAATGAAATAACCTCCAATTTCAAGACAACATTGTCAACAATATTGCATTACATGGCTATAACACGCTTCAAACGCTGCACTGCCTCAGGAATCTCTTCTGGAGCGGTATGACTGAAGTTCAACCTCAGTGCCGCTGGTTTATCAGTCGCATCGGCATAGAATGATTCGCTTGGGACTACTGCCAGACCTTGTTCCAAAGCTTTTGCCGCCAGATCCATACTGTCAGCACCCGGCAATTGCAACCAGATAAACATGCCACCAGCAACCGGTTCGAAGCTCGAACCTGGCTCTAACTCACGTTCCAGCTCTCCAGCCAGAACTTCATAACGACTTCGATACAGTTCGGTTGTTGCCTGCAAGTGCCGGGGATAATCAGGATGATTGAGCAATTGCAGCACCAATTCCTGCATGGGTACATTGGAATGCAAGTCTGAGGCTTGCTTGATCTTGGTCACTGCATCACTCCAACGTTGCGGTAACACCATGGCACCCACTCGAATGCCCGGCACAATGCTCTTGGAAAAAGAATGCAGAACGATGGAATGATCTGGGCAAAACGAAGATACCAATGGCAATTGCTCTCCACTGAAACGCAGGTCTCGATAAGGCGCATCTTCCAATAAAACGATATTGTGTTTCTGACACAAAGCAGCCACTTGCCTGCGTTTTTCTAGTGACCAACAACGACCCGATGGGTTATGAAAATCAGGCACCGCATAGAACACTTTTATTCGACCAGAGGCAAAAGCCTTNNGGTCAAGATCAGGGCCGTCTATCAATTGAGTAATTGTCACAACTTTTGCTTGAGCAATAGCAAATACTTGCAATGCACCAAGATAACAAGGTTCTTCGGCAACAATGGTATCCCCCACATTCAGAAAAGCACGTGCACATAAATCCAAACCCTGTTGTGAGCCAGTTGTCACCAGCACCCCATGCGATGATGGCACTTGAAAGCGATGACGCAAATCATCCAACAAAGGTTGGTGTCCAGCTGTTTGAGAATACTGAAACAATAAACGATTTTGCCCAAGAGAAGCCATGATTCCCTCGATCATGTCCATAGGGAAGCTCTCAACAGCCGGCAGCCCCCCCGCCAACGAGATAACACTGTCGCTATTAGCAACTTTTAATATTTCACGGATGTACGAAGGCTCTATCGCCTCTAAATGTTTAGCTAATGGCATAACTCACCTGACTTGTTAACCGATTCTGCACCTCAGTAGCGCAGATTGGCTTAGTATTATTCATTGTGCGACAAAAGCCATTGTCCATTTATGCTCTTATATTTGTCCATTTATGCTTTTTATGAGTATTATATCGTTATGAACACCAGTAAACACCTCTTTGTATCCTACTAAATGGACAACTTTGATCATATCTATCGTATCAACGAAGTGTTAAATGTCATTCATCGTGATATCACCGCTGATTTGTCTGCTCGCAAACTGGCGACAACAGCGGCGTATTCCGAGCAACACTTCCATCGTTTATTTAAACAAGTCACCGGGGAATCGGTGCATCAGTATATTCGTCGCACTCGCCTGGAACTGGCTGCCAACCAATTGATGTTCGCTCCCAAGCGCTCAATTCGGCTCATTGCCGAGACCTGTGGATTTGTCTCACTGTCCTCGTTTACAAGGGCATTCAAATCCGTTTACAAAGTCACCCCTGGCAAATGGCGTAGCGGCAATGAAAGCCACAACCGAAATTATTACCGCAGTGACCCCGAGATTAACAGTGCTTATTTAAGAATCAAACCTCTGCCATTGCCAGCACCTGAAATCATAACCCTGACACCCAGAAAAGTGGCTTATTTACGCCACATCGGCTATGACAGATCAATCCGCTCAGCCTGGCAAACCATGCGGGCATGGGCCGAAAGCGAACACCGTTCATTTGACCACCAGATCGGTCTGCACCACTCCAACCCTGCCTGGGTGCCACTCAAAGAATGTCGCTATGTCGCCTGTGTCGGCATCGACAAGCCCATCATCCGCCGCGGTAGAGTCAATAGCATGACCATTCCCGGTGGGTTGCATGCCGCCTTTAAACTGGAAGGGAAATACGGTGAGTTATTGCCTTATATCAGCAAAATAGTTGAGGAGTGGCTACCAACATCAGGCTTTCGCGCTCAGACCACACCAGCCTTTGCTATCTATAAGCGCAATCACTTTCTAGCTGAGAATGAGATTTTCGAACTGACTTTTTATCTGCCTATCGCGATGCTCTGATGGCAAAAAGAGACCAACACATGATGCGGGTGGGTGGGGGGGGGGGGGGNNCACACCAGCATAACTGGCCGTATTTTCAGTCAACTATTGATAATATAAACAGTTTACGTAGTACTGGTATCACAAACTATTTAAGCAATTGTAGTAAATATTGTTTAATCTAAACCGTTACCATTTCTTTAGACGATATAAAGTTGGCACATTTATTCGCACAAGCCTTTGCCAGCAATTGTAGTATATCCACAAAGTAAGTCATGTAATTCACCAAGCTCTGGTGTATCAATCCCTTGAAAAGACTCTAAAGTGTTTCCGGATAAGTCCATAATCAATAATGCTGGTGTTTTCTTAAAACCTAGCTTCCTCATAGTTCTAATTTCATGAGGAGTAAAACTTTGATTTCTGCGCTGTAAATAAAAATCCAAAGAAACTCTATAATTATAATACTGCATGTCCTTCTTAAAACTCTCTTCATCGTAATGAGAGCTTATGTTGTATTTTCTTTGATAAAAAAATTCATTTACCAAGGTTTTAGTCTCATCATACATATCAATATTACGATATCCACCTGAAACCATTACCAATATAACCTTTTTTTGTTCATTGATAACTCCTTGGAAGCTGGATTTTTGTATATTTTTACCCTCTAGTCTCCTTTCATTATTAACATCGAAATCAAAACCAATCTTTGTATATGAAGGGGCACACCCAACTAAAAATAAAAAACCTAAAAGTACTGAATACTTGAGCATTATTACTAGTTTACCCAATACGAATTAAACGAATCCAAGATACTACGAGATTTAGCCCAAAGCCGAAATTCTTTCAAAGCCGCATCTTGGGCATCACTTCCTTTAACAATCAAGTCTTTATATCTATTTCTAAAAATATTAAACGTTAACCGCTCTCCTTTTACTCTTAGAATACTATCCCAGTACTCAGGCTCAATATCAGTATCAGAGCCAGCCACTCTAATTCCATCAAAATTCCTCTCTACAAGTTTATTAACATCTTGCTGAGTAACAGTTGCTGTCCCTGCATTATAATTAGAAGTTCCTCTTGTATATTTTTTTGTGTCTTCTTGAGCTTGATATGTTGTTTTATTAGCAGTGCAAGCATTTAGTAAAACACACAAAGCAACTATAAAAATTCTCTTTGACATCATTTTAGTCATCCATTAAGTGTAGCTATTTTTAAATAATTTAGACATCTTCTCATAACTTGCTTTATTTTTAAAGTAGCTAACCATTTGAGGTGTAAATATGAAAATATTGACATCAAAAGAAGCTCAAAATTCGTTTGCTAATTTCTTAAATACCATACAGAGAGAGCCAGTCGTGGTTAAAAGAAGAAATCGACCAGCGAGGAATGCTATCGCATGGATAACCTCCCTGCCCTTCTTGATTAACTGATAATATAAAAAAGACTATTACAGCAAATGTTAAAGCCGGTATTACTAATACTGGCAAAGACGCATTAGTCACTGATGAATATGTAGATGATTTAAAGCTAAAATTACAAAAATAAAACAAAATGAACGAAGCGCTACGATATATAGCTTATGCCTACTGCAAGGTCTGAACTCATTGAAAAAATCATTTCCCTCCCCCCTTTTCTCTTCTTGCAAGGTAGCTGAAAACCTTGAAATTAACGAAGAAAAAGGAGTCAGTACATGATACAGGTAAAAAGCACCGCCCCTTAAAAACACACTCCTATTAGCAATCTCCCTCATAGAACAAGCACTCTTTTTTCTATATCAGTTTGATAATCGTAAAGTGGGATCACCCAACAAAGCCCAGTTATTCACCATATAATTCCATGGTGCCATGCGCTGTTTCACCCGCAGAATAGCCGTACCCAAATCATGCCCTTCTTCCAACTGTTGCTTGAGCAGCCGCTTGGCAAATATCTCATTTTCTCTGAATTCACCCAGCACCATTGCTCCATGGATGGCAACAGCGCCTTTATCCCCACCGAACAACCATTGATGAGCCAGCGAATTGACGGATGGAGTTTCATAATAGGTGGTGTAACACGCTAAAGGCATTACCATTGTCGGCAAGCCCGCATTGTCAAGCTGCTGTAGATGGCTCCAGTTGACCAGACTCTGAAATGTCCAGGCAGAAGGACTGCCGTGGCCATTGAATACCGTCAAACCAACGCCTTGGTTGATACGGTCAATAATACGATTACGTGCCGTTGCAATAGGTTGTGATACCTGTTGCTCAATCAATTCATCCATATATATGCGGGTGATATCTGTCCAACGTTGACCAATCAAGCTTGCCGTATTATCCAAACGTTCCGCAAACCTCAGAGAGTCTTCTGCCTGCTCCGCAATAAATAAAGCATTACGTGCCTTCTCCATGCCATTAGCTTGCCAGTCCCGAGTTTTTTTCAAGATAACCTTTAAATCATTGATGGTACGGATCGGCCATCGGCCAATAGCCTTATCCGGCAATCCATCGTGATCAATATCAACAAAAGGTACATCGGTTGGCGCATAGTTGATCAGGTTTACTTTGCGGTAGTAACTTGGTACAAAATTTACCGAGCCTTGCTGTAAATAATCGTGATAATCATAACTGTGCCCACCCACTATCAACACATACTGATAAGAAAAGGCCGCATCAGCTGCTGTCAGAAAACGATTGAGCGCTGCGGGAGTGTTCATGCCGTAGCCATATTGTTGGACAATGTCAGTCCAATCGACGACTCTGGTTCGTAAACCTTCAGCATTTTTTTCATCGACATAGGCTTGTAATTCCAGGCCAATGAAATTCGGATGAGCCACTATCAAGTAGTCCGCTTCAGCCTGAATCAGGCTTTCTTTAACAAAACGCTGCAATTTGACCGGAGAAAGCACCGCACTTTGATCAGACACCCAATAAAACACAGGTTCTTCCAATTGATTTTGCATCGCCAAGGCTGGCAACAGCAAAGTCAGTTCATTCGATTGACCTGAAATAAGTTGTGGCTCTGTAATACGAGCGGCATTACCACTGTGCTGATAAGCATAGGCTAGAATATTGTCGGTTGCCGACATCTCAGCTTGTAACTTAAGCGCATAGGAACTGGCGTTTTTCTGTGCTGGGAATTGAGATTTTCCGGCAAATTTTAAAGGACGATAAGCGGATAATTCTATCTGATCCACATTGACAATATCAGCCGCATTGCCAGTATCTCCCGGCAACACCAAACGAATCTGATTAGCCCCAGCATTAAGCACATCAGCAGCAAGTGTTGTGTCAATTTTCCAATCAACAAACCCATCATTACGCTCGTCAGCAACTAACACATCGTTGACATAAACCTGCAAATGGTGGTCTGGGTTGGTTTGTGCGTTAGCGGGGTAATCAATGCCACCCGTAAGCCTCAATGCCAACTGCCCGCCTTTTTGCGCTACAATATCAGCAGGCATGTCCAAGATGTAACTTTTCTGGGCAGCTCCTCCATAACTGAAAATTTCTGCATCCAACCAAGGGTCTGCAGGACTGATGTCACTGTAGAATGTATTCTCTCCTGCCGCCACCGAGTACAAATAATCATCAGCCGTTGCCGAATCCAGCTCAGCTGTGTGATCGACAGCGATCATATCTTGAGCTTTGTGCTTTTCCAGTGACAACTGATAGACAGCTTCCCCAGTATATAAGGCATATTCACCGGCCGGAGCAAAAGCCACGAATTGTATGCGATCACCTGCATCAAAATGATTGTTATCGCTGATGATATGACGGCTGACCGGCTTACCTTTGTAGCTCAAAGCAATATGTTTGTGTCGAGTACCATCCCAATCAACCCCAAGAGCTTCGAGCTCTTCGAAAGACACTTCATAAACACCATCCTGAACAATGCTCATATCAACGCGTTGCAAAGCTTTATTTGATGGATTTGCCTTATTCACTTTGTTCGCCCGACGCCATTTGCCCCGGTGAAAGACAAAGCCTTTGTTGATCATGCGTTGTTCATATTCAGTTCGTACTGCCTGCCAGTCTATCGGCTCAGGCACAGCCTGTTCACCATAATCCTGACCCACTTTAAAAGGTCCAAAAAAGGTTTCTTTACCATCAGCGTCCACATTGGCCAAACCATAATCGGTCAGCTTACTGCGCTGATAAGCAGTAAGTTTGATGCGTTTCTGATACTGCTGCGGGGCCAGTTGATCTTTGCCTTGCGCAGGAATCAGGCGCTTGTTGAGCTGTATCCACTCTCCATCGAGCTTGCCCCATAAGTTGAAACCAATGTTGAATGTTTCTGTGGCAGTCTGCCAGTCAAATTCAGCCCAACGTCCCTGCTGATCAACTCGAAAATGACTCAGGGTTACAGGTGTAGTAAACACCGAGCCGAATGCCGCCACACCGACACTCTCATCAATATGATTGCGTTCATTATTACTCACTCTATCCTCATCAAAGGTCAGAATGATCTCTGATGCGCTGACACTGCAGCGACGCAACATTCCTCCATTATTACCGTTCAACGTTCGCTGTTTTGCAATAGCAACCGGCGTTGATGAAAAACACATGGAAGCAAAAGTCGCGCCCTCACCAGATGTACAGTTGTTACCCCACCCGTCAACATTTCCTCCCAAAACCGATTGAAACACCATCGAGGATGGCCCTGAAAAACTGCTGAAATCCAAATCTTCACAACCAGTTGTTTCAATCGCAAGATAGCCAATGGTTTCGTCAGCCGCTATGGGTCCCGTGCCAGCTTCCATCTGATCCAGAGTCACTTGAACACCGGCGCTGGTCAGATTACGGACGCCAGTGTCAATAAAAGGGTTATTGCCGATACCGGTATTAATTGTTTGAATATTGCTCAAAAAAACAGGCGTGCTTGAAAAAGCTCCGCCAAAGTTGATCGAGTCATAAGCTTGCGTTCCACTGCAGCCTGAACACGTTGGCCCATAGTGCTGTGACGAGGTTTCAATCGAACCAGCCAGGAAAGTGACACTACCGCTGATATTGGATGGTACCGTCGTCGTTCCCGGAATAATCGCAATATAGTCAACCGACATGCCAGGGTGGGCACCATCCTCATTGACGGGTTCAACGCAACCAAGATCAAAGCCAGTTACGGTAACGCTGTCAATACGCAAAGTACACGGGTCGCTGCCAGCATCGGTTGTCATGACAAAAACCAAAGGCGTTTCACTGAATTCAACCGTAAATGAGATTGAGGTCAATGCATTACCTGTCGTCGCTGGCAAGGTAGCAACGCCCACTTCAAGGGTATTAAGAGCAGCAAAGCTTCGACCACTGATGACAATCAGTATAAGCATGATTGTTTTAGTTAAAATTTTGAACATACACACCCAGCTACTTGAGCAATAAATTGATCTCCATGTATTTAAGTTTTAGTGCCTGACCTCACTAAAAGCAACCCATTTCACAAAGTATAACGTTTCCAAAACTGAAAAGCAGCTTGGTAATAAAGCGCTATTTTTGGCAGATAGCGTCTCTTTTTAGACTAAGCAACCTTGTTAGCCAGCTTTTTACGCTCGGCAGCCAGTGCTATTATTCTTCGTTGTATTTCCTGGCTGGAATCACGCCACTGCCGTATCTCCTCGAGACTGCGATAGCAGCCCACACAAATATCCTTCTGGTCAATTTTGCAGGTACCAATACAAGGCGACTTAACTTCAGCGTTCATATTTTCGTTGACTAGATGCTCTGCTATCGGGCTGATAAAGTGATTAAGACGCGATCGTAACCGTAATCGTCATAAGCATCAACTCAAACTCTCTTCTACTTTGTTTTAGGAACTGTTCACATACTACGGCGGTATTGCCCACCCACCTTGAACATTGCTTGGGTAATTTGCCCTAGAGAGCAAACCCGAGCAGCATCCATCAATGCAGCAAAACCATTACCACCGTTGATGATCGATTGAGTCAGAGCTTGTAATGCCTGTTCTGCCGGCTCCGCATTGTCCTGCTGCCAAGACTGGACCCGAGTTATCTGACTGTCTTTTTCTGCTGTGGTGGAGCGCGCCAGCTCGATCTCAATGTCTTCACCGACTCTCTCTGGCAAAAACGTATTCACACCAATAATAGGCAAGCTCCCATCGTGTTTTTTGTGTTCATAGAGCATTGATTCATCCTGAATTTTTCCTCTTTGATAGCCTGTTTCCATTGCTCCCAGAACACCACCACGATCAGATATACGCTCAAATTCCTGCAGGACCGCTTCTTCAACCAATTCAGTTAACTCCTCTATAATGAAAGAGCCCTGCAATGGGTTTTCATTTTTTGCCAGACCAAATTCATTATTGATAATCAATTGAATCGCCAGAGCCCTGCGCACAGACTCTTCGGTGGGTGTGGTTATTGCTTCATCGTAAGCATTGGTATGCAGGCTATTGCAATTATCATGAATAGCAATCAATGCCTGCAGGGTTGTGCGAATGTCATTGAAATCCATTTCCTGGGCATGCAGGGAACGACCTGAGGTCTGAATATGATATTTCAAACGTTGGCTGCGTTGGTTAGCACCATATTTATCACGCATGGTCACTGCCCAAATGCGCCTGGCCACTCTCCCCATCACGGTATATTCCGGGTCCATTCCATTGGAGAAAAAGAATGATAAATTGGGTGCAAAGTCATCGATATGCATCCCACGGGCCAGATAAGACTCTACATAGGTAAACCCATTGGCCAATGTAAACGCCAATTGAGAAATCGGGTTAGCCCCTGCTTCTGCGATGTGATAACCGGAAATCGATACTGAATAAAAGTTCTGCACCTGGTTGTCGATAAAATATTGTTGGATATCAGCCATCATCCGCAAGCTGAATTCTGTTGAGAATATACAGGTATTCTGACCCTGGTCTTCCTTGAGAATATCGGCTTGAACTGTACCGCGAACACTGCGCAAAGCATGTAGTTTAAGCTCGGAATATTGTTTCTGGTTCGGTTGTTTACCGTGTTGGTCAACAAATTTCTCTAACTGCTGATCAATAGCCGCATTCAGAAAAAATGCCAGAATCGTTGGTGCAGGGCCATTAATGGTCATAGACACCGAGGTTTTGGGGTCACACAAATCAAAGCCATCATACAGCTCTTTCATATCCTGCAAGGTTGCCACTGACACCCCGGAATTGCCGATCTTGCCATAAATATCCGGGCGGGTGTGCGGATCAAACCCATATAAGGTGACTGAATCAAAGGCCGTTGACAGACGCTTTGCTGCGGAGTGTTGCGACAACCGCTTAAAGCGCTTATTGGTTCGCTGTGGGTCACCTTCTCCGGCAAACATTCGAGCAGGATCTTCCCCCTCACGCTTAAAGGGAAACACCCCAGCCGTGAAAGGAAAACTACCCGGCAAATTTTCGCGCAATAACCACTTCAGCAAATCACCATGGTCATGCAACTGCGGCAAGGATACTTTGGAGATCAAGGTACCTGATAAACTGGGGCGTTTAATAATGGTCTTTATATGTTTGCCATTGGGCAGTTCAACATCAATCGATTCTGCTTGATGTTGCTGCTGTATAGCAGGCCATTGATCCAGTAATTGCCTTGCTTCAACAGTCATCAGTTGCTCGCGCTCTTGAACCAGAGGGTCAATATCGTGATGACTATTTACTCCCATCATGACCATGGTAGCCAGCAACTGTTGTCGCTCTCGAGCCAGGCTGGCCTGTTGCTCCACCTCCAAATGAAAAGCACGTACTGTTTGTGCAATTTCTGCCAGATAACGCACTCTCTGCGATGGAACGATACTCGATGATGCTGATGATTTCTTTGCGCTGACCAGAGGCAAAACTGCTGGATAATCTTTGAAGCCCTGTCGTCGAAGAACCTTTACCAGATGCTGGTAGGCAGCAGTGACTCCATCATCACTGAAACGCGAAGCAATAGTGCCAAATACCGGCATTTCGTCAGGTGCCAGATCAAATGCCTGCTGGTTGCGTTGCACCTGTTTAGCAACATCCCGGTAAGCATCTTCACTGCCTTTGCGGTCAAATTTATTAATCACAACCAGATCAGCAAAATCCAGCATATCAATTTTTTCCAATTGACTCTGAGCACCAAATTCCGGTGTCATAACATACATGGATGTATCAACATAAGGCACAATGCCCGCATCTCCTTGACCAATTCCAGGCGTTTCGATGATGATCAAATCAAATCCCGACAACTTGGCAGCATTGATCACATCTGGCAATACTACTGGCACTTCACCAATAGTGTCTCGTGTTGCCAGAGAACGCATATAGACACTGTCATGATAGATTGCATTCATACGAATACGGTCACCCAGTAGTGCACCGCCGGTTTTGCGCCGAGTCGGATCAATCGCAATCACTGCGATATTGACCTGATCCTGCGCATCCAGACGAAAGCGCCGAATCAACTCATCAGTCAGGGATGATTTACCAGCACCACCGGTTCCTGTAATACCCAGAACTGGTGTGCTTATGTCCTTACTGCTATTGCGTAAAGTTTCAAGTGTATTATCATCTAGCAGATTTTGCTCTATGGCAGTGATTAGACGCGACAAGGAAGATCTGTTTTCAGCGGGTAATAGCCCACTCAAGTCTTTTTTACCTTTATCAACAATCTTTTCCACATTAAAAGCTTTGCGAGCACGATTCAGCATGTCATCAATCAGACCTTGCAATCCCATTTCCTGCCCCATTTGGGGGGAATATAATCGTTCGACACCATAAGCTTCCAATTGACGAATTTCTTCGGGCACAATAACACCACCACCGCCGCCAAAAACGCGGATATGTCCGGCTCCTTTATCGTTCAATAAATCAACTATGTATTTAAAATATTCGACATGACCGCCCTGGTAAGAACTGATAGCTATCGCCTGCACATCCTCTTGAATGGCTGATTCAACAACTTCAGCAACAGAACGGTTGTGCGCGAGGTGAATCACTTCAGCGCCTGATGCCTGAAGCATACGGCGCATTATATTGATCGCGGCATCATGCCCATCAAACAAAGCTGCAGCGGTAACAAACCGCACTGGTATAGTGTCTTCAATATTGTCAGTTGATACTTTTTGTGCTGAATGGTTCATAGTGAATCTCAAATTAATCCAATAATAGTCGCATGGTGTTTATCAGGCTTTCATGCAAAGCCTTAATGTCATCCAGATTCTCCGGGTTCATTAGCCATTGATAAACAATGCCATTGAGGGAGGTGCTGAAGTGACTGGCGATCGTCTGCGCCTGATCATGCTTATGTTGTAAACTGGAATCCTGTGTGATCCACTCAACCAGGTCGTGATGACGCCTCAGGTTGATTTTGATAATTGCCTGACGAACTTCCTCACTATCAAAACCAATGGCATCAAACCACAAAATATAAAATGCCCTGACATCATCCGGGTTTAGCTCGCACATTCTATAATGCGCTTGTGTTGCTGCAATAATCGCATCAAGACCAACCTTGTTCTCACAGACAGCGGCCAATTCCTGCAACCAATGTTCTCCCAGTGAGCGCAACACAAATTTAAATAAGCCATCTTTTGAACCAAAGCGATAGCCCGCCAAACCCCGACTATAACCAGCAAGTTCACCAACATCTTTCAATGTGGTCTTTTCGGCGCCTTTGCTGAGGATCAACTGCACTGCGGCCTGTAACATTTTACGGTCCGAAAGATCAGTTCGCTCAGCATGACTCATTCTTTGTTGCATTACTTCACCCGCTGTTTCCACATAAATCTTTTCCAGGCAATGGCGCGTTGCGCACCACGCACACTACTCATCTGGCGCTTTAACATCACTTTGCTGCCATAACACTTCAGGTTCACCCTGTTCATGAGCCAGCCAACGAGCCGTAACAAACGCCAGATCAGACAAGCGATTCAAATACATGCGAGCGTATTTGTTGACCGTTTCCTGCTCTGACATAGTCACAATTCGGCGCTCAGCACGTCGGGCTACAGCGCGCACGATATGACAACGCGACAAAGGCTCTGAGCCTCCAGGCAAAATGAAGTTCTTCAGGGGAGTCAACGACTCATTTAAGACCTCAACCTGTTGCTCAAGACGATCACAATGCTCTGCTTGAATCATGGTGTAGTCAGGCATAGCCAACTCTCCACCAAGGTCAAACAGGTCGTTTTGAATTTTTCGATAAATCTCGTACAAAGAACTACTCTCATCCAGGCTATCGATAAATAAACCAATAAAACAATTCAGTTCATCGACAGTGCCCATGACCTCCATTCGAATATGATCTTTATTGATACGCCCACCACCGGCCAGACCTGTAGTGCCATCATCTCCGGTCCGTGTCACTATTTTTGATAATCGGTTACCCATTAGAACTGTTCCTCTTGCAATGACATAGTTGTATCAGGGTTCGCCTGCACAGCCTGCTGATAGGCAAGCGCTCTGGGCAGGATATGCTGCATATAAAAATTGGCGGTCTTGCATTTTGCATCAGAGAAGTCATCACTGATTGTGGCATCCGTTGTGACAATCAGAGCAGCTTTTGCCATTTGCGCAGCTCCCATGACCGTGCCACTCAACATCATAAAATTAAAAGCAGCCGCGCCTGCTAAATCAGCATGTCCAGAATGATTCTGTAAAATATAAGTCATGGTTTGTTCCAGACACTCCACTCCCGTTTCCAAACGTGCTGCCATCGCCTGCAAGGCCTCATGCGATTGCAACTCTCCCAGCAAAAGTTTCATTTCATCCAACATTTGTTGCATGGCTGTTCCATTGTCACGAATTAACTTACGCCCAATCAGGTCATTGGCTTGAATTCCAGAAGTTCCTTCGTAGATGGTGATAATACGCGCATCACGAACATGTTGCGCCATGCCAGATTCTTCAATATAGCCCATGCCTCCCCAGACCTGGACACCCAATGATGTGACTTCTTGTGCCACCTCTGTAGACCAAGCTTTAACAACCGGTGTCAGCAGATCCATACGCTGTTGATAAGCCGCCTGCTGAACTGGGTCAGGATTAGATTTAGAGTGGTCAAATGCTGCTGCAGCCACGAAGCCTAATGCTCGTGAGGCTTCGGTCAAGCTGCGCATAACCATTAACATCCGCTTTACATCTGCGTGTTCTATAATGGCTACACGGCCTTCAAAGCCTTTTTTATAACCTTGTTTACGCTCTCTGGCATAATTAACAGCACCTTGATACGCCCTTTCAGATAAACCAACACCTTCAATGCCGACTTCCAGACGAGCATGGTTCATCATAGTGAACATGCACGATAAACCCTGATTTTCTTCTCCAACCAAGTAGCCAATAGCACCTGTGTCATCGCCGAAGTTCATGACACACGTCGGGCTGCCATGTATGCCCATTTTGTGTTCCAACCCACTGCAGAACACATCATTTCGCTGACCCAAACTACCGTCGTCATTGACCAGAAATTTTGGTACCAGAAACAATGAAATACCCTTAACCCCGTCAGGTGCATCTGGCAGACGAGCCAGAACCATATGAACAATATTTTCGCTCATATCATGATCCCCCCAGGTAATGAAAATTTTAGTTCCTGTAATCAGATAATGATCATCTTGAGGTAAGGCTTTTGCTGTAAGAGCCGACAAATCAGAACCAGCTTGCGGCTCTGTCAGGTTCATTGTGCCAGTCCATTCGCCGCTGACCAATTTTTCAAGGTAACGCTGTTGCAACTCATCACTGGCATGAGCTTTCATAGCATCAATAGCACTTACTGAAAGCATCGGACATAAGGCAAATGACATATTAGCGCTATTCCATATTTCGGCTATCGCAGTATGCAGCAGAAATGGCATACCCTGGCCACCGTATTCAGGAGGTTGAGCAAGACCCTGCCAACCACTATCAACAAACTGTTGATAAGCATCGGCAAAGCCCGGTGCCGCAATCACGCCCTCTTGTTTCAACTCTACTCCGCGCTGATCTCCAACATGATTTAATGGTGCTAATACATCCTCTGCCAGCTTGGCTGCTTCAGCAACAATAGCCCCCACCATATCTGGCGTAGCATCCGTAAATGCAGCAATACTTTGCAAATTGTCAACTTCAGCCAAGTGATTGATAACAAATTCAATCTCTTGGGTTGGTGCAGTGTAAACAGTCATAATGAGTTCTCAGATTCTATAATTGATCAAATATCAGTCAGACCCCAGTAACAGCACAAAGGTCGCGGGTCGTCATAAAGGCCCATAATTATTACAGCTATTTTTACAGTCTAAAGCATTTACTTGCTTTGAACAAGTAAATGCTTTATAACAACACATGACATACACAGTAAATCTATATAAACCCTGATTGTACTGGCACTTAAGTAGCAAAATTCAGGTAACCCTATCCATGAATACCCAGCAAAACGCACTTCATAAGCAAAAAATTAGAAAAATGAAGCCATCACCGACTATTTTGTCTAAAATAGCCATGCCCACAACTTATACGCCTTAACTATTTTAAGGTTAAGGCAATCAGTAATAATCAACACAACACTGGGTAACAAATAATGACACGTGAATCTATGGAATACGATGTCGTCATCGTTGGCGGCGGACCCTCGGGATTAGCAGCAGCAATCCGATTTAAACAACTGTGCACAGAGAAAGACAAAGAGTTCACTGTGTGCGTACTGGAAAAGGCTTCTGTAATTGGTGGCCATATAGTTTCTGGCGCGGTTATTGAGCCTAAAGCACTCAATGAACTGCTCCCCGACTGGCAGCAAATGGATTCACCCATCAAAACCGAAGTCAGCGATGAACAATTCTGGATTTTATCGGAAAACAAACACACCCAAGTGCCTAACTTTTGTCTACCAAAAGCAACGCACAACCATGGGAATTATATCGTCAGCCTGGGCAAGGTGACTGAATGGCTGGGCGAACAGGCAGAAGCACTTGGGGTAGAGATTTATCCAGGGTTTGCTGGCGCAGAAGTGTTATTCCACGAAGATGGCCGAGTCAAAGGCGTTGCTACTGGTGACATGGGCCTGGCTGCTGACGGGTCTCAAAAATCATCCTACGAACCGGGCATGGAACTGCATGCGCGCTATACCTTGTTCGCAGAGGGTTGCCGGGGCTCTCTGAGCAAACAACTGAACAAACACTTTTCATTGGACAACGATTCTGACAAACAAACCTATGGTATAGGCCTGAAAGAAGTTTGGGAAATAGAGCCTGACAAACATCAAAAAGGTATGGTTACACACACTGTAGGTTGGCCATTGAACAGCGATGTCTATGGCGGATCATGGATATACCACCTCGATAATAATCTGCTTTCAATCGGCTTAGTCATTGGCCTTGACTACAGCAACCCATATTTATCCCCTTATGATGAATTCCAACGATTGAAAAGCCACCCATCCATCAGCAAACTACTGGAAGGCGGTCGGCGTGTCAGCTATGGTGCCAGAGCCCTCAATGAAGGTGGACATCAATCAGTGCCTAAACTGGCATTTCCAGGTGGCGCGTTGATCGGCGCCGCAGCAGGCTTCATGAATATGCCTAAAATAAAAGGCAGCCATACCGCTATGAAAACAGGCATGTTGGCAGCTGAAGCCACTTTTGAAGAGCTGCAACAAGCCGAACCAGCTGCTGGTCTTGATCGCTATGAACAAAGCTACCATAAAAGCTGGGTTCAGGAAGAGCTTTATACCGCACGAAATGTTCGCCCTGCTTTTGCAAAATGGGGTTTATGGGGCGGCATGCTCTACGCAGGTATCGACCAGCTTATATTACGCGGGAAGGCACCATGGACATTCCAGCACACACATCAGGATCACACGACACTCAAACCGAAAGATCAAGCAAAACGTATTGACTATCCAAAGTATGATAATAAGGTTACATTCGATAAGTTATCCTCTGTTGCCTTGTCGAACACCATGCATGGAGAAGATCAACCCGTCCATTTACGCCTGACCGATCCAGCCGTTCCAGTGCAACATAATCTGGCAAAATTTGATGCCCCAGAGCAACGTTACTGCCCTGCTGGCGTTTATGAAATTGTGCAGGAAAACGATGAGGATCGACTGCAAATTAACTCACAGAATTGTGTACACTGCAAAACCTGTGATATTAAAGACCCTACACAAAATATTACCTGGGTTGTACCCGAAGGCGGTGATGGCCCGGCATACAGCAATATGTGATTGATTCCACCTAACTGCGCTCCCTTTTTTTGAAAGGGAGCGTTTATAAATACTATTAACAAACACTATGAAAATTTTAGTTCCAATAAAGCGCGTCGTTGACCCTTATGTCAGCATTCGAGTTAAAAGCGATGAAACCGGTGTAGAGACAGCCAATGTAAAAATGGCCATGAATCCTTTTTGCGAAATTGCCGTTGAAGAAGCCGTTCGGCTGAAAGAAGCCGGTACTGCAACGGAAATTATTGTTGTATCAATCGGCGCTCAAGACTGTCAGGAAACTCTGCGCAATGCCCTGGCAATTGGTGCCGACCGGGCAATTCTTATCGAAACTGAATCTGAGTTACAACCTCTCTCCATTGCCAAGGTACTAAAAGCAGTGGTAGAAAAAGAAGCACCTGAACTGGTCCTTATGGGCAAGCAGGCAATCGACAATGACAATAATCAAACAGGTCAAATGCTTGCTGGTTTGCTCAATTGGAGCCAAGGCACATTTATTTCTGAACAGAATATTAACGACGGCAGTGTTGCAGTAACTCGAGAAATCGATGGCGGTCTGGAAACTATCAACCTGAAGTTGCCAGCTGTATTAACAACCGATTTGCGCTTGAATGAACCTCGGTATATTAAATTACCCAATATCATGAAAGCGAAGAAGAAACCTCTTGAGTCAGTCAGCACCTCAGACCTGGGCATCGACGATATGGCATTAAAACCACGTTTTAATGTGGTTAAAGTTCAAGAACCTCCCACACGAGAAGCGGGTATTATAGTCGACAGCGTCAGTGAGCTTATCGAAAAGCTGCGCGACCAAGAAAACGTTATTTAACCGGTATACCACTATGAACGTATTAGTTATTGCTGAGCATAGCCATCAAGAATTAAACCCATCCACACTGAGCACTATTACTGCGGGCAAGCAATTAGGCAATGTCCACGTATTAGTTGCCGGAGAAAACTGCGGCGCAGCCAGCCAGGCGGCTGCCAGTGTTGAAGGCGTTGACAGTGTCTTGCAAGCTGACGCTGCTCACTACGCGCATCATCTGGCAGAAGAATTAGCCCCATTAGTCGTTGAACTTGCCAGCAATTATGATTATGTGTTGGCCCCGGCAACAACTTTCGGTAAAAATGTACTGCCTCGCATTGCCGCCATGTTGGACACATCACAAATCTCCGATATATCCGAAATTGTCTCAGCTGACACCTTTATCCGACCAATTTACGCAGGTAATGCTCTGGCAACAGTTCAATCCACAGATGACAAAAAGCTTCTTACCATAAGAACCGTCAACTTTGAAGCTGCTGCCAACAGTGGTGGTTCAGCCGAGATTCAAGCACTAGACACCCTTGGAAGCAGCGAACTGACAACATTCAGCAAACAGGAACTGATGACATCCGAGCGTCCAGAACTGGCAACAGCCAAAGTCGTTGTTTCCGGTGGTCGCGGTATGGGCAGCGCAGAAAACTTTGCACTGATTGAACAACTCGCTGATAAATTAGGGGCGGCTGTTGGCGCATCACGTGCGGCTGTTGACTCAGGCTACATTTCCAATGATAAACAAGTCGGTCAGACAGGTGTTGTCGTTGCACCACAGCTGTATATCGCTGTAGGCATTTCTGGAGCCGTTCAACACCTGGCAGGCATGAAGGACAGCAAGGTCATTGTCGCAATCAACAAAGACCCTGAAGCCCCTATTTTTACGGTAGCAGATTACGGCTTGGTTGCGGATTTATTTGATGTTGTACCTGAGTTGACCTCCGCTTTGTAAAGCGTTTTTCTGGTTACGTCATCAAGCTCTTTACCCTGAAATAGACTATCACTATCATTGATAAACTGATCCAGGCTTTGCTCGGATCGCCACAATAAGGCTGGCGGCATAGACAAGGATTCACTGTTTGTGCTGCTGGTCCAATCCTTACGCCCTTCCTGTTCCCCAAGCGCCATTAGAGCACCAATCATCATACTGGCACTTGCTAAAACCGTCAGAAACAACTTGAAGCGATGTCGTAGCAATGTGGCAAAACTCAAAGTCCCATAAACAAGCCCCCCCAACAACACTGCTGCACCCACTTTGGAAATCATGTCACTATAAGCCAGCGATTGCACATTAAAGCGATAAATATCCGTCATAAAAGAAACGACCACCACCACAATTGACAACAATGCGACAAAAGCCGCATGCGATAGAATCACCATTTCATGGCGCAATAACTTGCCTACAAACCCCATCAATAAAGCCCACCCCATTAACAAACCAAGCTCAATCAAGACAAGTTTCAGCACACCAGTTGTTTTAAGAGGGCTGGCAGCCGTGAAATATTCATTGATTAACAACGATAATGCACTGACAGCAATCAACCCAAATGCGACTTTTTTATTCGATAATATCTCTTTAAAATCTTGCCAGATTGATACCGCTGTTGCAGGCCTCACTGGGTCATCAACAGCAAATATACGAATTGTAGTTTCTCCAATTCGTATGCGCTCCTCAGATTGATACTCGACAGGCTGACTAAGAGGGTCTCGACCCATCAAACTACCGTTAGTCGTCTGCATATCCACTAACATAGGCTGCTGATGTTCATTTAAGAACACCAGAAGATGTTCAGACTCAACGTGCTCATCCTGAACAATTAAATGACAGTTCCAACCACGACCAATAATAATTCCCCGTTCATCAAGAACACATTTATGCAAAGTACGTTGATTACCCATACAGATTTCGATGACAACGTCTTTTTTAACATCGCTTATTTGAATATCACCATTCTCAACAAGCTCACTCATAGCACCGCCTCCATCACCTTTCGGTTCAAGGCATGGATTTGGTCTTTTTCAATCGCAGATAATGACACATGTACCGACAACACCTCCTTATTCTGGCTTTTTTCGATCAACAGAAGTGAGTCAAACAAACCTTTCAATTTCTTATATGCCCTAACGCACAAAGTCACTCGATTAAAGCGCTTGCCATCTTCGGCTTCCTGATCTTCGGCTTTGCTACCCTCAACAAAATCCACCTGACACTGATAATTGCTGGAATGATCAAAATTTGAACGGTTGTCAGCACTCATATTCGTATTAATAGTCCGATGAAACTGAAACGCATTAAGTTTGAGAGCTGTTTTTTGTTCAAATGAAAACAGGATATGTCCAGCGGTTAAGTTTCTCGCTAAATACAGATGATTTCCTGCAACACAACTTTTGCTGATGCTCTCGATAGTTCGGGCTTTATTCCCAACATTGGTGTCACCCCAACACTGAAAATCATTACGAACCTCACCGAATAGCTCATAGTTGCCAAACCGTTCTGGCTTCCAGGGCATATCTATCAGTTCCTGAATACGATTCCGTTGCCAAAGTTTGATTTGATCTGCTATTTCCCTTTGATAGTCAGACGCTTCAATATGGCGATTTCTAGCCAGCAGATTGTTGATTTTCTTTGCCGGGACCAAAAAACTGAGTTGACTACCTGCAGTTGCCACATTAACCCCAACCACTTCACCCTGTGCGTTTAATGCCGGCCCACCACTCATCCCCGGATTCAAACTGCCTGAAAATAAAATTTGTGCATCATAGCTGTGCTCCACCAAGCCATTATTCGGTCCAGGTACCAACGTAATACCGTAATCACGAGGGTTCCCCAAAGCAAAGGTCATATCACCCTTACGTGGCAGTTTCTCAGTAATCGTAAAAAAATCATTGGCAGGCTGTGGGTGTCTGAGAACCGCCAAGTCATTGATAACATCAAAATCCAACAACTCCAGACGCCCAGTTTCACCCTGTTGATTCAGATAATGAATTTCATGGGATTTTGGAGCATTGATATAACTGGAGACAACATGAAAGTTGGTGATGATCAACCCTTGTTGATTCACCTGAAACCCGGAACCGATTGATGATTTGCTTCCTGCGTTGGGGGAAATCACACGAACCTGATTAATCAAATCATAATAAGATGAGAAGTCTTGAGCCACCACTGCCGGGCAAAACCCGATCATTGCCGACAATAATAAACCAGCTCCAAACAAACGCCTAATTACCACGGTTAAGCTGCGATCACACACATCGCCGATATTACTCTTGTTACTCACATTGTTCCTCTTAGAGTATTTTATATAACAACATATCCCCTGAATCACTTGTCCATAATTGCTGAAACAGCTCAGGGTTTTTATCCAGATAGTCAAGCAAGGCATCAGGGTAATAACGCCCGAGCTGAAGCACGTTTGCTGGCCAGTGACGCGATAAACCTCCAACCTCACTCAATGCCTGACTGCGTCTATTGACTAACAGTAACTTACCACGATAAACCTTCAATGGGTCATTACTGTAATCCTCGAAGGTAAAATTTAAATACCTGCGGGCGAAAAATTTATGCCGTTGGACATTATGGTGGGTTAAACCATGAACAACATAGCCAGTCACTGGGTCTGTCAACACAGTATGTTTTTTCTTAATACCATCAAGCGTGGCAAGGGCATCTTCGAGGTGTTGGGCATTATTTTCTGGCGCGACCTTAATTAAGGTAGGCAAGCGACTGTAATGCAGCCCCAGGAATGTATTTTTTATTGGCAACAACAGTATTACCAAAGCCAGAAGAGCCACCACTGCTGATACATTACCAAACAGAATCCAACGCTTTTCACGCAAGCCATTAAACAAAATTACGATAGCCAAGGCCCCCACAAAATGCAGTGGCATCAAATAACATAGGCGCCACAACGTCGTGGAATCATCCAGACGCAGGAACAAATCAGTAAAAAAAGGATTGAACACTGTCACCAAGGGGCTGAACATCCCAGCCAGCAGGTAGGGGTAATTGCGAAAGTCGCGCCAGAAGAAAACAAACAATACAGATACAAGTAGCCCCCACAGGGTTAATACTCGCACAAATTGATATTTCGCATTTAAAATGCTGATTCTTGGCAACCAGTCAGCCAATAGACCAAACTCCCATAAACGCCAACCGATATTGGGGGCTCGGTCCCAATTTGTATGGGCATACCAATACAAAACAGCAAAGCACAGAAATGCTCCAGCAACGATAAAATAAGGCAGGAACCGGGGCAACCATGTCAGTACATCAGCGCTATTAGTATCAGACCAGTAACGCATGGCTATTTCCGCCAGAGATACCAAAGCTATCATCAACAGAATAAACAAGGCTTCCTGGGTATGTATTGCCGCTGAAGCAGCTACCACTAACAGGATAAAACACACTGCTGCAAACAATACCTGCCAGGAACCTCTTTTAATGGCGTGCATAAAAACAGCAATTGCAGCCATATACAACACGAAATTCAACATTGTCGGAGCAAAGGAATAATAACGGATATAAGCCATTACATTGATCCCCATATGCAAGGCCAGCAACACGGTCGTTAATAATGCTATCAATTGGACCTGCCTATGGGAGGCAAAGACATTTTTGGCCAAGGCATAAACACCCAATAGAAAAGCAGTTTTGGTCAATAATGTCGCGGTAAATAGTGTTTGCTCGACAGTGGAACCAGACGTAGTCTGAACAAAGGCCAGCAAATGATACCAAACCAGGCCCTTTTGCATAAGCAGTTTTGACCAGGGCAGAGCAAAACCAAATTGATCATTTCCCTGTTGCTCCAAGGCCGTTTGAAAATAGCCTAAATGGGCATAAATATCAGCAGGAATTTCATCATATGGGCCTACTAATAAGTGATAAACAGCAACCAATACCGGCAAGAGAATAAAGACACTATCCCGCCGCACAAGACTTGGCATGCTGCTGATTTTGAACCTTTCTTTCCACAGCATCAAGACTATTGTCAGAGTGGACAACAAAAGCAGAAACAATTGAAACAGATAAAAATTGTGACGAGAGATAGAATAATGCTGCGCCACTATCAAAGCTAAAGTGAAAATCGCGTACGAAAAGGCGACACTGATCAGGTATCGTTTATGCTGCAATGAACCGAAGCGTTCACACACTTTCACCACAGCAAAGCCTGGCAAGAAAAGCACAATAAGGAAGACGCTCAGAAAAGCCAGATTCACGCTTTACTCACATGTTCATCAACGCCCCAGGCGCTGAAACATCACCATGAAGGTGCGAATCATGATGTTAAGGTCAAGTAGAAAAGACTGGTTCTTAATATAATACAATTCATACTCCAACTTCCTTAAGGCATCGTTAGTTGATGCCCCATAAGGAAACATAACCTGCGCCCAACCACTTAAACCTGGTTTAACCAGATGACGCAAATCATAGTAAGGAATATCCTGCACCAGCTTTTGCGTAAATTCCGGCCGCTCTGGACGAGGTCCGACAAAACTCATATCCCCTTTAAGCACATTCCAACATTGGGGTAACTCATCAATTCGAGATGACCGCAAAAAGCTACCAACCTTAGTGATACGAGGGTCATTTGTCTGGGCCCATTGGACACCATCTTTTTCAGCATCCTGCTGCATGGTTCTGAGCTTGTATATAGTAAAGTTTTGCCCTTGCAAACCCACTCGAGTCTGTTGAAAAAACACCGTTCCCGCTGAAGTCGCTTTTATAGCAACTGCCGCCAACAATACAATTGGCAGAGTTAAAGCCAGCAGTATCAAGGCCAAAACAATATCAATCACCCTTTTCAAACGATGCGACAGAGGGCTACTGATCATAGAAAAACCCTGGGAACGCAAAAACCAATCATCTCCAATCTGATTAACAGGAATTTTATACCAGTGTTTTTCATAATAGTCAGATAAGGCATGCACTGGCGTTCCTGCCAGACGAATATGAACCAACTTTTCAGCCTCGACTTTGCTCGCATGGTGCTGTGGGTCAACAATAACTTCCTGCCAGGACATTTTATCAAAAACACCCAGATCATCTTGAGAATACTGGCGAGTGAGCTCAGGTATCGGAGATTCAATATCACCATCATGAACAATATGCACATTACGTAATTCACGGTTATTCTTCAGTTCCTGCAAAAACTGTTCGCCCGTACTAGAAAACCCCAGATACAGCAGGTCCGTGTTCTGCTCCTGCCAGTGATACAAACGATTAAAGAAAAATCGATTCAAGGTCGCCCAAATGCCAAATAAAACCATCCCTATGGGTAAAATTCCACGCCCCAGATAGGCTTTAAATTTTTCTGGCCCCAACAGGTAAACCAAAACAATACAGGGAATTATGGCGACAAGAACCTTAAAAAAAGTATTAATCGGTAATTTGGGAAATTCTCTGCTGCGACTCCTGAAGTAGGTTCCTGACAGAAACAGAGTCATTATTATTGTGCCTGATATCAACCATAACTCAGGTGCCAGAAAATCCGGCTGCTGTTGCAAACGCAGATAATACAAGGACGGGAAAATAACGATAATGCCAACAATATCCAACAGCAAGATTAAGATACTTCTAACACGTCGAATAGCAACCCTGTTCATAGCAATACTGTGAATTTTCAGCCCGCGATAACCGCATCAGCAATCTGCTGAACAACCTCATCGTCAAGAAAAGGGTGCATAGGCAAGCTAAATACACGCTGCGACAAGTTTTCACTGACAGGAAAATCTCCCCGTTCATAACCCAGATATTGATAAGCTGTAGCCAGATGCAATGGAATTGGGTAGTAGACAGCAGTGGGGATACCCTGTTCATTCAGCTTTTGCCGCAATTGTGTACGATGCTCATCACTCTCAGCCAGAACAGTGTACTGCGCCCAAACACTAGTGCTTTGCTGAGGAACCTCTGGAGTTTGCAGTATTCCTGATAATTTTTTTCTATATGCTTCAGCCACACGATTTCTGGCAATCAGTTCGTCATCATAAGATTTCAGTTTCTGTAGCAGAACTGCTGCCTGAATAGAATCCATCCGAGCAGTTAAACCAAGACGAACATTGTCATACTTATCGCCAGTCGTGGCCTGACCATGCACACGAATTGACACTAACTTTTCATGCAACTCAGCATCATTTGTGAAAACAGCACCACCATCACCATAACAACCGAGCGGTTTAGCCGGGAAAAAACTGGTCGCTCCGACTTCCGTCAAGCCACAGGTTTTCTCTCCTTTATATTCCGCTCCAAAAGCTTGCGCTGCATCTTCCAATACCCACAGATCATATTCTTCAGCTATGCGCTTTATTTCAGTATATTCAGCAGGCAATCCGAACAGATCAACTGGCATAATCACCTTAGGTTTAAGCTCGCCTTTTTTCAAGGTTTCCTCAATCTGCTGCCGTAAGTGCACAACATCCATATTGAACGTTGCAGCATCAACGTCGACAAACACAGGAGTAGCACCAAGCAATGATATAACTTCAGCGGTGGCAACAAACGTAAAAGGAGTAGTAAACACCACATCCCCTGGCCCAATACCTTGCGCCATAAGCGGCATCAGCAATGCGTCAGTGCCACTAGAACAACTGACACAATGGTCAACTCCTACATAGTCGGCCAGCTGCCGTTCTAGCTCGAACACCTCTGGCCCCATGATATACTGACCATGTTCCAGCACCTTGGCAATGGCTTGATCCAAGTCTGGTTTATTAAGGTTATATTGGGTTTTTAAATCGATAAATGGAATAGACACAATGAACTCGAGCAAATTTGATGAAGAAATTTTACCTCGAACTACCAATTTTAAACAGCATAAAGTTTAATTCCCACACACATTTTGATTACAATAACAAAACCGGGTAATGTCAGCGGCAAATATCTACTAGTAACAAAAAACACTCCCCTTATTATTTAAGAGAACAAAAAACCAATTAATTACTGAGTTATACTTAAATTCATGACCAATAAAGTTGCACTGATAACCGGAATAACCGGTCAAGATGGATCCTATTTGACCGAGCTGTTACTCGATAAAGGTTATACCGTTCATGGCATTAAGCGGCGTTCTTCTTCGTTTAATACACAGCGGATAGATCATATTTATCAGGATCGCCATCAAACTGACACTCATTTATTCCTGCACTATGGGGATTTGACTGATAGCTCTAATCTGACCCGAATCATCAGTGAAACCCAACCTGATGAGATATACAACTTAGCCGCGCAGAGTCATGTCGCTGTTTCGTTTGAATCACCTGAATATACAGCAGATGTCGATGCAATAGGCACTTTACGCTTACTTGAAGCAATTCGATTTCTCGGACTGGAAAAAACGACCCGTTTTTACCAGGCATCAACATCCGAACTCTACGGCCAGGTTGCAGAAACACCACAAACAGAAAAAACACCATTCCACCCTCGTTCTCCTTATGCGGTCGCGAAAATGTATGCCTACTGGATCACTGTCAATTACCGTGAGGCTTACGGTCTTTATGCCTGTAATGGCATTCTATTCAACCATGAGTCACCGCGCCGCGGAGAAACGTTTGTCACCCGAAAAATCACACGAGGTCTGGCAAACATCGCCTATGGCTTGGAAAGTTGCCTGTATATGGGCAATATGGACGCACTTCGAGACTGGGGGCACGCCAAGGACTATGTCCACATGCAATGGCTTATGCTGCAGCAGGAATTCCCACAAGACTACGTTATAGCCAGTGGAAAGCAGTATTCCGTACGTCAGTTTATTGAAATGAGCGCTCGACAACTAGGAATTGAATTAGAGTGGCAAGGCTCAGGCATCGATGAAATTGGCGTGGTTGCAAAACTAAATGCTCAAAGCGCCCCCCAACTTAAAATTGGCCAGACCATTATTGCCATTGACCCAACCTACTTCCGTCCTGCTGAAGTTGAAACATTACTTGGTGATGCCAGCAAAGCCCGCACTGACTTAGGCTGGGCTCCTCAAATCAGCGTCGAAGAAATGATTATAGAAATGATGACAAATGATATTGAGCAGGCACAGAAACTGGCGTTACTCAAAAATCAAGGCTATGACGTTGCTATCAGTCACGAGGATTAAGGCTCATTAAGATGAATAAAAACGCACGTATTTATGTTGCGGGGCATCACGGCATGGTCGGCTCAGCCATCTTGCAACAACTAAAGTCGCTCGGATTCAATAATTTGCTCACTGCTGGACGCACAGAACTAGATTTAATCAACCAGGCCAGTGTCGCAGATTTCATGCACTCAAATAAACCTGAAATTGTACTGTTGTGCGCAGCCAAAGTAGGGGGTATTCACGCAAATAGCACCTACCCAGCTGACTTTATATACAACAACTTGATGATACAGAATAACGTCATTCATCAAGCACACGCTCAGGGCGTAAAACAATTGC
The DNA here is from genome assembly GCA_050633785.1 of Arenicella sp. Lineage (GTDB taxonomy): Bacteria > Pseudomonadota > Gammaproteobacteria > Arenicellales > Arenicellaceae > CALKZN01. The sequence goes on from JBOEHE010000031.1 coordinate 66,707, forward strand.
TATTCCTTGGTTCATCCTGCATTTATCCTAGAGATACTGTCCAACCCATAGCAGAATCAAGCCTGCTGACTGGAGCTCTGGAACCAACCAACGAACCATACGCTGTCGCTAAAATTGCTGGAATTAAATTGTGCGAATCGTATAACCGACAATACGGCACTGATTTTCGCAGCATCATGCCCACCAATTTATACGGACACAATGACAACTTCCATCCAGAAAACAGTCATGTCATTCCCGCTCTGATGCGTCGACTGCACGAGGCCAAGCTTGAACGTCTCAACCAAGTGAGTATATGGGGCAATGGCGAAGCCAAACGTGAATTTCTTTATATTGATGATATGGCGGATGCGGCATTACACCTGATGCAACTTCCCAAAGCGGACTATCAAAAACTGATTGAACCAACATGCTCACACATTAATATAGGTACCGGCCAGGACTGCTCTATCCGCGAACTATCTTATATGCTCAAAGACATTACAGGCTATCAAGGCGAGTTGACATTCGACACCAGCAAACCGAACGGAACGCCTCGCAAACTTCTCGACACCCGACTATTAAACCAAAGCGGGTGGCAACCTGCTACATCACTACCAGACGGACTAAAACGCACTTACCACTGGTTTTCGCAAAATTTCGACGATTTGAGGATTTAAACATGCAACCATTTTTGCCAGTCATACTTTCTGGTGGCTCCGGCACTAGAATGTGGCCCTATTCTCGCTCGGCCTATCCCAAACAGTTATTGCCACTGGTATCGGATAACACGATGCTGCAAGACACTTTAGTTCGTCTGAGCGGCATGCAACAAGCCCATGAGCCAATTGTTATCTGCAACGAACAACACCGCTTTTTAGTGGCTGAGCAACTACGTGACCTAGACTACACCAAGCCAACCATTCTGTTAGAGCCCTTTGGCCGAAATACTGCGCCCGCAATCGCTTTAGCTGCGTTATCGGTTGATCCGGAGCAAATACTGTTGATTCTCCCTGCAGATCACGTGATCGGTAATTTAGATGCTTTTCACGCCGCTCTTTATAAAGGCATAGAACAAGCAAGCTTCAATAAACTGGCCACTTTTGGCATTATTCCGTCGCATGCGGAGACTGGCTATGGTTATATCAAAGCTGGTAAAGCGTTTGACAATGGCACATTCAAAGTTGATAAATTTGTTGAAAAGCCAAATCTGAAAACAGCACAGACTTATTTACAATCTGGGGATTATTCGTGGAATAGCGGCATGTTTGTCTTTAAAGCAGGCACTTTTTTAGAGGAACTAGCCAATCATCAACCTGAGATTTTGCACCACTGTAAACAAGCATTCGATAAATCCAATAGAGACCTGGACTTCATCCGCATCGACCCAGAGTCATTTGCCAACTGCCCTGACACTTCTATTGATTATGCCGTGATGGAAAAAACGGATAATGCAGTCGTTATTCCTATCGATGTAAATTGGAATGATGTCGGCTCATGGTCAGCCCTGTGGGAAGTCTCTCCCAAAGATGATAAAGGAAACACCCTCAAAGGTGACATAATTGCCCATGAAACAGAAAACTGCTTTATCCAAAACAATGGGAAGCTAATTGCCACTCTGGGCATCAGCGATTCAGTAGTTATCGAGACCGACGATGCCATATTAGTCGCAGCCAAGAACCGCGTACAAGAAGTCAAGACGATTGTAAAACAGCTCAAACAAGACAATCGTAAAGAAACCCAGTTACACAGAAAAGTATTCCGCCCCTGGGGGTATTACGACTCAATCGAGAACGGCACAAACTTTCAGGTTAAACGCTTAGCTGTTTATCCTAATGCAAAGCTCAGCTTACAAAAACACCAACACCGGGCTGAACACTGGGTTGTTGTCAGCGGTGTTGCTGAAGTCACCAATGGTGACGAAGTATTTCGCCTGGAGGTCAATCAATCAACGTACATTCCCCAAAATACAGTCCATCGATTAAGCAACCCAGCAGACACCATTCTGGAAGTTATCGAGGTGCAGACCGGAAGTTATCTGGGTGAAGACGATATAGAGAGACTTGATGACATATATTCACGACACAATTATTGACAATTGAACAAAAAAGAAATAATCTTCACTAAGATTCACAAGGGAAATTGGTTATAGTTTTGTAACTATGTTCGAAATTTACAAGTTTTTATTATTTACCCTGCTATAATTTGTAAAAATTAAACAAGGGCTTCTCGTTTTAGGAGAGAATTTATGTTAAAGAAAATCGTTTATTCAATTGCTTTCGGCGGAATGTTAGCTTCATCTTTTGCGCAAGCTGGAACTGTTTCAGGCAGAACAATCACAGGTACTGGATGTAGTGCAGCAGGAGTATGCTTTGTTAATATGTCTGGCGCAGCATTTGGACCCGCAGCCTGCACAAGTACACAAGTCACTTGGGACGGCACTACTACTGAAGGCAAAAACTTCACTGCATCTGCTTTATCAGCAAAAATCAGTGGTGTTAATGTTCGTATTGGCTTCGATGATGTCACATGTAACGGCAGCACACCAAGTATGATTTTTATGACTATTTTGTAGTAAATAGAAAATCAAGCGCTAGCTAGTTTCAGCGCAATATACAAATACTAAAAACACAGAACTCATTTATGAGTTCTGTGTTTTTTTATTCAATCAACATAAGCAAAAAATAAAATGCGATCATATCTGAAGCGATCAACCAACATTGACTCCAATATCGCTTCAGATAAGAACACATACTTTCCTGCCATTGATGGATTAAGGGCAATTGCAGTTTTAGCTGTAATACTCTTTCACCTAGAGATAGAGTTATTCAGTGGCGGCTTCGTCGGCGTCGATATTTTTTTTGTAATCTCAGGCTACCTGATTACACGTAAGATACACATAGACTTACAAAACCACGTTTTTTCATTTAAAACATTTTATTACTCCAGAATACGACGGCTATTTCCAGCAGTAATAGCAACTGCAATTATCAGCCTGATCATTAGCGTTCTGCTTTTTTCACCAGAACACCTGAAACTCACCGCAGAATCAGCAATTGCCTCTGTTTTTTCGGTAGCTAACATCTATTTCTGGAATATTTCAGGTTACTTTGATTCAGATGCAACTCTAAAACCATTCCTGCATTTTTGGTCACTGTCCGTCGAAGAACAATTTTACCTTTTTTGGCCAGCACTCTTAGTTCTGCTGTTTAAAACATCTAGAAACTCTATAGTCACAATTACAACTTTAATCTTTCTGGCATTATTATCTATATACCTAACAGAAATAAGCCTAAAAGAAGATCAGGATTTTGCTTTTTATTGGGTACACTTGAGAGTAAGCGAGTTCATTTTTGGAGCTATTTTAATTTGGATTGAACGATATTCACCCAACCCAATCATCAAGACAGCAATATTTCTGTTGGGCATACTATTAATCATATATTCAATACTTGCATTCAGCAGCGCAACGGTCTTTCCCGGACTCAATTCATTGGTACCTTGCCTTGGAGCAGCATGCATCATTTATGCTAAAGATTCCTTTCCTGCATTAAAACTGCTAGCTAATAGGCCTGCTGTATTCGTAGGCAAGATTTCCTATTCCCTCTATCTGGTTCATTGGCCAATATGGGTTTTCTATACTTACTGGGTATTTAATGACATAACATCTATCGAGAAACTAGGCTTGTTTATTGTCATTTTTATTATTGGCAACGCACTTTACAAACATGTTGAAAATCGTTACAGACTTAAAAAAAGCAAGGATCAGGCTCAACCTAGCGGCCAGTATTTCTCTGCGCTGTTAATAATATTATGTCTATTAATCACCATACCAGCGCTTAATATAATTTCATCTGAAGGTTGGTCTTGGCGTACGGAGAATGCAGCCCTGCATCGTAACCGGCCATTTACTTGTGAAAACCTAAAAAAAATAGAAAACAAGAGCCTCGAGAAGAAATGCCTCCTGGGCAAGTTAAACGAATACAAAGCCAAAGTACTTATCATTGGCGACAGCCATGCTGAACACCTTAGATTTGGTTTACATGACTTTGGCATCCGCAATTCGGTAAAATTCGAAGCTTGGACTTTCGCTGGCTGCCCGCCCATATGGCAAACCTACAAAATATACGGTTTACATTCACGCACTCCTTTGCCAAGACAAGCGTATTGTAAAAACCTTATTAAGGAATGGAAAAAGAAAATAGACAACTCTGAGTACGACGCTGTTATTATCTCGTCTCGCTGGATGTGGCTACACGAACCCACCACCTACGGTGAAAGAAAACCTCTAAGGCGAGATCTCTTAGTTGATATAACTAAACCGTCATTTTCCATTGAATCCTCCCGGGAGTTATTTGCTTCAAGAATACTGGACACTGTAAGTGACATAACGAAAAATGGAACCAAGGCCATCATCTTTTCCCAAGTACCACTTTTGGTTCGAAATGTTCAAGGCTGCGACCAAGTTCCTCACTGGCTTTACTCACAGAAAAAATTGAAAACCAGGTGTGATCCTCAAATTGATTACAAAAGCCAGCTAGCAAGGCTTGAGTACACCAACAACATCATCAAGTCCCTTCGCAATAAGAATATATTGCCAATAATTCCATCAGACTATATTTGTACACAACAAAAAGAACTTTGCCATACTCTCATTAATAATCGCTCAATATATTTAGATGACAACCACCTCAATGTCTATGGCAGCCAATACTTAATAGAAATGATTTCAGAAGAATTAAAAGGCTTCTTAAACCTAAGCCCAACGCAAGAATTTGCTCAAGACTAAAACACTCCTTATTGGACACTTTTTACTAAAGATGCCTTTAGAGCCGCTATTAAAATGTTTGGCTTTAAAATTATCGATGAACAATCCTTCAAATCGCACACCCTAGGCCTATTTTGCGAGCGTATTTAGCCCTTACATCCGGTTGAAAAAATGTGCCTATTGGTTACTCACCGATTGGACACCACTTTCAAACAAACGGTAAGCTAAAGTAAAAAAGGTCAACACTTCCAGTTTTATCTCAAGCCCAATACAGTATTGAGATAAAGCTGAATATTGATTTCAGCCCCATGTCTAAATAACAATCTGAACCTACTTCTACTTATTATCCCTTATATTTTACGATTGTCTGATATGCGCCTTTATTCTTTTGGTCAATTGATATCTAGTGCGTAGATATTTAAGGTTATTAACGACATTTTGACTTTCCTTAACATCTTCGTTTAAGTCAAACTGCATATAAGGCTTCATATTGCTATTAGCCACCAGCTTACATTGACCATCCATAACCATAACCTCACCTGAAACCTCTGAAAACACCCAATCCCTATGGCTACGACTAGTATCAAGCAAACAGGCAGAAAATGCCCTTGCGGACTGTTTGCTATCATTAGGCTGAATCTCCAGCATGTCCAATATAGTTGGTCCTAAGTCAAAAAGCTCTATCTGCGCAGCACAAATTTCTGGGTCGGACTTATGTTGGTAAGCTTTTCGGGTTTCAGGGGTTGAGATAATCAGCGGTACCTTAATCGCTTCATTAAAAAACACATTCTTATAGATTAAACCATGGTCACCATTCATTTCACCGTGATCAGAAGTGAATACCACGATTGTATTTTCATACTCTCCTCTTTGCTTTATTGTTTCTAACAAATCATAAATCTGCTCATCAATCAGTGATACATTACCAGCATAATTAGCCCTCATTTCCTGTACGTCTTTCCTAGTCAACTCGGGTGCATTCTTAAGCTTTTTCAGCATCACTCCGTCTTTCCCTTTATCCAGTTTTTTCAAGTCAGATGTATTCGCTTTGGGCATATCAGAAGGCTTGTACATTGAGGCATAAGGCTCAGGTGCATCCCAAGGTTCATGCGGACCACCAAAACTTACCCAACAAAACCAGGGCTTACCTTTATCTAATTGTTTTAGATAATTGTTTGCCTGTTGACCCACATAATTATCGGCATAAAGCCCCAAAGGCAAGACCGAGGGCCTGACCCAATGAGGTTTCTGATCAAACCTCTCTTTATAATCAGCGCAATATTTTTCAAGCCACCCCTGCTCATCCCACAAATCAGTCATGTGAGACTTTACATAAGCACTTGCTCTCGGGCCACCAATTTCATCAACAACGTCAAAACCATAGGCATTAACCAAGTGCTCTCTATCCCGTAAATCTCCGGTATGCCGATGCAAGTGGGTTTTGCCAAAAACTCCAGTGTTATAGCCAGCCTCTTTTATCTGGCGAGTCCACAAGTCCATGCTGGGAAGCATATCAACAGCAATATTATCAAATATGCCTGTCTGATGAGGGTAATACCCAGTTGCCAAAGAAAAACGAGCAGGAATACAAACAGGAGAGTTGGTGATGCATCGGGTGAACAAGACACCCTCTTTGGCAAGAGCATCTAATGCGGGAGTTCTCATCCAGCCATTAACACAACCCAACGCATCAAGTCGCTGTTGGTCTGTCATAATGAACAAGATATTTTTTTTGCGCATACTTATACTTTTTTTGCTAACTTATTCAATGATAAATCACTACACTGCAATAGAGTCAACAAGTAGTTCCTATTTAGTTTATTACTCTCAAAATGACGGTGGAGCTGGAACGATCTCTTCATTTGTTGATTGTAATATAGGGTAATGAGCCTTTTCTTTTTTAAGGTATTTAATTAGTTCTTTTGCCATACGTATAGCACGTTTGGGATGCTCATTAATAATATTTTTCTCTTCCCCAATATCTTCCAATACATTATAAAGTTCCCATTCAACCCCTTTTTTTGTGTACCGACCTATAAGTTTATAATCCCCGTCTTTTATAGCACTTTCTGGCTTCGCTGCATGTCCCATCCAAAAATTAGGCGCATGCCAAAAAAACTTATCTTCACGTAAGAAATCAGGGTCCCCAGTAATATAGCCTGAAAAATCTTGACCATCCACAACACTTGGAATTTCATGCTTCAGACCAAGGATATTCATGATCGTCGGCAACAGGTCTGCATGTATAAATGAACGATTTTCTATTGAGTTTGGCATAATCGGAAGTTTTTTCTGATGCGAATTGTTCAAATTATTATTCCCCCAAGCAACGAAATAAGGGATACGAACCCCTCCTTCATAAATATCATTTTTACCACCACGTAGAGGCCAATTGTGAGTGCGTCCCTGGTTCCATTTTGCGCCCTTATTATCATTATAAAGCGAAGTTCCATCTCGGTAAGTCAACCCTCCTTGATCGCTCATGAAAAAAATCAATGTGTCGTCAGCTATCTCTTGAGCTTCTAGATGATCAAGAAGGTCACCTAAACTTTTATCTATGCCTGCAACTAAAGTTGCATAAGCCTTCGCTTCATCATCAAGTTGTTCTAGAGATGAATAGTCATTTTCAAATCGAGCGTCAGAGATTATGGGTTGGTGAACCGCATAATGAGACATATAAAGAAAAAAAGGTTTTTCATCGCTTAGAGCTTGATCAATTTCTTCTTTAGCAGCCACAGTAAGAGCTTCTGTCAAATGAATTTCTTTGTCATCATGTTTTTGCTGATACCTATCTTTCCCATTGCCAATTGGCATACCAGATTTATTTCCATAACGATTGACATCAAAACCAACCTCAGTAGCATCAGCTGGGCCAAAGTGGGCTTTGCCAACCATTATAGTTTTATAGCCATTATTAGAAAGCAAGAATGGGAGAGAGCGCTTTTGCTTCTCTCCAACTAGCCCCTGAATATCTTGTCTAGCTGACTTTAACCCTTCCGCGTCTTCTCCATTACTCCCTATAATGAAAGTCGTCCCATGACGAGCTGGTGATTGCCCCAACATCAAACTAATTCTGGATGCTGAGCAAACTAGACTGGAGGCATACGCATTTGTAAAAGAACGCCCAATACTCGCAAGGCGCTCAACCGAAGGAGTTCGATAAATCTTATTCCAATCACTAGGTACATCTCCAATTTGAACAGATAGATCATGACGCCCCAGATCATCTACGATAAAAACAATTATATTTGGTGAGCTTATTTCTTTTTCAACTGTAAATATTATGGCTAGAGAAATTAACATTCCAAGGATTAAGCATCCGATTATTTTTTTCATTGAAAATAAAGCCTTTTATAGGTTATTAATTTTTCTAGTGATTATTTACAAATTTTCAGATATGCCGCATCACTATTTTGAAATTCTGATAGCGCAAATTTTACAACAAACTAACCCTTAATAATATCTCAATAAGATATAGTAGTTTGCTTATACACCCACATAAGTATTGGAATAAAGTCTCAAAGACAGAATTGCTGGCCCGTCATAATGAACAAGTTTTTTTGCGCACACTTATACTTTTTTCGCCAATTTATTCAATGATAAATCCCCATAATGACCAGTAACATCATTGAAAGAAAAACCTGCCTCATGATCTTTTACAATAGCAAACTGGTTGTTACCAAGCGCAATAAAAGGCACCCCCATTGCTTCAGCAAAATACACAGCAAAAGGACATACCAATGTGGGTTCAAACTCAACACTATGTTGCCATGGCGTCACCGTAAAATCATCGCCCGCAATAATGCCTCCTTCCTGAACTTTTGAAAATATATTGATCAAGTCAAGGGTTATGCCACGTAATGTGTGGTCACCATCAATATAGACAAACTCTAGAGACCCATCATCAACCTGATCTGCCACCTCATTAGTACAGCCTCGCAATACGGTAAGTTTTGACTTAGCAAAATCTACTCTTGCCATTGCCTCAGCATAAATTTGCTCAAACATCTCAGCTTCTACGTTAAATGGCTTATTCCAGTTCGGTAAATTAGCCCAGGGATCCACCATAATATAGCGTTCAATAGATGCACACTTTTGCAGCAAGCTTTCAGCAAACTCGCCTTTCCAAACCCCAAGTTCAGCAACCACCGAGATTCCAGCTTCATTAATAAAATCGACCCAAAAATCAAAGCGATTACTTATATTTGCTTTTGGCTCTGTCAACATAGTCAAAACAGGTTTCATACTTACTCCTTTATGACAAAGTCATATTATTAGAAAATCGACGGGCGCAAAATTCATATATATCATAATCGACCGAGTATATTCCTTTAAGGAAATTGATACTCTCTTGATCCAATTCCGGCTTATCATTTACAGGGTTTTTATGTGCATTCACATCATCGCGTGGCAGAGAAAGTTCATCAGGAAGACCCAACATTCCTTTGATAATAGAAAAGTCGTTCTCCAGTGTCTCTTGAAAACCTACGTAAAAAATATCACTTTCTCGCTCTTTGATGTAATCAGTAGAGATCAACCAATCAGTAAAGTGATTTCTCACATGTTCAATGGAATCCAATGCCGCAAGCGCAAGAGAGTGCTTGGCATTAGATTCATCATTTGCCGCATGAACCAGATCAAGGCTATCATTAAAGTGTTCGAAAGCTATTTTCTCTGCCTCCGACCATTCAGAAAAATATCGTGGCTGCCCTCTACGCTTTCTGCTGTAAAACCCACTTTCAAACCTGCGCACAGGGTCCCTCAAAAAGAAAATAACCTTTTCTCCTTCAGGAATATCTTTCAAAGTAACACCATGGGGGTGTAATTTAACGTTAAATTTTTCTACCTGATAGCTACTGACAGCATGTTTAAAAGCCGTCCCACCAGTTTTACCTATGTGTAGAAAATGAAGAGTCTTGATCGACATATATTATTGTTACCTGCTATTTTTTGAGTTCCTGCAAATACCGCAGTAATTCGTAATCTTCTTTATACCATGACTTCAAATTAGACAAAGCGTCGCCACTGAGTCCAAAGTCCTGTTCTGCAACTTCCCGTTCATCCAAATCTACAAACTCCTGTTCAACCTTGATATCCAGAAGGGTTGATAATTTGGACAGAATATTCGTAATGTCACTGACATCTCCAATCAGTAAAAAATCCTCTTTTCTCTTATCAAGAAGCGACTTATCTCCCAACCACCAACCGTAGTTCTTGTTTAAAAACCCCGTGTTCTTCATTGCGAAGAGTCCATGTTCCTTTTTTTGAGGATTGTCAGAACCAAGAGCCTTTGCCAATTGATCAGGAGTATCAAAATGACTGAAGGTTACTTTTTCCTGCTCCGTCCATGGAACGTCAAACAATGGTTGTCCCAACATCTTTCGGGAATAAAAGCCACTGATAAACCGTTGAACCGGATCACGGTAAATACAACATATTTTTTCACCAAATGGTATTTCTCGCAGAGCTTTCGACTGATCATGAAAAATCAGTTCGTATTTCGATGAATACAGTTGAGATAAAAAATTTTTAAGGGACGGGATCGACGATCTCCCCATATTCAAAAAATGCAGTTTAGTGCGCTGACCCAACGATTGAAGCGAAGCAGAACTCTCTGATGGCAGCCCATTACTGGAGTAAACATATTCATCCATTAATGGCTTCAACTCTTCATTAGAGTATTTACCAGAACTATTCAAACGCTTGACAATCTCTAGATACTGAAAGCCCTTATTAAAATCATTACCATCATAAATCACTTGCCCTTGCTCTAATAAAATCACTCGATTACATAACTGACGTATAAGCGTTTCATTATGGCTGGCCAGCACAACTAAATCAGCCTCATTGACCAGCCTGTTTAGTAGATCATTATTGTTAGCATCAGACACATCCAGAGTACCCACCCACTCATCTAATATAGTAATCGGTTTAATAATCTGAGAATTTAAAGCGATATTAAATTTCCCCGACATACCTGTGGATAGACTTTTTAGTGAACTACCAGACCTGGACTGCAAACCAGAATCTGTCATTACGGCTTCAATATAACTCTTTACATCATTACCAGCCAGACCAAAGCTATATGCCTTAATCTTGGCATTTTCATACAAGGAAGCTTCCGGAATCAAACCAGAAGCCCGATTGAGCAATGACAATCTCTGACCATCAACGGACACACTACCAGAATGAGGCAATAAATTTCCCGACAAAATTGACAGTAGAGTCGATTTACCACCACCATTTCTGCCTATGACACCGACGCGTTCACCAGCGGATACTTTTAGAGAAATTTGATCAACCGCTTTAATTACGGTATCAGCCTCGCCTCTGCCATGAGCTTGTTTGATAGTATAAGTGACACTGACTTTATTCAGCTCTATTGAACTCATAGCTACCCCTTCAACTTACGCAGCCGGCTGTTCAAGACAAAAACCCCAACAATAAACAACACTAGTGAATAGAGTGGAAACAACCATAAAACACTTTCCTGGTGAATAATTCCAGACAATGAATAGCGAAGGCTTTCTAAAGGAATAAAAAAAGGATTGACCCATATGTACTGCTGATAGTCGCCTAAGCGAGGCAATTCCCAGATGATGGGCGTGGCCAGAAAAGCCAACCTCATGAGCGCATTCACCAAGTGCTTAAGATCAGGGAAGATTGAAATGAGCACAACCAGCAAGGAAATTACCCCAATGATCCAGAACCATATCAATACAAGAAAAACAGGCAAATATAAAATATGCGCATAACTACCTTGATGAAAGAATAAAACACCCAGCACAACCAATGGCAGCATATACAAAAAAGGCAGCCAGTTCATAACGATTCGTTCAAGAATAATCGTCAAAAATGGGACCCCACCACTGGTTCTCAAACCAAGTTCTCGACTGCCTTGTTCCATCGCTCCAGACAATAACGACCAGACAGGGTAACCACAGAGCAAATACAAAAAATAGCCACTAACACTGTCTTTATTCAATAAGGNNCCCCCATACAGCGCCTAGAACAACTGTAATTACCATTAAAGACAAGGAAGGCCACAGCATGCCTATGCTGGATTTACGATACCTCAAACGATAAGACACGACGCCTCTATACAGCCAATAGCGCCACAGCCGAAAGCTTTCGATGATATCCAGGTTAGTTAAATAATTCATATTCAAATAGAATGTCAATAATAATCATAATAAGAACTGCTTGATGGCTTTGCGATAACCCCTCGTTTCGCAGCCTGTGCTCCCTGGGACGCATTTCTTCGCCTCTTAAAAATGACAGTATCTTTAGCAACGATATGTTGAATGCCAGCTTCAAATGTTCGACGATTCCAATTCCAATCCTCATACGCAAATCCTTCTTTTATTTGTCGTTTCACGTAAGGGAAGTTTCGGATAATGTCCGTTTTACAAAAGCAGAGTGAGTCCCACGGATTAGTCGATCTCAAACATTCCATATCAAAAAAGTCATCACCCAGATCTGAATGCGCGAAAATATTGTTCACACCTTCAAACAACCAGTTGAATTCCGGATGAACAATAGTATCCCCAGATTCAGCTTTGCAAATACGGTGAGCTTCCATCAACCAGTTAAATGACCATAAGTCATCGCCATCCAGAACCGCCATGTATTCCCCTTGAGCTATTTCAGACACATGATTTCGCACTTTACCCAAATCACCACAAGTCAATCGAACAAGCTTATATTCAGACTCATCCAAGCCCTTTAAAGCATTTATAGTTGCTTCATCAGGGTTGTCCAAAGTGATTATCTTTTCCACACTCAAACCACTTTCACGAGCAAAATCGACTGCCTGATCCAGACTTTCCAGAGACAACTTGGCCATATCTCCCTCAGCATGGGTCATCATTACTACTGTGATATCTATCAACACGCCCTCCAGGAGTCTTGCTCTATTTCTGCATTAACTGCAGCCATATAGTCATTTCTATTATGTTGCTTAAGTATATGTTGCTGAAAGTTGGTTCCTCTTTCCAAGGCCTCACCGGGGTTTTCAATAAAAAACTTCAAGCCCTGTTCATAAGCAAGGACATTGGCAACATCGTCCACTGGCCACGCTGTTTTTTCATTGATCACATCACTAGTACCCCACACTCTGGATGCAACAACTGGGATAGCACGCAAGCCCAGTTCAATTAAAATAGTCGGTACTCCGTCCCATTGAGAGGTATACAACCATGCGTCACATTTTTCGAATGGAATTTCATCATAACTGCCAAACAAGCCTTTAAGTAACATGTTAGGCGGTAATTTACTGGTCTTAATATCNNTTTTTATTGGCTATTTTGACCAGCAAATCAAAACGCTTCTGCCGATCAAACCGGCCTGCCCAGAAGACTCGTTTCTTTTGCTCAGAAACCCGGTCTTTGCGTAGTTTGACGATAGAACCAGAGTCGATCGCAGCTTCAAGTGCCTCATCTATTTTAGGGGGAGTCCACAGCACTTTAATTTTCTCAGCTTCAGAAGTCGACCATTGATTGACAGCTATCAAATCATTTTTAAGATAATTATTGTCAACAAACAAGGCCTTCAAATACTGTAATGTAGTAGGAACATATTTAACAGGGTAGCCCACTTTATGTCCCATGAAGTTAACGTCATAACAAAACGTATAGCCATATAAATTTGACCAGTTCTTCAGGCGATCACCGTATTCTGAAAACACAATCCAACCCAAACGACTATGCACGTTCAAAATGCGTTTCGGCTTTAAGCCTATCAGTAAATCAAGCAACACTTTTTTGCGATGAACATCTGGCACATCAGGGCAAAAATCCAGCAAATTAATATTATCAATAGTTTCTGGAAACCAATCCGGCCGCATAAAGTCATCATTATCGGTTCGAATTAATAGAACATTCTCTTGTTCATTGATCTGGCTTAAAGCATTGCAAAGTTCTCCAGCAACCAGGCCAGCACCACCAATCCGGCAATGAGGAATCAACACAATCGTATCGTAACGATCCTCAGGCAAAGCCTGCCGTAATTCTTGAATCGCAGGAAATGCGATGGTGTTATAAGGTGGAATATTGATGCGCTTATGTCCAAGCGGGCGATGAATTTTAGGTTCAATTTTAGCCGCCCTATCTATTATCTGGCTCAAAATACCATTGCGATTAAAGCGTGGAACAATTTCATCCATCTTGGTTTTGATCAAAACATCTTCCAACGGTGATAGCGGCATGCTCTCACACTGAGACCGTGAATAAGCCGGGAACAACGTAGAAGGCCTCCACCCACGGCGATAGCCTTCAATTAAATAATGGTAAAAAGGAGGGTATTTAAAATCATCCAGTTCGTGATGAGAAATATACCAGTTAGGCTCAAAATATTTATGCGCGGTGGCATTATTATAAATACCATTCTTGATAAAACGGACAAAAGACCACTCATTATCGAGCAGGTTTATGTTGTGATGCTCGAGATAAAACTCCTCGTCAAATAACACAGTAGGCACAAGCTGGTCTTCAACACCTTTATCAATCCAGGACAAAAATGCAGCATCTCTATCCAGACCTTGATTTCCAGATCGAGCAATATAAGTGTCCGCATTGAACATGGGACCTGGACTTTTTCCAGACCTTATCCCAACTTCAATAAAGTGTTTAAAGGCAGTTGCGTTAGATTGTTCTACAGCCAACCCGGCTTGTTGCTTATAAAAATCTGCAACAAAGATGTGAAAAAGAATGTCCTTCTGTACTTCCGTAAACTGAACATCACACTCTTTCAGAACTTTTTGATAAGCTTTTCTATCCAATGCATGCGCTTTTTTCAGTCTCTTAAGCGTGGCTCTTCTACGCGAAAAAAGAACCATCTTCAACCTGGCGGCAGTGGCTTTCAAGGCATAGCGCACACCATTATTATTCGCACTGCGCTTAAACTGGATAGCGTATCGCTTCAAATCATCCCCAAGGCGTATTGGCCGAAGAATCAGTTTATTAACTAACCGTTCCTTACCTTTATTTTTAATACGATACACTTGGTCTGCCAACCTATAGAGTTTTAGATTCTGTTTTTTCTTCAAGTATAAATACAAGTTGTTTACTCGTCGCTTTTCTTCCTTAAGGAAAACGATCTTTTTATTGGACTGCTTCAGCTTCAAACTCAACCGCTCATTACTACGGACACTATCCGCTAACTCATTTATAGCATCCCCACCATCCTGCAAGCCTTCCAGCCATGGTTCAGCAACTTTCAACATGCCATCAAACTCCTGTTTGACGGCCGAAAAACGGCTGGCATCAAGCTCTTTATCAAGACTCATATCGCACAAAAAAGAAGTCAAATCTTGAGTTAAGTCAGAGGTTGGAAACATAGCTTTGTCCTGAGCAATTTTCCCGGCTATATCATCCGACCGTATTTCAGGCAGCTCTATATTGTCAGAAATAGAGATATGTTTTTCCATGAATGCTCGAACCCGGGACTCAAACACCTCAGCATCAAGCAGTAAATCATCATAATTTACAAATAACATCGAGTGCTGTTGTTCAAGCAAGTGAGCCAATGCATCCATAAGGGATAACTGCAAAAAAATCTCAATTTTGGATGGGGAAATCAGATCCCTTTGAGACTTAGAACGGATCACTGAGTTTGGATTTCTAAAACAAAAAACAATAACTGGCTCTACGCCTAGATTCTTGAATATGTCAGAATACAAAGGTAAAAGGCGGCAAAGCCTCGGATCTTTCAGCAACAAGGGCTGATCACCATCCTTGATAGCAAACTGCAGATACTGCTCAATCTCTTGAGCCACTTCGCGTATTTCATCCAGCAACCACCAATTATCGGGAAAAGGTAAAATACCCGTGGGGTGCATATGATCTCTCGCCAGAATTTTCTCTATGCGCATATTGCAATCAACAATCGTTGCATCTTCAAAAAAACCATCACTATTATCCGAACTCGGGGCGACCAGATTATCGCCCAATCTCAGGCCAAAACGACTGAAAAAATTGGTTACCAGAGAAGTCCCAGAACGGTGCATTCCAATGACGAGAAATATTTTTTTACACATATGTGTTTGCCCCAGCATTTATGCTAGAGTCGTCGCCTACTTTGTTTTATTCAGTAAAATGCGACATTCTACATGATTATACTAATTGGTGGCACTGGGTTTATTGGCAAACATCTCTGCACTTTGCTACACGGAAAATCACTACCAGCCGTCACATTCTCCAGAAACCCTGATTCCTCCTTTTTAAACACTTATGCGCCCAGCATAAAAGGCTTCGAGTTAACCGATAACTTTGACACCGAGCATGCCAATATTATCAAGCAAGCCAGCACCATCATCTATCTGGCTTCTGAATCAATACCCAGCCTTGCCCAACATGACATCAGCAAGGAAATAAGCACCAACATTGCCAGCGCAACCAATATCTTGGGCAGGGTTGCTGCTATAAACAGCCGCATAAACATCATCTACCTCTCATCAGGAGGAACCGTTTATGGNNGTAACTCATACTATTTTCAGAGCATCTAACCCGGTTGGAAAATGGCACAGCAACCCTCAACAAGGCTTTATTGGCGCATCTTTGAACAGGTTGCGTAACGGGCAGACTATCAAAATTTATGGCGATGGCTTAGTTATCAGAGACTACCTGGATGCGGATGAACTTGCCGAAGCTATCCTGAAATCAATCGAGTCCCCAGAACAATCAAAAAACAAACTTTGGAATATAGGCACAGGGAAAGGTTATTGCCTGAACGAGCTGTCTGAAATCATACAAAAAGTCACACAGAAAGAACTCAATATTGAGCGCCTGCCAGAGCGACCTGTCGACTTAAGCTACAATGTATTGGACTGTTCATTAATAAAAAAAGAACTCAATTGGCAAGCATCACTGAACATCGAACAGATAATTGAAAACAGTTGGATTCAGCAATAACTCAAATGTTCTATGTCATAATCTCAGCCTGCATTGCCCTGCTCCTGCTGCATAATACATCAGCAATAGTCAAGCCGCGAAAAAGCCATTTATTCTTATTCGCTTCTGGTTTTGCCAGCGTTTTTATCCTTTTCAAAGTAACACTATATCTTTTTAATATAGTGCCTGATTACCTCCATATGAATGAAGTTAAGCGCATTGTGGATGAAATTAATGCATCTGAGAAACCTTATTATTTATTCGCAGGCAGCAGTCATTCAGTCCACGGACTGGATGAAAAGCGACTAGAATCAAAGTTAAACGAATTAGGCGTCAATGCTAATATTGGCATTCTTGCCGCAGGAGGAATGACCCACCTTGAACGAAAGAAAGTTCTAAAAGTTGTTAAGAGTCGAATTAATAAACCAATAAAGCGATTATTTGTTGAAATATCCTGGTCATACGGAGTCGACACACTGGCATTAATATACAAGAATCCAGATGCCTACCGGTATAGCTATGTACTTGACCTATCAGACATTGCTTATATTTTTAACGTTTATTCCTGCGAAAGGTTTAATCCCACCTGCATTTATAAAACACATGGAGGCAAGAAAAATTACGCTATCAGTCTCAAACACATCATCAGAGGGAGCTTTAATATAGGTATCTTTGATAAATTAGTTTCATGGGATTCCTTGAACCCTAAAAAGCCATCCAATGGTTTTCTAAAACCACATAAAACCAAGATGTCCGAAGAGCGCTATGAGAGACTTAAATCAAGAGTCACTCTTGTGTTCGAAAGTGATAAAAACTATAAACCCAGCCACGTAATGGCTGGTCCAATTGCAGACA
This sequence comes from Arenicella sp., assembly GCA_050633785.1. Lineage (GTDB taxonomy): Bacteria > Pseudomonadota > Gammaproteobacteria > Arenicellales > Arenicellaceae > CALKZN01. The sequence continues at coordinate 84,197 of JBOEHE010000031.1, forward strand.
TCAACGATTATTCGACCTTATTTGGATGGCCAGTAAGCGCGTATCCAATGCCCGCCCTTTTTGATAAAGAGCTTAAGTTTACACGACAATTGTGCAAAGAACTGACAACCAACGCAAATATTGAATGCGTTAAATTCAACACTAAAGAAATCGTAAATACGTTGTCAGATAGACCTAATTTTCACGACAGCGTTCATTTAACGAAAAAAGGCCGGGAACTCTTTAATGATTATGCAGCCCAGAAAATTGTTGAACACTTGCAATAATCACGATGTTATTTAACAGCTTCATTTTTATTGTCTTCCTGTTCTTAAGCTTGATTGTCCACAGCAAACTCAAGACAGTAACAGCTCAAAATATATTTATCATTATTATAAGTTCCATGTTTTATGCTGCTTGGAACTGGCATTTCCTACTGTTAATTTACGGCGTCATTATCGTTGCATACTCGGCAGGCAGAGCCATTGAAGCCGCCAATAGCAACCATCAACGAACTGCATTTGCTACAGTGGGAATTACAATTTCCCTGTGTGTTTTAGCTTACTTTAAATACGCCAATTTTTTCATAGACAGTTTGGTTCATTTAGCAAGCACACTGGGGTGGACTTTTAGCAATGCCAGCATAAAGGTATTACTTCCTGTCGGCATCAGTTTTTATACCTTTCAAGCTATTTCCTACATTATCGATGTCAAACGAAGGACCATAAAATGTGAACGCTCACTCATCAACGTTTCAGTCTATATTATTTTCTTCCCTCAATTAGTCGCGGGTCCCATTGTACGAGCTGCTCAGTTTATTCCACAAACAAAAAGGCACCATAAAATTCGGCCTGCCAACCTTCTTTTTGGCGCTAAACTATTTGCAATTGGTTTACTCTACAAAGCAGGATTAAGCGATCATATCTCTCATTTAATTGATCCTGTTTTTACTGATTTATCCTCCTATACAGCAACATCTATTCGAGTTGCGACTATTGGCTTTTACTGCCAGATATATTTCGATTTTGCCGGGTATTCGATTATGGCAATTGGCGTATCAAGGATGTTTGGTTATCGCTTACCCAGAAATTTCAACTTTCCTTATCTGGCAACTTCAATCGCTGACTTTTGGAGACGCTGGCATATTTCACTGTCATCATGGCTTAGGGATTACTTATATATTTCGCTTGGAGGCAACCGCATAAGCAATACCATAACGTATAGAAACCTGATTATGACCATGCTTCTTGGCGGCTTGTGGCATGGTGCCAGCATCATGTTTCTGATTTGGGGGGCTATTCACGGGGTTTGTTTGGCTATACATAGATACCTGAAACCATTTTTCGTAAAAATTGCCAAAGCCAAGTGGGGAACAACAATACTCTTATTAACTGGGTTTATTATCACTCAATCACTGGTACTCATTGCATGGGGATTCTTCAGGCCCGATAATTACCACGATTCACTTTTAATCACTAAAAGCCTGGTCGGCATTCCTTTGAACAGTGGAACCAAAGCAATACCTACAGAAACCCTCCTATTTCTAATTCCTTTATATATAGACCACTTGTGGGGATATCGGTACAGTCCTATACGCCAATGGTGCCGAGAAAAGATTCGTTATTTATTCTCTTTGAACACTAAAATTGATCGAACCTCAATAGAAGTATTTATACTAGGTGCTATTTTCTCCATTATTTTGATGATGTTCAGCCTTAAAACAGTCCCTTTTATCTATTTTCAATTTTAACGTTACCATCATAACTCAACATACAAGACCGGTTATTTTTAATATAACCACCTTACGCCATAAGAATAGTTGATTATGCAACTACTTTAAAATAGCCAAAAATTATCGTGAAATGCTATTATGACCTTGAAATCTACAAATCCTTGGGGGATATAATGAAATTCAAGAACATTTTAGTATTCATACTTTTAATCACATTCAGTGGTTTAGCGCATTCACAAGTACTGACTGATATCACTAATGATCAAGACCAATTCGGTTTGATCATCCCAGGCTTGGCGTGCAAAACCCGTACTAATACTGATTCTCGTGTGGTCAATCTAGCTCACGGCGTCTGGAATCAAAGTTCAAATGCTGCAGTAGCACTTAACTGTGCATGGGCAGCACCTTATCCATTTGTCATTAACACGTTTGGCAACGTGCGCTTGGATTCCCGTATCGGTATAGGTTGGGTAAGAACGCCTAACACACCTTTAGCGACTGCCAACGATGCTTTTTGCACTATCAATCTGTCAGGTTTAAATGACGTCAATATAAACCCAGTAGCTGCAGGCTTAACATTGGCAACTCTAAACGCTAACTTTAGCGGCACTGTCAGCAATGGTGAATACGATTTCAAATCCCTGGCAACGAATGGTGTCACCTACCCACAAGCTGTTGGCGGCGTCTTCTTATCCGCTTTCTGCATGTTGCCTCGTGGCGTAAGAATACAGTTCTTTTTGCATGAATCTAACGGTGTAAACACTTACACACCTGCGCCTTAGGTCAAATACTGGGTAACACATTTCAAATTGATATTTAAGAGAATGCGGATTGCTTAAAAACAATCCGCATTTTTTAATTGGAGTACAACGATATGCAAATAAGATTAAACACATTCACCATACTACTATTATTTTTAACCTTATTTGGCGCAGCTGTATTAGGATGGCAATTAAAGCAAACACCCGCTATATCACAGGAAAAACCGCAATCACTTACTCCTAGTGCAGTGACTACAACTACCATTGACAACGTTGATATCAATCCATTATTGCAAAGGTTGGATCGCCTGGAAGAGTTGGTACAAAGCAATGCTGTTGCAATAGCAGCTAGCCTCAACAAGCAAACCAACATCAACCCAAGGCCCGTGAGTCAACAAGAGGTCAATGGTTTTTCTAACAATTCACAGGGTACTGACTACAACGCCCCTGAGTCACAGGATATGAATGAAGTTCTTAATGACACTTATCAAGCACTCAGCGATAAAATTGTCACTGAGGGGGAATCACCACAAAATGTTGTGATAACCAACAGTGCATTGGACACATTAAAAGACACTCAACAGTCTCTGGCTGGTGGCATTACTTTTGAACCTGCTGCATGTTCTGAATCACGTTGTGTAGTAAAAGCCAACATCTCAGAAGCACCTTTCTCAACAGAAAAACTGTCTACTGAAACCGACTTTAAAGCCACTGATTCCTATCATATATTCATGCAACAGGTAACAAAGAACATGAGTTCATCATTTGGGCGTAACACTCAAGTATCTATAACCCGTTCTGGGGATCAACTGGTATTAAATGTTATACCTTCAGAACCTCAAAAAAACGGCACTGGCGCGATCAGCAACTGATACCTTAATTTCTTTTTTAAAAAAACTTCACGTACAAGCGCCGACACCATCGGTACAGAAACGGGAATTTGACCAGGATAAATCGGGCAAATTCCCGCAAAGCATGTTTTGCAGAGCTTCCCGTCTGACTGGCTCCCCATGGCCCGTTGAGATAGCTTAAGCCCTGAGTATAACGAAACAAACCTTTTTGTCCGACAGGACAATCCTGAACATAGGTTTGAGCAACTCTGGCCAAACCAGAGTATTGACTGAAATGACCACTTCTCATGCGTTTTTTACTCAATCTATACCAATATAAGGCCTGAGGGACCAGTTGAATCTTATAGTCATTCAACGCCGCCCTGACAAAAAACTCCTGATCATCACGCCCAACTTTATAGTATTCTGAAAAACCGCCCATATCGACGATTCTGGAACGCTTGACCAACATGTTGGAATCGCCAAACGGATTTGAAAACAAACCCGTTGAAAGATTGGGACCGACATATAAGGCTTGTTGTAAAGCAGTGTCGGACTGTTGTGGGCTTTGCCCGGAAAATACATCGGAAAAGCAGGTCACAATATCAGCCTGGCTGTGCAATGCAGCCTGCAACAGTCGCTGCACCTCTTCAGGCATGGCTTCGTTGTCATCATCCATGAACAACACATAGTCTCCCTGTGCTGCTTTCAAGCCACTGTTACGACTGGCGCCCAGATAAGCATTCTCCTGCCGAACCACTCTCAACGGAAACTCTGACTGATGCTGCTTTTCAAGCTGAATCAAGAATTCACAGGCCATCACATCCGTTGAACCATCATCAACAACAATGATTTCTATGTTTTTATAGGTCTGTTGCTCAATGGACCGAATCGCATTGCGTAAAAAATCCGGGCGATTAAAATGGGCAATGCACACCGATACTAAAGGTGACTCTTGTTTCTCTAGCCGCTTTTGCTCAACGGGTATACCCTGCAGATAATCCAGCCATTGAGCAGTATTAGCTTCGTGGTCAATATTCTGGGCCGCATAAATCTCACGATTTTCCAGAACATGCAACAGGTATTGGCAAATTTTTCCGGGATTATGATTAAAGACGCGAAAATAGCGCTCTTCCTGGTTAAAGCACTCACCCTCCAATGCAGTACTGGCATTGGATAGAACAGGAATGCCCATGGCATTCAACTGCGTGAAAACAGCCGTATTGAACACATCAGAAAAGGGAATAATAACGCATGAGCTGAGAGTAGCATGAAATAAAACATCACTGCTATCGGATACAAGCTCAACATTAAACTCCCCTTTATAATGCTTCGCAAATGCCTTGTAGTGTTGCACTGCGTTTTTTTTCACTGAATGAGCAATCAACAGCTTTACTGCGATACTCCGCTGTGAAAAATCAGCTTCCAAACGTTTTATTGCTTCCAGAAACAACAAACATTCATGCTTGATTTCATTATTGGCAACAAAGACAAACTCATTGATTTCCCCAGAGCTTCCAACGTGCCCTTTGTTACTTTCCTTACCTTCCCTATCACCCGTTAATTGAAGATCCACCAGAGGAGCCTGCAGGTATGCACTTTGATCATTCAAGCGGTAACCGTTGTCGATCATCCAGTTGATATAATTCAAGCTACCACAGATAGTTGCGTCAGCCAGTTCGCATATAGCACGTTCCATATAAGCGGTATTAAGTTGCAACGGCGTGCTCAATGGGTCGTTGTTCAAGACACTTTTGTACAGACTTGAGTTTTGTGTGTACACCATAAAGCGGTTACCACCAAAGCTCAAACCAGATGTTTTTTGCAACAAAGGGTAGTATAACTCGCTGCTGGAATTCACAGCTAAAACAATACTTGAACTCTCAAGATTGTCCTTCAACCATTCATTCAAATGAAAACTGGTTTCAGTTATTTCTGCAATCGGACTATTAAGAACTTTTTTTTGTGATTGTGTCAATAAAACAGCGGTGACAACAGATCCCAACCCAAGCTCTTTGACATAATTATTGGTCACCTCCTGCTCACCATTGAGGTCGCAATCGAGCAAGGTCACCGCAAAACCATTCTTGCCTAAAACACTGGCAAAATGCATGGCCTGATTGCTCTGAAACTGCCGTAGAGATAAATGAGAAAGCCCCGTAGTGATCAACAAAATTGGCTTTTTAACAGCCTTTTTTTCAACAGGGGCATCCGATAGGGACAAAAACTTTCTTATAGACAGCACTTGCCCTATATAATCGGTTCTCTTAACTTTAACCATTTTATCTGCTTGGCCTTCGATGAAAAAAAAAATTGCGATAATTATTACACGTTCTGAGATAGGTGGCGCGCAAAACTATGTTTATTCGGTCGTTGATGCATTACAGCAGGACTATCAGTTTGTTGTTTATATTGGCTCTGATGGTTTTCTGGCCAATAAACTCAGAGAAAATGGCATTGATGTTCATATTATTCAGGAAATAGACTCCCTTAACATCATCAGCGCATGCTTGAAGCTGAGGCGCTCATTGAAACAGCAGAATCCTGACCTCATAAACACACATTCTACACTGGCATCGACCTATGGAAGGTTAGCATCTTTCTCACTGAAAATACCTGTTTTATATTCTGTTCACGGCTGGTTCTTTGCCGAAAATGCTGATTGGTCGCGCAAATTGTTTGGCCCCTTAGTCGAACGTTTTCTCGCCAGACTGACAAACCACTGGATTACAGAAACACAATTCGACCTGGATGCTGGCGTGAAGCACAAAGCAATTCCATCACCAGTTTCTGCCACAGTAATACCGAATGGTATTGAAGAAAATAATGCCCCCCGCGACACAGAAAAAAACCATTCTGAAACCATTTCACTGGCTTTTATTGGCCGAATTTCAAATCAAAAGAACCCATCTCTGGCCATAAAAACAATGGCTTCACTGCCTGAAAAATATACTCTAACCCTATACTGTGATGATGCCAGCAACCCAGCCCTAATCAAACTGATTAAAGAATGTGAACTCTCTTCGAGAATAGACATGATCGACACAGTAAAACAAACAGCCAGCATTATTCACCGTCATGACGCCTTGCTGGTTACCTCTCTGTACGAAGGCATGCCATTGTCGATCATCGAAGCCATGAGTGCCGGGCTGCCTATCGTATCAACCAATATCTGCGGTTTGAGTGAACTGGTAAGGCATGAGAAAAACGGTTTGTTGGTTGATAGCTTTTCTGCAACCGATATAGCCGCAGCAATTATCCGCATCTTTGACAACAAAGAATTAGCGCTCAACATGGGCAACGCCTCCAGAGAACTCTATCTCCAACACCACACGATAGGCGCAATGGCAAGCAATATCAAAACCGTATATGAAAAATTAATACAAGATCAAAGGCACTAATCCAGGGCCTGTTGACACTATATTGTTAACCAAGAGCGCCCAAGTGGCAATGGAGTGTAAGCCAATTTCAGCCACACTCTATGGGTTCAACAAGTCCTAATCAAACCAATAATCACGATTGTCCATAAACCAATCCCACATTTCCTGAAGGCCATCATTCAAATCATACGTTGGTTCAAAACCAAGCACACGTTTGGCCTTACTATTATCGGCAAAATTTTTCTCGACCTCGCCTACCCGTTTATCCAGATAGTCAATTTTAACATTTTCCTTGCCGGAAATAGCAATCAAGGCCTCAGCCAATTCACGAATGGTAACACCTTTGGCATTGGCCAGATGAAACACATCTGTAGCTAGCGTGTTTGTTTCAAGCGCACTGATAATCCCATGGGATAAATCACTGACATGAATAAAATCTCTCTCTGCCTTGCCATCGCCATAGATCAACAGGTTCTCGCCCGCATCAAGTGCTTTGATATATTTAGTCAAGACGCCAAGCTTATGACCACTCCATGGCCCATAGACATTAGCAAACCGACATATCGCTGAATTCAAGCCATAGGATGTTGAGAATGCATTGATATATCCCTCACAGGCCAGTTTGCTGGCACCATAAGGAGAAATAGGTTTAGGCAATGACAATTCATTCACTGGCGGTGGTGTATTACCCATCAGGGCTCCACCAGTCGATGAAAAGACCAATTTCTTCACATCATTTTGCACACAGGCCTGCAAGACATTCAGGGTTCCACGGGCATTGATTTCAAAGTTCATCGTTGGGTCTTCAACAGACTCAACAACAGAACCATACGCGGCCAGATGTATTACTGCATCAATGCCTTGCATTGCCGCAACAATGTCATCCTTAACGCATATATCGACTTGTTGGAGTCTGACATCAAGACCTTCCAGATACTCTTTCTTGCCTCTGGAGAGGTTATCAATCACTGAGACCGTATAACCTTTGTTAAGCAAATCCCGAACCACTGTGGCGCCAATAAAGCCGGCACCACCTGTCACTGCAATCGTTTTCATCAATTACCTTTCGCCGTGAAGCCAGTTATGCTTTTTTCCACAAAGACACACAAGGAATCTTAGAGTGATCGCATCGATCTTTATATTTCGTTGCAATTTCTTTCACTTCTTCAAGCAAACCTTCATCTAGAGTCGTTGGGTCCAGACCCAATCCCAGGAACTGATCATTACGAACAAATAAATCATTTTCAGCGTCTTCGTTGCGTGGGTTATCCAGATAGGAGATTTCAGCACCCGTCATTTCACTGATCATCTTAGCCAGATCCCTCACACGGTGTGTTTCAGTAACCTGATTAAAGATCTGTGCTCTTTCACCATTCGCTGGTGGGTTATTCAATGCAATTTCAACACACTTCACTGTATCAGTGATGTGAATAAAAGCTCTGGTCTGACCTCCAGTGCCATGAACCGTCAATGGATATCCCACCGCAGCCTGCATCAGAAAACGATTCAACACCGTGCCATAGTCACCGTCGTAATCGAACCGGTTGAATAAACGCTCATCCTTTTTGGTTTGTTCAGTCTGAGTTCCCCAGACAATACCTTGATGTAAATCAGTCACACGAATCTGATCATTTTTCACATAGTAAGCAAAAATCAATTGATCCAGCGTTTTGGTCATGTGATAAACACTGCCAGGGTTCACAGGATATAAGATTTCCTGATCCACCAATTGGCCTTCGTCTGTAGCAACTTTGATCGGTAAATAACCTTCAGGAATTTTCATTCCCGCCGTGCCATAACCATAAACGCCCATAGTTCCGAGATGGATAATATGAATGTCTTGTTTATTTTCAACAATGGCTGCTGCTAAATTGTGGGTGGCCCGGATATTGTTATCCACTGTATAGCGCTTATGCTTGGCGGATTTCATTGAATAAGGGGCTGCTCGTTGTTCAGCAAAATGAATCACGGCGTCAGGCTGCCATGATTCCAACAGAACACGCAATTCTTCATAATCTTCAGCAACGTCGATATTCGAGAATTCAATATCATTGCCGGACACTTCCTTCCATGCTTTAAGGCGGGCGCCAATTGGCATAATTGGAGTCAATGAACCTGCTTCAAGTTCATTATCAATATTCCTTCTGGAAAGATTATCGACTATATGAACATCATGTCCCTGCTCAGACAAATACAGAGATGTTGGCCATCCACAGAAACCGTCGCCACCTAAAATTATTACCTTCATTGTTACACCAGTTAAATTATGAAAATTTATCGAAGAATACTAGATTTAAAAACAGGAGAGTATAAATGATGCGCAGTATCAATAACAGAGCTGTTTCAATACATACATAACAGCAGATACGATAAATAGACGACAGGATTAATAAGCTCTGTTAACATTCGAAATCCTATATTTCAGAAGTAAAAATATTATGTCGAAAAAGTCGACTAACGTGGTCTGGCAACACCCGACTGTTACCCGCAGTCAACGTGAATCATTGAACCAGCACAAAGGCTCAGTTCTCTGGCTCACTGGCCTGTCTGGCGCCGGAAAATCAACCATGGCAATTGCCGTAGAATCAGCCCTGCATAAACGAAATATTCGCACCATTGTTCTGGACGGCGACAACATCCGCCATGGCCTGTGCTCGGATCTGGGCTTCAGCGATAGCGACCGTAAAGAAAACATTCGCCGCATAGGAGAAACCGCAAAGCTGTTTATGGAAGCGGGCGTCATCGTGATCACCGCATTTATTTCACCATTTCGCTCTGATCGACAAACAGCACGCAGCCTCGTTGCTCAGGAAGACTTCAATGAAATATACTGCAAATGCTCACTCGAGGTGTGTGAATCCCGTGATGTAAAAGGCCTCTATAAGAAAGCCCGGGCCGGAGAAATAAAAGACTTTACCGGCATCTCTTCACCCTATGAAGAACCGGAAAACGCCCAAGTTATTATCGACACAGATGCTCTGGATGTAGAGCAATCAGTAACTAAAATTATCAATTTTCTGGAAGAGTCTGGCGTCATTTCATCTAAGACTTAAGACCATCCAAGCAACAAAACTTTATTGCAAGGCACTCATATTCAGCTACGATTTAATCCCTCAACATCTCGATATACATAGTAATTCTACAACACCCACCTCGCTTTATAACCGTTGGCTACACTTTGCCAATCTGGTGCAATCTACCTAGCATTTTACGCCTCCCTTCTTTGCACCCTTTAGACCAAAGCAAGACTTGATCCAAAGACTAATCCAGAGTAGATTCAGTCAAAACAACCGCAGTATCATTTCTCAAACTTGCATTACAACGTTCCACCGGGAGGATCGTAATGAAGCACATGAATACAGAGACTAGCAGTTCCAAAACAACCCAAAGCGTCAATTGCGACAAGGATCCAGTAGAATCGCTGGTGAATATGTTTGTCAACATTATACAAGCAGGCAGAATTGCCAAGGGACAATGTCCGGCGTTGCGCCCGGTATTTTTAAAACCCCATGGCGTTGCACAAGGCACTTTCACTGTCCGCAAAGATATTCCTGAAAATTTAAAAGTGGGCCTATTTGCTGGGTCAACATATCCACTCTGGGCGCGATTTTCATCCGACACACTGCCAACCATCGGTGATTATCAAACCACAGTAGGAATCGGACTTAAATTATTCGACACACCTACTCCTAAAATTTTTGGTCAAGAAGATGACAATACGTTTGATTTCATCCTGCAGAACATGGACGTCTTTTTTGTCGATACTGCCAAAGACATGTGTGAATTTACTAAAGCTGGAGTGATTGACGGAGATTACACCCCATATCTGGAAAAACATCCTGAAACAGCCAGAATTCTCAAAGAGATGGCCAAACCCGTTGGTTCTTGCCTGGCAACTGCATATTGGAGTGGCCTGCCATTCGCTCTCGGCCAGAATCAAGTAGTGAAATATAAGCTTGAGCCAACGATAAAAGACACCCCTCCCACATCAGCTCCCAATGACCCAACTTACCTTGCCGCTGATTTAATCGCCAAGCTTAGCCAAAAGAAAGCAACATTCAAGTTTATGGTACAACTGCAGACTGACCCGGAAACCATGCCGTTGGACCAAGCAACAGTGCGCTGGCCAGAATCTGAAAGCCCGTATATTCATATTGCTGATGTCGAATTTCCCAAGCAGGATATCAATGCCCGCGGACAAGCCGACTATGGTGAAAATCTGGCTTACAATATCTGGCGAGTTACACAAGACCACCATCCCATTGGCAGCATCGCCGAAGCACGACGAGAGGTGTATGCCGCCTCAGCCGCACAACGACGCAATGCCAATGGCGTTCCGGCAGGCGAACCCGCCAACCCTCGCCCGGAATTGGACCTCAATGGCTGCAAAGACGACACCATCGTCCGCGCTGCAATTCATCCTGGCATTGGTATTGCCAGGGTCGGTGATGCAAAGAAAGATTTTTATATTGGGCCAGAATTGAGCGAACCACCCGCACATGACCCTGAATTTTACCGAGACAATAAGGGCGCATTAAAACGCGAGGCCGCACGTTTTCGTTTATACGGTTACAATGCCGCTGGCGAGGTTGTCAGAGAGTTGACAGCAAGTAATGCCAACATTGAATGGACAGGCCACCTCGCCAACCATAAAGCTGATTGGTTTCGTTTTATTACAGCCATGGATATACCGGAAACCAAAGATTTGACTTTGATTCGCCGCAACCCCAAAGTGCCACTATCGAAAAGGAAAAAACTGATTATTGACCCGGGCCCCAGAACCATCGATGGCACCAACACATCCGGAAAAAACTACGCCTTCAACAACGGCAAGTTTAAAAAAGAAAAAGTCTATTTGGGAGAACTGCAAACCGATAGTAAAGGTCGCTTGTTAGTGTTGGGCGGACATGGAAAATCCTCTTCTCCCGGAGGCAACCCACCGTTTGATCCTGCCGACCCTGACACCTTTAACAATGCCAGTGACTGGTACGACGATATTGCCGATGGCCCGATTGACGCAAAAGTATCTATTAACGGCAAGGACATTCCTGTTGAAGGCTCATGGGCAGTGGTTGCCCCGCCGAACTATGCTCCAGATATTATCGGTTGGCGTACCTTATACGACTTGCTCATCGACGTTTATATCGGCTGTGGTTGGCTACCCGTTCCAGAGACAACCTCATTCAGCGCCGATGTATTGCCTCAACTGCAACGCCTATCAAACCTGCAGTGGGTCAACAAAGGTTTCTACACCTTATTTGGCCGTGGCAACCCAATGGATTTTGATAATCCGGATTTCATCAAAAAACTGAGTCAAACCTTGGATTCAAGCGGTAATGACACCTATCACGAATTACGTCAGCAGATTGTCAATGCTTTTCGACCACATGAGCCAGAGGTCAACGAACCACGTATCTGGCCATGGATATATGGTGATGCTTTTGGCGGGACATTATTCGCCAAATCACCACGCACGATGTTGGCATTACCAGCAATTCAACAACTTCATTTGCAACGCTGGGCAGCGGGTGAATTTATCAA
>JBOEHE010000032.1:0-9324 GCA_050633785.1 Arenicella sp.
CGGTCATCCATAATTTTGAATGCCAGAGCTCGCAAAGGACGGTCCTGATCAACAACAGCAAATTCACCGGTTTCATTACCTTCTTCATCCACTTCAGGCTGAGGCTTAATCTCAGTTGGGTTAGGCAAGTAAGACACAACTGCATTCAATACTAACTGAACACCTTTGTTTTTGAAGGCAGAACCACAATAAGTCGGGAAGAAATCAAGATTGATCGTTCCTTTACGAATGCAGGCATGCAATACATCAAGGCTTGGCTCTTCGCCTTCAAGATAGGCTTCCATCGCGTCATCATCCTGCTCAAGGGCAGTTTCGATCAACTCTTCACGATATTCCTCAACTTTGTCAACCATATCGGCTGGTATGTCTTGCAATTCATATTTCATTGGGTCGCCAGAATCATCCCAAACCCATGCTTTACGAGTCAAAAGATCAACAACGCCACTGAAACCGTCTTCAGTACCAATTGGCAAGACCATAACCAGAGGGTTAGCACCAAGCACATTCTTGACTTGATCAACAACACGATAAAAGTCGGCGCCCATACGGTCCAGCTTGTTGACAAAAATAACACGTGCAACTTCTGATTCATTGGCATAACGCCAGTTTGTTTCAGACTGAGGCTCAACACCACCAGAACCACAGAAAACACCAACACCACCGTCGAGAACTTTCAAAGAACGATACACTTCTACAGTGAAGTCAACGTGACCTGGCGTATCAATTATATTCAAACGGTGTCCATCCCACTCACAGCTGGTCGCAGCTGATTGAATCGTGATACCACGCTCACGCTCTTGATCCATAAAGTCAGTGGTTGCTTCACCATCGTGAACTTCACCAATCTTATGGATTTTGCCAGTCAAACTGAGAATACGCTCAGTTGTGGTCGTTTTGCCTGCATCAACGTGTGCGAAGATGCCTATATTTCTGTAGTTGGATAGATCTGCCATGTGTCTACTCGTATCGATTAAATGTCTTTTGGGTTTCCCATTTATTTCGTACAACTATTTATAGGTAAGAAATACACGAAAACCGACTTAGTTTATTGCAGGTGCGGATGGTACACAGATAGGGGCAATAGATAAAGCTTTAAAGCCTAAATTTTAACAAGCTCTTGTTGATAATTCCTCCGTTTCATGCCATTTTGACTGACCTGAACGAACAAATGCCCCGGTGATCTTCTTTGTCTGACCATTTAACAACGCTAAATGCCCTCTATGAACAGCAGTCAAAATGTCTGGCTGAACTAATAGCGCAGCTGCAAAAACAGCAGAAAATCGTTACTGCTGCAGAGTCATGTACCGGCGGTTTGCTGGCAGGGGCTCTGACATCAATGCCAGGTAGTTCAGACTATTTTGATGCTGGTTTTGTCACCTACAGTAATCAAGCCAAAAAACATCAACTGGGCGTGCTCAGTGCAACTTTATTGAAGCACGGTGCTGTCAGTGAAGAAACTGCCCGTGAAATGCTCATCGGTGCATTGGCTAACTCACGCGCCCATATAGGCATTTCCATTACTGGAATCGCTGGACCTTCAGGGGGCAGTGCCGACAAGCCGGTAGGTACGGTTTGCTTTGGCTGGGGAGACTCCGAAATTGCTTATACCAGCACTGAGTTTTTCACTGGCGATCGAGATTTGGTCCGTGCTGAAGCGGTTATTAACGCGATTGAGAAACTCTATCAGTTTCTAACGGCAAAAAACTCAAAATAATCACGGTTTCTTTTGACAGTTAGATGCAGTATCTATATGATTCGCCCCGAATTAAAGACAACACACATTTGAGGTTTCAGATGGCAGTTCAGAAAAGTAAAAAATCAACTTCTCGTCGCGGCATGCGTCGTTCACATGATGCACTAGGCGATTCTACATTGTCAGTGGATAGCGTAACAGGTGAACAACACCGTCGCCACCAAATCACCAGCACAGGCTACTACCGTGGCAAGAAGGTTGTTAACGTAAAAGGCGCTTAATAAAAGCTATGTTGTTGATTGCCATCAAGGCTTATTCAAACAACCTTTTATACCAGCGAGCGACTATCGCTGTTGAAACGTCAATTGTTGCAGCTGTTTCGGCTGCAACAAACGCCTCCAGAATTAGTTGAACCAGTTGAAAACGACTATTTCAATCGATGCTATGAGCGGTGATTTCGGCCCCGAAGTTACGGTCGATGCCGCTTTACAAGCACTTAAAGATGATCTCGATCTGCATATCATCCTTGTAGGGGATGAGGTTAAGCTGCGTCAGCATCTCAGTCAGAATGTTGACCGATTAGAAATACAACATGCCAGTGAAGTGGTCGAAATGGACGATTCTCCAGCCTTGGCATTGAAAAAAAAGAAAGATTCATCTATGCGCGTTGCCATCAATATGGTTAAGGAAGAACGCGCTGACGCCGCAATCAGTGCAGGCAATACCGGAGCCCTTATGGCAACGGCAAGATTCGTGTTAAAGATGCTTCCCGGAATTGAACGGCCCGCCATCTGCACTGAACTACCAACTGAACATGGCAGTGTTCATATGCTTGATCTTGGCGCCAACGTTGATTCTTCACCAGAAATGTTATTACAGTTTGCTTTTATGGGCTCCGAGTTATCAAGCGTAACTCGAAAAATTGAGCACCCGAGAATTGGTTTACTTAATGTTGGCTCTGAAGAAATCAAAGGCAACATCAAGGTAAAAGCAGCCTCCGAGCTGATATCCAACTCACATTTAAATTATGTGGGCTACGTTGAAGGCGATGAAATCTTCAAAGACAAGGCTGATGTGATTGTATGCGATGGCTTTGAAGGCAATATCGCCTTAAAAACCAGCGAGGGTGTTGCCCGATTGATCACTACTATTGCCCGTGAAGAGTTCACCCGAAATGCAGTGAGAAAGCTATTTGGTATTATTTGCTCACCCGTGTTGAAATCTGTCAAAAAACGACTTGATCCACGAATATATAATGGAGCAACTTTATCAGGTTTACGCGGTGTTGTTATAAAAAGCCACGGCGGTGCAGATGTAACAGCCTTTTTATCTGCGATAAAGGTAGCAAGCGAAGAAGCCAAATTAAACTTACCTGAACGCATTCTGGAAACCATCCAGCAGCAAATGCCAATGCAAGCGGTAAACGAGCAATAAAGCAACTTGCTCAGCAAATAAAGTAACAATTAGATTTTTATTGATAAAGGGGTCATTATGTCTTTCGCATTCATTTTCCCAGGCCAAGGTTCGCAGAGCGTTGGAATGTTATCCACCTTGAGCGAAAAGTTTCCAATAGTCACCGACACTTTTGCTGAAGCCTCACAAGCTTTAGGGTACGACCTGTGGACATTGACACAAGAAGGTCCGGCTGAGTCATTAGGCAAAACAGAACAAACACAGCCTGCATTATTAACTGCTGGTGTTGCTGTCTGGCGTGCCTGGCTGGAGCAGGGCGGACTTAAACCTAAAGCCATGGCTGGACACAGTCTTGGAGAATATACTGCACTCACTTGCGCTGGTGCCATCGATTTTGCAGACGCAGTAACTCTGGTCCGTGACCGTGGCAGCTATATGCAGAGCGCAGTCCCAGAAGGTGAAGGTGGCATGGCTGCTGTCATCGGCCTGACAGATCAACAGGTCATTGATGTCTGCAACACTGCCAATGATGAACAAAATACAGTTCAGGCTGTTAATTTTAATGCTCCTGGGCAGGTCGTTATAGCTGGCAGCAAAGGCGGCATTGAAAAAGCGATACCACTGTTGAAAGAGGCTGGCGCAAAAAGAGCCTTGCCTTTACCAGTAAGCATTCCTGCACACAGCGCTTTGATGACTCCAGCTGCGCAACAATTAGAACAACGCATTCAGGCTCTTGATTTCAAAATGCCCGAGATACCCGTCCTGCATAACTGCAATGTCACTTTTGCTGCGACAGTTGATGAATTGAAAAGCAATCTGGTCACCCAATTGGACTCCCCAGTTCAATGGGTAAAATCTATCGAGAGCATTGCTGCTGACGCCGACATTCAATACATGATCGAAAGCGGTCCGGGCAAAGTTCTATCCGGTATGGTCAAACGCATTGCCAAAGGGGTGAATATTACCGCCATAGACCAGCCAGAAGCCTTATTGACTGCCATTGATGAGCAGAAATAAAGCAAACCAACAATAATTAATTACATTAAGAGATTGATTTAAATGATTGATTTAAAAGATAAAGTTGCATTAGTTACAGGCGCTAGTCGCGGTATCGGCCGTGCAATTGCCTTACAGTTGGGTGCCTGCGGGGCAACAGTTATTGGCACTGCCACCAGTGATTCTGGAGCAGAATCTATCAGCGCATATCTTCAACAAAACAAGGTCACTGGCAAAGGAGCCAAACTGAACGTAAATGAAGAAGATGATGTTAAAACACTACTGGCATCAATTCAGGAAGAGTATGGCGCTCCTGCTATCTTGGTAAATAATGCTGGCATTACCCGGGACAACATCATGTTGCGCATGAAAGAGCAAGAATGGGATGACATTATGGATACCAATTTGAAATCGGTATACCGCATGTCAAAAGCCGTATTGCGTGGCATGACCAAAGCCCGTTATGGTCGCATCATCAACATTACATCTGTCGTTGGCGCCTCAGGCAATGCCGGACAGGCCAATTACGCGGCCGCAAAAGCCGGTGTAGTTGGTTTCAGTAAGTCATTGGCGCAGGAAATTGCATCTCGAGGCATAACCGTAAATGCGGTTGCCCCTGGCTTTATTGACACCGACATGACAAAAGCATTGGATGAAAAACAAGTCAGTGCAATAACCTCATCCATTCCTGCTGGCACACTGGGTCAACCAGAGGATATTGCCAATGCTGTCTGTTTTCTTGCATCCGACGCCAGCTCTTACGTAACGGGCATTACGCTGCATGTTAATGGCGGCATGTACATGTCGTAAAAAACCATTTAAAATAAATCCCAGATTTACACAGAATCAATTGGACTTCTGGTCCAGTTTATTGTTTACTATGCGAAAATTTTTAGCTCAACCTTACGGAGGGTATAGCACCGATGAGCAGTATTGAAGAACGAGTAAAAAGTATTGTTGTTGAACAACTTGGCGTTAACGAAGATCAAGTCACCAACGCCGCGTCATTCGTTGACGATTTAGGCGCTGATTCTTTAGACACGGTTGAGTTAGTCATGGCTTTGGAAGAAGAGTTCGACACAGAAATCCCTGATGAAGAAGCAGAAAAAATCACTTCTGTGCAACAAGCAATCGATTATGTAACTAAAAACTCATAATCTTTTTCTGCACTGCTGAAAAGCCATTATCGAATTGATAATGGCTTTTTTTGTGCGTAGTGATAGAAGAATTGGGTAACAGCTTGGCTTGGACCAAATTTTCATCTTTACCTGATCTGCTGTGTCTATTTCAGACGCTTTTTTTGAGCAAGCATCCACAGTCAGTTCAATCAAAATGGAACTTCATCTAGCAGACGAAGTATGGCAAAATCAGGTGTTACAAATCTAAAATCAGTTGACCAGATACAATCTATATTCTTATGAGCAAAAGACGCGTTGTCATCACCGGCATGGGGATTATTTCACCTGTTGGAACCACACTTGAGCAAAATTGGAAAAATATTACAGAAGGCGTCAGCGGCATTGACACAATCAGCCGTTTTGACTCAACAGGTTTTCCTTGTCATGTAGCAGGAGAAGCCAAAGACTTCGATATTGAAAGCTATATGAGCGCTAAGGATGCTCGAAAAATGGATCGCTTTGTCCAGATGGGTGTTGCGGCAGGGCTAGATGCAATGACCGATTCCGGCCTGGAAGTGACGGAAGAAAACTCAACCCGTATTGGCGCTTACATAGGCTCTGGCATTGGCGGCATCGAGACTATTCAAAATGTGTCGATTATGTTCTCTGAACGAGGACCACGCCGAGTATCTCCCTTCTTTGTGCCTTCCGCGATTATCAATATGATATCAGGCAATCTATCCATACGACTTGGCTTAAAAGGGCCTAACCTGTCAATGGTGACAGCCTGCAGCACCGCAACTCACGCAATAGGCGAAGCTGGACGTCTGATTGAATACGGCGATGCCGATGTCATGGTCGCAGGTGGCGCCGAAGCCGGCATTACCGCAACATCGATCGCTGGCTTTGGTAATGCCAAGGCGTTAACTTCACGAGATGTTGACCCAGCTCTGGCATCATGTCCCTGGGACGAACAGCGTGATGGCTTTATCATGGGGGAGGGCGCTGGAGTATTAGTGCTTGAAGAATTAGAACACGCTAAAGCCCGTGGTGCTGAAATTTATGCGGAATTATCCGGATTTGGTATGAGCGGCGATGCTTATCACATGACCTCACCAAGCCCTGGCGGAGAAGGGGCGGCGCGTTGCATGGATTCAGCCATGCGCAATGCTGGCTTGAACCCACAAGACGTTGAATATGTTAATGCCCATGGCACTTCTACTCCATTGGGAGATCTGGCAGAAACTCAGGCAGTGAAGTTAAGCTTTGGCAGCCATGTGGACCAACTGGCAGTCAGTTCAACGAAGTCCATGGTTGGGCACCTGCTAGGGGCAGCCGGTGGCGTAGAGGCTGTTTATACAGCTATGGCCATCAAAGACCAAATTGCTCCACCAACTATTAACCTGCATAACCCTTCAGAAGGCTGTGATTTGGATTATGTACCCAATGAAGCCCGGTCAATGAAAATTAACGCTGCATTAAGCAACTCGTTTGGTTTTGGTGGCACTAATGGCACGCTGGCTTTCAAGCGCTTTGACTAAGAGCTTTGAATGATAGTATAGAGAGTGCATCCGACCAGCATAGTAAACGGCCAATCCAGCGATACCATTTCAATATTGGATCGAGGTTTACTGTATGGCGACGCACTGTTTGAAACCATAGCTCTGGTTGATGGCCAGGCTTTATTAATCGAGCAACATATTGAGCGATTACAGAACTCGGCTAAACATCTGGGTTTTAACATTGACACGACAATACTGCTTAATGATATTGCCTTGCTGACAAAAGCCCATCAGGGGCAAAATGTCTTAAGAGTCACCCTGACACGTGGAGTAGGCGGCCGTGGCTATATGCCTGATGCAGCAATGGCTTGCACACGCATTGTCAGCTTGCATGATTGGCCCGACTATCCAGACCATTATAAAACCAACGGCGTTAACCTAAGCGTGAGTGATGTCATGCTTAGCACGCAACCCCTGTTGGCAGGCCTCAAACACAGCAATCGCCTCGAACAGGTACTGGCTGCGCAAAATATACCGTCTGATTGTCAGGATGTTGTGATGCTGGACAATTCTTTGCAAGTCGTTGAATGCAGCAAAGCCAATATTTTTGTTATGGTCAATAATCAGTGGTTGACACCTCAATTGAACAATAGTGGTGTTGAGGGCATTATGCGTAATGCAATTTTAGAATTAGCATCTGACTTGGGTGTATCCATCAAGGTCAGCACAATTTCGACAAAAACCATGGAAACAGCCACCGCTGCTTTTATCTGCAATAGCATTAGCGGCATCTGGCCAGTGAAACGCTATAAGCAACAATGCTATTCAATTCACGATCAGTGCCTCACACTTCAACAAGAACTGCACAATAGAGACTACTGCGCCTGATGTTAAAAAAAATCTTATTCAGTCTGGTATTATCCGGCATCTTATCCTTCGCTATCGCGGCAGTTATACTATGGAATTTGCTACAGGAACCGACTCAGCCATTGCAGCAAAATTTACTGGTTCCCAAAGGGGTTGGTGTGTCATGGATCGCCAATGAATTAGAACAACAAGGCGTCATCAAAAACGCCCTGCTTTTTCAAGCTTTGACCAAGTTCAAGGGCCAGGAAAATCAACTCAAAGCCGGAGAGTATGACTTAAATGAAAGCCTAACCATGCCTGAGTTATTAGACAAACTGACCTCTGGCGATGTCATTTATAACCAAGTTACATTGATAGAAGGTTGGTCTTTCAAACAATTCAAAGAGCATTTGATCAAACAAACAAAGCTTGAAAAAGAACTTGCAGAGCTGTCCGATTCCGAAATCATGCAAAGAATGGGGGCAGAAAAGCTTCACCCTGAAGGGCAGTTTGCGCCAGACACCTATCAATATCAACTGGGAGACAGCGACCTCGATGTTTTAAAGCAAAGCTATCGTAATATGCAAAACCTGCTTGATGAAACCTGGTCAAAACGTCAACCAAGTAAGCACATCAAAACTCGTCAGCAAGCCTTGATCCTGGCTTCCATCATTGAAAAAGAAACGGGCCAAGCCAGTGAACGCACCACCATTTCCGGAGTCTTTCATAATCGCTTGCGTATTGGCATGAAACTGCAAACCGACCCTACAGTCATTTATGGGATGGGAGATAAATACAAAGGCAATATAAAACGCATTCATTTACGTACTGATACACCGTACAATACCTACACCCGATACGGTCTGCCGCCAACACCTATTGCCATGCCGGGCAGAGCATCAATAGAGGCAGCCCTGAACCCTGTAGAAACCGATGCCCTTTACTTTGTTGGCAAAGGCGATGGCAGTCATTATTTTTCAAAGACTCTGAAACAACATAATCGGGCAGTGGCACGCTACCAATTGGGCAAATAACAACGCTGATGACAATCAATTACGCTGAAAGAATGACTATTAAAAAGCAATACAGGCCCCAACAGTGATCGCTGGAAAATTTATCACTATAGAAGGCCAGGACGGTTCTGGTAAGACCACCAACCTGGAATACTTATGCACTTATTTAGAACAACAAGGCATCAATATTGTTGTCACAAGGGAACCTGGTGGCACCGAATTAGGCGAAGCCATTCGAGAGTTATTGCTGGGCAATCAGACTCTGTCAATTGCTGACAAAGCTGAATTATTGCTGATTTTTGCTGCCAGAGCCCAACACTTGAGTTCAGTAATTCAACCGGCTTTAGCTGCGGGCAAATGGGTCGTCTGTGATCGCTTCACGGATGCCACATATGCATATCAAGGAGCAGGGCGTGCCATCGATTATCAAGATATAGCAACCCTTGAGGCATTTGTTCAGGACGGTTTAAAACCTGACCTTACTTTATTGCTGGATGTTGACATTTCTATTGGCCAACAGCGAGTCCAAGACCGATCCAAACAACAGTCACAAGTATTAGACCGCTTTGAGCAACAACAACTGGACTTCAAACAACGAGTGCGTCAGCATTACCTTGGATTAGCAGACAATGAACCAGACAGAGTCAAGCTTATAAATGCAGAGCAAAGTCTGGCTGATGTTCAACAATCGATTACCGTCACAGTAAATAACTTTATAAACAAAAACCAATAAGTGTGTCTAC
>JBOEHE010000033.1:0-178555 GCA_050633785.1 Arenicella sp.
CTGGATCACCTCCTTTAGGAGTCCGAACCTGATTCTTCGGAATCACGGACATCCGGTAGGCGACGCTGCGTCAATCTCATTTCTGCCTGATTTTCAGGGACCGACCTTTGGTGGTCCGAATGGGCCTGTAGCTCAGTTGGTTAGAGCAGTGGACTCATAATCCATTGGTCCTTGGTTCGAGTCCAAGCAGGCCCACCATTTAAGCAAAAATGACCCACCATCCAATGTCCACAGCTAGACTCACCTCTTTATAACGGCGCATTGGTCCTTGGTTCGAGTCCAAGCAGGCCCACCATTTAAGCAAAAATGACCCACCACCCAATGTCCACAGCTGGACTCACCTCTTTATAACGGCGCATTGGTCCTTGGTTCGAGTCCAAGCAGGCCACCATTTAAGCAAAAAGGATCCAATTACCCTTGAATGCACTTATTACTAATAAGTCTAAATAAAAGCAGGTTGGTTGAGAGGTGTATCATATTGGCAAGAGGCACTCCATCTGACACCCCTGTTTTGACCCCAATATAGGGAGCTAAGATATAAAAACTCAAAGAAAGGAAATACAGGGATAAAATTATTTGAGTAACAATAACGCTAAAACTCTTTCTACTTACTTTTTCTTTTTTAAATGAAAAGATCGATAAAATAGTAAGGGTCACTAAACTACCCACTATTGTAAAAAGTATATCACTGGAAAAAGAAGTCATTCTCTTACACCCTCCTATATTAAGAACCAAGAATACCAAGACATTATTAGTTATTCAAAAAAGGCCCTATGAGCGAATTAATGTCTTGATAGATTTCGTCAATTTCTTCTGATAACCCTGACGAACCCAGTTTTCCAGAATCGCAAAAACCCCTTCATTGATGAAAATCAGTGGATCCGATGTCAACGGGTCGATGTTACCATGTGCTTTAATGTCGTTCTTTGATAAGCGGTCGACAAGCAATTTAAAGTGACCGAAAATCATTTGGTCAGCTGTTGAATTTACTTGGCGATAAAAGGCCTGTCGATGCGACTTAACATGCTCAAACAACGGCAACAGATAATGAAATTGCCCTTTGATTTGGGCAGAAATTAAAACAATATGGGTAATATATTTATATCGACATTTAAAAAAACACTTAAGCTTCCTCAGCCATCATTCGCTTTACGACATCTTCACTCATGCGCATATCTGCACTGTTAAATCGGCGGTAACTGCCTTGCAGTGGGTCACCACGTAAATAGACTGGGCGCTGTTTAGCTGGCGCTCTGGGAACGTGGATATGGATAACATTTTTTCCGGCAATCGAGATAACTTTGACCCAGTGCTCCAATAGAATATTAGAACTCACATTATCAGGATCTTGCAGACCATGCCATAGTTCCTTAAGCACTTTACCAGTGTCCTCAATACCCGCAAGGACATAGGTTTCTCCATATTCTTCTCGCAAACCCAGAAAAATATCGCCGCCAAATGTATTGGCGAAAGCACTGTAAGACTCCCATATATCATCAGGCAGTTGCCCTTTTCCGTCTCTGCCTTGGGCTAGTTTACACTCAACATCAAATGCTTCCCTGATTTCAGCAATGTCGTTTAATGTGGCTATTTCTCGCATCTATACACCTCCCAACAAGTCGATGCCGGTCATTCAAGCCTATTTTAATAATTTTTTTATGGAGTTGTAATGACCGTTTTTTCTTATAAGCTTAGTCCAAAAAAACACTTTTCGCTGAAACTTCAATCACTTGACTGGTTGCACAACAAATTTGCTAAGTCAATTAACACCTGACATTCAAGCTATATTTGCTTGCAAACGCAAACAAACAATACTGGAAAAATTTCCCACGCTACGGTAGAGTTTAATTCACTTATTGACAAGTAAATCTCAAGCATTCCCATGGAGAAAATGTGACAGAATCAATCGAACTTTTGCATATCTTAATGATAGCACCGCAGCCGTTCTTTTCTGCTCGTGGCACACCATTCAGTGTCTTACATAGAATTCGTGCATTATTAGAGCTGGGCCATACGGTAGACTTAATCACGTATGGCTATGGAGAAGATATAGGCCTCAAAAACTTTCCAAGCGAATTGCGTATTATTCGATCACGCAAACTGCCTGGAGTGAACCGGGTGAAGATAGGACCATCGATACCCAAAATTTTTCTGGATATACTGCTGTATTGGAAAACGCGTAAAATACTCAAAGATTCGATCCGAAAAGGTCGACAGTATGACGTCATACACTCTCATGAAGAGGCAGCTTTCTGGGCCATGCCACTGAGCAAAAAGTATAATTTGCCTCATTTATACGATATGCACAGCAGCCTGCCTCAGCAATTATCAAATTTTAAATCGTACAATTTAAACTTCCTGCGCAGCATTTTCGAAAAACTCGAAAACAAAGTATTAGACACCTCAAATGGCGTGATCACTATTTGTGATGATCTGGCGAAAATTGCTGAAGCCAGAGTTCCTGATACGCCGCATAAAATGATTGAAAATATTGGAGATGACAGCAAGGTTTTTTCCCCTTCACCAGAAAATATGCTGTCTGAACTCAACCTCTCAGGTAAACGAGTGTTGTTGTACACCGGCACTTTTGAAGCTTATCAAGGCATTGACTTACTCATTGATTCACTGCCTGTCGTTAAAGCCAAGCACCCAGATGTGGTCACTGTGTTGGTAGGAGGTCGTGATGATCAGATCGCTTTATACCAAAAACAAGCTGAATCTCTAGGGGTTCAGGATGTAGTGCGATTCACTGGAACCGTTCACCCATCGCAGATTCCTAATTTTCTCCAAGTCTGTGAACTTATTGTTTCGCCACGGTCTCGGGGCACGAATACGCCATTGAAAATATACAACTATATGCGTCAAAACAGACCCTTGGTGGCAACTGACCGGCACACACATACGCAAATCCTGAATCCGGATGTTTCTTGTCTGGTTGACGCAACTCCCGAAAGTTTTGCTGCCGGCATTATGCGAGTGCTCAACGATAAAGACTATGCTCAAAAACTATCTGACTCTGCAAAACGCTTTGCTGATGAGCACTTTTCCGATGAAAACTATGTATCTATGGTCAAAGAGGTCTATACCAAAATGCTGCATCAACCGTGCCATAAAACACCGCGTGATATGAGTGTAAGCAGTGAATGCTGATGCCGTTGCTGACTATTGGGACAACAATGTAGCCAATTGGAAAATAGCCTCACACCTGGACTCAGGCAGCCCTGATTTTTTCGCTGAAGTTGAACGCTATCGTTTTGATAAACTCAACTATCTGCCCAAGGTTGTTGATTACTCAGCTTATGCCAATAAAGACGTTTTAGATGTTGGTTGCGGCCTAGGCACAGACTTGTCACGCTTCGCCCGGGGCGGGGCCAATTGCACTGGAATTGATCTTTCTTCTCAAGCGATAGCCTTGGCAGAAAAAAACTTTAAACAGCGCAATCTGCACGCACATTTCAAGCAAATGGATGGCGAACAGTTGGAGTTTGCCGACAACAGCTTTGATTTTATCTATTGTCACACAGTCCTACATTTCACCCCCCATCCACAAAAGATGATCAATGAAATCAAGCGTGTCTTAAAACCAGGTGGCACAGCCTTATTAATGACCATCAACCGTGGTTCATGGCTTTATTTTCTACATCGTGTTGCGGGTATGAAAATAGACTATATGGATGCACCAGTATTTCATAAATTCAATTATGCTGAATTTGATCAATTATGTTCAAACTTACCCAAACGCACTATGGTCGTGGAACGATTCCCTGTGCGTACTGAGGTACATAAAGGCTGGAAAGCGATTATTTACAACCGCTTGTTTGTTGACCTCTATAATGCTCTGCCTCAACGTTTGATCGGAAAGACAGGTTATCACCTGCTGGCCTTTGCTGAGAAAAGTTAAACGAGCACACTATGCAACGTGACCTGAGCCGTTTTATCGGCAAAACATTCGATCTGATCGTTATCGGCGCAGGCGTTCATGGCGCTTGCGTTGCGCGTGATGCAGCACTACGTGGCTTGAGCGTTGCTTTGATTGACCAAGGCGATCTATGCGGTGCAACCAGTCACAACTCATTGAAAACCATCCATGGCGGCATTCGTTATTTACAGCATCTGAATTTCAAGCGCACTCTGGAGTGCATTAACGAGCAAAAGTATTGGCTGCGAACAGCACCGCATCTGATAAAGCCCCTTCCCTTTCTCATGCCCACCTATGGCCATGGCGCCAGAGGTCCTGAAGCCATGTGGTGCGGTATCAAAATGTATGAAACCATGGGAATCGGCCGTAACCGTTCTATCCCTGAGTACCGACGCATTCCCAATGGCAAGGTAATTTCCAAAGCAGAATGCTTAAAACTGGCTCCCGGCATCAGTGTTGAAGGCTTGACCGGTGGTGCCATCTGGTATGACGCACAAGCGGAAAACACCGATCGTGCGGTAATTGAAATAGCACAATCCGCAGCTGAGAATGGCGCTTGCGTTGCCAATTACCTGAGAGCCGACAATTTAATTATCGACCAGAAATGTGTTCGCGGCATACATGTCAGTGATCAAATCAGCGGTGATTGTTTCGATATTCATGGAGAACTGGTGATCAATGCTGCCGGCCCCTGGGCTGCGCAATGGCTGACCCGTAACCAGGAAAACCTGCAACAGCAGCATCATCTACCATTAACCAAGAGCATGAATATTGTTACCCGGCAGCTACTACCAGAACATGCTATCGGCATACAAAGTTCTCAGGCCTCAGACTCTGTAGTTGGCAGTAGCAAGCGCTTATATTTTATTGTTCCATGGCAGGATCGTTCAATGGTTGGCACTACACACTTTCATTATGACGGTGCGATCAACACCCTCAGCAATGAACGCGAAACCATGAAACAGGAAATACAACAGTTTATTGATGAAATAAACCAGGCTTATCCTGACATTAATTTAGCGCTGGACGATGTTATATATTGCTATCATGGGCTGACTCCGGCTAACGAACCTTCCCAACACGCAAACGCTACTCGCTTGCATCATAGTAAGGTGATTGACCATGCTGACAATGATGCCATCGACGGATTGATCAGTATTATCAGCATCAAATGGACCACAGCTCGACTCATTGCGGAAAAGGTAACTGATCTGGCTGCAAAGAAGTTGAGCAAACTCAACAAACATATTGGTCCCTGCAAAACTCGTACGCAAGTCTTTACGAACGCCAAAAATCCCCTTTCATCTGTTAACGCACAAACAAGCGATGAAGATCTTATTCGTTTTTGCAAACGTTGTATCAATGAAGAAATGACGCTTTCATTGACTGACTTGCTGTTGCGTAGAACAGATGCAGTGATGCGCAACAACTTGTCCATTGAACAAATCAGAGTATTAGCCCAAACCTTATCAGACAGCCTCAATTGGACAGCAAATGAACAACAACAACAATTAAGTCAACTGCAACATATATGGCTGGCACCTGAGCTTCAGCAGCAATTGACCAATGAGTTTTTATGGTCTTAATTTCTGACCAAAAATACCGAAAACCTTTTAAAGACCGTTGATGTTTATCTTTATTGTTTGTTCTGCGTAGCTGGTTGTAATGCTCAAATGTCTGAATGCTCGTCTCAATAGCAGAACATGACAATGATCACAGCTTACCAACTGTTCATGGGGTAAAAATGAATTATCCTCAGCACCTAATTGAACATACTTTTCAAGTGTGCCCAAGGGTGTCATAATCGCCTCCCATATGTACCAGTCAATCCATCAAACGTTAATTTCAGGTAAACACTGAGCGATGTCCCGCCGAGAAAGTGAATTAAAATTCACTCACGAAGTTCATTCTTCTGACAATTTGCTGCGCAGTTTGCAGCGAACCTGTAATCCTGACGGCAAATTCCAGTCGAATATTATCAATAGCATCTATTTCGACACACACGATTGGCGACTGGCGATGGAGAAAGCATCCAGCGATTATCTAAAAAGCAAAGTCAGACTGAGATGGTATCAATCGAACAATAAAAATGATCAACAAACATTGTCAAAATGTTTTCTAGAGTTCAAACGCAAAATTGGCTCAAAGCGGGAAAAAACTCGCATAGAGATGCCTTTTGACGGAACCAGTGCTATCTGCGAAGTTCAGAAACCTGCCACCCAACGCTTATTGCAAGAGCATATTGCGCGTAATGCGCCTGACCTGGTCGGGTTTGATTTATCTGCCAAAATTCTAGTGCAATACACTCGCCATCGATTTATTGAACAAATGTCAAACACACGCATTTCTTTAGATACCAATATCAAAGCCAGCAGCATAGATCGCAGCTTCGCACAGGATTTCAGCAAGATACGATTGAAAGACGCCGTGCTTGAGGTAAAAGGCGATTGCGAAGATTTGCCATTTGCCTTACGCCGGGTCAATGCCTGTAATTTAAAAAAAGCGGCTTTTTCAAAATATTATGAAAGTTTTGTCCTGCTATCAGGCTACCAGCAATAAGCAATACTTTCGCCTTAACAATGAATATCAACAGTTAGTGAACACTTTTTTTCACGGGTAACATTATGAGCAATTACGATTTTCTTAAATCTCTACTCACCACCATTCCAGAGGATAGCCGCAATATTTCATTGTATGGCTTTGCATTTCTAGTCATTGTTTCTATTGTAATGGCGTTGTTGATTGCTCATCTATACACCCGTTTCTTTGATGCAAACTCAACTGGCTCAAGGATCCATCGAGCCTTTCCTTTGATGGGACCGGCAGTAACCACTATTTTCCTGACGGTGCAATTTTCTTTACCACTATCTCTTGGTTTGTTGGGAGCGCTGTCTATCGTACGTTTTCGTACCCCGATTAAAGAACCCGAAGAAATTGGTTTCATCCTGTTGGTGATTGCCTGTTCCATTTCCATTGCAACCTATAATATTGCTTTCGCCGCACTGCTTTATGTGATTGTGTTCATAGCACTGTTGCTTTTGCAGCGTACCGGCAGTTTCAATTCTGCTAACGCCAATGCAGTAGTGTTGAACCTTCTGATCAGCGACGAACCCGCAGAATCATCAATGACGACGGTTCAAGCCATTACTGAAAAGCTGAAGGCGCAAAAAATCAAACACACTATCTCCAGCGTACATGTTGATGAAAATAAAACGAATGCCTCTATTTTATTGAAAAACCACAAAGACGATGATTTCGGCTTTATCACTGCTATCGCTAAAGATTTCTCCAATGTGAGCCTTGATTATTACCGTCGCTAAATCGATTTCAATCTGTTAGATACTGGAACGATAGCCTGTGCGTAAATCAATCTTCATTATACCTGTGGCTCTGGCAGCATTGCTGGCGGCAGATCAGCTGTACTTTAAGCAACTGCGTGACAAGAGTAATGGCGGTGCTGTCAGTGAAGCTTTTCTACGCAAAGGTACTCTGGGAAAACTATTACGCCAAGCTGGTTTTTTACGTGTCAGCCCGGATACAGCCGATTTTGCCACCAATGATATGTGTGCAGCGGATGATGAATTAAAGGGTTTTGATTATCACAACACCTTCCGTATGCGCTTTAAAATGCTGACCGTCAGCAAAGAAAAGATTCATGTAAAATTAGTACTCCCCCAGGCAAAACGCTATCGCCGAGTGGAAAAAGAGTTTTTAATTAAACCTGGCCAACACTACTATGCATTGAACTTTGTAGCCGATAAACACCGAGATATTGAACTGACATTCAAGGCACAGAGTGCTACTGCAATCACTAATATTCTCTTAAGCGATGTTATCATTGATGGGCGCTATGGTCGCAGCCACACTCTGGTAAGTAATGGCCAGGCTTTGAGTGGACAATTTTCCCAGAGAGTCTCACTGGGTGTGGACGCAGAAAATGCTGATTTTACCGGGGTTCAATTGAACGAGACAACGCGTCAAGTCAGCTATACTGTAGAAAAAGGTATGGCTGCCAACCTGTTCTCAGGTGTTTTCCCCGGCAAAAAGAATCATGGCTTTTGTTATTACAGTGCGCAAGTCAACACCGAAAAGCCCAAGGTGCCAACTGGAGCCACCATTCCCCGGATCAAGCTTAATGTTGAACATGATTATCTTTATGGCGAGAAAGGTATTATCAATAACAAGCAAGGCAAAGGTAATGCCTGGGAAATTCCAGCTCAGTACAGCATTAACAACGGGCAGGAATCAGATCAGTCGCAGGTTGGCCTGAGATTTCATGGTGGCAAACCAGGCCGCAAAAAAAACATTCTCAGCTTTCGTATCAATGCACGCAAACGCTATGGCAAATCCACGATAAAGGCAGCACCTTTATTTGGCACTGACCGACAGAAAGATCTCAAAGGAGTCGTTTTTAAATACACCTATCAGGCTTATGGCCAAAAGCGAGAACAATATAATCCTTTCAGCCATGCTCTTGCATTGGATATTGCTGATGCCGTTGGCGCTCTGGTACCCTCCCACGGACTGGTTGATCTGACCATCAACGAAGAGCATCAAGGCCTGTTTCTTGCCATGGAACATTTATCTGATCGAACTGTGCGCAACTGGCTTGGCAGAGACAACTTCCGGACTTATACCTATAAGAAGCACAACCCGCAAAAAGTTCAGGACACACTGTTCCTGTTGTTAGCCGGCATTACAACAGCAAAAGGAGAAGACTCATTCAAAGCCTTACAACGACTCTTTGACATCAACAATGTCCTTAACTCAATTATTTTAAGCGCCTATATTGCTGATGATGACTACTGCCAGGGCATTGAAATCATCGACAACCTCGAAGACTTATCGAATGCACACATTACGTCAATCAACTGGGACCTGGATCATGCCTTTCTGCTATACACCGATGGTGTGTACACAATGCCCGCAGAACGGCGAGCCTTCTCACTGCTGACTCGCAGCAAAAGTTTGTGCCCTCGAAGATGGGTTTATTCGCATGTCTATGAGCAATCAGCAGAATTTCGTCAACTGTTTCGCCAGCGTTTAGAGCATTTGATAGCCAATGAACTCAGCCCAGAAGGTATGGATAAACTGTTGGACTATTATAGAGACGTCAATGATGAATACTATTCTGGAAAATACACCACGGTGATTTCCAGACTTGAAACCTTTGCCCAAGAACGCCCTGCTGTGCTGCTTCGAAAACTCAAGGAACTGGAAGAAACTACAGCTCAGAAAGCCCTTTGATGTTTTTCCTCTGTATACGAGGTATAATAAGCCCTCACGCTTAATCAGAACGAGTTTTTCAGTATGAAAACACTATTAACCGGCCTTCTAACTCTAATGATAGGCCTGAGCTTCAGCTCAAATGCCCATGCACTACTTCGCGTTATAACCATAGGTGACAGCATCACCTCAGGCTTAAAACTCAATGCGTCAAAAACAGATTGGTATTGTCCGGCAGATGGCGTACGCACGTCATCATTTTATGCCTGCCGAGGCAATAATGCATTGAACCGTGGTGGCTACCAACCTCATACCCGCAACCTGTTTGCGCAAAATGGGATTAATGCTGACTTATACAACTGGGGGATTAATGGCGCTGAATCCTGGCAACTCAATGGTGTTGCCACACAAGCCATGAATGCCAGACCGGCAGATGTGGTCTTTATAATGGCTGGTGTTAATGATCTCAACGACAATGTCTCAGCACATACAACCGCTTTCAGCATTGAACTCATCATGGATACCGTACGTGCTCGAGGTTTGAAAGTCGTGGTTGGCACTGTCACTCCTCACGCCGGAGTGAGCAGCTACAATGCAAAGATTGCACAAATCAACGGCCTGATTAAAACCGCAGCCGCAGCCAGGAAAATCCCGGTAGCAGATCATTTCAGTACCTTCATCACCAATTGGAATGCCTACCACTCTGGCGATGGATTACACATCAATAATACAGGCGATGCCGTCATGGCTTCAAAATGGGTAGCAGCATATGATGAAATAAGTGTAGTCATCAGCCCTGTTTTGAGGTTACTCTTAGACTAGTCTTAACAGACCCTAGCAGTACCCAGATAATATTATCTGGCCATATTCAGAAGAAGGAATTGGCCAGATAATAAAAACCTAACTCGACAACCTTCTTCCAGCTTGCAAACGATTTATCGATTATGACTGACAACACCATTGAGTTAACCATTTTAATGCCCTGCTTAGACGAAGCAGAAACCCTCGCTACCTGCATACAAAAAGCCCAGAATTTTATTCAAGAATCAGGGGTGAAGGCTGAAATCCTAATTGCTGACAATGGTTCCACGGACGGTTCCCAAGAAATATCTCGGCAGAACGGCGCCAGAGTTATCAATGTTACAAAAAAAGGCTATGGCAACGCGCTTATCTCAGGTATTAAAGCAGCTAAAGGCAAATATGTCATCATGGGTGATGCGGACGACAGCTATGATTTTCTGGCTCTGCAACCCTTTCTAAAACAATTGAGAGCAGGCTTCAACCTGGTAATGGGTAATCGCTTTCTCGGTGGTATCAAAAAAAAAGCCATGCCTCCTTTGCACCGTTATTTGGGCAACCCTGTCTTAAGTTTCATTGGCAAATTGTTTTTTAAAATTAAAGTCGGTGACTTTCACTGTGGGCTGCGCGGCTTTAATCGACAAAGCATTCTCGATTTAAACCTGATATGCGGTGGTATGGAATTCGCCAGTGAAATGGTCGTAAAAGCCTCATTGCACAATGTGTCAATGACAGAAGTACCAACCACCTTATCTCCTGATGGGAGATCAAGACCACCCCATCTTCGCAGCTGGCGTGATGGTTGGCGACATTTGCGTTTCCTGCTTATTTTCAGTCCACGTTGGCTATTTCTCTACCCTGGAATCACACTTTTATCGCTGGGAGCAATCGGCATGCTATTGCTGCTCTCAGGACCTCTAACAATCAGTACTTTGACATTTGACATCCATACCATGCTATTTATGGCGGCCGCCATTACTACCGGCACCCAACTGATCAGTTTTTCAGTACTTGGTCGGATATTAGGCATACGTCAGAATTTATTACCAGAACAGCCACTACTTGGAAAAATCAGCGCCTATTTCAGCATGGAAAAAGTGCTGATTGCCGGACTACTCATGCTGATGCTTGGAGCGGCTTACACGTTTTTCAGTATCACAGACTGGCAACAGGCCAAGTTTGGTGCGCTGGATCCAACTGCGACAATGCGTAAAGTCATTCTCTCTATGACCTTGGTTATTTGCGGCATTCAGGTATTTTTCAGTGCATTTTTTACTGGTTTAATCGACTCATTTTCAAACAAGTAAAGATTGCAATGAAACGGCCATTGGTATCGATCTGCATTCCAACTTACAACAGCTCTGACTATATACAAGAGACTCTTCAATCTGTTTTTGATCAGACATACGACAATATAGAATTGCTCATAAGTGACGATGCCTCCAGCGATGACACTTTGGCGAAGGTCCAACAAATGATCGAAAAATCATCGATACCGATCATATTAAAAACAACAAGTGACAATAGCGGTATCGAGGGCAATTGGAACCAAGCCCTGTCCATGGCATCAGGCACTTTCATAAAACTTCTTCCTGCAGACGACACACTGCACCCAAGTTGTATAGAAACACAGGTCAATGCGTTTGAAGCTCATGGGAATGATATTGCACTTGTTTTTTGTGCCCGAAAGGTAGTAACCCGTTCAGGCAAGGCCTTGCTCACTGCACGTTTTTATCCTGATCAAAAAATCGAAAATCACAATCTGCTGAAGCGCTGTATTCTTTCAGGAACCAATGTTATTGGAGAACCCGGAGCAGTACTGTTCAGAAAATCACTGGCAGACAAAGTAGGTTCCTTCAATGGTGAAAAGCCTTATGTCATTGACCTTAACTACTGGATACGCCTGCTCAAACATGGCCATGCAATTGCCCAATATAATGCATTGAGCACCTTTCGTATCGATAATAATTTAAGTGTTCGTCTGGGATGGAGTCGCTTCAGCGAGTACTCAGCGACGATTGACGCAATAAGGTCTCAATGGAATATAAGTGTTACAGTCGCTTCTATTGGCAAATTAAGAGCATTGCTTAACGAAGCTCTGCGCCGATGCGTTCATTTTGTTTATCGCGCAGTGGGCTAAATAGAACACAAGACAGCGACACGCAATGAATAAACTCTTTTCGACAATACCAGAAGAACACATTGCAAAACTCAGCACTACTGTATTCTGGAGTTTTATCAGCATTGCCTGCCTATACAAGTTATGGCTGAGTTCTGTTGTGCCATTTACTGTCACAATGTCCTACCCAGGAGATCAGACTTGGTTTTTTAAGAATGCCTTATCCATAAGCTCTGGCAAATGGTTGGGAGAGAGTTACAACCACTACACATTGATCAAAGGTCCAGTTTATTCGCTGTTCCTTTCAGCTGTGTCGAATTTAGGTATCAGCCCGAAACTGGCGATAGACATGTTGTACGTTTTTGCCAGCCTGACATTCCTGCTGGCTCTTCGTATAAGCCTCAATAACAAATTTGCCATTGCACTGGGTTTTGTTCTGGTTCTTGGCAATCCAATTACATTTTCAGATTTCTGGGCAGAGCCATTACGTATTAATATCTATACACCACTGGTATTAATCTACCTGAGCAGCTTAATCGCCTTGCTGGCTTTTGCCTATGAAAAACCGGATAAGCTCCCAGTTCACTGGATGTTATTATGCGGTGCCAGTCTGGCCCTGGCTTGGAATACACGGGAAGAGTCCATTTGGATGTTATCCAGCCTTGGCCCACTTATGCTGATAACACTCTGGCGAATTTGGCAAAAAAAACACCTGACAATGCTTTTGTTATCGTGGGCGATTATTATCTCTATCCCCACTGCTACCTGGCACTACCTGGCAGGAATCAATGAAACTCATTACGGCTTTAAAGGCATCTCTGAGTTCAAAGGCACTCAATTTGTGCGTGCAGCCAACGCCCTTTATTCATTGAATACCGCAGATGACGACAAGCCATATCACTACTTATCACAAACAACGATTGATAAACTTAATGCCATCAGCACACGGACCAGACGACTGGCTAAAGCGATGCTCAAAGATGATGGGATTACTTTTAAAAAGAAAAGTGCAGCATTGGGCTCACACAGTAGTTGGGCTATCCGTAGCGCCATGGCTAAGGATGGTTATTACAAAAATTTCGCTGAAACAGAGCTTGCCTATCAAAAAATTGCCAAGGATATCGAAGACTATTGCCAACAAAATGCTGATAATTGCCGAAAAACCTATATCCCCGGATTGCTATTAAAACCAGAGGGGTTCAAAAGAATTGATGACAACCTGATCCGAGGGTTGCAGAAACTCATCCGCTTCCAACATTTCCCTCCGGCTTTGAGTTTGGAAAAACGCAAACGCGGTGATAGAAAATTTCAGTATCTAGTAAACCGTTTTTTCAATATGCACACTGACTTTAATAGCGAATACGAACGATTAAGCGACATTACTAAAACCGAAACTCAGCGAAAAAACATGCTGAAGAAAATTCACCAACGTTACCAGAACGACTATTTTCCGCTTTTAACCCTTACTATCATTATTGCCATTCTAACGGTGTTGCTCAACAAACAATGGCAACCGAAAATGATAGGACTCATGTTGCTGGGGAGTTTTGCAGGATCTTTTGGCATCTATCTGCTGATCATCTCATTTGTTGCCCATGATCTTGCCAGAGCTATAGTCAGCAGCTCTATCCCCATGCTGTGTTTTAGTGCTTACTTTCTAGGCTTGGGTGTGCAAAGCATATTGAACAGGCTGAAATACGTTGCCAATCATCATTTTTTTAATTAGCAAAACTTTGTAATAAATACTAATGTCGAACGTGACTGACTGATTCCATCTTAATTCTATGAAAAAGATATATCACACAGCATTGCAAAATTTACCAGCCAATTCGGCGAATGTCATTTTTTGGTGTGTTGTCACATATATTTGTTTATACAAGTTGTGGCTAAGTGCTGTTATTCCCTTTACAGTACCAATGGTTTATCCAATCGATGGCACCTGGTTTACTTTGAAAGCGAAATCCATCAGTGCGGATGAATGGATGGGGCTTACTTATGATCAATATACTTTGATTAAAGGCCCAATATATTCATTGTTCTTAGCCATTATGTCGCAACTGGGCATTAGTGCAAAACTGGCTATCGATGTTTTATACCTTGGCGCCAGCTTGGTATTTTTAAAGGCTCTACTCACCACCCTGACCAATAAAGTTGCCATTATTGCGGGCTTTACTCTAGTGCTTTATAACCCTGCGACATTTTCTGAATTCTGGACACAACCAATACGTATAAATCTATACGCTTCACTGGTTCTGGTTTATCTGAGTTGTTTAATCATTGTGCTGACCCACTGCTATCAAGCAAAGGCAAAACTGCCCACAACATGGCTATTGCTCTGTGGTATTAGCCTGGCATTAGCGTGGAATACTCGCGGCGAGTCTATCTGGATGTTGTCAGGTTTATTCCCCTTATTGTTATTGAGTCTCTGGCGTATATACAAACAAAGAAACCGCTCTCTACCCTTATTGTCTCTGGCAATCATCCTGTGTATTCCCATAATAACCTGGCAAATTTTAGCCAGTATCAATGATAAGAAATACGGTTTTCATGGTGTATCAGAGTTCAAGGGCACGCAGTTTTTTCGTGCAGTGAATGCTGTTTACTCATTGAACACCGACGATGATGAAAAATCCTATATCTATATCTCAAAAACAAGCATCGATAAATTAAAAACCATCAGTGATAGCACCAGACGCTTGGTCAAAGGTATGCTTAAAGAGGATGGCATACGATTGAGGCGTTGGAACATGGCAAAAGGCGATTTGGCCAGCTGGGGCATTCGCAGTGGTATGGTCAAAGCAGGATACCATCAGAATAT
This sequence comes from Arenicella sp., assembly GCA_050633785.1. Taxonomy (GTDB): domain Bacteria; phylum Pseudomonadota; class Gammaproteobacteria; order Arenicellales; family Arenicellaceae; genus CALKZN01. Next base: position 14,881 of record JBOEHE010000033.1, read on the forward strand.
CAAAGACACAGAACTGGCTTACCAACAAATCGCCGATGACATCGAACGGTTCTGCCGCAACACACCAAATGGCTGTCGTACCAGCTATATTCCAGGCCTTTTAATTAAACCTCAAGCAGTTAAAAAGGTGGGGACTATTGCATTAAATGGTTTCAAAAAGTTTATTGATTTTGATTATTTTCCTCCGGCGTTAGATCCACAACAACTAAAACGCGGTGATAGGAAGTTCCAATATCTGACCAACCGTTTTCATAAAATCCACTCTGGCTATAACAACGAATATGAACAGCTCAGCGCAATTAACCAGAATGAGCAAAAACGGAAAAGAACAATAGCAAAGCTCTACAAACGATACCAGAGCGACTATAAATACCTGTTCATTATTGCTTGTCTCGTGGCTATAATCACTGTGTTTTCAAATAAGCAATGGCAACCTAGAGCAATTGGTTTAATGTTTCTGGGCATGCTGATTAGCTCATTCTCTATCTTTGTGCTGATTTCCAGCTTTGCAGTACCGCATTTTTCCAGAGTACTCATCAGCAGCTCAGTTCCACTGTTATGCTTCAGTGCTTATTTTTTTGGGCTGGGTGTACAAAACATTAGCTCATTGCTGATATTTCCCTTTAAAATACCGCTGACAAAATCAATGGTGAAAACATAATATGGCACTTGGGGCTTGGATAAGAAGATCAATGGGGCCTCTTGAGCGTCCGGTCGCCAACTTATATCGCGCTTTATTTGTCGATATCACCCACTTGGGTTTGTCGATAAAAGACAACAGCCAAGCCAAGACCATTTTGGAAATTGGTGGTGGTGAAGGCGCTATGACGGAGCAATTAGCCGCACAATTTCCAAACGCTCAGATCACCAGCATCGATATCGCGCCCACCATCGGACGTTTGTATAGAGGTGACCGCAGCCGAGTTGAGTTTCTGCAAATCAACATTGATGAATTCGCAGCGCAACGTTCTGACACATTTGATTTGATCATTATTTGTGATGTTCTACATCACATCCCTTGGGAATTGCATGAATCTATCCTCAACACAGGCAAATCTTTGCTGAGTAAAGGCGGTAACTTTATCGTTAAAGATTGGGAAAACCGACCAACACCAATCAATTATTTAAGCTATTTTCTGGAACGCTATGTTACTGGTGACAAAGTAGCTTATAAAACTAGAACACAGCTGGTACAGCTTATTGAAAAGGTATTTGGAAAGAACTCCATTCGGTCAGAACACCGCATTCGCCCCTGGAAAAACAATATTCTGTTTTTCGTCAAGACCGATGATATAGGTGATTAATACTCAAAAACCATGAAAAAATCTTCGGCAACAACCCACTCAGTATTAAAAAAACAGGTGCCTAAATACCTCATGGTCAGTGGGTTTAATACTCTGTTAGCTTATGGCTTGTTTGCCTTGTTTATCACTATTGGATTGCATTATTCATTAGCCGCACTATTACCGGGTATCATCAGTATTTACTTCGGTTATATTGCCAACAAAAAAATTGTCTTCAATGCACAATCCAGACACAAATACAGCCTGCTGTTCTATTACCTGTTTTATTTCGGAATATATCTGATCAACGTAGCCATCCAAGCCAGCATGCATGCTCTGGGATCAGCCAATGACTATTTCAACGGTGCTGTTGCGGTCATTATCACCGTGATTATTGCCTTTGTCGTTAACAAATGGATCTTCTTCAGCAAACCTGACAGATAAATGGGTTTTCCAACATCAAGAATCCCAAGAGGGACAGAGTTGGCCTGACATAAACAGCGGTTTAGATAATAACATCCACAACCCAACCACCGCTCAGCAAAGGAAATAAACGCTCTCCCAGATTAATTGCCTTTTCAAAGCCTCTGGTCGACCAATGGGCAAAGCCTTGTGTTTTACTGATCATCTCAGGAAATTTCATATAATACGGACGACACTGCCAAGATTGGAAACCGGCTCGCTGGCACAGCGTATTCAGAGTTTTAAAAGACAATATCGTCAAGTGATCTATATGGGTAGATTCACGTTTAAAAAGTCCAATGATGCCATTATGCAAGCTGCAGGCGTTAGGTGTCGTGAAAATAAAGCGAGTTCCCTGCAAGGCTTTAATGTCTTTGAGAGACTGCAAAAATTGCAAACTGTTTGGCAGATGCTCTATCAATTCTCCGGCGACAATTAAGTCCGGTACGCCATGTTCATCAATAACTGGCTGCAGCTGGTACACATCACCTCGTTGTATCACACTATTGTCACAGGGAGTTAAACCCTGGTCAGTGACCAACTCTGAACTATCCACCCCACGAACAAAACGGGCTTGCTGTGCAATACGCTGGTGGAGCCAGTACTCGGTATTCAGTTTATGTTCGTAAGCAGTTTCATCCAAAGCACCAAGATCAAGAACGTATTTATTGATCGCGTTTTCACAAATATAACCGATTCGATCAACCGGTTTTTTCACGTCAATTTTTTCCAGCGCAGTATAGGATAATGATTGCATGGCTTGCCATTGATAAGTTGCAGAAACACATTGTAACCAAAACTCCTTGGAAAGAGCCAAAATATCTACCCCGAAAGCCGTATTTTAGCAGTGCAAATAGCTTGCGTTGTTTTTTTCCAGCCTTTACAGTTGCCTTGTTATTCACTGTAGAGCCTAAAGCTATATTTCATGATCAATTCAGCACCTTCTATTGCCACTGATCAACTGTTGGAACTGTTTCCAGACTTAAGCCAAGCTGATGGATACAACAATGTGCACTTTGATAATCTGGCTTCATGCGATGATTATCAGCCGAGCAGCCTGGTTTTCTGCAGTGATTCAAACTATATCGAAGCCTTGTCATCACACCCACCAGCAGTGATTATCACTACGGCGCATCTAGCCGATAGTATTCTGGCAGCGAATGCAAATTGCTGTGTTGTACTCATCACAGCAGATACACGCCTGTCTCAAGCTTTGATAAAGCAAAAGCTGGATGACTATGACCCTTCGGATTCCGAATGGCCAGCAATTCACCCCAGTGCTACCATCCATGACAGCGCAACAATTGGGCTGAACTGTCGAATCGGCCCCAATGTGGTCATTGGCGCCAATGTGGTCGTTGGTGATCATTGCATTATTCGCGCTAACACTGTTGTTGAACACGACGTAACACTAGGTCAACATTGTGTGATTCACAGCATGGTGAATATCGGCTATGCCACTCAAATAGGTCATCGAGTCATTATTCGCCCTGGAACAACTATTGCCAACGAAGGCTTTGGCCTTGCTCCAGACGTACAAAAACACTACCACCGGCTGCCACACACTGGCACAGTGGTGATTGGTGATGATGTACAAATCGGCGCTAATTGCAATATTGATCGAGGCACTTATGGCAGTACAGTGATTGAACGAGGTGTTAAAATCGATGCACTGTGCCATATCGCGCATAATGTCAAAGTCGGTGCCGACACAGTCATCACCGCGCAATGTGTTATCGCCGGTTCAAGCACCATAGGCCAACGAGTCTTGATGTCCGGCCAAACTGGTGTGTTAGACCATAAGTCAGTGGCGGATGATGCTGTTCTGGTCCATCGCTGTGGTGTCACTGAGGATATTACCTCGGCGGGCATCTGGGCAGGAACCCCGGCCAAACCGTTCAAAGACTATGTACGTTCACTCAATGTCGACAAAAAACTCGATAAACTGCAGCGCAAAGTTCGTGAACTGGAACAGCTTTTGAACTCCCAAAAAACGTCGTAAACAATTATCCCAACAACCCGCTATGAGTGACAGGCCAGCGTTTAGTATTCTGCCAACCGTTTTCAAACTGCTTTTTTCAGTGTTAACGTTCAGTTGCCGCACACACTGGCATGGCAAAGAACATCTGGACACATTGAAAAAGGCACAACAAGCCTGGATTTACAGCACCTGGCACAACAATGTCGCTACTGGTTCCTGGGCCATTCGCGGTCAGAATATTGGCATCATGATCAGCGATAGCAAAGACGGTGAATTTATTACTCGATGCGTTGAACGCTTTGGGAATTACGGCATTCGCGGCTCTTCCTCTTCCGGTTCAACAAAAGCGACTCGAGGTGCACTCAAAGCAATTCGTCAGGGTAATAGCATAGCCGTTACTCCCGATGGTCCTCGTGGGCCAAAATATGAGTTGCAGTCAGGTGTTCTCTGGCTGGCCGCTCTGAGTAAAGCTCCCATTATTCCATTCCATATCGAATGCAACCGTCAATGGGTCTTCGAAAAATCCTGGGATAAACACAAACTACCAAAGCCTTTTTCACACATTCATGTCTGCGTGGGAGAACCCATCCAGATCACCAAAGAACAACTGCAGGATAATGAAGCTGATGTTATCCACCAAGTACAGCAAGCCATGATGGAAAATGTCATATCTGCTGAGCAAAAAGCCTCTCGATAACCACTAACTATTACCAGGCTTTAGTACCTGGTCTTCTGCATAAACCTTTTACATAACTCTCCGTTTAGATCCAACGACGAACGTTTTGACAGTAATCATGGTAGCGTTTACCAAACTTTTTCTGCATGGCTTTCTCTTCGTACTCGATATACCAACGATCAGTTATCAACACAAAAAGTATGGCCAATCCCAACGATGACCAAGCCGCTCCCATAGACACAGCGGAACCCCAAATGATGATTGAAAAACCCAGATACATTGGGTTTCTTGAAAAGCTGAAAACACCCTCTGTCACCAGACAATCCGGTTCATCAAACGTCATGATATTAGTTTGTCTGACTTTGAACAGGTATTTACCTGCAGCTGATAATGCCAAGCCCAGCAGAATAAACGGCAAGCCTAACCACACATAGGGAACAGAATTAAGGTGTGGTGAGTCTGTTGTCCAACAAATTAAACCCATTAAGGTAATGAACAACAGCAATAGTATCGGGGGCAAGAGTTTTTTCACAGCGGTCTCCTTGAGTATTAAGCATGAAAAGGCACTGTAACCTCAACAATACCTCTTGTCCTTATCCTATGTTAAGCCCATTTTTCTGCGAATTCTGGATAGGCTGACATCAGTAATCCCGATATACATGGCAACCTGCTTCAAAGGGATCAAATGACTTTCTTCAGCAAATTCCTGTAAAAAAAGTTCATAACGCTCCTGAGCTGACATCATCAATAGACTCGCTTTTCTTTTCTCCTGTTTAAGAGCGAGGTTTTCATAGACTTTACGCACAAACAAGCTCCATTGTGAATAAGTGTCAGCCAGCTTGATTAAATCACTGTAGTGGATTTCCATAGTTGTGCAGCAAGTGATCGTCTGTGTATAGAAATAGCTACTCTCATTGTTGACCAATGTGCTGATACTGGCAAAAGCCCCTCCTGGCTTTACCAAGGATTTATTTTTTTCTTTGCCATTCTTATCCAGATAAAAATATCGACCTATGCCATCGATCAAAAACCATATGTGTCTGGGTCTATCATTAGCTGAAAATATCCGACAGTCCGATTCAAACGTCTTGATCGAAAAGCACTGCATTGCTGCTGATAGCTCATCATTGCCCAAAGGAACAAAGGCATTGAAAAAGAGTAAATCCTGTTGAGTTACTTGTCGTTTCATTTAGAACTCTGCCAAAGCTAAGTATTCCCTGCCCATAATAATGGCATACTCGATTTGATTTCAAACTTATCCCCTTTTGTCTTTCCCTCTCATCTTCTGTTATATGGCCAGGCCAACAATCTGTTTTTATACAGATTTTGACCTGGCTATAATGGTTCGCTTTAAAACAAACCAATAACAGGCTTAAAGACACACTACCGTTTGTTTGCCATTGGCCGCTTTGATAATAAAGAAACTGCAATCCTGGCTTGGCTTTCGGTATATCTCATAGACTGCTCTGAACATGGACCCATTGCCACTTTTGCCATTACCGTAAGAAGCCTCAACTCTAAAATATCGCGACTCTTCAAGGGGTATATTGGTGCCATTAAACAACCAGTTATTTTTATTATCCCTTTGCCCCTCACCAACTCTATTCCATGTAACATTATCAATAGAGGAATCGAGTGTGACCCAGTTAAATACTGGACCTCCTCCAGTTCTTTTTATTGTTAAGGAATTGCCCGATGAACTCGGGGTTAACGTTATCATCGGAGACTCACTGACCATTCCCAGTCTTGCGAAACGAGTCAGATTAATGCCATTAACCTGTGTAAAATCCCCACCAAACAGCAATGTTCCATCAGCATGGATAACTGTTGAGATAACACTGAAGTTGGGGGCCTGAAAGGATACAGGTTTGAAGTTAGCATCATCGAGGCTTCCATCAGGGTTAAGTCTGGCCAGACGACGAGAGACAGTGCTTCCATTTACATTTACGAATTCCCCTCCGATAATTATTTTACCATCAGATTGGGTTGCCAGTGAAAATACCCGACCCAGTGTAGTCGGCGTGAATGACTGAACAAGCGAACCATCAGCCTCCAGTTTTGCCACTCCAGATATTGTCAATCCATTAACGCTTGTGAAATTACCACTGATTAATATCTGCCTATCAGGCAGAACAGCAATCCCAGTAACCTTATCATTTGGACCAGTGCCGTCAACAGCAAAACTGTTATCAATAGAACCATCAGCATTGAGCCTTGCTATGTTTGGGCTGCTTACTCCATTAAATTGAGTGAAACCTCCACCCACCAGAATCTTCCCATCGGCTTGCAACTGCACAGTATCAAGCAACGCCGAGTTCGGCCCTGTTGCAACAAATGTGTTATCAAGCGTTCCATCAGAATTAAGCCTTGCTATTCGAGCTTTAGCGACACCATTAACTACTCCAAAATTCCCCGCAATAATGATTTTCCCATCTGCTTGAATTGCAATACCACGAATCTCTCCATTTGTCGTAGCAACAAAGGCTGTATCACGTGCACCGGATGTCGTCATGCGAACAATATTGCCCACTGATGTGGTGCCAAATTGACTGAAAGCGCCGCCAGCAATTATTTTACCATCAGGCTGAACCCCCAGAGCCAGAACTTCACCATTGGTGCCTGGTGGATTGAATGTAGAATCCTTGTGCCCATTATGAGCAATTCTTACCAAACGTTGTGGCGTGTTTGAAATAAACATCGTAGTAAACCGTCCGCCCAATATGAAATTGCCATCTGTTTGCACGGCTATTGCACTGACTCGATCATTCGCATTGATGTTATACAAACCAATATAGTTCAGGTTCTGGTTTTTGCGATTAACTCGAATGATTCTATTCGTTCCACCAGCTGAGTAATGTTGGGTAAAACTTCCCACAACGACCATATCCTTTCCCTGAAAGGTCAGATCATGGACCGTTGAATTATAACTTGAGCCTCCACCAAATGTTTGATCCAAGGCCCCATTTTGCAATAGGCGGGAGAGACGGTGATAGGTTTTGGTGGGAGAAGGCTGCGTATAAGAGCCTGCCACCATTATGCGCCCATTTTCCTGCACTTTGATTCTGGTAATGGTGGAATTATAACCACTGGTTCGTGCACTAAACCCCATATCAATTGTTCCATCTGGCAGCAAACGAACTATTCTTATCGCTGAAGCAGCGTTAAATTGGGTAAAACCACCTCCCAATAATATTTTACTGTCTTTTTGTATGGCAATAGTCTGTATTGTTGAGTTTGAACCGGTGGCGACAAAATCAGCATCGATTGAACCATTCGGTTTAAGCCGGACTATATTTGCATGGGTCTGACCATTAAATGCTGAGAAAGAACCTGCAGCGATTATTTTGCGATCATCCTGAACTGCAATGTCAAAAACGGTACCAGCAGCGCCGGTTCCTATTGAAAAAGAGGCATCGGTACTCCCATCTGAATTAAGTCGCACTATCTTGGGTGATAGTGAGCCATTAACAGCACTAAAATTACCACCAACAAGTATTTTTCCATTTTGCTGCAGAGTAATCGCATGCACATCCCCTCCTGCAAAAGAAGGGTTGAACGTCATATCCAGTGTGCCATCAGAGTTTAAACGAGAAAGCTTGGTACGAGGTGTGCCATTAACCGAGCTGATACTTCCTCCAACCAATATATGTCCAGAATCGTCGACTACAACCTTAAAGACATTCCCCACGATATTGCTTGTAAAACCAGCATCCAAACTGTCATCAGCATTATATCTGGCAATACGGGGATGAGACACATTATTAACGCTGCTGAAAGCCCCACCAATGATGATTTTCCCATCAGGCTGTTCAGCAACAGAATAAATCGTACTATTAGCACCGATCAGATAAGGGTTTGGGTTGTATGCCAATGTTCCGCTTGAAATAACCAACAAAGAAAAGGGGGTTACGACCAAAGCCAATAATCTGCCCCAAAAATATTGCCTCATGTTGAGACCTCCCAAAAATAGAATTTGTCATCTGCCTGGAAGCATCTGATAAAAATGTGGCTTTCAACTTTAGCGGTTAAATGATAAGCACCGCAGAGCATGCCACTGCCTGAATAAAGCACCCTCAACATATCCAGAACAATCTTGTACAAAGCGCAGAGCATCAAATATCGCTTTTTAATAGCGGGAAACTCCCTGCAAAACACTGCAAAAATAGGTTGTCAGGTTGCCATTTTGGAGGAGTATAACAAAAAATATTTATTTGTGGGAAATTTTCCCACAAATAAATTCAAAATCATTAAATCAAAGACAATGCCAAATATTTACCAACTTACTAACACGGTCGTAAGCACGATTAAGCAGCTTGAACAAATATTGAACAAAAAACCCATTTGAATAAGAAAAACACGCTTTCCCTTTTAAAAGACGTGGATCCAATCACAGTGCTGGAATCATTTGCTCATTACAGTGAGCAAAACTATTCAGTGCTCAAAAATCAGACTGATGTGAGAACAATAGTACTCATTCCTTAACTATTTCATGGACTTAAACTCGTAATACTACCATGCAATTTCGCTATAGTTAGACACTAAAAACGCCCTCTGGGAACAGAACCAGCCAAGTGCCAGACAAAGCAAGAACAAATTCTATACAACGCCTACCCTTATTGTTTTATAGTGTTTGAGCTGGCATGTTTAAACCCTCCTTGGTTTAACTAACAATCAATTTTATGACACTAAATCCCCTTATCAAATTCAACATTAAGAAGCTCAATATCACTTTGATTCTTTGACATAAAGAAAAAAATACCTCTATAACACGCTTAACTTTTTTAAGAGTGGCCCAGCAAGCTACTTAATTCGTGAAACTATCGATAATAGATAAAGCATGTTCTTGAATATTTTCATATTCATCATCAACCATACAATATGCCATTGCTATCGCGAATTTATGATCAATTTTTTCTAAGGCCTCAAGTGATGTAAGCCTCACATCTTCCTCTGCATCTTGCAAACAGGCTTTACAAAGAGCTCCAAGAATTTGAGGGGAGTTCACCCCAAGTTCACCTAAGTGAAAAGCCGCTCCCTCTCTGTCATACTCACTTGAAAGGTAACTCGGAACACAATCATTAGTATCTTGAGTACTCGATTTACCCAAGAGAAATTTAATTGTTTTGTTTATATTCATCTAAAATTCCTTAGCCTAAGTAATTCTAGTTGACTACGAGCAGCAGCTCCTAAATTTCGAGCTTGTACAATTATAACTATCTATCTCTCATCCTATGCCCGAATCAACGTACCAACACCGGAATCGGTCAAGACTTCTAACAACAAGGCATGATCAACCCGCCCATCGATGATATGAGCCGTTTCCACTCCCTGATTGATTGCTGTTAAGGCACATTCCACTTTTGGCATCATACCACCAACGATAGTTTCATCTTTTATCAAGGCTGCAACTTGCTCAGCATCCAGACCGGTCAACAATTCTTTTTGCTTATTCAAAACACCCGGTGTATTAGTCATCAAGATCAATTTTTCTGCTTCCAGTCTGGCCGCCAGAGCACCAGCTACTGAGTCTGCATTGATATTATAAGTTGCACCATCAGCGCCAACACCAATTGGTGCAATCACTGGAATAAAGTTATCCTGTTCCAGGTGTCGCACCACGGCAGCATTGATTTTATCAACCTGACCAACAAAGCCAATATCCGCTTTGGAATCGATCTTTGAGGCCTGAATCAAATTGCCATCCTTACCGGTCAAACCAACGGCTTTACCACCATGAGAATTGATCAAACGCACAATATCTTTATTGACCGAACCACCCAGCACCATTTCAACCACTTCGATCATATCCTGCGTAGTCACGCGCAGGCCATTGATGAACTGTGATTCGATTCCCAGTTTTTCCAATGTAGCGCTGACTTGTGGCCCACCACCATGCACGACAACCGGATTCATACCAACGAGTTTCAGCAAAACCACATCACGGGCAAAACTGCTTTTCAAGGCATCATCAATCATGGCATTGCCGCCATATTTGATCACGATAGTCTTGCCATGGAATTTTTGAATGTATGGCAAGGCTTCAGTTAAGATCGTTGCTGTGTTTTGTGACGTATTTGTCATGCTATAACCTGAAATTTCGTTTACTATTTAGTTAATGGCTGATATCAGCTATATAACGGAGCTGTTCAAGAATTAACGCGATTATCACACTGGTTACATCATGATACAAATTGAAACCATTCCTTTTGCAGTAACATAGTAAAATATGGATATGCTAACTCGTTCAATCACTCTTATTTCTCTGGTAATTATACTCTCCGGCTGTCAAACATCACTGACAAAGGAGGATAGCGGTTCATTGCCAACAACAATAGACAGTGCTGTTGCTATCGCACCACACTGGCAGCACAAAGAAAATCCACAAAGCTCGCAATCATTCGATGCGCAAACTTGGTTGCTACAATTTAATGATGAACGCTTAAATGAATTTGTGGCAACAGCCATTAGCAATAACCCTGACTTACGGACATCTGCGGCCAACCTGGCCGCCAGCATTGAGTCGGCTAAAGCCACCGGAGCACCTTTGTGGCCTCAATTTGATGCCCGCCTGGCCCGCACAAGAACCCAAAGTGAGATACAGACAAGTGGTCAAACGGCCTATAACTCTGTCTATAACGCCAGCATCAATATAAATTGGGAGCTCGATATCTGGGGAAAGCTCAGCGCGCAGAAAAAAGCAGCTGTTCTGGATGCCGAAAGCCAGCAAGCCAATTATACAGCAGCCAGACTTGCTCTGGCTGCTAATATCGCTCGAGCCTGGTATGGCATAAACACTCTTCAATTACGCCTGGAACTGGCGGAAAAACGCCTACAGAGTCAAACAGATACACTTGAGGTTATCGAAGAAAAATACAAATCTGGCACTCGTACCGCGCTTGAAGTCTATTTAAACAGAACTGACCTTGCTTCACAAAAAGCCTCAATTATCGACTTGCGTGATCAGTTACAACAATCCATTCGTAACTTTAAACAGTTGCTGGGAAAATACCCTGACCAGCAGCTTGCATTTGAAGCACAACTGCCCGAACTGAATACTCCTGTACCTGCAGGCCTGCCATCGGAACTGTTGACCCGTCGCCCGGATGTGCTTGCCAGCATGAAACAATGGCAATCGTCCAAGCTCAGCGCCAAAGCGGCAGACCGTGCCCGTTTTCCATCGTTTTCCTTAACAGCCAGTTATGGAGCAAGCAGTGAAAAGCTGCGCCTTCTGGATCAGGAAACTCTGCTGTGGAATCTGGTAAACAACCTGACTTTACCTCTGTTTAGAGGTGGTCAGCTGAAAGCACAGGCCAGACAAGCCGAGTTTTTGTCCGATGCCAGTTTCAACCAGTATCTGTCAACACTGTTGACCAGCTTCAATGAAGTAGAAACGGCACTGAGCAGCGAAAACTATCTCAGCAAACAAACTCAAGCCATTGAAGAAGCCGCTTATTACTCTGAGTCAGGTTATCAATTGGCATTCGAACAATATCAGTCCGGTTTGATTGAATATACCACCTTGTTGGAATCTCAACGCCGTTGGTTCGATGCCCAATCAAACCTGATCAATCTGAAGAATACATTATTACAGAACCGCATTGCTCTCTATCTGGCATTAGGCGGCGATTTTTAGACCCACCATTCGGTATTAGTCATTATGAAAAGCTCATATCCAGAATCCACTGCGTCACAACAAGACGATCACCAGGGATTATCTCTTAAAAAAACGCTCTTGGTTTTATTAGGGCTCTTAATCGTTGGTGGCGTTATTCTCACCCTATTGGTGATTAACAAACCTGAAGCCAAAAAGAGCGCACCACCAAAAGCAATTGTCTCCGTTGAAGCATCTAAAGCAACCATTAAAGACTATCCGATTATCATCAGCACCAACGGCACTATTTCTGCGAGCACAAGAGGTAACCTTGTTGCTCAGGTCAGCGGGGAAATCACAGCTGTTGCTCCCAGCTTTGCCAGCGGTGGACAATTTAACAAAGGTGACATACTCCTGGAAATCGACAGTCGTGATTTTCGTGCAGCAGTCAGTAGCGCTCAGGCGCAGCTATCACAGGCTAAAGCAGCTTTGCTGCAGGAAAAAGCCAGTGCAGATCAAGCCACAAAAGACTGGCAGCGACTTGGTTTTGACGGACAGCCCAACGACCTGGTGCTGAGAAAACCACAACTGGCAGCAGCACAGGCACAATTAGATTCAAGCAAAGCAACTTATGAAAAAGCACAACTGGATTACTCGCGCACTCGAATTCGAGCTCCTTATAACGGTTTCATCATCAGTAAACGGGTTGACCTTGGTCAATTTGTAACCACCGGTTCTGTTTTGGGGGAAATATTTTCCGATCAAGGACTTGAAGCCCAATTACCCCTGAATCAAGATCAGTTTTCCCAGTTAAACATTCAAGACAAACCTGCAGTTGTACTGGCGGCAACATTGGGTGGACGCCAACACAATTGGGATGCTCAGATTGTCCGGGCCGACAGTGTTTTTGACACCACAACCCGACAACTGAATGTAACTGCCAAAATAACTCAAGCAGTCAGCGATCAAGGCCTGCAACTCAGGATTGGTCAATATGTATCAGCTACAATTGCAGGGCGTATAGCGCCACAATCCATGGTGATTCCCAATCAGGCCATCCGTGAAGGTTCTTATGTGTTTATTTTCGATGAAGGTATTCTGCGCAAACGCAATATTAATATTGTCTGGCAGGATAGCAACAACTCGGTAGTAGAAGGCGTTAATGCTGAAGAGTTAGTGGTAACCACCAGTTTAGGCGGCGCCCTTAGCGGCGCTGACGCGAAGTTATTAGGTGACCAACAGGTTAATAAGAAACCGAAGAAACAAGACGAGGAAAAATAAGCATGATCCGCTGGTTTGCACATAACCCGGTTGCAGCTAATTTGCTGATGTTTGCCATTCTGGCAGGTGGCTTAGTCACACTATTAACCAACCGTATTCCTCTGGAAGTGTTTCCCGAATTCGAATTTGAACGGGTCAATGTTGTCACCAGCATCCGCGGCGCTACTCCCTCTTCTGTTGAAGAAGGCGTCACCATTCGTATTGAAGAAGCCATCCAAGACCTTGAAGGTATCAAAAAACTCTCGTCACGATCCGCAGAAGGCCTATCAACTATCTACGCAGAAGTAGCAAAAGGCTATGACAGTCGTAAACTATTGAATGATATAAAACTGCGAGTTGACGCCATTTCAACCCTGCCTACGAACGCAGAGCGTCCAGTGATCAGCATTCCTGCTCGCGTTCGAAGTGTTATCAGTGTTGTGATTACGGGCGATCTTTCGGAAAAAGAATTACGCCAATTGGCCGAAAACCACCGTGATCAAATGCTGGATATCAAGGGAGTCAGTGAGATTGAATTGGATAGCGCCAGAGACTATGAAATCAGCATTCATATCAACCCTACTGTATTGGATTCACTTAATATCACGCTGCAGGATGTCTCGAATGCAATTAACTCAAGTTCACTGGATTTATCTGCGGGTAATATAAAAAGCGCCCAGGGTGAGATTCTGGTCAGAACCAATGCTCAAAGCTACACTGGTGACGAATACGCACGCATTCCGGTGATCACTACCAACGCGGGCAACACCATTCTGCTGGGTGACATTGCTGATATCAACGATGGCTTTGAAGAGGATAAAACCACCAAGGTATTTAACAACAGACCAGCTTCAATTCTCTATGTTTATCGAACAGGTGACCAAAGTGCTATCCAGGTCGCAGACAAGGTTAAACAGTACCTCGAAGAACAAACAGCCAATTTGCCTGACGGTGTTTCCATGTCCTATTGGCGTGACCGATCAAAAACCGTTAAAGGCCGTCTCAACACCTTGCTCAAAAGCGCCTGGCAAGGAGGCATTCTGGTCATTCTCTTACTGACCTTATTTTTGCGCCCTTCGGTTGCAGCCTGGGTCTGTCTTGGAATTCCTATTTCGTTTATGGGGGCCCTTTTGTTGATGCCGCAACTGGGCGTCACCTTAAACGTAGTCAGCATGTTTGCCTTTATTCTAGCTCTGGGCATCGTCGTTGATGATGCTATTGTAACCGGCGAAAATGTCTATCGACATATGCGCATGGGCAAGGACTCCCTTACAGCAGCTATTGAAGGCACTGAAGAAGTTGCGACACCAGTGACATTTGGCGTTTTGACTACTGTTGTTGCTTTTGTCCCCTTATTGATGATCGAAGGCACTCGTGGTGCAATATTCGCGCAAATTCCAGCCATCGTGATCCCTGTACTGCTGTTTTCTTTGGTTGAATCAAAATTGGTTCTTCCTGCCCACTTACGTCATGTGAAACCATTGTCTGAGAAACCCAATGGTTGGTTCAGTCGTGTACAACGAACTATTTCTGAAGGCTTCGAAAAGACCATTTTACGCTTCTATCAACCATTATTAGAAAAGTGTATTCATAATAAAACCATCACTCTATTAGCTACGTTAGTGATTACAGTGGTTATTTTTGCAACAGTAATGACGGGCTCGATACGCTTCACTTTCTTTCCCAGAATCGACAGTGAAGTCATCAGTGCCTCATTGACTATGCCAACGCAAACCGCTTTTGAAACTACTGATCGTCATATTCAGACAATGACTCGAGCTGCTCAAGCATTGCAGGAGAAATACCGCGACCCAGAAACCGGCGACAGTCTTATTGTCAGTATCTTATCGACCAGCGGTGGCCGTTATTCAAGCAAAAGCAGTAATCTTGGCAATGTTGTTTTCGAAATTCTTCCTCCGGATGAACGCGTAATTGAAGTTTCATCACGCGATATAGTCAAAGAATGGCGCCAGACAATTGGGGGTATACCAGGCGCCGAACAGCTAAGCTTTAGAGCTGAGTTTGGACGTGCAGGTGAACCCATTGAAATTCAGCTAAGCGGAAATAATCTGGACGATTTACGCATTGTCGGCGACCAGCTCAAAGAACAATTAAAAACCTACGATGGTCTATTTGACATTCAAGACAACCTATCTGGGGGCAAGGACGAATTTCAACTTAAGTTAAAACCTGAAGCATACAATCTGGGAATTAACCTGCAACAAATTGGCTCACAAGTGCGGCAAGCATTCTTTGGCCTACAGACTCAGAGAATCCAGCGCGGCCGTGATGAAGTTAGAGTTATGTTACGCTTGCCTCCAGAACACAGATCTTCTTTGAAAGATCTGTACTCCCTTCCGATTCAACTGGGCAATGGCAGCAGTGTTGAACTGGCTGAAGTAGCCAATATTGAAACGGGGAACAGCCCTTCTTCTTTATATCGAATCAATCGCTTTCGCACTTTAAGTGTCACTGCCGATGCCGAAAAAGAACGTGTCGACCTGGAAGCGGTTAAACGCGATTTGATCACCGCATTAGAATCCACCTTAGCCAGTTACCCGGACATTTCTTATGAAATGGAAGGTGAGGCTAAAGAACAACAGGAATCTTATGGCAGTTTATACACCGGTTTGATTTTAATTATGCTGGCGATATATGCGCTACTGGCCATTCCATTTAAGTCTTATAACCAGCCCTTGATTGTTATGTCAATCATCCCGATTGGCTTTGCAGGAGCGATAGCCGGACATTTTGTATATAACTGGTTACCTTTTGAGAAAACGGTCAATCTGTCGATTATGAGTATGATGGGTATGTTGGCATTGGTTGGCGTGGTTATTAATGACAGCTTGGTACTGGTCGACTATATCAACAAACAACGTCAACGTGGCTCTGAACTAGCCTCTGCAGTGTTGACAGCTGGTGCCCAACGCTTCCGTCCAGTTATGCTGACCTCGCTGACAACCTTTGCTGGTTTGAGCCCTCTATTGCTTGAACAGAGCACCCAAGCTCAATTTCTCAAACCTATGGCTATCTCCCTGGGTTTTGGCATTTTATTCGCCACATTTATTACTCTGCTGGTCATTCCTGTTATTTATTTTGTCGGTGCTAAAATGGCTGAACATCGGCCAACCGGTATCTGGTGGGTCAGTGTGTTTTGTTTATTCATACTGATGTTCCACTCAACAACTACCTTGTCTCTCAACGCTGGAAACCCATTTAACCTATCCTTACTAATGTTATGGTTGTTCCCTGTTGTATTGCTTATTGTTGGGGTTGTTTTATTATTCATGAAAAAAAGTGCTGCTATTTTTCTTTTCATGGCCATTTTCATACAGCAATTTATTTCAGTGATTTTTTATACAAAAAACCACTCAATAGAAGGCTCCCCCTTTCTCATCATGGCCGCAAGTACCGCCTTTTTTGCATTGATAATTTACTACATCCATTATCTTAAGCAACATGGCTATTTCTCGGCCATCAATGTCGGCAGTCAAACAACAGATCCTGCACACTCATGATCAGATGGTTCGCTCACAACCCAGTTGCTGCCAATATTCTGATGGTAGCACTGCTGATATCCGGCTTGTTTGCTATAAAAAGCAGCATTCCTCTTGAGGTTTTCCCGCCAATTAAAGTCGATGCTGTAATTATCACGACCTTTCAATCAGGCACGACACCTGAAGATATAGAAAAAGCTGTGACGGTACGCATCGAGGAAGCTATTTTTGACCTGGAAGGCATTAAAAAACTGAGTTCTCGTTCCAGCGAAAACTTCTCTTCAGTAACGGCTGAAGTTGCCTCAGGCTATGACTCACTGAAGCTTCTCGAAGAAATAAAACTCCGAGTTGATGCTATCAGCACGCTGCCAAGTGATGCAGAAAGACCCATTATTCAGCAAGCAGAGTTTCTGCTTGAGGTTATGAACGTGGTCATTTCAGCCGATCTTCCACGAATAGACTTGTTACCCACCGCAGAAAAAGTTCGCGATGATATTCTTGCCTTGGAAGGTGTCTCGGATGTACGTTTTTTGGACAAACCCAACTTGGAAATTTCTATT
This sequence comes from Arenicella sp., assembly GCA_050633785.1. GTDB lineage: Bacteria > Pseudomonadota > Gammaproteobacteria > Arenicellales > Arenicellaceae > CALKZN01. The sequence goes on from JBOEHE010000033.1 coordinate 32,194, forward strand.
GAGATATCCCCTGATACATTAAAATCTTATGGGCTGACTCTGCAAATGGTGGGTGATGCAATCCGCAGTAATACCGTTGAATTGTCAGCCGGTAATATCAAAAACACCAATGGCCAAGTCCTGATTCGAACCAATGGTAAAGCCTATCGTGCAGATGACTTCAAGGGATTACCTATTGTAACAACCAACAATGGTAACGTAGTTTTACTCGGTGATATTGCCACTATCAACGATGGTTTTGTCGATTTGAACCTGGAAACCCGTTTTAATGGTTCACCCTCATTGTCCTTAAGTGTTTACCGAAGCGGCAACGAAAGTGCTGTCACAGCGGCAAAAGTGGTGCGTTCTTATATCGAGCAAGTCAGCCCAGAGTTACCTGCTGGCATCAATTTGAATTATTGGCGTGACAGTTCCGTTATCGTCGAAAGCCGTCTGAAAACGCTGACTAACAGTGCCATTCAAGGTGGTCTGCTCGTCTTGTTGTTATTGACCCTGTTTTTGCGCCCAGCCGTTGCATTCTGGGTTTGTCTGGGTATTCCCGTTTGCTTTTTAGCTGCGATCAGTTTGATGCCAAGCTTAGGCGTCACCTTCAATATGATTAGCTTGTTTGGTTTTATATTAGTACTGGGCATTGTCGTTGACGATGCGATTGTGACCGGGGAAAACATATTCAAGCACCTGCGCCAAGGTAAAGATTCTTTAACGGCCGCTATTGATGGCACCCACGAAGTGGCGATTCCAGTGACCTTCGGCATCTTAACCACCGTGGCTGCATTCACCCCACTATTGTTTGTTGGCGGTGCCGCTGGAGATCTGTTCAGAAATATTCCTTTGATCGCCATCCCCGTTCTGCTGTTCTCTTTGGTTGAATCAAAGCTTATCCTGCCTTCGCATATGCGTCATGTTCGCACGCGCACTGACGTTGATAAGATCAATGTCTTAAGCAAGTGGCAACAAAATTTCTCTCTGGGCTTTGAAAAAGCGATTTTAAAATTTTACCAACCAGCTTTGCACGCTTGTCTTAGAAATAAAACCGTCACCATAGCAACAACAATATTCATTACAGCTATTATTTTGACTATCGCCCAAACTGGTTGGATACGCTTTGTTTTTTTCCCGGATGTTGATGATGAAGCCGTTATAGCCACCTTGACCATGCCTGCAACTGCAGGGTTTGAGACGACTAACCGACAAATACAATACTTGGTGGATTCAGCCAAAGAGCTGCAAGATGACTACCGTGATCCAGAAACTGGAGAAAGCGTCATTGAATATATCGTCTCCTTTGCTGGTGTCACTCTCTTTGGTGAACTGAAAAGCAATACAGGACTGGTGGCATTCGAAGTGCAAGCTCCGGAGATTCGAGGAGATATCAGCATTTCTGAATTGGCAGATCAGTGGCGCAAAAAGATTGGCATCATACCAGGTGCTGAAAAACTCAGCATTCAATCAAAAATTGCTGATGCTGGTCGCCCGATACAAGTCGGTCTGCGGGGCAGGAATATAGACGATATGCAAGCTGTCGCCGAACAACTGCGCCAACACCTGAAAAAATACCCTGAAGTCTTCGACATTCAGGACAGCCATAGCGATGGCAAAGAAGAGTACCAAATAACGTTGGCAAAACAAGCTCAGAACCTTGGCTTAACACAGCGCGATATAGCTGTGCAATTGCGTCAGGCTATTTTTGGCTATGAAGCACAACGTATTCAACGCAATCGTGATGAAGTCAAAGTTACCTTACGTTACCCAGCAGAGTATCGAGCGTCTCTGGAAGACTTGAAATCATTGCCTATTACCAATCGTCAAGGCCAGACCATTCAACTGGCTGAAGTTGCAGACATAAAGCCCGGAGTCAGCCCCACAGCCTTCTACCGCATTAACCGAGAAAGAACCCTGACAATCTCTGCCGACTTGAATAAGAAAACAGCAGATATCGAGGCCATCAAACGGGAAACTGCGGAGTTGCTTGATTCATTATTACAGCAATACCCTGACATTAACTATGAACTCGAAGGAGAAGCCAAAGAACAGGCTGAGGCTGTAGGCAGCCTAGTTTTTGGTGGACTTGCAGTTTTATTAGCCATATATACCTTGCTGGCGATTCCTTTCAAATCCTATTGGCAACCCTTTATCGTTATGTCAGTGATTCCTCTTGGTTTTGTTGGCGCAGCACTGGGCCATATGATTATGGGGGCTAACTTGTCATTGCTCAGCTTTATGGGTCTATTGGCTCTCACAGGGGTCGTGGTCAATGACAGCTTGGTTTTAGTGGACTATATTAACAAACAACGATTACGTGGGCATGACATGATGGATGCTGTGCTGACTGCTGGCGCTGCTCGCTTTCGCCCTGTAATGCTAACCTCTCTAACCACCTTTGCAGGCTTAATCCCTATTTTGTTGGAGAAAAGTACACAGGCTCAATTTCTGCAACCGATGGCAATTTCTCTTGGTTTTGGTATTTTGTTTGCTACTTTAATCACATTAATTATCATCCCAGTAAATTACATTGTGTTTCATAATATAGGTAAAGGAGCTAAACAAACTGCTCGAATGATGTTTATGAAACCAGTAAAGAGACTTGAATAAAGAACTTATCAAGCCTCTTTTTTGACTTACTATTAAAGACCACCACTATTAGCGCTAATATCAGTCTCCTGCATATTCACTGTAGTAACAACACCTTTGCGGTTATGTAAAACAACGCATTCATAACTGACTCCTTTTACCGAACCCACCTTGATTCCAAGCTTACTCAAACCGAGACCACCGTGTTTTTCGTAATAATATTTGCGGTAAAACAAGGAACCGTTTTTGCCTGTCGTTAATGGTTTCGCTCCAAGCATCTTTTCCGCTTGTTGATAAGTGGTTTTTCCTTCTCTTATTTTGCCACAGGCTTCATAATCAAATTTCTTACCTGATTTCCCCCCACCCAGTCCAAACGCATTTGCATTGCTGCTGACCAGGCAAGCCGTGATGATGATTAATAGATGTATTTTGTTCATTAGAAATATCTCATGTTAATTTATGGCCGCAAGACTATGTGGGAAAATATCCCACGTCAAGAAATTTCACCTAAATAATCAATAAATATGAAGGTTATAAGTGATTTGATTGGTGCATATACAGACAATGAGAATCGTCAACTGCAAAACAATAATGCGAAGTCGGTTGCTAATAAAAAGAGATGTACAAGGCACATTACGCCCGTTCAAGAGGATTCCCTTGATAAAATTGGTAATCCGTTCAGGAAGTTTTATTGCCCTATAAAGTTGTTCCTATAGAGTTGATCCTATGAATACGTTAAATTTTCAGCTTATCCCGCATCATGTGCACACTGGCATAACCACCATTTACTTTGTTGATGATATCTCCAGATGTATCCGTCACAATAAATGTAGGTACTGCCTTCAATTTAGCTAATTGAAAATAGCTGCCATCGGCATCTAGTAGCACTGGAAAGGGGTAAGTTTTAGCGTATTTTTTAACTTTTTCGACTGCATCCTTGCCAACTATCAGCTGGGCTGTTATACCTTCATCCCGAAGTTCCTCTATCAACGAAACTATAGTTGGGTGCAAAGACCTACAAGCCGGACACCATGGGGCAACATAGACTGTCAGACATTTGCTAAACCCACAGATACCTCCTACAGAAACATCTTCCCCTCTTTGCGAAGCCAGAGCACCATATTGCGTTAGTGTCATTTCTGGCAGGCTTTCATTGCTTGACAATAGCCATCCAGCCACTGCAAGTACTACTAAAATTCCAATTAACTTATTCATCAACAATCATCCAATTCAACAGCTGTATTTCCCTGTAGAAAACTATAGCACAAATAAGGCATATTTTCATGTTGACTGGTGGTGTAGACAGGTCAATATATTCCCTGCGCTGTTAATAGCATAACGCTTATGCGAGATGATAATCAGCACTAATTTGACAATAATAAAGCTGCGATTGCAGAAATCGCTGTCATGTTATTTACTCTGGTATATCGAATATCGGCAGTAATAGCATGGTGATCCGAGGCACTGCAAACCGTGCAATTCGGCATAGTTGGGTCAAAAGCAGTCCAACGGATATAATTTTCCGGTGCGAATGTTGCATATCGATAAAATATATTTTCCACGGTTGGAATCACAGCGTTACGGACTATGGGTTGCTGGTCATCTCCTTTAAAGCTGTACGTGGTGTTTATTGTTTTATTAGCTAATGCCTGATGCAAAGTATGGTAGTGAACAGCAGGAAACTGGCCTTTATCATTATTCAAAAGGCGAACGGCTTGTGAACTCAAATTAGCATTGAAGTCTCCAAGAACAACCACAGCATCACTACCAGCCCGACTCCAGATTTCATAGGCCAACTGTTCAGCCTGCGACAACACATTGCTACTGTGCAAATGAACATTGAACACAATAACTCTCTGCGTTGGGTCATGTCTGTCAGCCAGACGCAACCAGGTGACATTAAGTCCATTGGATATATCGAACACACCAGAATTAACGATACGAAACTTGGTTTTATTAAAAAAAATTGCCCCCCTTGAACCATTTCCTGCATAGGTTTTTGACTGATCTTTGCTAAAAACGACACTTGAATAAATTAATCGGTAGATTTGTTTTAAATCCCTGTATTGATTGTCCATATCTTCCTGAAAAGCGATGATATCTGGCGATGCGCGATCAATCACTTTGGTAATAAAACCTAAGCGGTTTTGCCAGCTTGGATAAATAGAATAACGATCAGCTGGGCTACCACCATTCGTGTCAGTGTATTCACTGGCCAGAATATTCCAAGTCATGACTCTAGCAGTCTGGGCATGAATAGTCCCTGATACTAAATAAAGCATCCAGATAGTCAGAAGCAAAACGATTTGACGTTGACAACGCCCTGAAAACAACCCAACAGCTAAGCCTTTGCGGCACACTGCCCCCCCACTACTCAACAACATACGACACTTCCCAATACAAAAACAACAATATGGTTTGGGTGCCGTCATTGCGAGCAATGGCCAGCCTATTACATAGACCGCCACCAATTAGTCACAAGAAACACAGCGGAGCCCTCCCTTCACTACAAGGAAACAACCGCTTATAAATTAATTTAAAACACCCAACGGCATTTTATAATTTATCGATATAAAGTCAACATCAAAATAATCTCCATTTATAATAAACTTATAACAACTAGCAGTGAGCTGAAACTGTGCGGTCAATTCGTAGCCGAAGAATCAGGCAGGTTCATTTCAAGTACCCTCCTGACATTACCTCCCAAGACTTTTTCAACATCCCTATGAGACAAGCCAGCTTCAAACAGAGCCTGAGTCAATACTGACAGATCTGCAACATCAAAAGGTACAGATACATTGCCATCAAAATCAGAACCCAATGCCACAGTGTCAATACCAGCCACCTCAATCACATGCAGGATAGCAGCCACAATGCCTTGAACACTGTTATCACAGGTAGCACCTTTCCAATAGCCAATGCCAACTACCCCTGTGTTTTGCGCTATACGGCGCAATTGATTATCTGATAAATTTCTCGGACCCGGACACGTTCCTTGAACGCCTCCATGAGATACAACAACAGGCTTGCCTGCTATCTCCAAAGCATCATCAAATGCTTGACGTGAAGCATGCGCCAGGTCGATTGTTATGCCCATTGTTTGCATGTCCTCAACCATTTTCTGCCCAAACGGTGTCAAACCATATTTCTCAACACCATGAGCTGATCCAGCTACATCATTATCAAAGTGATGAGCCAGCCCCATCATGCGATAGCCTGCAGCATGCAATTGTTGTAAAGCGCTTTCTCGACCTTCCAAGGCATGCATGCCCTCTAATGCCAGCAAGGCTTTTGGACCATCCTGGTTCAAGCTTTTTCTATCGAGAACCAGATTGAGCTCAGTTTCAGATGTCAACTGGCGAAGTTCCTCAGCCTGTGCAAGAGCGCGAAACCGTGCTGAAAACCAGGTCACAGGTGAGCGCCAGGCAGCAAAAAACAACAAAGGAAGGCTATCATTTACATCCGGTGTCGAGTGATAATTGCGTTTTTTAGGGACCCGAGTCACAACGCTGAACACCTGCAAATCAACAGCGCCGTCCTTAAGGCGTGGAAGATCTACATGCCCCCTTTGGTATCGAACCCGTAAATCCCTTGCCCAGAGCAATGAATCAGCGTGCAAATCAGCAATAAACGCTTTTTCATGAAACTCTCTGGTTTGTGGTGTCACTTTTATTGCTTTCGTCGTAACTACCCGATTATACGAGCTATCAACGTAAGGCAAGACAACATAGTGGAGAATCAACACCACCAATACAGCAAGCCCGATTATGCCTGCCAGGATCCTCTTAATATAAGGTTTTGCCATACCCCAACTCATAAACCTTGCATTCGAATATCAAACAAAGCACTTTCACCATTTAGAAACAAGGTTTTGTAAACCTCTATTAAGGTTTCTTTGCGAAGAGTTTTTATGCTGTCGATTTGTTTCTGTTCAGAATCAAATGCTGTATTGATTCGGATGAAGTCACCGTAATGTGTATAGGCTTCATCATAAAAATCATTGGGTTTTTGCGTTAACTGATCCAACATTGACTGCCTGAGTTGGCTCAGGTCCTGCTCTTCAAGTTGTTGCAGTTGTACAAAGTATTCTTGCGTAAAGGAATCAAGGCGAGCAGCTAAAGCCGATAAATCCGCATGATCGCTTTGAACATACATAACAAACCCTGGGTAGTCATTGAAACTTGTCTGACTGCTGCCTACAACATAGCCTAATTGTTCATTAGTTCTCAGTTGGGTATAGAGTTCGGTTCTAAAAAAACGATTGAGAACATTGATTGCTGCAGCTTGTTCAGCACTCTGTTCGGTGGAGAAATAGGCCTTCATAATCGCATTATCGGCACTAGCTAATTGCTCGATATAGTCTATCCGATTATTTTTTAAAGGAGTAATATAATTCTTTTTCTGTGCCAATAGCTCAGGCGCTGTATCGCTTATTTTGATACTGTCTGTAATATCCATCACCGTTTTTTCGCTGTAATTACCAAAGGCATACACTCTTAGCAAGTGAGCTTTCCGGAGCTGTTTAAGGTAATTTTGTACTTGTTGTACTGACAAGCCTTGCAAGGTTTCCAACTGCTCAGTTTTAGACCAGGACGGTTGTTGTACGATACGTCGAAACTGCGAAAACAGCTGTTGGTAAGGTTCGTTTTTTCTAGCGCTCAATAAATTTCGTTCCAATTTAGTTCTGGCGACAGAAAAGTCATCAGAATTTATCGTCAACCCCTTAAACTCTTTTGCCAACAGAGCTGCCAATTCAGGATGTTTTGCTGTAGGTCCATTAAGTTCAAAGGCAATATTGTCCTGGCCGCTCATACGCACTTTCACTCCCAAGCGAGCTCTGGAAGCTCTGTCAGTCAGGGAGGTTAATTTATTTTTCAGTATCTCGAAGATCAACTTCGCGCTCATTTTATTGGCGAGGCTGGCGTGTGCAGAATCAGTATTCATTTGAGCATAGAAAAAACCCTTGTCACTGTGATGGTAACGAGGATGAGACAACCATACTTCTCGATTACCGCTATCTGCAATCAATTTTGGTTTAAAGAACTTCGATTCCACAATTTCCTCCGATTCCAGAGAAAACAGCGGATTCAACGGAGGTAGTTGTAAGGCTATCTCGCTGCCATGTTGAGACAACAGTTTTGTGTCGTCTGCGGTGATTTCTTCCAGCCTGTAGTTTCCAGAATAGTAAGGGATACTCAATGGCAGATTATCCTGTGGATAAATGTGCCAGATTCGAGCATTCGCCGCAGTAAAACTGCGCAAGATAGTCATGACACGTTGACGATTAAACGTCGTGTATACAAAATGATGGTTGAAAACATTCTGTATTGGAAAATTCTGCATGTCAGATGACAGAGTTACTGCCAAGTTGGATGACCCGGGTTGTTCTGCCGTCTCAAAATAGTTTTCCAGCATCGATTTGTATTCAGAAAAATAAGCGTCATTTACCCCGTGTTCAGTAACAAGTTTGATGTAAGAAAACACTGTTTTTAAGATACGATTTTGTTCCAACAGTCCCTGGTCTGTCATATCAATGCGAATGCGGAACACTCCATCTGTTCCATAATGATCTTCCCTGACTTCAATGTACAATGCATTAATCAAACCAATTTCGCGTAAATACTGGCCAGCAGTCCCCTTCTCTTCTGAACTGAGCAGATTTCTGATATATCCATAGCTCTTATCCTGCCAATCATTCCTATAGCTTTTGATTGGAAACTCAATCGATAATTGTTTGAGTGCTTTAGCCGGAGAATAATAGATATGTTGACCGACGTTCTCCGCGAGTAAACCAGGCGTTTTTAGAACTGGTCGCTCTATCTGTTTATTAGGAATAGTCGAAAAATGCTTTGTCGCCAAAACTCGTAATTCTTCAATGCTGTGATTGCCCACCAGAGCCAGTGTCATTATATTGGCTGAATAGAACTTTTGATAAAATGCCAACAATTCTTCATGCAATAACGACCCTGGTTTGTCCTTTAAGGTCTGTAGGTTTCCGACATTAATTTGTTGCCCAGGGTGTAATGGATTTGCACTCAAAAAACTCATCCGCCGGAGAATCCAACCATCCTGTTCCTTACCCGTTGACCATTCACTATTGACGGCATTACGTTCTTTTTCGCTGTAATCGCGATCAAATGAGGGAGATTTGAAATAATCACTGAACTGATCAAGGGCTCGATCAGCCTTTTTGGCATCAACCGAAAAAAAATAGTTAGTATGGTCAGACGCTGTATAGGCATTGGTTCTGCCAGCATTAGCAGTTATAAATTTTTGAAACCCATTGGGTTTCGGATACTTTTTCGTACCCAGAAATAACATATGCTCCAGATAATGCGCTAATCCGGGTTGGCTTATTGGATCTTGAAAACTTCCAACTCCCACGCTCAATGAGGCAGAAACCGTGGAGCTTTCAGGATCAGAAACCAGCAGCACTTGTAAACCGTTGTCCAAAAGCAGCGGTTCATAATGTCGTTTGTCTTTAGGATACTTAGCAATAACAGACTCTTGATGAGCAATACCATCGCCTGCACGATCATCTGTTATCTGTACAGTAACAGAAGGGGTTGAACAAGCGCCAAACATGATAACTATCACAAAAAAGACACCAACACGCAGTTGCTTGCAGGCAGATAAGGATAAAGAATAAAAGTAGTTAAGCATGGTATTTGTGAGAAAGTCAGTTTTCCAGAGGCCTCAGCACAACTCAGGGGGCAAAAGAAAAATGAGGCAGAATAGGTTCAATCAAGGCGAAAAACACAGTGAATAGCAGACTATTCGGAAGTTTTTCAACGAAGAGTAAATCCATTGTGGCCATTTTTACTTGCTCATTGAGTTATGCTGAGGTCTCTTCTAATATAATAACCGTTGTATGACGATTTGAGATGTACAGAAGCCGGGATTCAATGGGCCGACCTTTGAAATAGTTTAACCTATCTAAGGTGTGTAAAAGTTGATAATAACGTATAGTAATTAATCAGCAATAACCCACTTGAATAAAATCAATATTAATCAAGTATATGAGGTATAAATCTTTAGGTTATACTAAGGTCTGTTGGCCCTAAATTTGCCATTATGTTAAGTCTATTGAAACGACATAAACATGATTGCAATAACGAAAACAGCAATCCAGGAGTTATTACTACCGTTGTTCATTCGCGTTTGTTTGATTATTGCCTTGATAATTTGCCATTGCCAGTCTGCAACTGCCAGCTGGAACAATCCCTATCCGCAATCTCACAGTGAACAGAATATTTTCTATTCCCATTTTGACGAACGCCCCAAACATCTAGACCCGATCCGGGCTTATGGCGCTGAAGAGTTCTTATTTATAGAACAAATCTATCAACCGCCTCTGCAATATCACTTTCTCCGCCGCCCTTATGAACTGGAACCCCTGATATTAAAGGCCATGCCACATGTGCGTTTTCTGAGCGCTGATGGCCAGTTGATAACCGACAATGAAAGTGCTGATATTGCTTTTACCGACTATACTCTCAACCTGAAAAGGGGAGTTCGGTTTCAACCTCACCCGGCTCTGGCTAAAGATAAACAGGGACGCTATCGTTATCATCAGCTGAACACAAGCGACATTAAGAACTACCACACATTGGCTGACTTTGCCCATACAGGCAGCCGTGAGATGACGGCTGCTGATATTGCCAACCAGATTAAACGCTTTGCCCACCCAGGTTTGCATTCACCACTATCCGGTTTGATGCAAAAGCATATTTTGGGCATGGATGCGCTGTCAAAGAAACTCGAAGAAACACTCAAAACCCAAGAATCCAATTATATCGACCTCAGGCAATATTCACTCAGCGGCATCACAGTAAAAAACGACTATCAGCTGACCATCCGTCTCAAAGGCCAATACCCACAATTTATCTACTGGCTGGCAATGCCATTTTTTGCCCCCATGCCTTGGGAAGCTGAAGCATTTTATGCTCAAAAAGGCATGAAGGAACAAAATCTGACCTTGGACTGGTTTCCGATTGGAACTGGGCCTTATATGCTTGAAGAGAATAATCCAAACCTGCGCATGACCCTGATCAGGAACCCTAACTTCCATGGGGAAACCTATCCTGAAGATGGCGAACCTGGAGATGCCGAAAAGGGCTTACTCGACGATGCTGGCAAGCCTCTGCCATTTATCGACAAAGCGATATACAGCCTTGAAAAAGAAACCATACCCAGCTGGAATAAATTCCTGCAAGGTTATTACGACAATTCAGGCATAGGCTCCGACAGCTTTGACCAGGTCATCAATACAGACAGTAATGGTAATGTTTTGCTGGCTGATGATATGCAAGCAAAAGGAATTTCTCTGATCACTTCCGTTCGCAGCACAATCTTCTATTTCGGCTTCAATATGCTCGATAAGGTTGTCGGCGGGGACTCTGAAAAATCCCGCTTACTGCGTCAGGCCATTTCGATTGCATTGGATTATGAGGAGTTTGTCAGCATATTCCTGAATGGTCGAGGCCAAGCTGCCCAAGGTCCAATCCCCCCCGGCATTTTCGGTTTCACTGAAGGTGAACAAGGTATAAATCCGTTTGTTTATGATTGGGTAAACGGCAAACCACAACGCAAGAGCATTGATGCTGCCAAACTGCTTCTGGCACAAGCTGGCTATAGTGATGGCATCGATGCAGAAACTGGCAAGGCACTGGTGCTGTATTTTGATTCTTACGACGCTTCTCCTACTGGGAAAGCCCGATTGAACTGGCTGCGCAAACAGTTCAAAAAACTCAACATTCAATTGGTCATCCGCAACACTGACATCAATCGTTTTCGCGAAAAAATGAATATTGGGAATGCGCAGATGTTCTTCTGGGGTTGGGGTGCTGATTATCCCGATCCTGAAAACTTTCTATTTCTGCTGCACGGCCCTAACAGTAAAGTAAAACACAAAGGCCCCAACTACAGCAATTTCGTCAATGATGAGTTTGATGCTTTATTTCATCGCATGAAAAACATGTCCAATTCTCCAGAACGCAAACAATTGGTTGATGACATGGTCGATATTGTTCGAGAGCAATCCCCCTGGGCATTTGGATTATTCCCTCAGGGCTATTCACTGCACCATGCCTGGTATAAAAACGCCAAGCCTAACCTGATGACACATAATACCCTCAAATACAAACGCATCATTCCTGAACTGCGCCAGCAATCACGCCAACAATGGAATCAGCCAATACTCTGGCCGGTTATCGTCATTGTTGGACTGCTCGCGCTCTTAATTGTACCCGCGATAGTCAGTTATCGCCGTTTTGAGCGCAGTAGAGCTTTATGATTGCTTATATCATCAGGCGTTTGCTCTATGCTATTCCTATTCTTATTGGTGTCAATATCCTGACCTTTATCCTGTTTTTTTATGTCAATTCTCCAGATGATATCGCCCAATCTCAATTAGGTGACAAACGTACCACCCCTGAAGCGGTGGCTCTCTGGAAAGCCGAACGTGGTTATGATCAACCTCTATTGTGGAACGCAGACAGTACAGGTTTTGGCAAAGTGACCCAAACGATTTTTTTCGACAAATCAATCAAACTTATGACCTTTGACTTTGGCAACTCCGATAGTGGCCGTGACATTGGCTATGATATCCGCCAGCGAATGTGGCCAAGTCTGGCCTATGCAATTCCCAGCCTGGTGTTTGGTTTGATGATCAATATCTGCATCGCTTTGATGATTGTCTTTTTCAGACACAGTCGCATCGATTTCTGGGCAGTTGTCAGCTGTGTTGCATTATTGTCCATCTCCTCCTTATTTTATATTATCGGCGGACAATATTTTTTCAGCAAAATACTGCACCTGGTCCCGATCTCAGGCTACGACACAGGCTGGCAGGCACTCAAGTTTCTTATCTTGCCTGTGATCATCAGCGTTATCAGCGGTATTGGCAGCGGTGCCCGCTGGTATCGAACCCTGTTTCTAGAAGAAATAGGCAAAGACTATGTCCGCACCGCACGCGCCAAAGGCCTGAAAGAAACGACTATCTTATTCAAACATGTGCTGCACAATGCCATGATTCCAATCCTGACAGGCGTTGTTGTTCTGCTGCCATTACTTTTTATGGGTAGCTTGATAGCCGAGTCGTTCTTTGGCATTCCCGGCCTTGGTAGTTATACCATCGATGGCATCCAGCGACAGGATTTTGCCATTGTCCGCTCCATGGTGTATCTGGGTTCAGTTCTGTACATCATTGGTTTGATTTTAACCGATATATCTTACACTCTGGCTGATCCCAGAGTGCGTTTGAATTGATCGCTATGGATTTATTTGGCATCCAACCCGTCATTCTCGTCACCGATGCATTATTGCTGCTGTTGCTTGTCATCGTAGTGTCCTATGCTTGGTATGCACGCCGCCATGAACATTTGGCAAGCCCATGGAAACGTCTGGGTAAAGACAGTATTGCTATGGGTTGCCTGGCATTTTTGCTCGCTTATTCCATGGTTGGCCTTGCCGATTCAGTCCATTTTCGCCTACTGTTACCAAACGCAGAAAACTCTGAAGAAAACCAGAGTAGTTCCAGCAAAGTCTATTCTGCTGAAGTCATCAGCCTGCTGGATCTGGCTTTAACGCGCCTGCGCAATCAGGATGAAAAAACCTATTCAGCCCCCTTCGCCACCCATCTGTTCAGTAAAGAATCGATTGAACAGGCCGATGGCAGCATGATTCGTGACTACCCTCGCCTTGAATTTGGCGGTGCGCATTTAATCGATGGCCAGAGTAAATCCAATGATATCCTGAAGCGTAGCGCAATTGGTTTGCTGTTTGGTTTATCAGGTTCACTGATTCTGCTCTGTTTAATAGGCGTTCGCCAAAGCAGAAAATACTCAAGCAACTGGCGTATGTCGATCTGCTCCATACTCAAACGTCAAACGCATTCCCAGTGGCGAGCATTCTGGATATGCAGTTCGATACTGATCTGTATCAGCTGCATTCTGGTGCAGTTGTGTCAGGTCTATCATGTATTTGGTACCGATAAAATAGGTCAGGATGTTCTCTATCAGGCCTTAAAAAGCGTTCGTACTGGCTTACTGATTGGCACATTGACTACATTGATCATGCTGCCATTTGCTATTTTGATGGGCATAGCCGCTGGTTATTTTCGCGGTTGGATGGACGATATAATTCAATATATTTATACCACACTGAACTCAATTCCCAGTGTGCTGTTGATTGCCTCTGCAGTGCTTATGCTGCAAGTCTATTTGAACAATAATGCGGAAGATTACAGCTCTGTGCTGGAACGGGCAGATATGCGCTTGCTGTTCTTGTGCATTATTCTTGGCATCACCAGTTGGACCAGCTTGTGCCGTTATCTGCGCGCAGAAACCTTGAAATTGCGTGAAATGGATTATATTGCAGCCGCGCGCAGTCAAGGAGTAGGCCACGCCACCATAATTACACGCCATATTCTGCCCAATGTCATGCACATTGTTCTGATTACAGTTGCTCTGGATTTCAGTAGTCTGGTTCTGGCTGAAGCGGTATTGGCCTATGTACAAATCGGCGTTGACCCAACAACAGAAAGTTGGGGCAATATGATCAATAGCGCCCGCCTTGAGATGGCGCGGGAGCCTATTGTCTGGTGGTCTTTGAGCGCAGCCTTTGTCTTCATGTTCGCACTGGTGTTGGCAGCAAACCTGTTTGCCGATGCAATACGCAACGCGTTGGACCCAAGGGAGCAGCACAATGACTGATGCCACCACAGACCACACAACTTTATTGCAGGTTAAGAATCTGAGCACCCACCTTGGCAGCAAGAGCAAACCTGTTGTTGCTGTTGATGGCATCAGTTTCAGTATCAAACCTGCAGAAACATTTGCTTTGGTAGGTGAAAGCGGCAGCGGAAAGTCAATAACCGCACTGTCTATTATGCGTTTACTGCCTCGTTCAGGGCGCATTATCAACGGCAACATCAGCTATCAGCAACAAGATCTGCTACGACTCACTGAAGCAGAAATGCGTCAGGCCCGTGGAACCGGCATTGCCATGATTTTCCAGGAACCCATGACCTCATTAAACCCGGTAATGACAGTGGGTCAACAAATCAGTGAATCTATTTATAATGCTCAACCTGATATAAGTACAAGTGCGGCTACCCGAAAGGTACACGAGCTACTGGATCTGGTTGGCATTAAAGATATCCATCGTTGCTCCAGTGAATACCCTCATCAATTTTCTGGAGGGATGCGCCAACGCGTTATGATTGCCATTGCTTTAGCCGGTGAACCAGAATTACTCATCGCAGATGAACCCACCACGGCCCTGGATGTGACTATTCAGGCTCAGGTGCTGGAACTGATTCAGGATATTCAGCGCCAACGCAATATGGCTTTAATGTTGGTCACTCATGATTTGGGGGTTGTCAAACAAATGGCAGATACCGTGGCAGTCATGCGTCAGGGTAAAATTATTGAGCAAACGGACAGCAAAACATTCTTCAAACAACCACAACAGGAGTATTCCCGTCGTCTGTTTGATTCCGTACCCACACTGGAAAAACGGGGGCGACGCCTGAGCACAGTAGAAGATGATGACAACATTGATGACACTCAGTACAAACAAAAACACTCCTCAATAGCCAGCGATGAAACACTCCTGTCCATCAACGATTTGCAAACCTATTTCCCCATTAAACGGGGTATATTCAAACGCACTGTGGGCTATGTTAAAGCGGTTGATGGCGTTTCACTCACCATAAAAAGTGGCAAAACCCTGGCCTTGGTAGGTGAATCAGGCTCTGGCAAATCCACTCTAGCGAAGACGATCATTCGCTTACTGAAGCCTCATTCAGGTCATATTGAATTCAATGGTCAGGACTTAAGCTCCTTAAGTGGGCGTGACATGTGCGCACTTCGCTCAGATTTGCAAATTGTTTTTCAAGATCCCTATTCCTCGATGAACCCCCGCATGCTGGTTCGTGATATTTTATCAGAGGGCATGAAAGCCTTGAAAATCGGCAATGCCCAGGCACGCACAGAACGCATGCTGGAATTGCTTGAACTGACAGGCCTGCCGGCAGACAGTTTAAACCGTTACCCCCGTCAATTCTCAGGGGGCCAACGCCAGCGCCTGTGCATTGCACGAGCTTTGGCAGTTGATCCAAAGCTTATTGTCTGCGATGAACCCACCAGTGCATTGGATGTCTCGGTGCAAGCGCAGATTCTCAACTTGCTTAAAGATCTGCAAAATCGACTGGGCCTGTCATACTTGTTTATCACACATAATATCTCTGTCGTCAGTTATATTGCCGATGAAGTGGCTGTGATGCATGACGGCAGAATTGTTGAATACGGTACTGTTGAAAATGTTCTGCTCAAACCACAACATGATTATACTCGCCAGTTAATGGCCGCAGTTCCACAACTTTAGACCCAGTTGACGCGTATTATTCCCCTCAAACCCGGTATGCGATGATCATAATTCAGCTGAAATGATCACTGCCTCTTGTTCAGCAGGCGAACCACTCACAAGCAACTTAATAGATGCTTTAAGCCAAGGTTGGCAGCCCAGAGCAATGCATAAGTAAACATCCACCATGTCAGACACTATTCCATCCTTGCTTCCACATCCAAGAACTGAAGATGGTTACAAGTTTCCAGACCCACCCCTATCTATGCCTGTTTAAGGTAAATAGTAATATTTTCATAAAATCCTCTTTACGTGGGAAATATTCCCACGTATACTAAAAAGGTAATTGAGCATCACTCAAATACCACACTATATATTTCACTCTCTTTTTCAGGGAGGCTAATTGGGTCAAACCATTTAACTCTACGATTGAATTTTTCCCTTTTGAATCATTTCTGAGTATTAGCCTCCCTTTAAAAACACAGCTACACGAGGCCCTGAAACACCGAATAAAGCGCAAGATCTGAATCATGATTTCAATCCACTTAAAGAACAGTATTACTTTCCTGGTGTGTTTACTTTTATTGCAGACCAACACCGTATTGGCATCAAACTCAGACAGCCTTATCGGTACTGGTTCTATTAAAACAACTATCGCTGCTGACCGCTACAGCCTCCAGCACAAGCAACACAACCGGATATACAGTGTACAAAACAAGCGATATGAACCATTCAATTGGTTCAACTCGCTGTTTGCCATGCTGTTATTAATTGGCTCGGTGATGTCGATAACAAGCTGCCTTACCAATCCACTGTCTGGCTCCAAACGCCTTATTAATCATTCTCTTTGCAACAAACTGGCTGCCATCAACGGTCTGGTCGGATTTATCCTGCTTTGCAGTGGAGGCCTGGGGTTGTTATTGGGTTTACTACCCTTTTCACTATCTACATCAGTGCTTGCAGTATTGAGCCTGCTGACCGGTCTGGTCTTGAGTGAAACGAATTTCCTTAACAAAATAGATGAGTTCAACCCCTATATTGAAAAAGCTCAGAACCTGACTGTTCCAGTAAGCTTGACTGCTATCGTTTTCAGTTTGCTGAACCTGACAGAGATTATTTAACTTTTGCAGAACATTGCTTACACACTCTGTATTATAAAACTACCACAGCAATAACGGTTCCGTCGTCTCTATCACCAACTTCCTTAAACCCATAAGCAGCATACAGTTTTTTTGCAATTCTGTTTTTCGGAGAGTAATACACATCAACATATCTGCACCGTTCATACGATTTAATTTCCTCAAGTAATATCCCCAAAGCAGTTTTCCCTATACCAGTATTTTGATGTTTCCGATCTATCATGAAACGCCAGATAGTACAGTCATCTTTATCCTGTTCACCTTCGCCAAATTCATACTCCAGAAATCCTACGACTGTATCACCTAGACAAATTGCTCGAAGGTAACATGCTGGAGAAAATCTAGATTCAGCAATGGAAAGCAAGTTTGATGGCAAAAACTGTTGCTGTGACTTTTCAAGCTCCAGTTCAATAACGTCATTGAAGTTTTCCCTCACAACATCCACCAGGTTTACTTGCATTTTAGATACACCATTAGTAAAACAACGTTGTGCTAGCGGTTCACTGACACCTTGCTGTTATGAGTTCATTACATCGGTTTATTGTTGAAAACTATACTGGATAGTCAAATACCACAATATCTTCCAGCAAAGGACTAAACACCTCTTTAAGTGCGTCATGTTCAGGATGTGGTAAATAATGTTCACGGGCCTCATCGCTCGAAAAAGTCATAAGAACCGAATGCGTATAACCTTTATTCAAATTCTCCGGACTATCATTAACTCCCCATTCAATGGAATTAACACCCTCAATTTTACTCGGCATTGATTCAAATAATAGCCTCAATCCATCTATTTGTGATGGTTCAGCAGAGGTTTTAAACTTGATCAGCAATATATGTCTTATCATTATTTTTCTCTTATACAACACTTCGACATCAGACAGTAAATGAATTCACCGACGTGTTACGAGCAGCTTGCCTAGAAGTTAAATATGCTTGCAATAGCATCTATAACAACAGGTGTTGCTATGCTTAAAATGGCCAATCCAATAATTAAACCTGTAAGAACATTAAAACCTGTAAATAAGGCATAACCAGACGCAGCTATTAATACAAAAGAGCTTATTGTTCCAAACACTCGCCTGATGAAAGGTTTATCTTTACGGCTCATTTGAACTTACTCATAAATTTTATATAGAGCGTACGCATTCAGCACCTTTTGACAACATAAGCAATCTCTGCCTGCTTTCTGATTCAACTATAAAATAGCAACTGCCTCTTTTAATAGCAAGAATGTTATCACCATGCTCATTTAACAACTAAGATCTTTCTTAGCGCTAGAATTCACCTACAAACAAATCACCGCCATATCTGTTTGTGCCCCTTTAATCGGAAAACACACTTCTTCCTGCCTGGGTTGAATGCCATACCGGATGCCAGCACCGAGATTATGACAACTTGTGCCCTCCTGCAGACGGAAATTGCCAGCCACGGGGTTGATAAACTGCGGGGCGGTTTCAAGGCTATTCAGATCCTGTCCAACTTCATTCTGAAATTCTGCCAGAGTATAGTTATCACCAAGCACACCGCGTGAATCCGAGGAAAAGAAATCAAACACCTGTTGACCAGAGTTCTGATAAAAGCAGTTTTTGTACGCTGATAAATCAATACCATCGTTGTATTGTTCATCACTGCCATAACGCCAAATGCTGTAGTCGCTGTTGTAGAGCACATTATGGTGAATGGATGTCTGCTTAGCCCCCAGACCAAACAAGCCATTATAAGAACCGTTATTACTGCCAGCATTCAGACCAATGCCGCCATCTACAATGGTGTTATAAGCGATCACTGTTCCAGTGGTAAATAAGGCCTGAGTCCCATCTTCATGGTGCAGAGAGATTCCTGAGCCAACTATCAAATTATCCATAATTTCAACCCTGTTTTGATTCAACTGAATGGCCGTTCGACTCAAATTATGAAAGTGATTATCAAGGATCTGGGTAAATCCACCAGCCCCTATAGAGGCTTCTCCATGTTTGTAATAAATGCCTCCGCCAGCTCCATAAAACTCATTATTGCGGACAATAACATCTCTGGCACGGAAAAATTTCAGATAAAACCCCACTTGGTCAGTCACTGGTTTAGGCAGGTAATCGTGAAAAATGCTGTCTTCAATGACCACTGATTTATAGCCCAACACTGAAATAAAGCCAGAGTTATCATTGTATTGAATGTTATGAATATGCATATTGCGGAAGGTAACGTTCTGAGAGTCACCATTCGCCACCAGAGAAACACCACCATTAAAACAATCACGAATAGTCAGGTTTTCAAATATCAGATGAGAGTGCCTTTCGATAAAAACGCAAGTCTTCGAAAAGTCACCTTTGATAACCGCTGTTTCTCCAGGATATCCTTTGATGGTAATTGGTCCGTCTGCCGTGGGTTGCGGGTTGGCAAAGTTAAAATATTTTTCCAGATTCAACACTACATCATGGTCGTCAATAAAGTGGGTTTGTGTATATTCACCACCTCGCAGATATAAAAAATCACCTTGCGATAACAACGGTAATATTTGCGACAACCTCCCCGGTGTTCGCAATTGGCCATCGCCTGTGCCCATCGGCGTTACATATAGACACTTAGAACCATTTTCCGCTTCACAGACAGATGAATTACCAAACCCACTTAAGGGTACCCAACACCCGAGTAGCAAAGTGGCCAGTTTGATTGTACGCATTAAATTCCCTCCTACCATCACAGTGTATCTACAGGCAAACGATGGACATCTGACCATTGTTCATTTTAAGGGGCAGGCACATTGATTGGTCAACTTCTAACTGATCGAAACGCACCCCAGCTCCCAAGGCCTTACAGGCAGAATCATCCGCCAGACGATAGTTCTTATTAGCTGGATCAATAAATTTGGGATCAGCTTCCACACTGTTCAGATCAAAACCTTCAAGCTGTTTAAATTGCTCCAAAGTATAAGTATCTCCCAAAGGCCCACCAATATTATCGGCAGCAAAATAGCCAATTTGCTGCTGGCCACTATCCTGGTAGAAACAGTTGCTATGCGAAACCAGACCAATACCCTCCTGGTACGCCTGATCAGAGCCATACTGCCAGATCGTATACTCACTGTTATAAAAAACGTTATGCGTCATGCTTGGTCGCAAAGCCCCTACAGAGGGGCCACTGCGAACCTGACCAGCACCAAGACCGGCATCAATGATCGTATTGTGATGAACTTTGGCATCCATGGTATTAGGTGACAAGGTACCGTCCTGGTTAGAGTGAATCGCCAGATGTGTCCCTATCAGCAGATTGTCATACACTTCCGCACGGTTCTGATTGAAGTGAATACCGGTGCCGGGAAGATCATATAAAATATTACCATGGATACGGGTGAAACCACCTTGGCCTAGCACAGCTTCCCCATGTTTATAATACATACCAGAACAGGTGCGATAGATTTCGTTATTGCGCACCGTTAAGTCAACCGCTCGAAAATAGATCAGAGCTGTGCCACGGCAATCTGAAGTCAGCAAATCGTCTCTGGTGCCTTCATAGTAATGATCTCGAAAAACATTGTTCTCGATCACCACTGCCTTGCTACTATGAACAAAAACCCCTCCCATATTGTCAGTGGCAACAATTTCCTCAAACAGTGAATTGCGTACTTGCACATAATTCGCAGCGATATCATTGCCAATTCGAATACCCGCCCCTCTACACTGTCTCACCGTCAAACCATCAAAATGCACACCTGCTTTATCAAGAACGATGCACTGGCGTGTGTAATCCCCTTGAATAATCGCTTGCTTTGGCTGCAGGCTTCGAACCACCACAGGATTCTGTTCAGTGGGAGCAGGCGCCTGGAAGTTATAAAATTTATCGAAGTTGATAATCGCCTGCAAATCGTAATGCGCATACAAGTCACTGTAGATACCGGGCAGAAGATACAAAACATCTCCACCAGATAATTTATTTCCCGCTTCTTCTATCGCGCAGGGTTGGTTATAGGAACAAATATTGCCTGTCCCTGCAGGAGATGCAAACCAACACTCATCACTAGCCTCACACTGAGGCTCTGAGCTGCTTGCCAAGACAGGGCTAAGCATCAAGGTAATTCCCAATAAAAACCTTTTTATTATTGCCATAACAACATTTCCTTCTTTAATTAAGAATTTACAAAAAATATTTTCTTGCCATCAGTCAATCCGACTTAATTTTCGTGCGCACCAATATCAGGTTTAAGCGGATCCCGCATATTGCCGCTAAAATCGTCGATAAACTCTTCAATACGAGTCCCTGCGTCGATTGCCGGGCTGTTCACATTGGGGCGATAGTCATTGGACATATTCAAATCAGGGTTACCTTCCAGACTGCCAGTGGTACCCAGCAAGTCCATCCAGCCAAGCACATCATATGTTCTGGTATTGCGATTGGGGTAATCGGTCTGGTCCCAGAAAACAGCTGTACGGTTTGGATCAAAATACAGGTTATATTCAGATATCAGTGACAGATTATTGGCCGGCATGGAATTCACCTTAATATCCTCCACTGCTGAGTTAGTATTGTCTGGATGCAACGCAACAATGTTATTCTTCACTCGGATATTTTTATTGAATTTGCTGGTTGAAGGGGTGTTACGATAATCATTCTGTTTATCCAAATGAATGCCAGCCTGCCCATCACGGGCAACATCTACTAAGGTGTTGTTGTATGCTCGTCCATTGAGTGCCGACCAGAAACCTATTCCCGCATAGCGCGTGTTACGAATCAGGTTATTGTAAGCCAAACCATCAATGCTCTCGTAATTGTATGGGTTGCTGACACTGTCAAAAAACTGACCATCTGTTGATTGGCCTATGGCAATGCCAATGCCTACATTTTCGATACGATTATGGCGAAAAACACAGCCGGTGCCACCTCCTTTGCACTTCATGGCTATATCAGCAATCACACCTTCATTGTTATATATATCATGCACATAATTATTCTCTATCAATAAGCGGTCAGCATTCACACTATCAATGCCTTGACCATTGCTACTGTTCTGCCGTGTTCGATATATCTCATTATTCCAGATCACTGCATCATTAGCTTCAGGTACAATTTTGACTCCATCAGCATCAACATGGTGAATGACGCTATTGCTCAGAACACTGTCAGCACCATCGAATTTAACCCCATAAAAACCACCGGTAATCTCCAAACCGTGCACACGGCCTCTGTCTTTAAAAAACCATAAATTGGAATACTGCAAATTGGTATTTTGATGAATCAATTTAACAGTTTCACCCGGCATTGAGCGGATCAAAATATCGCTGTGTCTGATCGTCGGCCCATTCCCTGTAGTGGTGTACTGGCCCTCACGTAGAAAAATGGCATCACCTTCCGTCACCTGACTCAAAGCATGTAATAAAGTCTTAAAGGGTGCATTGATGCTACCCGAGTTTGCGTCACTGCCTGTTGTGGCAACATAGTAGGCAGCGCCTGTGTAATGCATCATATCCAGACTGTGAACAGGCAACGATGCTGTCTGAACACCCTGCGCTGAAACATCCAGACTCAAGCGATTACGCTGGTCTGTCTTGATATAGAACATAAAACGAGACTGACCTTGCGCAACAACAAAAGAATTGACCGCAGAGCTGCAGTTGCTATCGGTACTGACAGCAATACCTGCCCCAGATACATAAACCGTATTGGCAAACTGAAAACTCAAAGGCGCTTTATCCGCATCACGAAACTCAGCGACTATACGTTTGCAATCTCCCACATTCACAGTTGTCATGGTCTCATAGAAATGCAGGCTAGACGATGTGTCAAACAACAGCATAGTAAGCATTGGAACAATCTGGTTAATCACTATTCAACTCCTTAAATCATTATAAACACAGGATGGAAAAACGCCCTGCACCGGCCTTAACCGGAAAACACCAAGCTGCAGAATCATCAGGCCCAGTATTAATAGATGGGCCTATCACTTCAGTTCCGGTCACATAAGGCCCTATATTGGCCCCAAAGCGTCCTGCATTTCTGGCCGGTGATGTTGCCTGTAAGTGATAATCTCCATTTTCAGCATCAACAAACAGAGGATCGGCTTCAAATGAATTGACGTCAGGGTGGTCAAAAGTGATGCCTCCCGCTATAGCTTGAGCAGCCTGCCAGGCTGATAAACTGAAGAAGTTCTGTTCACTGGGAGGACTGCCAGAGCTGCCATTCAAGTTCAGATAAAACCGGTTTGAGTTTTGAAAGAACAGGTTGAAGTCGCTGAAATCAATACCTGACAAATGGTTCGGTGCCTGCACATTATCTGTGCCAAAACGACCACTCTTATAGAAAATATTGTCATAGTTTTCCAAACCCGAAAAACCTTTGGTCGCAAAAGCAATGTTTGGGCCGACAAACAGGTTATTACGAATAACCTGCCCAACACTGGATTCACCTGCATCAAAAGGGTTAGAGGTAATCGCCAGAAAATTATTACTGAAGATATTATGACTGATGGTGTGATTACGATGCCCAGGCTGACCAGCACCAGCTACCGAAAACCAGATCCCCCGATACGTATCATGAATCAGATTTCTTCTGAAAACCGACCCTAGACGTTCACTTCTATCACTGGATTGAAAGTTTTTAACAAAAATACCATTGCGACTGTCATAAATTTCATTATTTTCAATCAAACTATTCTGTAACACGTAAACATGAATA
Source organism: Arenicella sp. (assembly GCA_050633785.1). GTDB lineage: Bacteria > Pseudomonadota > Gammaproteobacteria > Arenicellales > Arenicellaceae > CALKZN01. Next base: position 55,938 of record JBOEHE010000033.1, read on the forward strand.
GCCGATGCATTCCCATTACTTGGATCATCGGCCAGATAGGAACCATGCAAAATATTATTACGAATCACACAGCCCATACATCCATAAGGCATGATCAAACCAATATTATTCCCAGCGGTAGTCGTCACATCGTGGATATGATTATTTTCTATCACTATGCGTCTGGCATAGGATGTCTCAGCGCGTGTTTTAATTGGTGCATGGCGAAGCTCAAAGCCTCGGATAACAATGTCAGACAAACTGTTAATTTCAAAACTATTACCTTGTGCGTTCAGCCCCGTTCTTTGGTCGATGATCACTTTATCTCCGGGAAATGCCTCATAAATAATGGGTTGACCCACAATGCCTGAACGGGCAGGAACAATGGCTGGCACATACTGTCCCATGGTTGAAAGCTCGGTGTATATTCCAGCTTTGACATACACCCTCTGTCCTGCAGTTAAGATGTCTGCCGCATGCTGGATCGTCTGCCAGGGCAGTTCCTGTGTCCCAGCATTGTCATCACTTGCCGCAGGATGGTGTTTGTCCACAAAGAAAGTCGCTCCAACAGGTTCAGCAGGAGCCACCACAAACACTCGTTGTTCAGCAGTTTCCAGACCATCACCAGCATCTTCATCAGCCGTCCAACGAACAACCGTGGTACCCACAGGGAATAAAGCGGGTGCATTATTGCTGAGCGTATATCCACTGACATCAATCTGCGCCTGACCAATAGCCACACTGACAGGCACACGACTCTCGACCACCACCGCCTCAGGGGCGGCTAAAATAGCTTGCGCCTGAACAGAAACCGTATTTGCCCAAAGCAGATAGCAACAGGCCAGATACCCCAGCTGTTTACTCCATAGAAAACGTTTGTCAACGGCAGGCATCTTACAAACATACCGTCGCAGGCTTTGCCTGAGACGTCATTACGGCAAAACACAAACGATCATCAGCAACGGGTTGAACACCAGACAAGCACCCGATCGGCTGCGTCGAGACAACGATATTGTCGAAATAGCGTTGTTGTTCCGCCGGGCTGCCGCCATTCCAGTAGTTTTCAAAAAATACAGTATTGATACCATAGTCATTATAACTACCAACAAAATTCAAATTATCGCTACTGACCTCCAATTGGCCATCAATCCAGAATTCCTGAATGCCATTGCTTTGTCCAGCATCATTCAATTTCACATGCGCTTCGATGCAATACCAGCGATTATCCGCACCACCCGCAAACAGCTGAGTCTGACCATTTTTAAAACCCAGATAGTCCATGTGGTCAAAGTCGTTATAAGCCACACACTCAACGTTATTGTCCTGCCCAACACAACTCACTGGATCAATTGCCAGTTCGTTCGTTGTGCCCTGCCATAGATGCGCAATCATTGCCTGCGACCAGTCATCAGCGCTGATCACACTGGCCCGACTCAACTTAAACGGATTCCCTTGCCAGCCAGACTGCATCTTCAGATACATTCGATAATAGATTTCACGAAAGTCTTCAGTGTTGCGAATGCCTTTGTCCATATATGAGCTGGGGTTGCGACCAAAAGCCAGTTTCAAATTCCCGGCACCAGTCTCTCCGGCTTGCCAGAGCACTCTCATGCCCCGGCTATTATTGAACCCCACATTTTCAATCGGGACAAATTCACTGTCATTGCTGTCATGTTCAAAATAGCGTTTGTTGTTAACCAGCGCTTCAACACTTTCAAAGTCATCACAAAATATCCATGCGGGATGCCGGGAGTGCCAGTTTTCACACTCTTCAGCCAACACCGGCTGTTGCATGACTGCAATTAACAAAAAACCTGACCAAGCTATGACATTCTTCAGCAAAACAATAATTCACCTTTAAAACAAGCACTTACTATACCAAGTAAAAAAATTTCAACCTGTAAAAAACGAACATCTCAAGTTATTTTGTTTTTTTTAAGATTATTTTATTTTTTTTGCATCCATTTGCCAGACTCATGTCGTCTTTACCAATAAGAACACTTTTTTAATTACTTTTCTTAAATTCTGGAGAAACAACATGACATATATCAACACAAAATTGGCCCTGACTCTGACTTTACTCATTGGCAGTGCAGGCGCCGCCCACGCAGCAGATAAAGCTAAGGTATTAACTGATAAAGCTGGTATGACCCTATATACCTTTGACAAAGATAGTGCTGGAGTCTCTAACTGTTACGGTGGATGTGCCCAGAAATGGCCACCTTTCACTGCCAGTGAAAATGCTGCACTTAAACCTGGTTGGAGCATTATTCAACGCAAAGATGGTTCTATGCAGTGGGCCTATAAAGACCAACCTTTATACACTTGGGTAGGAGACACCAAAGCAGGAGACACAACTGGCGACGGCATCAAAGGCGTCTGGCATACTGCTACCAAACAAAAAGCAAAAGACAGCAAGGTTTCTTACTACAAGAAAAAGTCGTATAAATCTGACTACTGATAAACGCGCATAGCTCTGGGGTGGTGGGCGGACCAGTGAGTCGAATTTGCGGCTCGCTGGTCTGTTTTTTTGCCGTTATAGAGGATGATTCAATAGCTTAACAATGAGGAATCAGGTTATTATTTTACCTTTACAGAACACAATTGAGGCGCGAGTGACTGAGTCCGACTGGACAGACCAGATAGACCAACTGCTGTACAGGGTTCAGCGACAGGATCAACCTGCGCTCAAAGCGCTCTACATGGCAACGTCTTCCAAGCTGCTTGGCCTTATCACTCGTATCATCAAAGACAAGGCGGAAGCAGAAGACGTGTTGCAGGAAGTGTTTCTCAAAGTATGGGAACAGTCTCACAAATTTACCGGTTCTGGCAGTGCCTGGGGCTGGCTCTGTGTTCTCACGCGCAATAAGGCATTGGACCGGGTTCGTAGCCTGGCAAACCGTCGCCACAATTCGATAGATGATTATCAGGACCTGCTGGGCAGCATGGTTGCCAATGATACCAACCCACACTCTCACTCCATTCAACATTGCCTTAACTCACTCAAGGAACAATCACGCAACAGTATTGTTCTATCGTTTATCTATGGTTATAGCCATACCGAATTAGTCGATGAACTGTCCGCACCTTTGGGAACCATCAAGTCATGGGTACGCCGCGGTTTGCAGGAGTTAAAACAATGCCTGGCTTAAGATACCGCAACCCTGCCATCTGTGATCATCTGGCCAGCCAATATGTCACTGGTTTTATGACGCCACGTCTTCGCCGCAGAATGGAGGCCTTGCTGGAAACCACCCCAGAATTGCAACGGGCCGTGGCATTCTGGGCCGACTCAGTAGCCCCTTTACAATTGGAACTTCCCGAAGAAACTCCCGATGACAAGGTCTGGGATCAGATTGCCAAGAGCACCAATAAAGACACCAGACACAAACATAAAACATCAAACAACAATTGGTGGAATACATTATTTTTCTGGAAAAGCGTGAGCTTTGGCAGCCTTGCAGCTTCTCTGGTTTTAGGCTCCCTGCTGTTGTTTTCCGGCACTCCCCAAGTATCGATAAAACCCAGTTATATGGCTGCTATGGCTTTGCACAATGCACCTGACAGTGATATTCAGTTTATTGTAACCGCTTATAAAAAAAGTACCGACAAAAGCTCATGGCTGAAATTACAATGGTCTGCTCGACATAAACGAAGCATTGAACAAGCCATGCATTTATGGGCAGAAGATAAAGATTCTGGTGAATTGACCTATATAGGCCCAGAACCAGCCGACAAAAAAGCCTGGAGACTAGAAACGACAAACTGGCGAGCTATTGCTAACAGCAGCCGTCTACTTATGACCAGTAATGCTTTGCAACCGAACCAGAACAATCTGCTATTCTCTGGACAATGCGTACAGTTGCAATCATGGAAAACGGAGACCTGAGCCGGTTCCTCAATTCCCTTGTTGCGACTAGGTTCTAAGAACACATAAAACAACATTTTTTCTTATCGAAGTTGACGGCCATGCACAACAAGCGCATAGTCTGCTTTTGAATGGATCACTCTGAATTTAAACACTAAAACTCAGGTCTTTCCCACGGGTTGTTCTGTCGCCCTTTCAATACTGATTTTGACAGATTCAGCTCACAAAATGCTATTTATCAAGCACTACTCTCTGAGATCCCAAAATGACTCAGAGCGGATAGAACAATCAAGCATAATTTATTCCATAGATGAGTAGATTATGAGAAATTTTATTATTTTTTAGAGTTATGCTGAGGTTTCTCACCATCCCAATAACAGGATAATAACCGCTGACATTTAATACAGAAAATGAGTCATGACTATTTTGCTACATTGTTGCCACCATGCATAACATTACCCTGAATTCTTCAACCGACACCAGGGGGCAGATGTACGGCATTATTGTTGCTATGATATCCGCATTTTCATTTGGTATAGCGGTGCCATTAGCCAGCATCACCTACAGCGGTGGAGCCAACCCGATTACCTTAGCCATTATCAGAACAATGGTAATGTCAGTAATTGCTGTTTTGCTGGTCTTGCTGCTAAAACGTGATTGGCGCGTTCCCCAAGAGGCTGTCTTTTCCACTTCTTTAGTCGCTATTGGCATGGCCTGCTTGAGCATTGGCATTCTCAATGCCGTCAATTACATCCCTGTCAGCCTGGCAATATTAATTATGTACATCTACCCAGCTCTGGTAGTTGTTCTTGAGACCATTCTGCTTGGGCAACGACTGAGTATATTGCGCTTAATTACTTGTTTGCTGGCCTTCACCGGTCTGGCATTGGTCCTTGGCCCCTCTTTTTCTGATCTTGACTGGCGAGGAATTGCGTTTGCTGTTCTTGCCTGCATCAGTTCAACTACCGTTATGCTGGCAACACGCACTGCCCGACGGCACATTAACGAAGTCGCACTCATGCTCTGGGGCATCATTGGCGGAATACCAATTCTGCTATTTTTCTGGCCATTGCTGGGTGGCATTGCTATACCAGATACCCAACTTGCCTGGACAAGCCTCGCTGCGGTTTGCTTTTTCTTCGTAGTCGCATTTTCATGCTATATTATCTCAATGCGTTATATCAGCGCTGGTCGAGCATCGATGATTTACAACATTGAACCCTTAGTAGCAATTGTTGGAGCAACAGTATTGCTTGGTGAAAGCCTATTATTGGTGCAACTGTTCGGTGCCGCATTTGTGATAACAGCAGTGCTTCTTGCTGCAAGAGAATAACCAACAGCATCAATCATGCAGACTATTTCATGGCTCTCTCTGAGCTGGTGCCTCATACCGGTTAGTCTGGTGGCATTTATCTTCTGGCGCTGGCATAACGGCCATGTTTCAGAAATACTCATCGCCACCACCCGCATGGCAGTACAACTTATAGCCGTTGGCTATGTATTGATTTTTTTATTCAACACTCCCTCAGTCTGGATTTCTCTGGCGGTCATGTCAGTCATGCTGTTGGCTGCCAGCTGGATTGCTATTCGGCCCGTTCGCCACCACCAAGGCTTGCTAATACCAGCCGGGATTGCATTAATAACCTCCGTTATCTTTCATTTAGCCATTTCTCTTAAACTGGTCCTGCAAGTTGATGTCTGGTACGAACCCAGAGTACTCATTCCATTGGCTGGTATGTTCTTCGCCAATTCCATGAACTCAATCAGCCTGACTGCCGAACGCTATTTCTCAGAAATAAAAAATAGAACAGACACTGCCGCAGCCAGAGTCCATGCCTACAGAACAGCCATGATACCGCAAATTAATGGTTTGCTGGCCGTCGGCCTGGTTGCATTGCCAGGCATGATGACAGGACAGATTCTCTCCGGAGTATCACCTCTGATTGCCGTTAGGTACCAGATCCTGATTATGACCATGTTGCTGGGAACCTGCGGCTTAAGTAGCGCACTTTTGTTGTGGCAATTAAGTCATCGCCGACAATAAACTTTTTGATAACTCACACTTATTTCAACAACAACACCTGTCAGAAAGTTTCCACGCTCTCAAGTCCTGGCTTATTGCCTGGCAGGCTGATTCAGCTTCCTTCACGGGGTCTACTAGGGCCTGTTGGGCCGGAAACACCACTGATTGGAACCATTTAGATATCAATAGAAGAAAATGAAGACCTCACGTGGTGTTTAAACACTCGTTGTTTTTCAGTTTGCAACTGACTTTTTTTAGATAGAAGATATAACCGTTTTCGTGGAAGATTGCGCTCCGATAAAATTGATTCAAATACCCCTTCATTCAATTCCCGTTGTATAGAAATATCAAGCATCATACCAATACCTAAATTTGCTTTGACCAACTGATATACACCTTCGATATCATTGGTTTTATGCAGCAAAGAATTATTAAGTTTCACTTTTTCTTTGTTTAAGAACTTTCTCAACTCCTCAGATGCTTCCAAAGGAGACATTACAATTAGTTTTGCCTTATCTAAATCTGAAAAACTCTCAGGAACACCGTGCTTGTCGAGGTATTGAGGCGTCGCACATGCTACTAATTGCGTATCAATTAATGGCATTGCAATAATATGACTATTATCACTCAGTTTTCCCAAGCGAAAAGCAAAATCAATGTTTTTGTCATGCATATTTTCCAACTTATCGCTGAAATAAATATCAAAATCGACTAGTGGGTACTTGTTTCCAAAAGCGGACAAAATATCAAATATTTTTGAGCGACATAATGCCCGTGAAAGAGTAATAGAAATAGTCCCACTAATTGATTCATGTTCTGAGAGTAGCTCTTCCTCAGCTAAAGATATGGATGAAAGTATTGCCTTACACTTTGGGTAAAATTGTTTTCCTGCTGATGCAAGATCAAGCTTTTTATGAGACCTGTGAAAAAGCTGCACTTGTAATCTCTGTTCAAGCTGAGCTAACTGCTTACTGACAGCAGGTGCAGAAAGATTTAAGCGTGATGCTGCTCGAGTAATACTCTTGTGTTCAACAACGGCAACAAACACTTGGTAATTAGTAAACTTTGACATTTTTCCTCTTTTAATTAGCGTTGAGCCACCACCATGAATTCCAATTAGTTAAGCAAAGAACAAAAATTCATCACTTTAGGTTAACCTAAAACGATTTTACAATCACATGCTTAATGATCTAAAACTATAAACACAAAGAAAAAATGATTGAACTTGCAAAAACCACCGCTGTTATAAACACTCCCATTGAGAAAGTATTTAACTATGTGTCTAACATGGAGAATTATGGACACTGGTTTCCAGGAGTTGTTGCTGTTAGATCAAAGAATAATTTGCCCCATGCAGCAGTCGGCAAGACTTATGTGGAAACATTGAATATAGCAAATAGTAACTATGAGCTAACCATTGAAGTGGTCCAATGCAAAACTAATAGCTTATTCCTGACCCAGGGAAATTTAGAGGGAATATTGCCTCAAATGACAGCTAGGTTTTGTTCCGATCAAGAAAGCCGCTGCCTTATCACTTTACAATACCATAGCAGAAACACGGACCTTAACGAACAGTCCAAGGATATTGTAGCGTTGAGAAAAGACCTGACCATTCGTGCTAAAAATGGAGCAATCGCATTGAAAGAACTTTTAGAACGTGCAAACGTTGAATCTCTTTAGGCCCCGTTCACACTAAAATAGCTGCTTGTCGTCAACTACTCTTATCTCTTTCCATCTTTAGCATTAAGGACAAGTCACCATTGAGTTGCTCAGCTAATTCCTCCAAAAGTTGGCGCATTTGTTTAACTGCTTCACTGTAACCATCAGCTGCCAATGCCTTTGTAAAGAAAAAATGAGAGCGGTGTGGTGTGCCATGACCAACATCCAAAGTATAGGAACCAGATAAAACCACATCACCATTCGCGGTTGGGTAGAAATGTTCAATCAAAACCCCTAAAGCAGCACAATCCTTACATTCGTAGGCCATACTGAAATCAGTGTTTTTTCGATTCAATTCATTAACCAACACTCGTTGAATCGAGTCAGCTAAATTGTCAGCCCAGCTATGATAACTGGCAATTCTCATCTTCTGATCAGACTCTCTGAGCACCAGGTTAGGTTGATCCAGATACTGAGGTACCGATATTGGCAAAACCTGAATCAGATAATCAGATAACGATTGTCTGATGGGTGCTGGATGAGCATCCAGAACATAATATTTGATGCTGCTTGTAGGCTCTGTGCTAGCACAAGCAAAAACAGACAAAGTCATGAGCGTAATTACTAGTCGTTTTATCATGTTCATTTACCTTTTTTAGCCGCAGGCTCAACATCAACTTTGTCTGAACCACTGAATACAAGGGAGCTGGGTTTATTACTGACCTTCTTTAATATCGGTTGCAATCCATCCAACGTTTTTTCAAGTTTCAACATGGACTGCTCCAGAGACTGGTAAATGGAAGAATCTGGCTGTAGCCCTTTAAGGGTACTACGCAGTTCAACCAGCGACTGGTCAAGAGACAGATAAATTGAGGAGTCGGGTTGCACACCTGCCAGGGTTTTCTGCAATTCCAGCAGGGTTTGGTTGAGCGATAACAAAGTCTCATCAGCGGTTCCAATGGTTTGATTAGCACCATTAATCATTGCTTCCAGTGGCAGCTGCTCAATCTTCGTCATCACATCTTCAAACTTTTCAGTTATGCTGGCGAACCCACCTTGCGTTGCCGGAATCACAGCATAGGGCCCGAATTGTTCAATATCTGTTTGTGGCTCCCCATTATAATCCAGACTGACTTTCAAACTGCCGGTAATATAACTGGATGTCTCTATGCTCGCGGTCAAGCCCTTCAAAACCCACTGCCGGAACTGTTGGTCAAACTCCTGCAGATTAAGGGTACCGGTATTTATAACCCGGCCTGGTTCAATATGGATTACCACTGGTATTCGGTTTTCATCTTCGTTTTGCGTAATTTCAAAGGTCTGGTTATAGCCCATATAAGGCGTGACTACCGTGCCAATTCGAATACCTCGATACTCTACTGGGGCACCTTTATAAAGCCCGCCGACAGAATCCTCAACCAGAACCACATATTCCAGAAAATCATAGCGACGTGCTGTAGTGATGCTTTCTTCTGAATCATATAAAGAAAAAGCTCGACTCTCAGTAATTTTTTCACCAAGGCTCAAATCTTCTGGTACATCAAATTGCACACCGCCCGCAATCAAAGCTTCCAATGAAGCGATATCCAGCTTCACTCCTTCAGCTGAAGTTTTAACTGAAATCCCCCCCGTATTCCAGAAAAACGTATTGCTTGTGACCAGTGAATCATAAGGTGAACGAATAAATATACCGTACTTTGCCTGTCTGGATTCTGTATCAAATTCATAAGATTCCACTCTGCCAACGTCAAAGCCTCTGTAGATGACAGGGTTGCCAATGCGTAGTGACTTACCACCACTGGATACTAATGTGAGTTGGATTCCAGCTTCATTAGGCGAAGTAATTGGCGGCGTTTCCAAACCGTTAAAAGTATCGGCGAACACTTCTGATTTACCTGGAGATACTTGGATATAAGCACCAGAAAGCAATGTTCCTATTCCACTGACACCACTTGAACCAATTCGAGGACGAACAACCCAGAACTGACTATCACTGCGCAAAAAACTGCGCATGGGCTTATCTATTTCAACCTCGACAACGATATAGCTTTGATCCTGGCTGAAACCGACAGATTTAACCACACCGATATCAACATCTCGATTCTTAACCGTGGTTTTTCCAGCTTCCAAGCCTTCAGCAGTTTCAAAGTTGATTTGAATCTGCACACCACGATTGTGCCAATTATTAAAAACCATGCCCATGCCAATCAAAAACGCTACCAGCGGCAAAAGCCATACCATTGACAGACGTGCTTTATCGGTCACTTGTGGATTTGAACTGTTAATCTCTTCGTTCATTGCCCCTCCAATTTATCCCATATCAACCGCACATCAAATTTCTGTGCCGCCAGCATTGTCAATAGTACAACACAGGCGAAAGCACTGGCAGCAATTCCAGGCTGAATTGACATAACTTCACCTACTTGTACCAAGGCTGCCAGAACCGCAACCACAAAAACATCGATCATTGACCATTTACCAATAAACTCCGTTATTCGATACAATCGTGTCAATTCATAATGGTTTTGCTTTGTCGTTTTACTGACACTCAGGCACAAGTAAAGGATGACGATCATTTTCGCTATCGGAATGATAATACTGGCTGTGAAAATAACGAAAGCCACAAAGTAAGAGCCATGCTCTAAAAAGAGTATTACACCACTGATGATGGTGCTGTCTGTCGGACTCCCAAGTACATTCGTTGTCATAATAGGGAAAATATTCGCTGGTATATAAAACAACATAGACGTCAAGACTAAAGCCAATGTCATTTGCAGGCTATTCGGTTTCCGAAGGTGTAAATTCGTGCCACATCGAGGGCAACTTCCAAGAGACACAGGTGATAGTTTCGAACAACAATGACAGTTTGCCAAACCGTGGCTTGCCGCACTGCCACCGGAAAATACAGCAGTAGCTGAATTGCGAACAGATCGTTTATTGTCCATGTTCAACCCAGGTCCACAATCGCTTGTTATCAACAACAGAGGCAATATACACAAACAATAGGGTGAAAATAATATAGGCCCAAAAAGAGATGCCTAGAACGACGCTTGCTATTGCGACAATTTTGATTAGCGCGACCAACACTCCCACCATGAAAACCTCTGCCATCACCCAAGGTAATAAGCCGCTGATCAGCTTCCCCAGATGGACAGATGAGACTCTTTTTTTGCCCCATTTCATGGGCAAGAGCAACAATACAAGCAATATTAAATACACGAAAGGCAGGAAAATAATAAAACAGAACACCAGAATGGATAACAGATAAAACCCTTGTTGAAACAATTCTGCGGAAGCCTGGAATAAAGACATAGTTTGAGATTGGCCTTGCGCACTGAACGATAAAAAAGGAAAACTATTGGCCATCAACAGAATAATAATAGCAGAACAACTTAAGGCCAACACATAGTCAACGGGATTTTTATGGCCAGACAAGACTCGCTTTCGACACCGCGGGCAACTCACCTTCTGATGACCCGCAACATGCTCAGGTAGTTTAATCAGTAAATCGCAATCATGACAGGCCGTAAGATCACCCATCAATCAACCTCTTGCATGCGCACTTATGATATAGCATTTTCAAACCTCTCATTTATCCCTGAAATAAACCAGACAGAGTGTATCCAATGTTTATTAACAGAGCTCTTCAGACCTTTGTGCTTGGGAGTATATCTCGATGCTATTAATCAGGCTACTTTGACAGACTCGTCCCAGTTCACAGCATCGGTAAGCAATACATGGCCAACTACCCCAAACTCAGGTATTTCATCTGACAGATTGCATCATAAGCAGTACATCGCTCTACTTTTGTGCACCGCATCTGTGCACAAAAGGTTCGAAAAATAGCTAATTTCAGAAAAAAAACAGCATAAATACCTCGAAATACTTTTTGGCACACCTCCTGCTATAGAGATACCGAGAGAAATGATTTGCCGATAGTTGAATCGGAAAACAGCAAGCTGGATTTACTCAATATTAATTCCAACTGATTTTTGCAGAAAGACTGCGAGGTACATATGTTTGTCAGAAATAAACTACAGAGCATCCTGAAATTGAGTGCATTGGCATTAGGGCTATCAACAGCCACAACGTCCATTGCTACAATCGGAGAGCCAGAGAAAGAAGAACTTAAATTCGGCTTTATAAAACTCACGGATATGGCCCCAATTGCAATTGCCTATGAAAAAGGTTACTTCGAAGATGAAGGGCTTTATGTGACAATCGAAGCTCAGGCAAACTGGAAAGTGTTGCTCGATGGGGTTATCGATGGACAACTCGATGGTGCACATATGTTAGCTGGTCAACCTCTGGCCGCAACCATCGGATACGGAACCAAAGCTGATATTGTAACGCCATTCTCCATGGACCTTAATGGCAATGGCATCACCGTTTCCAATGATATCTGGGCTAAAATGAAAGCTTATGTACCAATAGAAGATGGTAAGCCAGTACACCCTATAAAAGCAGACTACCTCAAACCAGTGGTGGACGATTTCAAGAAAGAAGGCAAACCCTTCAAAATGGGCATGGTCTTTCCTGTCTCAACACACAATTATGAACTTCGTTACTGGCTTGCAGCTGGTGGCATTCATCCCGGCTATTACGCCCCCCATAAGGGTGATACTGCGGGAACGATTGATGCCGATGCACTATTATCAGTAACCCCTCCTCCGCAAATGCCTGCCACGTTAGAAGCAGGAACGATTTATGGGTATTGTGTAGGTGAGCCCTGGAATCAACAAGCTGTGTTCAAGGGTATTGGTGTGCCCGTAATCACAGACTATGAAATATGGAAAAACAACCCCGAAAAAGTTTTCGGCATGTCTAAAGAATTCACTGAAAAGTACCCCAATACGACTATCCGCATCACCAAAGCCTTGATTCGAGCAGCTAAGTGGTTGGACGAAAACAATAATGCCAATCGCCCAGAAGCGGTCAAAATTTTATCTCAATCAAACTATGTCGGTGCTGACTACGATGTCATCGCAAATTCGATGACAGGGACCTTTGAATACGAAAAAGGCGACAAGCGCTCAGTGCCAGATTTCAATGTCTTTTTCCGTTACAACGCAACCTACCCTTACTACTCCGATGCGATTTGGTATCTGACGCAAATGCGCCGCTGGGGGCAAATCTCCGAACCTAAATCAGACGCATGGTATCGGCAAATCGCCAAAGATGTCTATCGCGCTGACTTGTATCAAGTAGCTGCAAAAGAGCTCATTGCTGAAGGCTTGATGACAGCAGACGAGTTTCCTGATTTTGATTCTGAAACCGGCTTTAAGCCTGAACAGACCGAATTTATCGATGGTATAAGCTATGACGGTTCAAAGCCCAACGCTTACCTTGAAAAGTTCAAAATTGGCCTAAAAAAAGACATTCTCTAACGAGGCAAACGGTTTGAACGCCCAGATCCATTCACTGGGCTTTCAAACTGAAACTAAAAAGACATAAGTGAGTTTTATATGACTGGTTCAATAAGTACGCAAGATAAGGAAAAACCCATGACTTCATCATTTGATGTATGGTTGGCAGGTTTCGTAAAAAACCTGAAAAAGAACATTGCAAACGGGTTTGTCTATCCCGTTGTTGGTTTATTAGTCTTCTCTTTGCTGTGGTCCTATGCTGCCAACAACATAAACACATCTCTTGGACAATTTCCTGGGCCATCGCAAGTCTATACTGCAGCCGGCAGTTTGCTGGATGAATATACAGCAGAACAGGAAAAAGCACTCGCATTCTATGAACGTCAGAAAAAAAGAAATGCCAAAAAACTAGAGAAAAACCCGGATGCCAAGGTAAAGATTCGTAAATATACCGGTAAAGAAACCTTTTTTGACCAGATCTGGACCAGCCTTAAAACCGTCAGTTTTGGCTTTTTAATCGCCTCAGCCATCGCCATTCCCATCGGAATCATGTGTGGTTTGAGCAACGCTATCTATGCGGCAATAAATCCTTTAATTCAATTATTTAAACCCGTATCACCATTAGCCTGGCTACCGTTGATCACCATGATTGTCAGCGCCGTCTATGTCAGCGAAGATCCATTATTTGAAAAATCATTTCTGACCTCAGGGTTGACCGTTGCCCTATGTTGTCTATGGCCTACACTAATCAACACTGCCGTCGGTGTCGCCAACATAGATAAAGACCTGGTCAATGTCAGTCGTGTTATCAAACTGGGGAAATTCAGTCATATCAGCAAAGTCATCTGGCCAGCCTCCATTCCAATGATATTTACTGGTTTACGTCTATCCCTGGCTACTGGTTGGATGGTATTAATTGCAGCTGAAATGCTCTCACAAAACCCAGGCTTAGGTAAGTTCGTCTGGGACGAGTTCCAGAATGGATCATCGAATTCACTAGCCCGCATTATTGTCGCGGTTTTAGTCATCGGTATCGTCGGGTTTATTCTGGACAGAATAATTTTGCTCTCTCAACGTTATTTCAGTTGGGATAAACAAGCTGTACTGCGTTAATGCCGTGCATTGATAAACACTCAGAGGAACTATTATGAGAAGTTATTTAGAACTGTCTGATGTCGGGATTGAATTCCCAACCGATAACGGACCTTTTTGCGCACTCAAAGGCGTTAATTTAAAAATTGAAGAAGGCGACTTCGTCTCTATTATCGGCCATTCAGGGTGCGGAAAGTCGACTGTTTTAAACATTGTTGCCGGTCTTTATGATGCCACCTATGGTGGCGTTATCCTGGAAGGTAAGGAAGTGGTCGGACCAGGACCTGATAGAGCGGTCGTCTTTCAGAACCACGCATTGATGCCCTGGCTCACTGTTTATGAAAATGTTGGCCTGGGTGTCGAGCAGGTATTCAAAGGCAGCAAAAACAAATCGGAAATGAAGCAGTGGATCGAACACAACCTTACATTGGTGCATATGGAACATGCCATGCACAAACTTCCGAGTGAAATTTCTGGCGGCATGAAACAACGCGTGGGTATCGCACGCTGCCTTGCCATGCAGCCCAAGGTCGTATTAATGGATGAGCCCTTTGGAGCACTTGATGCACTGACTCGCGCACACCTTCAAGACTCAGTCATGGAGATTCAAAAAGATTTAAACTCAACGATTATTTTAATTACTCACGATGTCGATGAAGCCGTTTTGATGTCAGACAAAATTGTCATGATGAGTAACGGCCCTGCGGCCAAAGTAGCGCAGGTTCTTGAAGTCGATTTGCCACGACCACGCGAACGGGTTGCCTTATCCAAATCCGATGCTTTTAACCGCTATCGCCAGCAAGTTTTATCATTTTTATATGAGAAAAAAGGCGTCATCGATCTGGACCAGAAAAAAAAGAAACACGAAGAGACTGCCACCACCTTAAAAGTTGTGTAACTGACTCTCACGACACGAATACTCTAAGTACCCGATTCATTTCTCCTCCAGCTTGAGGGTATTTAGGTATGTCAGGGCTGTTGCTAAGGCAGCAGCCCTTTTTATTGGGCAATAGAGTCATTGATCCAAGTGACACAGGTTCTTTGCTTTTACTGCACAACAACACAGCACTACTTATTTATATTGCACAAATACCGTTCAAATAATCAGGCATAGCTTTGTTTTAACGTTTAGAAAAACTCTTTATTGAGCTCACTTTGTGCAGTGCAAAATTTATCTTACACTGGCATAGTTTTTGCATTTACAACATAAAACGAAGCACTTTTTTCCTTCTATTTGACCATTAGAATCACTCTCAACTAAACAACAAATATGACAAAGAAACCTGAGTCTCAACAAATCAATAAAGTTAAAAGACGGACACCCGGAATTAACTTTGGTAAATACAAGGGGATCACTATTTCAATCGCATTATTTTTATTACTCGATGCATCTGTTTTATTCATGAATTTTTTGATTTCTTTTGAAATTTCAAAAGATGCGGAAGCTGTAAATATTGCCGGCCGTCAACGAATGTTGTCACAACGCATTATGAAATCTCTTTTGCACACTCAAAAAAACCTATTGATCACCAATAATATTTATTCACTATCCGTTTCAAATGAGGAGCTAAACTCAGCATCAGAAATATTCAACACCACTTTAATCGCCTTCACACAAGGCGGTATAACCACGGGAACATCTGGAGAAGAAACACACCTGGAGCCAGTGACAACAGACTCCGCTATGTCTGCGTTACAAAAGGCGACAGAGTTATGGGTTCCCCTTTATACCTCCATCAAAAAAACAACTAATGGCAACACATCATTAGAAGAACACAAAGGCAATATCCAACGATCTGTAGAACTGGGACAGGAAATCAATATTCCATTATTAACTCTCATGAACAACTTAACTACAGAGCTAGAGAATGTTGCGCGGTCAAAAGCGGAGCTATTGCGCTTGATCCAAACCATAGGTATTTTGTTAGCGATTCTGAACTTCTTTATTATTATGCACCACTTTATTCGTCAACTACGAGAGAGTGATGCCAAGATTTCTGCGGCTCAGTTAGAAACCAGAGAAATCCTTGATACAGTTGATGAAGGCTTGTTCTTGCTGGACAAGGATCTGGTCATGGGTGAACAACACTCTGCCAGAATGCTTGCAATATTTGGCAAGCAGGATGTCGCAGGAGAAACATTCAATGATTTTGTTCGAGATATCATACCGGGGAAAAGTGTCGCGACAGCGCAAAGCTATTTAAAGCTCCTGTTTGATAAATCTAAAAAGCAAAAGCTTCTGGGAGACCTCAACCCTTTAAGAGAAGTTCCTATACAGGTTTCAGATGAGATTAAAGGTAATATCAGCAAATTTTTAAAATTCTCTTTTCGACGAGTTGCCTACGAACAGGGGGTTGAAAAAGTCCTGGCAACAGTCTCAGATATTACCAAAGAAGTCACTCTGGCAAAGAGCTTGGAACTTGCGGAAAAACGAAGTTCACAACAAATGGAAATGTTAACGACGGTGCTTAATACCGATAAAAGCGTCATTCCTTTATTTTTAAAATCAAGCTACTCCAGCTATCAAACAATCAACTCGCTTCTCAAACAGCAGACTGATAGCACTGTAGATTACCAAAATAAAGCAAATGACATTAAAGCCTTAATCCATTCAGTGAAAGGTGACGCCAGCGCCATTTCCTTAGCCGTTATCACGGATCTCTGTCATGAATGCGAACAAAGTATTAACCACATGCTACTCAACAACGATTTATCCGGGAGGGACTTCCTGAGTCTTACCGTTTTTTTGGAGCAACTTATCAGCTATAACGATTCATTGAGCGAGCTCTTTGAACGCATTTCACCGAATCGTCATGAGGACGGCGATACTGGCTCAAACTCTGTCTCCAGAAACTGGCAACACCTGAAAATTCTGGCAAACACGATTGCTGCCCGACAAAACAAACAAGTCGAAGTATTGACTGCCGGGTTTAATGACAACCCGCTTAACGATGGCTTTGCACAAACGGTCAATACAATTTCTACACAATTGATTCGTAATTCCGTCACACATGGAATAGAGACACCAGCAGAAAGGCAGAAGTGCGGAAAGCCTGATGTTGGCAACATCACACTGACATTAATAAAACGGAATGATGATTCATTTCAATTAGCAATAACTGATGATGGGGCCGGGATAAACAAAAATCAGCTTATTAATAAAGCCGTTGAGAAAAATGTAATCTCACCCGGTGGTGCAGAACTACTTCAACCCCACCAGATTGTCGCACTGATTTTTCATCCACATTTATCAACATCAGAATCTTGTGACCAGGACAGCGGGCAAGGCATTGGAATGTTTTCAGTACAACGTTTGATCAATTCTATTGGCGGCAGAATTGTAATAAAGACGTCCCAACAACATGGCACATGCTTTACCATTAATCTGCCCTGCTCTGAATCCATGATAGAAACTCAGTCTCTATCTGCTTAAACGCTAACTCCTTCTTCCAGTTATTATGCAAAAGCTAAAATTAATGATTGTTGACGACTCAATGTTGATGCGCCGCAAAATATCACGTTCATATGATGCCAGCCATTACGATTTGGTCGCTATAGCCAGTAATGGTCATGAAGCCATTAACTCCTTCTCCACACATAAACCTCACATTGTAACTATGGACTTAACCATGCCCGAGCTTGATGGGATAGATTGCATCAAACAGTTAATGAATATTGACCCTCAGGTAAAAATACTCGTTGTTTCTGCAATATCGGATGAAGCTACCGGCATCAAAGCACTTGAACAAGGAGCATCCGGTTTTATTATCAAACCTTTCAGCGAAACACAATTATCAGAAGCATTAAATATTATCTGCGAGGACATTCATGACGCTTGAACCCAAACTACAAATATTTATCGATGGCATCATTCATTACTTTGAACAAACCAATGAGAAATTTGTCAAAGTTCACAGCCCATACTTAATTGAAGAAGGCGAAGAAATCGCCACTGACTATACGGGCATTATTGACATTTCAGGAGCCTATAAAGGCAGTTGTTACTTCACAGCAACCCGTGAATTACTGCAATATTTAATTAAACAATTGGGAGAAACCGACACATCGGAAGACATGATGGTTGATGCTATAGGTGAAATTGCCAATATTCTTTCCGGCAATGTTCGTAAACAATTAGGGGAAGAATTTATCATATCAACACCTCGTGTTTTCATTGGCAAGAATAGCACCATGGCCATGGAAAACAATAACCGGATATACGGCATTCCTTTGCAATGGAAAACTCATTCAGCATTAATTGGTATCCACCTGTCTTGAATATCAACAGCAAAGAGATTAAACCTCTATAGTGAACGAATCTTCCAGACAGATAGAGCAAGCACTCCGGCAACCAACCCCCAGAAAGCCGCTCCGACACCAAATAATGTAATACCCGATGCGGTCACCAGAAAGGTAATCAAGGCGGCTTCACGGTGCCCTTGTTCGTGCATTGCCAACTGCAAACTATTGCCGATGGTAGATAATAATGCCAGCCCCGCTATGGCCAGCACTAGAGCTTGAGGAAAAGCCGCAAACAAGGCAACAACAGTTGCTCCCAGCAAACCAACAACAATATAGAATATACCTGCTGAGATGGCTGCCAGATACCGCTTTGATTCATCTTCCCCGGCTTCTTTGCCCATACAGATGGCCGCAGTGATCGCCGCCAGATTCAAGGCATAGCCCCCAAACGGTGCCAACACCAGAGTGGACAAACCAGTCCAACCGATCAAGGGTGATACGGGAACCTTATAGCCTGAAGCCTGCATCACAGCAATTCCAGGAATATTCTGTGATGTCATAGTGACCACAAATAAGGGAATTCCAATACTTATCAACACAGGCAGTGAAAATTTTGGCATTGTAAATTCAGGTTTAGCCAGACTGACTGCAAACTGTTGAAACTGCAATAAACCCAACCACCAGGCAATCCCTATACCAAGCAACAAGACCACTATGATGACATAACGAGGAGAGAAGCGCTTCAACAAGATATAACAAACAAACATGCTGAACACCAAGATAAATTGCGCCTGCATGGCAACAAAAACATCCATCCCAAAACGCAGTAACACACCTGCCAGCATCGCAGCAGCTAACGATTTAGGAATTCGATCCATAACCCGTTCAAAAAGCCCACTGATGCCGCAAACAACAATCAACAAAGCCGAAAAAACAAAAGCTCCTATTGCCTCAGGCATTGTCACACCAGTAAGACTGGTAGCCAGTAAGGCAGCACCTGGGGTTGACCATGCCGTTAGGACGGGTTGTCGATAGTACCAGGAAAGGCCAATAGAGGTGACTCCCATACCAATTCCCAAAGCCCACAACCAGGAAGCCACTTGCCCTGGTGTAGCACCAGCTGCATCCGCAGCTTGCAACACAATCACCACCGAACTGGTAAAACCAACCAATACAGCAACAAAGCCTGCCGTGATATGAGTAACTGACCAATGCTTAAACATGTTTCAACAATGTATATTCAGCATAGCCAGTGATCATTCATTACGGCTGCAAACGGCGTATAGTCCAATTGTTATCTGAAGTACGCTTATAATGAAAACGATCATGCAATCGGTGCTCTCCTCCCTGCCAGAATTCAATGGTCTGAGGCACTATGCGATAGCCTCCCCAACGATCAGGCAACACCACTTCTTCTTTAGATGTTTTATTAGCGGCCTCATAGCGTTCCAGCAATTCAGCTCGCGACGTTATCGCTTGGCTTTGTTCAGAAATAGATGCCGCAACTTGACTACCCAGTGGCCTTGAATGAAAATACGTTTCCACCTCATCACGGGGCAATAATTCTGCAATTCCTCTGACATGCACTTGTCTCTCAAGCATATGCCATGGAAACAGGAGACTGGCCTGGCTGTTTCCCGATAACTCCCTGCCTTTACTGCTGCTGGTATCCGTAAAAAACACGAAACCGCGCTGATCCAGCTGTTTCAACAGTACTATTCGCTGCGATGGTTGATTGTTTTGATCTACCGTAGCAACAACCATAGCGCTGGGTTCGCGGATATCAGCCTCTATGGCCTGTTGCATCCACGCTTCAAATTGTTGAATCGGGTCATCACACAAATCTTTGCGTGACAATCCGCCCAGTAAATATTCAGATCGAAAGTTATGTAAATCCATACTGTGAATATGCCGCATCAACTGCAGCTATTCAAGAAAATTGCATTATCTGCAATCAAAAAAACCAGCAAAAGAGAGTCAATAAGCTGACTCTCTTTTCTGGCTTATTATTAGAACGACAAACAGTTCACAAATTGCCTGCTTGCCAGAGTTAATCAATCAGTTACAGTATATATTTGGCGTAATCTTCATCAGCAGTCAGTGCCTGCAGATGATCATTCACATAGTCAGCATCCACCGTAATTTTCTGACCGTTTTTATCTGATGCTTCATAAGAAACCGTTTCCAACAAGCGCTCCAACATTGTATGCAAACGTCTTGCTCCAATGTTTTCCATGGTTTCATTCACTTGCCAGGCTAACTCTGCAATACGACGAACACCGTCTTTACTGAAATCAAGTTCCACACCTTCAGTTGCCATCAATGATTGATATTGTTCAGTCAGAGAGGCGTCAGGTTCCGTCAGAATGCGTTCAAAATCTTCGACTTCCAATGCGCTCAATTCTACTCGAATCGGCATTCTGCCCTGCAGTTCTGGAATCAAATCAGATGGTTTCGACAATTGAAAGGCTCCAGAGCCAATAAACAGAATGTGATCTGTCTTAACCATGCCATATTTTGTGCTGACAGTAGAACCTTCTACCAGTGGCAATAAGTCCCGCTGAACACCTTCGCGGGACACATCAGGACTTTTACCGCCTTCACTGCGACCAACAATTTTGTCAATTTCATCCAGAAACACAATGCCATGCTGTTCAACTCGTTGAATCGCATCTGCTTTCAATTCTTCTTCATTGATCA
The DNA here is from genome assembly GCA_050633785.1 of Arenicella sp. Classification (GTDB taxonomy): domain Bacteria; phylum Pseudomonadota; class Gammaproteobacteria; order Arenicellales; family Arenicellaceae; genus CALKZN01. The sequence goes on from JBOEHE010000033.1 coordinate 76,867, forward strand.
ATTCGCCCGCTTTTTCTTCGGTCAACAATTTTCTGGCTTCTTTGATTGGTAACTTACGCAGTTTTTTATTCTGCTTGGAGAAACCTTTCATCATATCCTGCAATTGATCCGTGATATCTCCCATGCCTTGCGGCCCAAGAATTTCCATACCAACCGTCGGTCCGCTGACCTCTATTTCAATTTCTTTATCATCCAGATCACCTTCCAACAACTTCTTGCGAAATCGTTGTCTGGCAGCACCTTCGCTGGTATCAGTGTTATCATCGCTGAAACCCACATTACGAGCTGGTGGAATCAGGATATCCAAAATTTGCTCTTCTGCCAGATCTTCAGCACGGCGGTTAACTTTTTGCACCGCCTGTTCACGCGTCATTTTTACCGCCATCTCAGCAAGATCGCGGATAATAGAATCAACTTCACGACCAACATAGCCTACTTCAGTGAATTTTGTTGCTTCCACTTTAATGAATGGTGCATTGGCAATTTTGGATAAACGTCGAGCAATTTCCGTTTTACCTACACCAGTAGGACCAATCATCAATATATTTTTAGGTTTAATTTCAGCTCGCATGAAATCATCTTCAACCTGGGCTCGTCGCCAACGGTTGCGCAACGCAATCGCAACTGCTCGTTTGGCTTCTTTTTGCCCGATGATATGGTTGTCCAGCTCCTGAACAATTTCTCTTGGTGTCATTTCACTCATTATGTTAATTCCTCGGGTTTTTCACACACCCATATGACTGAATAAACTGCTAGCATTGATGATTTAAAAAACTGGCAGTTTATAGTTTAATTTCTTCGATTGTTAAGTTGTCATTGGTATAGATGCAAATATCAGCTGCTATCTTCAAAGACTTTTCAACGACCTCTTTAGCAGGTAATTCAGTGTTGCCAACCAATGCCCTGGCAGCAGATTCAGCAAATGAACCTCCAGAGCCAATCGCCATCACACCACCTTGTGGCTCTACAACATCACCGTTTCCAGTGATGATATAAGAAGACTCCTTGTCTGCCACCAGAATCATGGCTTCCAGTTTGCGCAATATTTTATCTGTTCGCCAATCTTTGGCCAGTTCGACAGCGGCACGAGTCAAGTGCCCCTGATGTTTTTCAAGTTTGGCCTCAAACTTTTCAAACAGAGTAAATGCATCTGCGGTACCACCAGCAAAGCCAGCAATAACCTGATCTTTATATAAACGGCGAACTTTTTTCGCGTTCCCTTTCATAACCGTATTGCCCAGTGATACCTGACCATCACCACCAATAACAACGGCATCGTCTCGACGTACCGACAAAATAGTTGTACCACGCATTTGTTGCATGTAATTTCTCCCAACGAAAATAGGCATTAATAGAGTTCAGATAGAACCGTATCAAAACGGTTCTACCTCTATTCAGAATTACTATATCGTGCCGCTTTTTAAAAATTCAATACAGGAGCGACCTATTAATGCACTATCAACAAGCCCTGACAGGGAATTTCACTTAATCAGCTTTAAATGCGAACGTTTTTTATCACGAAGCCTGGCTTTGGCACCTGGCCCACCATCGGGACCATCATCATCAGGTCGGCTTGATTCTTGAGCATCCACTGCAGCTGGTGATATCTCAGCCCCTTCTGACTCACTGTCATTGTCTTCACGGAAAAACATACCTTGAGCATTCTCTTTGGCGAAAATAGCCTTTATAGAAGCCATTGGCAGATAAATATCCATTAGTTGGCCGGAAAAACCAGCACTGAAACTCACTTCTTCATTCGTTGAGCTGTACAGTTTAATCGACGAAGAGGACAGGTTTAAAACGATCTCTCCATCCTGCACATAATTTGTTGGAACTTGGACTCCTGGAACGGTCGCGTCAACCATGACATGTGGAGTCAAACCATTATCTTCGATCCATTCAAGAACAGCTCGAAAAAAATACGGCTTACTATTATTCATTTCTATCATTAATACAGTGCTGCAACGTTGTTACATATTTGTACGACACAAAAGTATAAAACAAGTTTGCTGCCAGTATTAACCAGCAGCAAACGTCGTCAGATATGTTTATTTGGTCGTTATTTCAGTCATTTACAGCAAGCGCATATCACGTTCGATTTCACTTAAGCTATTTTGAAATGCTTCCCGATCAAACAAACGCTGTGCATATTCCTCAATGACTTTAGCCTGCTTCGGCAATTTAATGTCATAGTAAGGCAAACGCCACAACATTGGGGCAATAAACACATCAACCAAACTGAAGTCTTCGCCCATCAGATACTGCTGCTCAGTAAAAATGGGGGAAATAGAAATCAAGCCATCATAAATATCTTTGCGGATAGCGTCTTTCTTATCAGGATCTTCGATATCTTTAAGCTTGCTCAACCAATCACGATCAATACGTTTTATCATCAAACGCTGTCTTGCACGGCTGACAGGATCTACAGGCATCAACGGCGGATGCGGCAGACGCTCATCAAGATATTCATTGATAATAAACGAGTCATACAAAACCAAATCACGGTCAAGTAAGGTTGGAGTCTCATTGTAAGGATTCATTTCTGCTAATTCCTCACAAGTATCAAGCGGGTCAGTATAAATTACCTGACACTCAATCTCTTTAGCATGCAGGACAATTCGACAACCATGGCTATACAGACAATCAGTACCTGAGTACAAAGCCATAATCGTTTTACGACCAATAATGGATGAATTCATAGATTCTTATTCCCAAATTTAACTACGTTTTAAAACTAACGCGTGAAAATGTACACCAAACCATACAGGCTTAGTGTACGTCACGCCAATATTCTTTTTTCAAGACCATCGCCAGCAGCAAAAAGATCAACAGAAATATCAGCGTATAAACCCCAATTTTCTTACGACTCATCTGTGCTGGTTCTCCCATATAGACAAGAAAGTTGGTCAAGTCACGCATAGAACTGTCAAATTCAGCATTGCTGAGCTTACCTCGTTTTGACATATCAAATACGGCACCGCCAGCGCTATATGTGGATTCATCAACTGTTTCTGCAGCATGAGCATCACCATGCTTTTCTGAAGAATCATCATGATCACCTTCACCTGGCAAGCTCATCAACTTTGGCGCACCTTGAAGTTCATACATAACATGTGGCATTGCAACATTTTCAAACAGTGAATTATTCCAGCCACTGGGGGATTTTTCATCCAGATAAAATGAACGCAAGTACGTATAAATCCACTCAGGGCTACGTACACGCGCTACCAGAGTCAAATCTGGTGGCGTCACACCAAACCATTTCTTGGCATCTTTGCTCGACATAGAAGTCTGCATCAAGTCACCGGGCTTTTCAGTGGTGAACATCAGGTTGTCTTTGAGGCGCTGCAGTGGAATATCCAGATCTGTTGCAACACGTTCATAGCGCATATAAGCAGCGCTATGGCATGACAGACAATAATTGACGAACAATTTAGCACCATTTTGCAATGATGCCTGATCACCCATATCAATATAAACTGAATCCAGGTTTTCATTATGACCACCTGCCGCAAACGTCAACGGACTGGCGACAATCAGGATAATAGCTAGCAATTTTTTCATCGTATCAATCTCCAGCCTAGTGCTCTTTCATCGTAACGCGTTCAGGCTCCTGCTTCGGAGTCCCCATCTGGGTAAACCAAGGCATCAGCACAAAGAAAGCGAAGTAAAGAATAGTACAAACTTGCGCAAGCAAAGTTTTTGCTGGCGTCGGTGCGTTCATGCCCAGATATCCCAGAGTAAAGAATGAAATCAGGAATAACACCAGCATGATTTTGAAAGGTGCACTACGATAGCGAATAGAACGAACTGGCGAACGATCCAACCATGGCAACAGAAACAGAACCACAATCGACAAGCCCATAAATACAACGCCCCAGACTTTTGCATCAATCCAGAAGAAGTTAAAAGTGTTTGCTCGTAGAATTGAGTAGAACGGCGTGAAATACCATAACGGTACAATGTCCGGCGGTGTTTGCAGAGAATTAGCTGGAGCAAAGTTATCCTTTTCAAGGAAGATGCCACCAAAGTCTGGCCAGAAAAAGATAATGCCCAGATAAATCATCAAAAAGCCAACCACACCAACAATATCTTTCACTGTGTAGTAAGGGTGGAAAGGAATAGCGTCCAATGGAATACCATTCTCATCTTTATGCTTATCAATATCGATACCATCTGGATTGTTTGACCCGACTTGATGCAAGGCAACCAGATGCAAGAAAACCAACAGACACAGAATCAATGGTAAGGCGATCACATGGAAAGCAAAGAAACGGTTCAAGGTGGCGTCAGAGATGACAAAGTCACCACGAATCCATTCTGTTAAATCAGGACCAACAAAAGGTATCACGTCAAACAAGGAAATGATTACCTGAGCACCCCAGTAAGACATATTTCCCCATGGCAATAAATAGCCCATGAAAGCTTCAGCCATCAATGCGACGAAGATCACGCAACCGATCAACCAGACCAGCTCACGCGGCTCTCTGTGGGAACCATATATCAGGCCACGAAACATATGCAGGTACACCACAACAAAGAACATCGAAGCCCCGGTAGAATGCAGGTAGCGTACCAGCCAGCCCCAGGGAACATCACGCATGATGTATTCAACAGAAGCAAAAGCCAAGGCAGCATCTGGCTTATAATGCATGGTCAGAAAGATGCCCGTCAGAATTTGTATCACCAGCATCAAAATAGCCAATGAACCAAAGTAATACCAGAAGTTGAAATTCTTAGGCGCATAATATTCCGCCAGATGTTCATTCCAGACCTTGGTCAATGGCATGCGCCGATCAACCCACTCCATAAAAGCATTAGCGCTCTTATGATTATCATGTCGTTTAATCGCCATTATGCAGCTCCTCTACCGTCATCTTCACCAATTTTAATTACGGTGTCATTTACAAATTTATACGGTGGCACAGCCATATTGGCTGATGCAGGCACACTTTTGTAAACCCGGCCAGCCAAATCAAATTTTGATCCATGGCAAGGGCAAAAGAAACCACCTTGAGAATCATCTCCCATTTCAGGGTCAGGGCCTATTGCCAGTTTCTCTACTGGAGAACACCCCAAGTGCGTGCAGACTGCTTCCATCACCAACAGGTCTTTATGAGTCTCATCTGAACGAGATTGGTTCTGTGCATACACTGGCTGCTGACTGTTTGACGATTCAGGATCAGCCAGGTTTGGCGTAATTTTCTCTAATCCCTGCATCATCTCAGGAGTACGACGAAGCAATACCACGGGTTTACCGCGCCATTCTACTTTCACCATTTGACCTGGCTCAAGTTTACTAAAATCATACTCTACCGGAGCTCCCGCATTTTTTGCGCGCTCACTGGGCGTCATAGAGAGAATAAAAGGTGTCACTGCAAAACCGGCACCAACGGCACCAAAACCGGCTGTTACACCAGTAAGAAAGCGACGACGTGCTTTATTTTCAGCAGTCTTATCTATTGTGTGGTCTGTCATTTGTACTCCTGTTAAGGTTCGAATGCCACGCGCATCCAACCAAGAGAATTACACACCAGGAAATCATCAGTTTCCGTCAAAATTCCGGGTCTTGGGATTCAAGCCATAATACGGCTCGCGCGATTCTAACAGATGATTCATATTTTGTGTTAAAACTTCTGATGAAAAGTCTTTTTTTTGACCATTTAAGCTTTTTACGGTCCAGAAAACACCACAAAAAAGCACCACAAAAAAGCGTCTAACTTCGCAACATCTCCTTCATAGCCTGCAAATAAGACTCTCCTACAGCATGGCTTTTCTCCGGGTCTTCCGGCTCTTTATCAACCCAATTTAAATGCTCCTGGTCCAATTCTTCAAAAAAGCGACTGGGCTCACATTCCATAGATTCACCAAAGCGTTGGCGTTTCTGGGCATAACTCAAGGTCAACTCCCGTTGAGCACGGGTAATTCCTACATAAAACAAGCGGCGCTCTTCTTCAACACTACCCTCTTCGATACTTACCCGATGCGGCAGAATGTCCTCTTCGACACCGACAATATAAACGTTGGGAAATTCCAGGCCTTTGGCTGCATGCATGGTCATCAGCGATACAACATTGCGTTCCTCATCATCCTCATTTTTTTCCAGAATCCCCATCAGGCTCATCGTAGCCACCACATCGGCTAAATCTTTATTAGGATCATTCTCCAACATGCGTTTGATCCAACCAACCAAATCCTGAACATTCTTCCAACGCCGTTCTCCCTGTTCGGGTGTTGGACTGTTATCCTGCAAGTATTGCTCGTATTGAATTTCTTCCAACAAGTCATTAACCAGTTTCAATGGACTGACCGACCGTTCTATCTCTTTAATATTCTCCAACCAATTGCCAAAGGCTTTTAATGGTCCTTGTTTTTTCGGTGTCAGGGTCTGATGCAACTCATCTGCTGTGATCGCCTGATACAAACTGCAATTGGCTAATGTAGAGGCCTCACCCAGCTTTTCTATCGTACCGGGACCTATACCTCTGCGCGGTGTATTAATTGCTCGAATAAAAGCATTGTCATCCAAAGGGTTTGTCAGCAAACGCAAATAGCCCATGACATCTTTGATTTCAGCCCGGTCGAAATACGACATACCACCACTGAGGTAATAAGGTATATGCATTTCACGCAACTTGGTTTCGAAAATTCGCGCCTGATGATTTCCTCGATATAAAATCGCATAGTCACTATATTCTGATCCTTTTTGAAACTTGTGGTGCATTAATGCCGAAACCACTTTCTCCGCTTCAAGTTCATCCGTCTTGGCCCCTATCACCTGAATCGGGTCACCAAAGCCCAATTCACTCCATAATGATTTTTCAAAAGGTCGCTGGTTATTTTGAATCAGATGGTTCGCTGTGTGCAAAATTCGCCCCATGGAACGGTAGTTCTGCTCCAACTTCACCAGCTTCAAAGTTGGAAAGTCCTGCCCCAACTGCACCAGATTATCAGGTTTGGCACCACGCCAGCCATAGATAGATTGATCATCGTCGCCCACGGCGGTTAAACCGGTACCATTGCCTACCAGCAATTTGACCATTTTATACTGCGCCGCATTGGTATCCTGATATTCATCGACCAGAAAAAAGCCTACTTTACTGCGCCACTGATCCAGAATATCGGGCTGCGTCATAAACAAATGTATCGGCCTGGAAATCAAATCATCCAGATCAACCGCATTGCAGGCTTTCAAATGTCGTTCATACGCTTCATAGACACGAGAAGCCGCTACTTGCACAGGTTCGGTCATGCCCAGCAATTGCGCTTCAGAAACACTGATCAAATCATTCTTCCAACTCGAGATCTGATTGCGCACCTGCACAATCAACTCATCTTCTTTGCTGAAATCAGCACGCATCAAATCTTTAACTACCAATTGCGCATCATTCGGGTCAAAAATAGAAAAACCTTTCTTCAATCCCAGCGCTGCCGCTTCCTGGCGCAGGATATGCAAACCCAGACTATGAAAAGTAGATATAGTCAGCCCTTTAGCAGAACCACCCACTAACTGAGCGCTGACCCGCTCCTTCATCTCACGAGCTGCTTTATTGGTAAACGTCACCGCAAAAATATTATACGGAGAAATACCCTGCTTCTCGATCAGCCATGCTATCTTCTGTGTAATAACTCGAGTCTTGCCACTGCCCGCTCCAGCAAGCACTAATAAAGGTGTGCCCATATGAGTCACGGCGGCATGTTGTTGGTCGTTTAGAGAAAAGCTCACAGGAAATAGCCAGGAATGAAATATTGGGTCGTGAATTGTAACGCGTTCAGACACCTCGCATGAAGCAAAATATTGACTGTAAAGAAAAAAGTCTGGATAAAGTTACGACTCTTTATAAAGGATCATGATAAAACTATGACAGTTCTGTGGCAAACCACCAAAAGAAAGTGACTAAACTGCCAACAAATGATTCTATGGAGTACTTACACGATGTTTACCATCCGTAAAAAACACACTTTAATTTTTGTATTGTCCTGTATTTCAATAATTTTCGCTGGCTGTTCAGGCACGAAAAAAGAACAAGTTGTTGGTTCGGTAGCCTACAAGCCTAAACAAACAGAGGTTCAGCCCCAGAGGTTTGATGACTTCGAACAACCAGAGTTGACCATTCTCAGGGAAAATCACTCCCAACAAATTTTTAAAGACTATGGTGTGAACCCAACCATCAGCACTGAATTTGAACAGCATTCAACCTTTGCCATGGATGTTGATAATGTCTCCTACCGAATTGCCAAAGCCAGCATTGACGCCCAAAGGCTGCCAGCTAAAGCCGCTATTCGAGTCGAAGAGTTCGTTAATAACTCTCAGTATAACTATCAAACCGGAGGCGATACTTTTTCTGTCAGTGCACAAATAGCACCCTCCCCTTTCAGGCCGGGCTTTCATGTACTGCATGTCGGCATCCAAGCCAGACAGGTATCAGACCAAGACCGCCTACCAGCCAATCTGGTGTTAGTGGCAGATGTATCTGCCTCTATGCATTCCGAGAACAAGATGGCTTTGCAAAAACAGGCTTTTACCACCTTGGTCTCACAACTAAAACCTGAGGACACTGTTGCACTTGTCGCATACAACAGCCATGCCCGGGTACTCTTAAAACCAACAGCGGTTAAACATCGATCTAAAATCTATCGTTCTATAAAAAGGCTCAAGTCAGGCGGCAGTACCAATGCCGCCGAAGGGTTGTTGCTAGGTTATGAACTGGCTAATAGCATCGCTTATCCCGGCCACACCAACAGAGTCATTCTTACCTCTGATGGTATGGCTAATATAGGAGCGGTTGACCCTGATTCCATTGTGCAGAAAATCAATGAATATCGGCAACATAATATATTTCTGACCACCGTCGGCGTGGGCAAGAATATGTACAATGATTACCTGCTTGAACAACTGGCGAACCAGGGTAATGGCAATTACTTGTATTTCGCCAATCAAAGCGATGTTGAAAGTGCATTTGTGGATCGCCTTACGACACAAATCCAAACAGTCGCCAAAGATGCTAAAGTGCAACTCAAATTCAATCCTGAAATGATCAGTCATTTCCGACAACTGGGCTATGAAAACCGCGCTTTGCAAACAGACGACTTTTTAAATGCCAACAAAGATGGCGGAGAATTAGGTGCCAACCACCAGACAACCGTTCTCTATGAAATAAAACTGCGTAAAACAGATAAATACAAACAGCTCGCAACATTGGCACTCAGCTACAAAAAGCCTCAGGGATCACAAGTATTAACCATAGAGAAAACCCTTCTTCCTGAGATCATACAGACCAACCCCAAAGAAACATCGCCAGACACAACCATCTCAATTGTCAGCGCTGCTTTCGCTGAAAAATTACGCCAATCATATTGGTCCAGGTTATTCACCTATCAGGATATCAAAGCAGAACTGAACCTACTGCCAGCCCATATCAAACAGAGCAAGCAGGTTCAGCAACTTATTAATCTGATAGACAATGCCAGCCAGATTGATGCTCGAGTCGATCCCTATGAAACAGATCATCCAATCAGCAAGATTAGCTATGAACAAATTCCCTTATTGAGATGAGCAAGCCTTATGCGTTAATTTCACCATGGCTATCAACATCAGTGTTGCTGGCAGGGGCGTTATTTCTGCTCTTTATACTGGTTGAGTATCGGCAAAATATTGCATTGATTGGTGACAACCAAAACTTGATTGCTGAATCAGCCAGAATTCGTTTGCAGGGGCGTTTATTGGAAAACCAACCTCAGACAAATTGGGCCGAACCTGATGCTGGCTTTGGCTGGGTTATGCAGGCACCAGATCACTACAGATTTCTTGACGGATTGCAGGTTTTCCCATGGGCAAGAAGAGTTACCCCTTCATCCCCAGCAGCAAAACAACAATGGTCGGAGGTATGGAGTTCCATCGACACTTTATCCATCTCACAACACATTAACTCCCAGCGCCTGCACTTATTAATTGCGGTTAAAGAGGCGCTACACAACAATGACACAGCGCTAATCAGACAAACATTTGACAATTTTATGGCGCATAAAAAGGCCTACATCCTAAGCCCTGTTGAAGAAATTGCCTTTTCTTTAAAGCTGGTCGAGTTGGGCATTGAAAAGCACTGGAACCCCACCTTGGTCAATGCCATTTTATTAACGGGAGGGTCACGACAAAAACCTCTCATCCACCCTGTTGCCGACTTATTATTTCGCTACAACCATTTGTTCTCAACCCAGGAAGTGTCCCAGGTTGTTTCCACCATCAAACACTTTCTTGAACAAGTCAATTTATCGCATTATTTTCTGGATGCCTATCAAACCCACTTGGAAGACCCTCAATTTACATTACCCGATCTCGACACGACAGAGCCCACTCTTATCAATAAAGATTGGCTGGTCACAAACTTAACTTCAGACAAGCAAGACATTGTTGCTTATCGCATAGATCTCGATCGCTCTTTAAGTGAAATTGAACAACAGTTCAATCAACTAGGCGTCCTGCAAAAAGGCGACTCTCTGCATCTCAATAAGTTGCAGGGCGTACAAACCGTAAACAACCTTGTTGTCGACGTCGATAAGCAACAGCTCGAACTGAATAAGCACCATCAAAAAGGCTATTTGGCAATCAAAACATTAATGGCTATTGCATTTGTATTTTTTATTTTATGGATGCTGCATACCATTGAAAAAACTCAACGCCGACGCCTTGAGTACCTTGGACTCAAGGAAGATTTTGTCAAGCTGGTAAGCCATGAGTTGAAAACACCATTGGCCGGCATAAGAGCAATGGCAGAAACTTTGCGCAAGCGTATACAGCGTAATTTAGACGTGCAACATTATCCAGAACGCATCGTCAACGAAACCGACAAGCTCTGGTATATGGTTGATAATATTCTGAGTTTCAACCGCATTCGATCGAAACAAATCACCTTGAATCAAAAAACAACCAACTTAAGAAAACTCTGCGAGTCCATCGCAGAGCAACTCAGATCACTAAGCGACAAGCACTATATTATTGCCAATGAAATTCCCAGTGATGTAGAAGTTGAAGTAGACGTGGAACTGTTTTCACTGATCATTAAGAACGTATTTGTCAATGCAGGTTTATACAATCATAATGACACCATCTCTATTGTCCTGAGCTTTGAAAGATATCAGAGAGTACTGAACATTCAAGACAATGGAGTCGGCATTAAACCCGATGATCAAGAAAGAGTATTTCAAGCTTTCGTGCGGCTGCCTCAATCCAGCCGACATTCGGGAACAGGGCTTGGCTTAGCCTTATGCCGAAAAATCATTGAACTACACAAGGGCACATTGTCCATAAAACACTCTGACGCCACTGGTACATTATGGCAACTAAAAATGGCTAACAAGAATGAGATTTAATGAATAAAATACTGGTTGTCGAAGATGATGAAAACCTCCGCCTGACTTTAGTCGACAATTTAGAAATGGAGAACTACGAGGTTTCTTCAAGCAGCAGCATTGATGACGCCAGACAACAATTAAACACTGACCACTTCGACTTAATTATCCTGGATATTATGTTGCCTGATGGCAGTGGCTATGACCTTTGTCAACAAATCAAGCCCCAATACCCTGATACTATGGTACTTATGTTGACCGCCAGAACTCTGGATAGCGACCTACTGAGCGGATTCGCTGCCGGCACTGACGATTACCTGACTAAACCATACAAAATTGAAGAATTACTGGCCAGGGTCAATGCTCTAATCAGGCGCAGACTCCCGGCAAATAATAAAACTGAAATATCCTTGATCAACGGTTTTACCGTGAACTGGCAGCAGCGCACTGTGGTAAAAGAACAGCAGCAGATTCATCTGACCAAAAAAGAATTCGATTTGCTGCACGTATTGTTCCAACATTTAAACACCCCCTTGTCCAGAGACGATATCCTTAACAAAATATGGGGCAATGAAGTATTCGTTGATGAACGAACTGTTGATAATTTCATCTCCAATATCAGGAAACATCTAAACCTGACGCAGGACCAACCCTATTTTATTAAAACTATACGGAGCATTGGCTATAGCTTGGGAAGTTCGATATAAACACTAAAAAGACAATGAGGCTTTAAGGCCTCATTGTCTACAACTTAAATACTGCGATAGTGTTTATTGCACAATGGAGAAGCTCTTCCAATTCTCACGAGCCACAACACCTTTTTCAGTCTTTAATTGACCCGCGACACGTAATTGGTAAAGCCCTTTCGGTAATTCAGTAACCGCAGAGAAAATACCATCACCTTTTTTAACATCACCATTACGGCCATCATCATAAAAATGAATCATCGTCGGTTCGTTAACCTCTTTCCCATGCACTCGTTTCACCTCAGGTAAAGAGAGGATCGCGGCAGGCTGTAAATTAAAAATATCAATTTTCGGCAAAGAGGTTTGCAACTGCGTATTGGTCAAATATCTATTTTTGTAAGGAAAACGAAAATTTTTAGAACCTTGCTCGTCCTGCTTCAAACTATCCTTAGTCGAAGCCACTGTTTTTGACAAAGCAGCATAGATATTGATATCGCGACGCAATAGGTCTTTAGAGTCTGCAAACGCTGCAGTCATCAACACTTTATTACCAATGACCTTCACTTTGGTTTGCATATCAATGCTTGAATCTGACAGAACCATAATTTTCGCCGTCTCAGCTTTAGCTGATTTGTTATAAGCCTTCAAAGTCCAAACGCCATCGTGCAGAATTTCTCCTGTTTTACGGCATTGGTAAGGAAGTTCTACCCGAATCAAACGATAACGGTTTCCTGCACGGGTTGCATAACCCGGATGGTCTTTAGTCAAGATTCTGCAATCCTTCCCAGGACCTTGCAACTGCAGTTGTATCTGTTCAGCATTATCCGAGTTCCAATGCGTTGCAAAAGTAACCGAACTTGCCGCTTTACTGATATACGCTTTTTGCTCGACAGTTCCATAAGGAGCCATATGATAATCAGGGTCAATAACAATATCTTCATCTACAGTTAAACCCGCAATAGTCAGAAACATCTTGGATAACTGCGCAGCAGTCAGGCTCTGCTCTTCCAGATACAGACCATTATGATTAGCCGCCACTGTCGGCATCACAGTGCTATCGACATCTGTTCCGAAACCAATGGCATAAAAGTCAGTATCAGCGGCCATAATACCATCAATATCCGCCACATCTGATCCCAGTGGGCGATTGTGCTTACCATCTGAAAAGAGAAATATCGTTTTATTAGGGTTAGCAGCAGCAGGACCAGACAGCTGGCTTTGCGCTTCGGTAACACCAGAAATAATGTTGGTCATTCCACCAGCAGACATACTACCGATAGCAGAATGTGCATCAGCAATAGAAGCAGAATTCAGAGCCTGCAAATCAAACGTGGGTGTGAAAGCTCGAACTGCGCTGTCAAATTGAACCAAACCAACCTGATGTCCACCAACTAATTCCATATAATCTAAAAACTCATTAGCAGCACCTTGCAAAGCATCCATTTTGCTCAACCCCGGTGTTGCTGAGGACAGACTCATTGAACCTGACTTGTCCAGCACCATGACCACATCGGCCTTATCGCTGGCTATTGGACCAGCACTGGGGTTTAAAGGACCTGCTATAGCGAAATCCTGAGGACCAGCAACTAAGCTCCCGGCTTTGGCAGACACCTGAATCGTCCAGACCCCTGATACCGGCGTTAAAACGGATACTTGCTCCACATTATTAATACTGTCATCTCCACCATTGCGAACCGCTGCATTACCAGGAAAAGCAGGGTTCAACGTCCAGGGCGTAAACGTCGTCACACCATCTGGAGCAATCAAACGCAAATCCAAATCATTCACTAGCTGAGCCGCGCTGGGTGTTGCCGGATTACCTGCAGGGTCAGTCCAAGCCAGCGTCACATGCATTTCAGGTTGGCCACTGGGCACATAAAAAGGATGATTGTAAGCATTAGCAACGCCAGTGTTGCTGACCGTTTCCTGCGCAACACCTGCACCTGTTGGATTACGCAGCAAATCAGCTGCGGCTTGAGCATCAGCAATTCCCCAACCCGTTGCGTAATCAGGCCCCACATTCGACTGTCCTGGACCTGCTACGTCATTCGCCGTCTGAATCAAAATAGCTTTTACAGCTGCTGGACTTAGATTTATATTCAAGCTATTGGCTTGCTCCATCAACAAAGCCGAAACCCCAGTCACTACAGGAGTCGACATGGATGTCCCACCCATATTTCTGAATGCTGTCGTACTATCAGGAATATCATCAATACCATCACCATCTCGATCATCAAAGCAATTGCACGCCAGCGACAACATAAATTGCCCTTCAGCCATCACATCCGGTTTGATTCGACCATCATCAGTCGGCCCAAAGCCGCTGAATGTTGTAATTGCACCCGCTCCATTCATGGCTCCAACAGTCACAACATTCTTAGCCGAACCTCTTGGTCCAATGCAATCTGCGGCAATCGCTCCACCCGCTTGAAAACAATCTGCAGGTTGAGCAACAGTTGCTGTGGCAAGACCATCGTTTCGATCATTACCCGCAGCCTTAACAACCAACAATCCATTAATAACTGCATTATCAAATCCTTGCGACGTTGTCGTATATTGGCCAAATAAAGCCTGATTAGCATTGAAATTATTACCAGACCAACCAATTGTGGCGCCATAAGAGTGATTGGAAATTTGGATTGGCACTGGTTGCCCTACGCCGCCTGTTGATGTCACAGCATTGAGCATTTCCGCAGTATCACTTGCTGAATCCCAACTACTCATTGTGACAGCAGTTGCCATGCCTTGGGCCAGAGGTACATTATTACCAGTACCACCAATTGTTCCCGTCACATGCAGAGCATGGTCATCGCTACCGGCTGTTTGACCGGCTTCAACCGTCACTCGACCAGCAATATCCAAAGCTGTAGTATCAATCACATCACCCGCTTCCCAAATACCGACAGTAACACCCGTCCCAGTTAAGTTATAAGGCGCTGCCTGCACATCATCGACATTTGACAAGGGCTGAGCTGTTGCCACATTTTTATCTTCATCCGGGGCTGAAGAAGCTTCTAGCCAGACGACTATGTCAGCAGCTGCCAATTCCTGCAAACGACCGGGTTGAATTGCCAATTGAACACGATGCAAAGCGGCAAACGATGCCTTATCTGCTTCTTCTAATTCAAATCCAAGGCTTTTCTGTAAATTCAGGACTTCTTCAAATGAAACATCAGAATGGAATAAAACGCTGTAAGCCAGAAAACCAGATGCTCTTTTTTGCCATTCAAAAGGATTATCTTCATTTATTTCAGGTGATATTTTTCCAGCTGCTTCCAACAAACCAGCCCAACGGATATCCGTTATCTGCTGTAACTTATCAACGGCTTCAGCATCAGCCTTCGCAATCCAAGTGTAAGGATTAACCCGGCTTTGTATAAGAACGCCGATCTCTGCAAGAGATTTGTTCAACTGTGGCGTGAAACGCTCAAAAGCCTGCACAACGATATGCGCCTTACCATCAACCTGACCAGACATGCCTGCCCGTTTTTTTGCGGCATCCTCTATCTGCTGCGCCAGATTATCAGCTATTCCTGCTGACGGTGTCAGTTTTTGAGAACCCAGAATAAATTCATATTCTGGCATAATGTGTTTGGTTTTGCCTGCTGTGATATCAGCACTGACGATAGTGGCTGTAGACGCCATCATCAAACTGATACAACTGGCTATTATGGTCATTTTAGTCATTTTTAATTCCTCTTAATAGTGAATCCATTTTGACATCCGGTCTGGTAACTGCAGAGCCACCTCCTATTGGTCAAAATCCCCTTTATACCGCCTCTTGGCAGTAAGTTGGCAATACAGCAGATACAAGAAATTCTTTGCATAGCTATACTTGCCAATTCAAAGAATCGTAAAAAGCCCAAATTTCGTCAACAGACATTTAGTTGACTAATCAATTGATTTTGCAAGTGTTTCAATATTGACAGAGCTCAAAGCAAAGGCCCTGTTGGCCTGCAACACTTTTGAAAAGCCACATATCAACGACAATTATTTGCTTGCAGATTCAACTAAACCGAGTATCAATCGCACCTTTAATAAAAATGCTTAACTTGCCCCTCACCCCTTACATCGTTAATAATGATAAGTCTTAATGAACCAACTATTGCACAGCAAAAGGAGTCTAGATGAATTGCCCATCCTGTCAGTCAAACTTACTTAAACCAACACAGTTACAGCCGGGTTTACCAGCCTTAACCTGTATTAATTGCCACGGTTATAGCGTCAACCTTTTGACATACCGGCACTGGATAGAGCAACAACCTAAAATCGAACGAACCCCAACCTCAACAGTCACAGTTGATGACAGCAGCAAAGCCTTAATTTGCAATAAATGCTCAAAGATCATGCACAAATACAACATCAGCATAGACCACGACAACAAGGTTGACCTGTGTACTACCTGCGATGAAGTGTGGCTTGACCAAGGTGAATGGCAACTTCTATTGGAACTGGAATTACACGACAAGCTCACCGACATCATAACCACTCCATGGCAATCTGATATGCGCGAGCAAGAAGCCCTGAAACGCTACAAAGAAAAGCATGTCGAGCTGTTGGGAGAGGAAGATTTTGCCCGACTTGAAGCTTTTAAAACATGGCTGCAGGAACACCCGAAAGAGTTTGAAATCATGAACTATTTGAGGAATTAATCACTGTCATCAAGGCCTGTTGACAGGAATCCACAGAATCCTTAATCAACAGACTCTAATACATTTTGACTGAACGCAGGTATTTTTCAACGTCTTTATAGGAACCACCTGCATTCCCAAATTTAACCAGATTTCTAGCTGTTTTAAGCCAATCTAATGTACTGGGAATAACATCGTCTAAAGCACTGATGAAATCTTTTTGCTCCAGATTTCTCTGTTGATTAGTTTCAATAATGTCATCAAGCACCTGATCCTTTGCGCTTTCGACCAAAGCATCCATATCAGCACCAGAAAAATAATCACAATGCCTTGCAATATCTGCGTAATCAATATTATCGTGAGGAACACCAACCAAGCTGTTTTTTAATAACTCCGTTCTGGCAACCTCGTCCAGAGGTTGAACAAACAGCTGCCGGTCAAAACGACCCGGACGTTTCATCGCATCATCAACATCCCATGGCATATTCGTTGCCCCAAGAATTAGAATCTGCTCATTTTGGTTGGCACTGCCGTCAAGTTGGTTCAGAAACTCATTCACCAAGGTTCTGGTATGGTCCGAACTCGCCTTTGAACGTGAGTATGCCAAGGCATCCAGCTCATCAAAAAACAAGACCGCTGGCCGGGAGTCTCTGGCTCGTTCAAACACACTGGCTAAATGAAATTCACTTTCTCCATGATAGCTCCCTAGAACATCGCTGATTCCGATTGAGAAAAAAGCAGCTTCACATTCTGTTGCTATCGCTTTTGCGATCATCGTTTTACCACAACCTGGAGGCCCATAAAGCAAAACGCCGCCACCCGTTTGTTTTTTAAAACGATCAAACAAGGAAGGATTAACAAATGGGTCGATTATCCTTCGTCGAATTATTTTTTTCACCTCCAACATTCCGGAAATATCTGAAAACCGAACTGTCTGCGAAGCCGTGATCGAAACAACCTTGTTTTTTTCAAGAACTTTGCCTCCGGTGATAACAGAGAATTGGCTGACATTACTCTCTGCTTTGGGAACCTCAGGCACTGTGGTTTTATCATCAGCCAAGGCTTCATCCGCCGTAGGTGAGAGTAAAGCTAGTTTTTGCAACAGCTCAGGGTTATCAGGGTCTGTTTTTTGTGCAATCGAAAGCTGCGCTGCCGCTCCTTCATAATCCCCTTCGAGCACTAGTGCATCAGAGTACTGAATACGCAATTCAACATTAAAAGGGTCATTCAGCAATTTTTCCTTCAGTTCGTTCATGGCAGCCATTATCATATACCTCGATGTTTCAGCCATTTTTTCAACAGCGGTGGCTGTACCCATGAATACACGACCCATCCGATATAAACAAAAACAAATGTGGTCACCCAGAGATTGTTGCTTGTCTCCATAAACCGGATTAAGCCGATGGCTCCCAACCAAATAACGATACTGGCAACCCAACCAAATCGATTCAATGGCCAGTTAGGCCACGATGACCAATGGTTAATCGTACGTAAACTTACCGCCATATCAACATAATCAGAATCACCTGGGTCCATACGAATCAACTCCTGAGCAACACGTTGAGCCTCGCTGTATCGCTTTTGATCAACCAGACTGTTTGCCACCAAACCCAACAAACGCTCATTTTCCGGATTATTGCGAACCAATATTGCCAGATCATCTGCAGCTTGATCTTTTTTCCCGTCAATGATGTTTAATAGATGATTTAAAATTTGCGCAGGTTCATGATCAGGTGAAACTCTCAACGCCTCATCACATAATGCTCTGGCTTTTTCAAGGTAAAACGTCTGCATCATTAATCTGGAATATGCACAAAGATAATCTGCATCTTCCGGCGAACCAGAAATCAGGTCAGCTATGATGGCTTCAGCTTCAGAATATCGTTCAGATTCTACAAGAAGATTGAAAAAAACGTATCTTAACTGCTCATGCGCAGGATCAATCCCCAAACCTTGTTCTGCAATAGAAAGACCCAGCTCAATTTCATCACATAACCATTCAATATGTGCTGCAGCATGATACAGACCTGCATTTTCCGGTGATTGAGCTATACCCTGCTGTGCCTGCTTTCTAGCTTCATCGTAACGGCGCAATTCGATCAATTTCCAAAGCGGTGCATTGATATCGTTCACTTCTCGTCCCCCAGTTCATACACAGTACTGAAAGCACCCAAAGCAAATAAACCACCAACTACGATACAAAGCACCCCAGGAATCCATGGTGATGGCGCCGGGGTGTTCTTCAGATCTGCAGCGCAGAAGTAGCGATGCAATGATAAATACGCTATGCCAAATAAAATTAATGCGGACAAACGAGATAAGGTTTTTCCATTCGTTTTCGCACTACCCAGATCGATATAAGCCGGCAGTTGAATTTCGCCTAAGCCCACATTCACAAACATCACAGTCATGGCAAAGGCTAAGGCCAATAAAGCCATTACTAATAGTAGATACTGCTTGAGCCGACCTATCTTTTTCAAACTCAAAGCAACAAAAAATGCTATTGCAAATGGCCCTCCCAACCAGGCCACCAGAACATGTGACAATACTGAATAAGGCTTAGCAATGATGGCATCTTGAGACAAGCTGGGCTGTAACAGTGTTTCCAGGTTTTCTCTGGGCATAAATTTTGTTCTCTATCGTATGGTTCATTAACAATCTAAAAGCCTGTGTCGATGCAGGCCATACATAATAATGCAGGCCCAACCAACAGACTCATACGAAACAAATCAACACATTCGCAGAGAACCAGACAATACTTAAAATTTCTTTGCTCTACAGCCCTTAAACCCGGATTATGCATTACAAAGCTACTGCGAGACAAAATATCTGCAAACTCAATGACTTGCTCGGTTCTGCCAGTTCACCATAGAGCAACTATGTCTCACTGTCATCACCTTGCGCGAGCCATTGATTTTATTGATATTTTCTCTCTCGCTACGATTTCTAATGCATAATCCGGGTTTAAACAATGCTCTATCTTAGAATTAAGTCAAGCATTGGCCATTGTTGCTGCTTTTATTGTATTTTTCATCAACATAGCAACTGTCATCGGGCCAACACCACCGGGGACAGGCGTGATAGCCCCAGCAATATCTTTGACACTTTCAAAATCCACATCACCTACCAACCTGTATCCTCTGGAGTGCTCCAAATCATCAACCCGGTTAATACCAACATCAATAACAGTCGCACCATCTTTGACCATACCAGCAGTCACAAAGCCTGGCACACCGATTGCGGCAATAAGAATATCAGCACTTTGTGTATATCTCTCGAGATGTTCCGTGCCACTATGACAACAGGTGACTGTGCAATTGGCCTTGGCACCTTTTTGCACCAGTATATTCATCATTGGCTTGCCAACAATGTTGCTGCGCCCGATGACAACAGCGTGTTTATGTTGCATATTAATGCCACTGCGAGTGATCAATTCAGGGATGCCAGATGGCGTACAAGGCGCCAGACAATCCAGACCTATGCTCAATTTGCCCACATTAACCGGATGAAAGCCATCAACATCTTTTTCAGGCAGGATGCGCTCAATGACGGTATCTTCATCAATATGGTGAGGCAGGGGTAACTGAACAAGAATACCGTGCACCTGTTTATCTGCATTTAATGTATCAATGAGTTCCAATAATTTCTGTTGTGATATCTTTGTTGACAGGGTTTCTTTTATTGAAACCACACCCACCTCTTCACACGCTTTAACCTTACTGCCCACATAAGCTTTTGATGCGGGGTTTTCCCCCACTAATACCACTGCCAGACATGGTTTAATACCACGCTCTTTCAATTCAATGGCTTCCAACTTCGCTTCGGCGCGTATTTCAGCTGCGATTTTAATACCATCAATAATTTGTGCACTCATAATAACCTCGATAATCAGTATTACTTTAAATAGGAACTTTTGCAGGAACGATGAGGGCAGGGAAACACGCTGTCAGACAGCCTGTTTTCGCGTTCATACAAAAGCAACTCATAATAACGTTAATGTTTTTTAGCTGTCCTAGCCGCTTTCTCTTCCAAACCAGACAAGCCGAAACGTCTGGCCAATTCATTCAAAACCAATTCATGCGAAAGACCTTGTTGAGCCAATAACACCATGCAATGAAACCACAAATCAGCCATTTCATATACTATTTGTTGCTCATCTTCGTCTTTAGCCGCAATCACGGTTTCGGTGGCTTCTTCACCAATTTTTTTCAGGATATTATCAAGGCCTTTAGCGTACAAACTCGCTACATACGATTTATCAACATCAGCCTGTTTGCGCAGCTCTAATAGCTCTTCTAATTCTACAAGAATTTCATTGGTGTTATTCATTCGTTCAACCAGGGTAAATATCTTTGGGGTCTTTTATTATTGGATCAACTTCGACCCATTGCTCATCTTTTAGTACTTTATAAAAACAACTTCGTCGTCCAGTATGACAGGCAATGCCACCAACTTGCTCAATTTTCAAAATAATGACGTCGCTATCACAATCAAGTCTGATTTCACTGACATTTTGCTGGTGACCAGACTCTTCACCTTTACGCCATAATTTTTTTCGTGATCGTGACCAATAAACACCTTTACCTGTCGCCGCAGTCTCGCGCAAAGCATCATGATTCATCCAGGCTACCATCAAAACATCACCCGTTTGGGCATCTTGTGCTATAGCCGGAACCAAACCTTGTTCATTCCACTTTAATTGTGCAATCCAACTCATGCCAATCCTTATCATCTGTTTTTAAGACGATAGATTTTACCACTGCTTACATCAGGACTAAAAGCAGCAGTTTAACTTTGTTGAAGAAAAAAGTCTTTTTTCGCATCTTATTATGATTCGCAATTTGCGAAAGTTTTAAAGAACATTGTTTTCAAAAAAAATAAACCATCAAATTCAACGACTTAAAAAACGGCACGATCATTGCTAACTTAGATTACAAGAACAAAGTCAATGCCTTATCACATATATTCAAGCTTTGATAACAATAATAAGAAACAGGTTTGCTACTATGAAAACAATAACACCAACATTAATTCAGCTGGAACAAGAACTAACTCGGGAAAACCTACATGAGTTGAACCAAATAAATCCCGATAAAGGCAGTATTGCATTCGATTTATCCAACACCAGAACAGTCGATACACATGGCCTGGCCACCCTGCTGCGAATCAAAAAACAGCTTAGTAAACACGGCTTTGACGTTGTCTTAATCAACCCCAAACCATCTATTCGAACGCTTCTTTATGCTACCAAGCTCAATACCGTTCTGCACTCCTTCACCAACTTAAGCAGTGCCAACTTGTACTTTCTGAGACATTATTCTGACAACACTTCAGGAGCTTAATCATGCAAGCTACCCGTTATCTGATTTTCTCACTACTGATTTCTACTATGGTTATCTGCGGTGGATGTGCTTCTCCTAAAATAATTACCAACAACACATCCACTGCAGATAAGTCATTCCGCAGCACTAGAACAACAGCCATTTCGGCTCAAGGTTCTGCGATACAAGCTGCAAATTTGAGTCAGCAGACATCATCACCTCGACCTTCTGACTCGATCACCTTATCTCCTGGCGACAAGGTTCAAATAACCATTCCAGAAGGTGAAGAGTTCAGTGGTATATTCGAGATTGATTTGGATGGGTCTTTGCATTTGCCATACCTGAAGCCCATTATCGCTAGAGGACGAACAATTGATGATTTGACCCTGGCAATCCATCAAGTGCTTATTATCGAAGGGATTTTTAAACAACAGTTTTTATCCGTTACAGTCTCTCCCGTGCAATGGGCTCCCA
This sequence comes from Arenicella sp., assembly GCA_050633785.1. Classification (GTDB taxonomy): domain Bacteria; phylum Pseudomonadota; class Gammaproteobacteria; order Arenicellales; family Arenicellaceae; genus CALKZN01. The sequence goes on from JBOEHE010000033.1 coordinate 99,328, forward strand.
GCAATATTATTGTCAAAGGCTCAGTTTACAACCCGGGCAACATCATGATCAATGAGCGCAATTACAACAATGACTTTAACCCGGTAAACGCACAATCCGGTGATTTCGCGCACAAGCGATCTCTATCCAGCGCTTTAAAAGCTGCTGGAGGATTACGCCCCGATGCAGACCTTCGCAACATCAGCCTGATTCGTAACAACCAAACATATACAGTCGATATGAGCGGCATCTTATCCGGCAACCCGGTAAACAACCCTCCGTTGACCAGTGGCGACCAGATCATCATCCCCTCTGTTGGCTATCTGCAAACCGAGCTAATGCGTCCATCAATTGTCACTCCTCCAGGGTTCAGGGTGTATTTGTCAAATCTGACAATACCCGCAGACAGCAACAACAAAGCTTCCAACAATAAGTTTGCTTCGAGCTTACCTCCAGGCGCTCGTTTGTTAAAAGGAGCTATGTCAGCCAATTGTGTTGGTGGCACAGCCAGCGTCAACGCCAAACGCCACGTCATACTGGTAGGCATTGACCCAATGACCAGCACTACCAGAGTCTTGCAGCGCAGTTTGAGTGAGCTGATTGCGGAACCCAACAACGATCACACCAATCCTTATTTATTGCCTGAAGACAGCATCGCCTGTTACGACTCGGGTATGACCAATGCACGCGACATCAGCCGTGCAATTGCCGATTTTCTGAGACCATTCGCTATTTTGTCAGGAGGTGTACTGTGAACACAAAAACATTCATCAGAACTCCATTAGCAGCTTTTCATTGGTTGCGTAATTTATTCAGCCGCTGGAGTCGCTATGCAATTACCTTTGCCGGTATAAACATGAGCATATGGAGTGTAGCCACTATCTGCATTATCATCTTACCTTACCAATATATCAGCAAGTCAACGCTGATTCTGCCTGGAGCAGGTGTCGGTGCTAAAATGGATATTCACAATATTGGTTCTGCCAGTGCCATAGTTAATTCCCCATTTTCAAATAATTCCTTAAACCCCAAGGTCAGCTACAAATCAATTGCGCAAAGCAGTAAAGTCTTAAAGGATGCAGCAAGCAGGTTGAACATGAACGTTGAAGAGTTTGGCAAACCCAATATTAAACTGGTAGATCAAACCTCTTTAATGTATTTCCATATTGCGGATCAAGATCCAGCGCAAGCTCAACAGAAGTCCTGGGCATTACACCATGCCTTACAGGCTCAAATTCAAAAGTTGCGACTCGACGAAATAAAGCGCCGAGAGCAAGGAATTCAACTCATGCTGAAAAGTGCAAATGACAAGCTGAATGTCGCTCAAAAAAAACTATTGTCTTATCAGAGTCAATCCAACATCGCGACCATCGAACAATACGAACGCATTCCCATAGTTATCGAAGAAATGCGCGCCCAGCATGCGGGCTTGATCATTGAAAAAGAACAGACTCTTAAAGAGCTACTGACATTGTCGCGCATCTTAGGCCTGACTTCTGCACAAGCATCACAAATTATGTCCCTGCAGGCGGACCCTTTTTTTCAGGAATTGGTCGAACAGCATTCTAATGCCAATGTTCTGCTCACCAGCCACAACAGCAAGTGGGGACAGAACCACCACAAGGTCAAACAACAATCTCTGGAAATCGCCTCTGCAGAAAAAGCCATGCAAGACCGAGCAATTCAGTTGATAGGCACCAGTCAGATGGTCACACAAGTATCATTGGCAGATCATAATAAGCGCAGTGACCTGTTTTATGACTTAATTACTAAAAAGACTCAATATGAAGGCATCAAACAAAAAACAGAGCATTTAGAAAAACAAATCACCCTTTATCAAACTCGCCTGCGAGCGCAATCCACCAGTGTCAGCAAACTGGATGAACTGGAACGTGAGCACCAAATTGCGGAAGCTGTCTTCACTTCAGCCATGGCCAAAATTGATACAGGAAAGTCTGATATTTTTGCTTCTTATCCCATGATGCAAATTATGATGGAACCAACATTGCCAAGTAAACGAAGTGGAGCGCAGCCCCTGCATGTGATTGTAGGCGGTATATTCGGCAGCCTGCTATCCATTGTTATTCTGACATTGCTCTGGTTCCGCCGCAAAAACATCGAGACTCAGCCTGATGCAACCACGTAATATTGAAGAACACATAGTCTGGTATGCTATTCGCTATACGTGGATATTTTATCTATTTGGCAGCGTCTACGTTGTCGGTCCAGTTGTCGGCTGGGGACTTTTAGCCCTGCTTGCATGGCGCTTTATTCATGGTGAAACCGTCATTATTTCAGGCCTTACCTGGCTCTGGTGCTGTGGTATGGGCATCATGTTACTGGCCGTTATAATTGGCCATATCAACTTTGATTTAAGCACAGGCAGCTTGATCAAATCCAGCATTGGCTGGGCCAAAGGCTGGGCATTATTAGCCATCTTCCCCTTGCTGGCTGCTTTGGATATTCGCTGGCAGCTGATTGTCAGAGCTTGTATGCACTTATGCCAACAAACTCTCTATATTATTCCTGTACTTATCGTAGCGGCAATACTGCAGTTACCAGATCATATATACACGTCTCCTCTGAAGTTTCTCGCTTCCCATGCTTTTTTTGAAGTTGAGCTATATGGCATCAGTCCGGTTGATGGATCACCAAGATGGCGATTGTTTACCCCTTGGGCACCTGCCCTGGGTTTGATCGGCAATATGTTATTCTGCCTTGCGTTGTTGGAAAAAAATAAAAAATGGCGCTGGACAGGAATTATTGCCTGCATAGTCATGATCTTAATATCCCAATCAAGAATGGGACTACTGTGCTTACTGATCGCTCCATTAGTTACATTAGGACTAGCCAATATTTACCGAATATCCATTCTTATCGCCATTGCAATTCTGACACCGGTTGCTGCTGCCCTCTATGTCCCGGCACAAGCAACCCTTGAAAGTTTCACCCAACAGGTTCATGCCGCACGCGCTGATTCTTCTCGTGTCCGGGGAGCTCTAGGTCGAATAGCTGTCGAACGCTGGAAAAACGAAGCCCCACTTTGGGGACATGGCGTGGTTGAGAAAGGCCCGCACTATGTCGAATACATGCCTATCGGGTCTCATCACTCTTGGTATGGCCTGTTGTTTGTTAAAGGCATTTTTGGTCTTATCGCTCTGGCAATACCAATGTTGATAAGCCTTTGTATATGCACTTTTCTATGCTGGCGACCACATTCACAAACGAAAATAGTATATGCTGGGCTGCACATTCTGGTTTTACTCAGTTTTTATAGCCTTACTGAAAACCTGGAAGTTCTGTCATACCTGTATTGGCCATCTCTTTTGATCCTTGGAATGGCACATAATCAAACAATCCATAATAAGCCCTCCTGCAGGCAGGATAAGCACACCATTCCATCATTCAATCCGACTGCGTTGGCAGCAGGACGTGTTCGATATTTTCAATCAGATAATCCAACTTGAATGGTTTGGCAATATAACCATTCATGCCATAGCTGCAGGCCTTTTCCTGCTCACTGGATGCCACATTAGCACTCATGGCAATAATCGGGATATCACAAACAGGCGCAGACATTCCCTTAATCCTGTCAGCAGCTTCAAAACCATTGATGCCTGGCATCTGTATATCCATCAGAATCAATTGATACATGCCTTTTTGCAAATATTGTAATGCCGATTCTCCACAATCAGCTGTTTCGACACGATAACCGTAATTACTCAACACAGCCGATATTAACAAACGAATTGCCTCGCTGTCTTCCACGACCAGAATCGCGATATCAGAAGTAAGTTCCTGTTGGTCCTGAACATTTGCCAGACAAGATAAACCCTTATCAGGTTTTAAACGATTTAAGGTGGTCATTGCACTGATAAACCGTCTCGAACAAAAGCCAGACAACAATAATTCCGACTGAAGTAAAATGTAACAGAGTGTCTCAAAAAACTGCTTTTCATGGGTGTGACTGACAATTTTCCAGCGTCAATAGCGTGTTTATATCAATCCAAGATTAGCAGATTTTCAAAGTTTCGCTATCTACCTCACAAAATAATTAGAATCAATCCACACGCAGACCACTCAACAAACATCATAAAACTACTTAAGGCTAAAAGTCGAAGTAGTCCTTAAATTGCTGCAATTGAGTATTTAACAAGCCCAGTTGCTGATGATCGTAATTGCGCTCTTTACACTGCTGCTCCAGTGCAGCAGCAGTGCTGTACATCTGTTTTGCTGCGAATGTCCCGGACAAACTTTTAATGGTATGCAATTCACGACATAAAGACTGCCAACTCTCTTCATCTGAAACAGAACCAGCACTCAAGACTGACTCTACCGTCTTCAAGCGTGTCGACATTTCTTCAGCAGCTGCTTGCAGCATTGTCTTAGCTCCACTTTCAGAAACCGAATCATAAAGTTGCTGCAAAACATCCATATCAACTGGATCTGCATCTACAGCTGGCTCAAGGTTTAAGTTCTGTTCAATCGACTGAATCAAGTCATCCAGTTTAAAGGGTTTGGGGATATATCCAACCATACCGTATTCTGCAGCCTTTTCTTTTTCGCCCTGAACCACATTGGCCGTCATAGCAAGAATCGGAATATCACAAAGAGGCGGTGCCATTGCTTTAATTTTCTGCGTCACTTCATAGCCATTCATCCCGGGCATTTGTATATCCATCAGAATCAAGTGATAGTTTTTTTCAGACAAACACTCTAATGCCAGTTCACCATTTTCAGCAGTATCTACCTGATAACCAGCATTGCCCAACATGGTAGTAGCCAACATTCGATTTGCCTCACTGTCTTCAACCAGCAGGATATTCGCATTGCTGGTTTTTCGCTGCTTTTGCACACCTTCTTCAGGCAAAGCCTTAATTTCACGCAAAGGAATATCAAACCAAAAAGTACTTCCCTGGCTCTCTTCGCTGGATAAACCAATCGTTCCCTGCATCAATTCAACCAAACGCCGACAAATGGCCAAACCCAAACCAGTACCACCAAACTTACGGCTATGGCTGGTATCTGCCTGTACAAACTCACTGAACAGTTTTTTCTGCGTGTCTTTGGCAATGCCAATCCCGGTATCAATAATTTCCGCATGGATAACATGGTCATAACCCTCATGTTCGCTGGGACGACAGCTGACATTTAACGTTACTGAGCCATATTCAGTGAACTTGAATGCATTGCTCAAAAGGTTCGTCAACACCTGAACTAAACGTCCAGCATCTGCCATGACATAGTCAGGCAGCTGTTTATCAATAGTGTAATTAAATTGAAAAGGATGTTCCTGCGCACGACTGACAAACAAACTGGCTACATCTTCAACCAATTCCGGCAAGTCACATTCAATCAGGTCCAACTCAAGCTTTCCCGCTTCAATCTTTGAAAAATCCAGCACGTCACTCACCAAATAAAATAATATTTTTCCTGATTTACTGATTGATTTGACGTAGTCATGCTGTTTTCCCTGCAATTGAGTCTCATTGAGCAAATCGCACATACCAATAACGATATTCAGAGGTGTACGTATTTCGTGGCTGATTACTGATAGAAAATCAGACTTGGCTGCATTAGCCTGTTCGGCCAGCAACTTTGCCTGAAGCAACTCCTGTTCGACCCGTTTGGGTTCCGTGATATCTCGCATTGCACTGGTAAAATACACCTCATCGCCAATCCGGGTTTCTTTGATAATTATATCAATAGGAAAAACCTCACCATTTTTGCGTTGACCCTCAAGTTCCAAGCGTTTTCCTAACACTCTCTTTTCGCCACTGGACAAATAGCGTTGCATACCGGCAGTATGCGCTGAGTGGTATTTGTCAGGCATAATAATAGTTAAATTGCTGCCTATCAGTTCCTCATGGCTATATCCCCAGATTCTCTCTACCTCAGGATTAGCCATGACAATACTGCCTTCACTATTTATCGTGATAATGGCTTCGCCAACCGTATCCAGAACGGCTTGCAGTAAACTATTGCTGAGTTGTGATGTCATGTGTAATTCAACCTATGTATTTATTCTTGTTTTACGGAACGTACTTTCATACCTGTTTCAGCTGCGGTCGTTTTAAGCCACCAGCTAAAACTCGCTCAATCTGATCGATCAATTTATTCAATTTGAATGGCTTTGGCACATAGCCCTGCATACCTACGTCAATGCATTTTTGACGCTCACTATCCAAAACATTCGCGGTCATGGCGACAATTGGCAGATCACTCACCGGGGCAGACAATGCACGAATAGCCTCAGTCGTTTCATAGCCATTTAAGCCTGGCATCTGAATATCCATAAGAATCAAATCGTATTGCGGGCTTGGCTGCAACTTCAATATCTCCAATGCCTGCTGGCCATCATCAGCAGTATCAACCTGGTAACCCACTTTTTTCAGCATGGCGGTAGCCAACATCTGATTTGCCTTACTATCCTCCACCAGCAAAATCCTCGCAGCGGATATATCACGCTGATATTGGGCAGAAGCAGAACTCTTTTTGTTAGATTTGACCAATGCTATCGGTACTTCAAACCAGAATCGACTACCTTCACCATAAACACTGTCAACACCAATGTCTCCCTGCATCAATTCAACCAAACGTTTGCAAATGGCCAAGCCGAGACCCGTTCCTCCAAAGCGCCTGCTATGACTGGAATCAGCCTGCATAAAATCCTGAAAAAGAGAGTCGCAAATATCCGGAGAAATGCCAATTCCAGTATCGATAATTTCAACGCATAATTTGCAGGTTTCAGAATTTTTCTGGTAGCTCTGCACTGACACATTCATGGTCACTGAACCGGATGAAGTAAACTTAAAAGCATTACTCAAAAGGTTACTGAACACTTGAGCAATACGACTGGGGTCCGCTATAACTTCAGCTGGCAAATCATCCGCGATATTGGCGACAAACACTGCATCATTATCTGTTGAGCCGCCACGAAACATATTCTGGATATTATCCAGCAATTCAGGCAAAGAGCATTCGATCAGATCCAGTTCTAACTTACCCGCTTCAATCTTTGAAATATCCAGTATATCGTTGACCAGATACAACAGCATTTCCCCAGATTGATGAATGGCATCAACATATTCAGTTTGATCACTATTGAGATGAGTATCTTGCAGCAGGCTGGACATTCCCAGCACCACATTCAAAGGAGTACGAATTTCATGGCTCATAACGGCTAAAAATTCCGTTTTTTGTGCGGAATGTTTGTAGGCCTCAATCTTTTTCTCAGACTCCTGAATGATTTTTTCATTGAGTTCTCGCATCTCACGAGAAGAGATCTCCAGAGAACGCTCCAACAGATACATGGAATGCCCTTTTTCAGCGTATACAGTATTCACCCGCCCCAGGAAAAGCTGCCACGCTTCAAGATCAGGAGGTTCATCCTGTCGCAGATTAAGTCTTTTCAGCTGCCGCAGTAAAACTCGCTCATAATCATCCATAATTTGGATTCGAATATCGCATGGTTTGCCACCTATTCACTAAAGGTTGTTAATGTCATAGTTTCATTATGTAAATCACAGCGCCCTTCCAAATAAGGTGATAATTCACCGTAAGAGTAAAAACCGATTTGTCGAATTCCTGCAGGTAACTCATTCAACACGGCATCCAGTTCCTCTTCAGTATCCTCCCCCATTACCATTCGTCGCCCTGTACAGCTGATCGCAACACACAGCTCATCACCGTCACAACGACCTTTTATTGCCGACGCTGCCGATGCAGCACCATCAATTAGCTGGTCAACACTGGCTTGCATTAATCGCGCGGTGTAACCTTGTGGTACATCCCCGGCAAACGTCATTGATTGTTCATGTTCATCAATATCAAGAACGGTTCGAACCAGACATTTGTCTTCGCCAGGCTTATATAATTCCAATGGAAAGCGTAAAGCGATTGCAGGTAACTGTTCGGCCAGATCACCGAGGTATTCTTTATATAATGCCAGAAAAGGTTTGTTATCCAATTCATACAAAACATTACCTGCGGATCTTGTTACCAATCGATCAGGGCCAAAAGTCTGCCAGCCTCCATTAGAAGCATGATTAACCTTTAGCCCTCCATATAGAGCGACCATAGAGATAACGCCTGGGCGAGGCTTGTCATTCTCATCAATAACCCAGGTTGATTCAAAACGATGCTGGTCTGCTGCCATGCCGCCCGTCACAGCGACGCCTTCAGATAGACCTTGATTGATACCTGCTACCATTTCAGCCCCATTAATTTGCAAACCATCACTCAAAACAAAACATGCTTTTAGCTCTGATTGGGATATTTTCTTAGTCAGGGCCAACCCAGCCTGATAAGAGTCTGGGTAGTCCTGAATATCAACTGACGCATATTGCACACAGACATGATCAAACTCAACGACCGAAATAATTAACGTATCATCATACAATTGGTCATCAAGAATTTCTCCAGACGACGAACAACCCGCAATGACTGCATTGGGATAATTCTGCCTCAATGTGTGGAAAACCCGTTGATCACTTTCATATTTATAACCGCCAAAAATCAAAATCCAGATAGAGTCAGAACTGACTTTCGGTAACTCACAGGAAAAACCTGCGTCATGTGTGTACTTTAAAAAATGTGTTTTCATTGCCTCAAGTGTAATCTCAGTTAAAGGTTAGCAGATTTTCAAACATTCGCTTTGAAACCATATTCATGCAATATCTGAACGCATTGCGTTGTAAGCTGCATGCGCATTCATGCGGGAATTCCAAACAATGGCCTGTGCTTCAATTCGCTGATACCACTGTTGTGGCAGGACATTGATTGCCAACGCTGCCAAAGCCGTTGCCAGACCACGTGCCGGTTCCCGAAGAATAATGCCAGGGGCAGTTGCAAATGCTTTGAAACACCACTTTAATGCAGTCCGTGCATCATTAGAGCGAATAGCTCGACGGGACAGATATCGATACTGAAAAGCACGAGCTGTGGCGCCATAACGCTTGGTCAGCTCCGGGGCATACTGGCACATCTTTTGAAAAGCCACTTCCCAAGAGGCCAACTGCTTGTCGATATTGGCAGACAAACCACTATCATTTACCCGATACAAGGTTAATGGCTGCTCAATACCTCGAAACTCCCACTGGGTGGTAGTGGCAATTCTTACCCAACACTCAATATCCTCAGACTGTCGCAAACTGGAGTCAAAGTAGTTTGAATTACCATGTTCATCACGAAAGCGGATCTGGTCAAAAACCTGTTTACGAATCACTGGTGAAGAACCATTGCCAACCGGGTTGCGCATAAGAACATCGGCTGGAGTAACTCCTTGCGTTTTAGGGGTTTGACAAACGCCCAGAGGCCGACCAGCATCATCAATGAATTCAGACGCACTGTAAGAAACACCCACTTCGGGGTGCTCCATTAACAGATCAACATGTTGCTGCAACTTATCTTCAGTCCAAAGATCATCTGAGTCCAGAAAAGCAATAATATTGTAACAAGCAGCGGCAATCCCAGTGTTACGTGCTGCCGCCAATCCCTGATTATCCTGACGTATCAAGCGAATCCTCGAATCGTGTAATGCAATGAACTGACACTGCAAATTACTGCCATCGGTAGAGCCGTCATCAACAAGAATCAACTCAAAGTCTTTATATGTTTGGTCCAGAACGGATGCGATAGCCAGACCCAAAGTGTCTTGAACATTGTAGACTGGCATGATGATAGAAACCTTATTCATAATTTACCTCTTTTATTATTCGTATTATGGTGAGTAAGTTTTATTTTGACTGTACGGTTGTCAGCATGTGCATTTTGTTATCTAAGGCATTATTGACCCAACGCATGAGATGCTCCCCTAAGCTTCTGGGAAGCAAACACCGAAACAGGCTCAAGCCAACAACAGGAACGGTTCGCAGTGGTTCGCGCAAGAAAATAGAGCGGTCATGTCGAAATGACTGCCAGCAGAAATAGCAACCCAAAGCAGGGTCAGCATTGACTCGCAGGCTCCTTCTGGCCAGATATCGACAATACAGAGCCTTGGCCTGATCCAATTCGGCTGCCACAAACTCAGCATCATAGCTTTTGACACTGTCGACCATTTGCAACCAACCTTTATACATCTGCATCAAGTCTGAAGACAGTCCATCAATGCTGATATGATAATCAGTCAACACGGACTCCATACCCACCACTCGATTTTGTGTCTGGCTGAGTACTCGCACGATAAACTCCTGATCTTCGGCAAATGACATCTGCTCATTAAACCCGCCGACTTGATCAAAAACACGGCGGCTTACCACTAAATTAGATGTGGTTGTGGTCGGGTTCTCGGCAAAAACACTACGCAGTGATTGCTCGCCAACGGGCAATGAGGAAATAGTTGACGTCGCTTTTTTTTGTTCTTCGTCAAGTGCCGAATTGAACAAACGTACTCTGGCAAAACTAATTCCAACATCAGGATTGTCCTGCATAAAAGCAACATGTTCAGTCAATTTATCGCAATCCCAGCGATCGTCTGCATCTAGAAAAGCGATATATTGCGCCGTGGACTCTTGCACACCCCGGTTACGAGCAGCAGAGACTCCTGAATTTTTCTGAGAAATAATATGTAAAACAATATTACGTTCATTCAAAAGCTCCCTCATTTCCCAGACTTTCATTATCGAAGAGTCAGTTGACCCATCATCAACAACAATCACATCAAAGTCGCTATATGTTTGATCCATAACGGATTTCAAGGTTGCTTCAATGCTGTCTTGAGCATTGAAGCAGGGAATGATGACACTAATTTTACTCATGAGGTAGCTCCTGTAATTTTATTATTTTTTGTGATGAGACCAGGTTCCATGTCCAGCTCAGAATCAATAAATCCTGAGTGATTAATCAATAGATAGGCGACGATAAAGAAAGTAATTTGAACCAGTAAAGTGGCTATTGCTACTGCCTGGATATCAAACTGACAACCTATACCGAGCGCTCCCATATACACAACGGCGAATACCGTGCTCAGCATCAAGTCAAAACGGGTTTTATTGTGTGCTCGCAATACCTGCGTACCCACTTCAATCAGTCCGTGAAAGATCACTGCCATACACAATACCATCAAAACAGGAACAGCAAACTGCCAGTGTTGACCAAATACAACCGGTACATACCAAGGCGCTAAAGCCAGTTGCAACAGAATGATAGGAACGATAAACAAAACAAACTTGCCAAGACTTTGTTTATAACGTTTTCTCAGCATGCTTTTACCATCTTGCACTGCTTTGATTTTGCTTTGTTGTTGGCGTTGCTCATGTAGCTTCTGCTGACATAAGTGCGGCATAATTAATGTGTTGAACGCACCAATCAATGCCAGACTCAAACCTGAACCTGCATTGACAGCAAAAAAGTAAATACCTACAGCTTCAACACCCAGCACTGCACCGATGAATAAACGATCGATGCTACCGCGTACTACCTTCAGCACCTCAACCAACAACACATCACGTGAAAACTGCCAGACCTCCGCAAACGGCATGAAAACTGCCTTTGGTTCAAAATGCCATTGTTCTGCTTTTCGGTAACAATACACCCACAATGGCGCAACCAGAACTTTGGGAATAATAACAGACCAGACACCACATCCTGCCAACGCCAGAACCGCAGTTAATATATTGTCTGCTCCTACCTGAGCACCGTATATAGATGCGGTCAACTTCATATCTTGGCGCCGTTGTACACGATAAACATGCACCATGGCCAGAGGGTAAATGCAATAAACCAAGGCCAGAACAGTCAACATTGCCTGCAAGGGAGGATAAGAAAAATACAGAGCAAGTGGCTTAGCTATTAGTACCTGTAATACGGCCAGAGCAATTGAGATAACCCAGTTAATTCGGTAAACACCCTGGCACGTTCTATCTAACTGTTCCGGTTCAGCCTGAATCACTTTAATACCGATACCATTTCGACTGGCAACTCGCACTAACTCATCACTGGCCAGCACAATCGCCGCGACACCAAATTCATAAGGACCAAGGGTTCGAGATAGCACGACTGCCGTCAGCAGCCGTGTTACTCGAGCCACACCCTCACCTGCCAGTAACCAGACCAAGCGCTGTAGCAATAATGGCATTTTATGTACTGCGAGATTAAGCATCACACAATCCATTCAATATATCGTTTGTTGACTGATAAGCGGTTGCCACAGCCATGGCTTGTTCAAAGTCAGCTCTGACCTGCTGTGCAACGGACAAATTATCAAAGGTCATCCCTGAAGTTTCGATAACCAATTCAATATGTTTTTCTGCATCAAAGTCTGCAATCGCCATCCCTGGCACCAATAAACGGTTACACAAATCTTCACCTTTGTTCGAATAATACAGATTGAACGGCATCTTACCCGCTGCTAGCCGAAATATAGAAGTATGGTAACGGATGCCGATAACCAACTCTGCCATGGCAGTAACCGCCATGGCGAATTGCCATGGCACCAAATCAGGTGCCAATGCAAAAGGATCAATAACTTTAATTGGAGTACGTTGACCTATATGCTCAATCATGGCGGCATCACCATCTTTGTGATCAACCTTGGCATGATGCATGAATGTCGGAACATATCCGCTTTGGGACAGCTTCTGACAGCAAATGACTAACTGCTCAATACAACGGTCAGTATCGTATGCATACATAGCATCAAAGGGCCGTAACGACAGCAAAGCAGTTTCTTTAAAGTCAACATTTGCAGCCATAATGCCTCGGACCTGTTCCAGCAACGATTCAGAGGGGCTTTGCGACAGTACTGCATCATAAGATAATTTGGCATTAACGCCAGCTTGAGATAAACGCTGATAGGACTCTACATCTCTCACTGTCACAGAAGCGACGTTGCGTAAAACCTTTGCCAGACAGTAAAAACTGATGCCGTGACATGATCTTGGTATTGATTGACCAAATAAAGCCGTGGCTGAGGGGCACATCATCAATTGGTATAAATTAGACAAAAATGTCTTTGTAATTAATTTCTGACGGGCATTGTTAAAAATATCCCCTCCGACACTTAAACGGGCATCCATAGACAGATAAGGGTTATGTGCCACAGCTGTACAGCCCACTTGCTGGTTATTAGTTCCAACATCGAATTGGTTTGCAGGCCAATACACAGCAAAACTTTCAGCCATGTCTATCAAAGAAGCATAAATCGCAGCATCTCCAATGTTATTGCAAGAATAAACATTGCTGAGTTCGAGCGTTTGGATGACTTGCGTTTTATCGTTATTGGTATTCATGGCTTATTTATTATTGTTGTATTGAATAAAGAATTTTTTCGTGTTCACAATCAATAATGCATATGTCGTGCCAACTCATAAGATTGGCCATATAAAAGGCTTCCAGAACTTATTGAGCCATTAATCAGGGATTTTTTTGCATTTTGCAACGCGCATTGAAAATCAAAGCGCAACCATCAACTACTAAGTCTTATCCATAGAAAGAACCGCAAAGAGAGTAACTGTTTGTTTTGTCTGGAAATAATAAAAGTGGCACAACTTATGCAGGTGAAACAGGAAAATAATAAGAAAGGTAACAACAGTGACTCTACAACAAACCTCAGCACCAATCCCCAGGTTGCCCAAACCAGACTCAAATAAACGCCCCACTATATTTGGCATTCCTGTCTACAATGAAAGTTTGCAGCAAGCGGTTAACTGGATTGTCAAATCAGCCCAGAACAAACAGCCAGTAACGGCACAATTCGTTAATGCTGATTGCCTAAATAAAGCGTATAACAACAATCACTATCGACGTGTTCTACAACGTGCCGATCATATTTTCTCTGACGGCTCTGGCGTACAACTGGCCTGTAGAATTATGCATAGACTCAAGCAGGAAAACGTTAATGGCACAGATCTTTTCCCCTTGCTTTGCAAAGAATCTCAACGACATAACTTACGCATATTTTTGTTGGGTGCCCGACCTAACCTGGCCAGAAAAGTGAAAGCAAACATGCAAAGAAGGTACCCCGGAGTCAATATAGTAGGCGTACACAACGGTTACTTTGACGACGACGACACTGACGAAGTTATCAAAAAGATAAATTTATCCGATGCCGATATTCTGTTAGTTGCGTTTGGAGCGCCGTTACAGGAATTATGGATTGACAAACACCGTCAGAAAATTGCCCCAGCTGTATGCATTGGTGTAGGCGGTTTATTTGATTTTTATTCAGGACGCATTTCCAGAGCACCTCAATGGCTGCGTCGTATTGGCTGCGAATGGCTCTGGCGTCTCAAGAATGAACCTCAACGTCTCTGGAAGCGCTATTTAATTGGTAATATTGTCTTCGTTTTTCGAGTTATGAAACAATCTATGGGAACCCAATCATGAACAAAGATTTCCAACAACTGAACCAGGGATTACCCGAATTCCTTGAGCAAGCTGAAAGCCCTGTTTCTGCAAGCAAACAAGAATTACTTCAGTTTCAAAATCAACTTTTCATTGTTTACCGTCGTGTCTACAGACACGGTCAAGCCATAGCAAAACGCAGCCTGGACATCATTGGCTCAGCTGTGGGCCTTATTCTGCTCAGCCCACTGTTAATAGCTACTGCACTCATTATCCGGTTTGAATCCAAAGGCAACATTCTTTTCAGCCAGTACCGTGTTGGAAAAGCAGGCACAGAATTTAAAATGTGGAAGTTTCGTTCCATGTACAGCGACGCTGAACGAAGAAAAGCAGCTCTTTTAGAAGAAAATGAAATGTCTGGCGGGGTTATTTTCAAAATGAAGCAAGATCCCAGAATTACCAAGACCGGCCGTATCATACGGAAGTTTTCCATCGATGAGTTACCTCAGCTATGGAATGTCCTATGCGGCAATATGTCTCTGGTTGGGCCAAGACCCGCTTTGGCACAGGAAGTAGCTCAGTACTCTCTACTGGACCGACAACGTTTGATCGCAAAGCCGGGAATCACCTGTTTATGGCAAGTCTCAGGCCGGTCGGATATTCCTTTTGACCAACAAGTTGAATTGGATAGACGCTACAGCTGTGAGACCTCTTTGACCACTGATTTGAAATTACTAGCCCTTACTATTCCTGCTGTTCTACGCGCAAAAGGTGCGTATTAGCATTCAATAAATGAGAACTGTTATGAAAACCATCATCTTACTCAACAATGTTCAGTCGACACTTCCAAATCATTACAATAACACTGCTCGAGGCATGTTACCGATTGTGGATAAACCCCAAGCTGCTTATCTGGTTGATTCTCTAATACAAAAAGGCATCAAAGAACTTGTCTTTGCCGTGACACAAAGAACCTATAAAAATACAATGAACTTAGGAGATGGAACATACTGGGGAGCCACCTTTGATATTTTAGAGTGTGACAACAAACAGAAAGTTGAAACATTTTTTGATCGAAATGGCTACCAACATGAATTCTGGAATGATGATTTACTACCAGATGACAAAGGTTCTTTTATAACTCAGTCACTTTCCGAAGCATTCCAAGCACTAAGAACAGAAGCATCAGAGCTCTCAGAGACAAACACAGGCAACAACCAACAGGTTCAGTCTCTGGATAAGTACCTGCAAACTAATATGCACGTGTTGAACCATCCCAATGATTACCTTATCAGTGGCTTTTCAAATGATAATAAAATTTTCACCAATGAAGGCAGTGACTATTCTACTGTCGATGGCGACCATGTTTTTATTGGCCAATATGCCCATATTAACCCTAAAGCCCGACTAGAGAATAATGTTATTGTTGGCAAGCATTCAATCATAGGAGCCAGCACTATTCTTAACAATACGCTGATTTTGCCTGGCACCCGAGTAGCAGCTAACTTGAATCTGGCAAATTGCGTGGTCAGTTCAAACTGGATTTATAATACAAGGACTCAAGGCTTGGCTATGATCGATGACAAAAACTTGTTGTGTGCGGCGTAAACCTGAAAAAGCAGTATCTTATGCAGTTAAAGAATTTGACTAACCAGCCTTATCCCAGGATTGAATTTTCCGATAGATAGTCGATGGGCTTACCCCCAGTAGGGCCGCAGCTTTTGGGATGTTATCATCACAAAGCTCAATAGCTTGTTCAATCGCTTCTTTTTCAACCTCCCACAACGGCCTGATCTGAGAAAGCAGCTCACCGTTACTTCGACCCCGTGAAACATGATTATCGACAGGTGCTGACGCTTGCCTATCAATACTTCCAGCAGCAGATCCACTTTCCGCTTTGAGCTGCAACATTATTGAGGTCACCTCACCACCTGGGTACATAACGACGATACGTCGAATAGTATTTTGTAATTCGCGTATATTCCCAGGCCAGTGATGCGTTGACAACACCTTCAACGCAGACTGATCAAACCCTGAAAACTGTTTGTTTTCATCAGCAGCGAAACGTTGCAGGAATGCGTTTGCTATCTCAACAACATCGCCACCTCGCTGGCGTAATGGTGGCATTTCGATATTGATCACATTCAAACGATAATATAAATCTTCTCTGAACCGACCTTGTTCGACTT
Source organism: Arenicella sp. (assembly GCA_050633785.1). Classification (GTDB taxonomy): domain Bacteria; phylum Pseudomonadota; class Gammaproteobacteria; order Arenicellales; family Arenicellaceae; genus CALKZN01. Next base: position 115,779 of record JBOEHE010000033.1, read on the forward strand.
CTTTCATTGCATCCCGATTTGTTGCGCAAACAAACCGAACATCAACCTTTTCCAGCTTACTACCCCCCACTTTCTGAAATGACTTGGTTTGAATAAAACGCAGTAGTTTGGCTTGCAGATCAATATCCATTTCAGCGATTTCATCAAGAAACAGGGTGCCACCGCTGGCTTGCATGGCAGCTCCTTGCCGTTCATTGACAGCTCCAGTGAATGCCCCTTTAACATGCCCAAAAATTTCACTTTCAACCAAATCTCTGGGTATGGCGGCACAATTCAAAGCAATAAAGGGCTTTTCTTCACGTTCACTGCACTCATGGATACTCTGTGCACACACTTCTTTACCAGTCCCACTTTCACCTGAAATAAAAACAGGAGCGTTACTCGACGCAACCTGTTCAATCGTCTGATAAACCAATTGCATTGGCGCCGAAGAACCGATAAAACCGTGGAATTCTCGGCGTTGTTGGGTAGCCAACTCTCCAACTATTTGCTGCAGTTGACCACGTTCAAGTGCATTTTTTACTGTAGTCACCAAACGATTTGCAGAAAAGGGTTTTTCCAGAAAATCGATAGCCCCCTGCTGCATAGCCTGCACAACATCATCCATGGAACCATGCCCACTGGCTACAACAACATCTATTGGCAACTGTTGTTGATGAATATGCTGCAGAATATGCATACCATTCATATCCGGCAGCATTAAGTCCAGAATAATCAAACGTGGTGGTGTCTTCTGGATATACTCCATTGCAGAATCACCATCGAGCACATGCGCCATAGTTATAGGTTCGTTGCGCAAGAACTCTATATAGGCTTGTGCCAGAGCAGAACTATCTTCAATTAACAGAACATCAATTTGAGGCATCGGTGTTGTCAGTATTATCGGTATTGTTGTAAATTACTATCCCCTCAAGAATAGACTAACACCAAATAAAAACAAAAAATAGTTCCCAGGCGGGCAATCAATCCCTCTTACCTGTAATAGCTCTGTCTCTGAAGCTGGCTGTTATGCCTGAAACTCTTATAAACGAACTTCTATTCCCGAATCACGCATAGCCTGTTTGGCTTCGGATAAGGTATATTCTGCAAAGTGGAAAATACTGGCTGCAAGCACTGCATCCGCTTTACCCTCAATCACACCATCAACCAGGTGTTGCAAGTTGCCCACGCCTCCAGACGCTATCACCGGAATGGAAACTGCTTCAGAAACAGCACGGGTCACTCCAAGATCATAGCCTGCTTTGGTGCCATCACCGTCCATGCTGGTCAATAGAATCTCACCAGCACCAAAGTCATCCATTTTTTTTGCCCATTCTACGGCGTCTATACCTGTTGCTTTACGGCCGCCATGGGTGAATATTTCCCATTGGTCAACTTGATCACCCTGAGATTTAAACTGTGTTTGTTTCGCATCAATCGCAACCACAATACATTGTGAACCAAAATATTCACTGGCTTCGCGAACGAAATCAGGGTTGTGCACTGCAGTAGTATTAATTGACACTTTATCCGCTCCAGCATTCAGCATTTTGCGAATATCTTTCAATTCACGAATGCCACCGCCAACGGTCAGAGGGATAAAAACTTCTGCAGCGACTTGTTCTACTACCGAAACAATCGTTTCACGATCATCAGAGCTGGCAGTAATATCTAAAAAAGTAATTTCATCTGCGCCTTGTTGGTTGTAGCGTTTGGCCACTTCAACGGGGTCACCTGCATCACGAATATCAACAAATTTAACACCCTTGACGACACGCCCCGCATCAACATCCAAACAAGGAATAAGTCGTGTAGCCAGAGTCATTCGCTTGCAGCTGCCTGATCTAAATAACGCTGTGCTTCAGCAAAATCAAGCGTTCCTTCATAAATTGCACGACCTGTAATTACGCCCTGCACTCCTGATTCTTCTATCTTCTGCAAGTTTTTAATGTCGTCCATATTAGTCACGCCACCCGATGCAATGACTGGAATACGAATTTCTTCGGCCAGCTTTTTTGTTGATTCAAGGTTAACACCCTGCATCATGCCATCACGCGAAATGTCAGTATAAATAATGGCGTGAACACCATCTTCTTCAAAATGTTGAGCCAAATCAATCACATCATGTTTGGACAATTTTGACCAACCATCGATGGCCACTTTGCCATCTTTAGCATCCAAGCCAACAATAATGTGACGGGGATATTCGATCGCGATGTCGCTGATAAAGTGCGGTTCATTGACTGCACGCGTTCCTATGATTACGTATTGCACACCAGCATCAAGATACGCTTCAATCGTACGTTCATCTCGAATACCACCACCAATCTGCACAGGCACATCAGGGTGACGCTCTGCAATTTCATGAATAATATCGGCATTCGCAGGCTTACCGGCAAAAGCACCATCCAGATCAACCAGATGAATTCGTCGGGCACCCAGCTCAACCCACTTATCAGCCATGTCTACGGGAGAGTCACTGAAAACAGTGCTGTCTTCCATTTTGCCTTGGCGCAGACGCACACATTTTCCTTCTTTGATATCAATAGCAGGGATTATTAGCATATCTATACTCTATTTTTTATTTCTATCTCAGATAGATTCTATCTATTATTTATTGGTTAAACTATTTAATTTGTCTGAAAAGACGATCAAAGTTGACCGTTCCATTGAACAAAATTGCGTAATAGCTGCAAACCATCGGTATGACTTTTTTCAGGGTGGAACTGTGTAGCGAACACATTATCGCGCCCAACAGCAGCAACAAATGAGTGATGATAATCTGTTTCACCCAGAATAATTTCGACATCACTCGTAGTAGCACTATAGCTGTGAAGAAAATAAAAGCGAGCACCATTATCAACCTCATGCCACAGGGGGTGAGGCTGTCGTTGTTGAACACGATTCCAACCCATATGAGGAATTTTAGCATCAACTGCGTGAAATTGAGAAAAATGCTCTACTTTACCTGAATATAAACCCAGACCTTGCTTGCCACCATCTTCAGCAGAATAGTCAAACAAAGCCTGCATTCCAACGCAGATACCCAAACAGGGTTTATTCTGCAAGGCATCCTGCACTGCTGTGTTCAGACCTAATGATTCATAAGATGCCAACCAGGTTCCAATTGCACCTTGTCCCGGCAATACCATACGATCAGCGTTGAGAATGACTTCTGAGTCAGATGTAACAACCACATCTTGCCCGGGAGCAACATGCTTAAGCGCTTGTTCGACCGAACGAAGGTTGCCAGTGCCTAAATCGATAACTGCAATTTGCATATTTTCTAAGACTAAATTTCTTGGGCTATATAAGGTTACACTATAGTACTAATTCGAAATAATAGTACAAAGTACGGCTTATAGAGTCCCTTTAGTTGAAGGGATAACACCTGCCATACGTTCATCCGGCTCCAGAGCCATACGCAACGCCCGACCAAATGCCTTGAATACAGTTTCCGCAATGTGGTGAGCGTTTTTACCTCGAAGACTGTCTAAATGCAGAGTGACCAAAGCATGATTGACAAAGCCATGGAAAAATTCATCAAATAAATCAACATCAAAACCACCGATGCGCGCTCGACGATAATCGACATGTTTAATCAAGGTCGGTCTACCCGAAAAATCAATGACAACTCGACTCAAAGCTTCATCCAAAGGCACATAAGCATGACCATAACGGCGAATACCTTTTTTATCACCAACTGCTTGAGCAAAAGCCTGACCTAAGGTAATGCCAATATCTTCAGTTGTATGGTGGTCATCGATATGTAAATCACCCTTGCACTGAATATCAAGGTCAATCAAACCATGACGTCCAATCTGGTCCATCATATGCTCAAGAAACGGCACTCCAGTATCAAATTTACATTGGCCAGTTCCATCAAGATTAATCTTGACAGTAATCTGGGTCTCATTGGTATTACGTGTGACTTGCGCTATACGCTGTGCCATAAAAACTCTCTAACGCTCTATTTATTAATTGTGTGGGTAATTGCTGTTGTTAATTCTCAGCGCGAACAACAACAGGGACGGTGACTTTAGCACCGTCACGTAATGTAAAAATGACAGTAAACTCATCATCCACAGACAATTCACTTCTTGCCCCCATCAACATAATATGTACCCCATTAGGCTTCATTTCAACAGAACCTCCTGCTGGCAATGGAACACCATTATCAATGGCATGCATGCTGGCGATATCACCATCTAATCTGGTTTCATGTATAGAAGCTTCCTCAAATTGGGGGCTTTCTACACCAGTGATCAACACTGGATCAGTTGCGATATTATTTATTGTCATATAAGCCGCACTGGCTGAAGCACCTGGAGGCATAGCACGAACCCAGGGGTCATTAACAGTGATGCCAGGGTTGTTCGTCTGGTAAGTCTCGCCAATAAGAGACTCAGCCTGGTTATCTGTCTCAAGATTATCTTGTTGTGGTAGATCTTGTGGCAACTCTTGTGGTAATTCAGGCAAAGTCGAAATATTTGCGGTCTCGACTTCAGAAGGCTCATCTGTTGTTACAGCTGCTGAATCAGATGTGTTTTGAGAACTCGCAGTTATTGGCGCGTCATTCGATGTAACACTGCCCTTGAACCAGCCCAGATAGGCAACTATAGCTATTGCCAGAACAATGGATATTACTGTAAATTTTTTCATGGTTAACTCTTTAACTCTGCCGCGTTTGAGGCAGCATTATACACTTAAATAAGCGCATCGAAATGAAGCTTTTAACGACTGCAGGCAATTATTCTATTGAATCGCACATCTTATTCTCAACAGGATTTGTACAGCCTAAATGCAGGGGCAATGGTAACAAGTTACCATTATTTCGCACAACTCTTTTAGCACGACAAATCTGTTATAGTTTTATACTTGAAACCCACCACCTTCCTATGACTAACTACGAGAACTGATTACTATGCCACAATCACCCTATTCACGTTTTTCAGCTGGTATTTCTACCAGTATTTCAACAACACTGTGCGCTGTTTTTCTGGCGGCTTCATCCACCGCGGTCCATGCTCTGGAAAAGCCAGAAGTAACAAGCAGCAAGCTGTCCGATAATATTCATCTGATTACTGGAAAAGGGGGCAATCTGGCGGTATCTACCGGCGAAGACGGAACCTTTCTGATCGATGACAAATTTGCCCCATTATCCCAGGCTATTTTAGGTTCTATAAAAGAGTTGGGCGGTGGTGTGCCAAAGTTTGTTATCAATACACATTGGCATGGCGATCATACTGGAGGTAATGAAAACCTCGGCAAAAAAGGCGCAATCATTGTCGCCCACAACAACGTCCGCAAGCGCCTTTCAGAAGACAATTTCATTGCTGCCTTCAACAGCAAACAACCAGCCAAGCCAAAAATTGCTTTACCTGTGGTCACTTTTGCCCAGGAAATAACCTTCCACCTGAACGGCGATACCATTGAAGTTCAGCATATCGCCAATGCTCATACAGATGGCGACAGCGTTGTTATGTTTAAAAATGACAATATTCTGCATACGGGTGACCTGTTCTTTAACGGATTCTACCCCTTCATAGATATCGACCATGGTGGTTCCCTGCTCGGTATGTTTAATGCAGCTGAAACTTTATTGACCATGGTAGACGACAAAACCCAAATTGTCCCAGGTCATGGCCCAATGGCCAGTAAAGCAGATCTTATCGCATACCGAGACATGCTCAATACAGCGTATAAACGTTTGAGTGAATTAAAGGCCGCCGGCAAGACCGTTGAGCAAGCTATCAGCATGAATCCATTACAAGAGTTAGATGCGAAATGGTCCAAAGGCCTTTTCCCTACAGCTAAATGGATAGGCTTGATCTATAACGGTCTGGAATAAGACTTAAACAGTAGCAACCTATTGCCAGGGTTTGTTCAAATTTAAATCGTGAGAACAAGCCCTGGCTTTACAACAATGACTTTTGTAAAGCCAGCAAGTCAGCAGCAATCAACTCTTTTTCATGCGGTGCAGAAATAATACCGCGTAATTGCGCCTCTGGACTGATCAACAAAATACTGGCGCTGTGGGCAACATTATAATTGCCTCTGTCATCTGATGCTTCAATCACAAAAGGCATACTCATCTGTTTGGCAAATTGCTGTACGTCTGCAACTTCTCCAGTTAAGCCAATAAACTCAGAATCAAAGAACGGAACATAGCGAGCCAATTGCGCCGGATCATCCCGTTGTGGATCAACTGACATAAACACAACCTGATAATCCAACCAGGCGTTTTGCCCTTGCAAATCATCCTTCACTGTTTTCAGCAACTGCATGGTTGTGGGACAAATATCTGGGCAGTTAGTGAAACCAAAAAACATAACCGTCCATTTATCTTGCAAACGATCAATCGAGAATGACTGGTCCTTATGATCTCTTAACGTAAAAGGTACTAAAGGCTTACCTGGAGTCAACCAGGTGATCGTCTGCGCTTGCGGTAAGTCAGATGACTTATTATCAGCAGACCACTGTTGCAGGATAAACCCACTGACAACAGCCAATAAGGCAACTAATACAATAGGGACTAAGGTTTTTTTTTGCATGATTTAGAGCTGCCTCTTGTTTCTCTTTAATCTCTGAAATAACGAATGGAATGGTACCAAAAGCGATTTTACTTTCAATACTGCATTTATTGTGTGTTTGCTGACACCCCATGCTCAGACTACAGTGCATGATAGACCCATCATCGTTAACTTTAAATATGCGTGACCGAGTATTAAGCAAATTTCTGACTAAAATATGAAAAGAACACCTTTTTATGAAGCAAATTATGTGGAGTGTTACTATTCAAGCGTTAGATAAATATCTCATTATCATGTCCAACTATTAATCGTATCTTTTGATAAATGTGAAGTTTTACGCCATTTATCACCAAAAGCCAGGCCTGGCTCTGTGATTTCATGCAAAAGATGACAGCTTTATTACCGCCCATTAATGATGAGTGTCTGCCAATTGTGACAACACAAGCCCCCTGAAAACGCCGTTTCAAGCCCTCATTCCCGTGATACGGTCACCAAATACCAACATATACCGACTCCACTCAACATATTTTTTTAACCAAGAAATCAAAAAACAACATAAGCCATTGAAAAACAACAGCTTAATTTTTTTGGCACGCTAGTTGCAATGAGTTCGGCAAGCGTCTGAATTGTTCAGATGTCTATTTTAAATACTGTTTAATCAGATTGGAGATACGAAATGAAAATTTCAACTATTATCGTTGCTAGTGCTATGTCTGTTGCTGCTACTGCCGCTATTGCTGCTGACGATTTATACAAATCATTAGATGCAAACCAAGACAATGCCTTAAGCAAAGAAGAAGTTAGCATTATGCCTGGCGTAATCAAAGTCTGGGAACAATTGGATGCCGATAAAGATGACCAATTGACAGCTGATGAATTCGCCAAATACGAAGAGATCAAGTTACTGAGCAAGACTGAGCCTCAAAAAGCAGGCTAAGTATTTTTTGCAAATAGAGCTCATGTAACGCTCTTTATTGTTTGATTGAAGCACTCCACTAGGGCCTTGAGAAAGCACTAGACGCAAATATCGGTCTCCCCCAACCATGGACGTTGCAGGGGTGTTTGCAATCAAACATTACCCTGAATACGGCTGTCACGTTCTAACCCCGAACTGGCAGTCGTATTTTTTTATATAGAGCCCGTTCACACTAAAATATTGACCGATATGAGTAAATACCATCGATAGGCGATGCTTATAAATCTCGGCTCGCTACACCGGAGGCACTGATTTAGAACAATGACCCCTGTTCAGGTATGTTTCCTTCAAATTCAGGCACAGCATCGTAGTCATCTACATCAGACAAGGCATCCAATGCCAACTGTAACTGCACCTGCATTGCAGCATCCATGTCATTTTTCTGCAGAGACTCAACACCAAGTTGGTCGTAGTATTTCTGCTCACCATTGATTTCAATAACCGCGATCAGACCATCATTGCCGCCACGCGTAATCGCAATAAATTTAATTGTATGGATTGCCAAAATTTGCTCTCAACTATACAGCCAGAATGTTAAACATATGAAATACCAGCCCAGCCTGCCGACGACCAGGATTAGATAAACCGAAGTATATTTCGACGCCACAACAACTTTCAAGCAAATACTTTAAGAGCTTATGCAAAAACATTCATTCAAACCAATCGATATGAAGGTTTGCGGGATCTCCTCAGAGAGATTTTTTATTATCCGCCAGGCTTCATCGCGCTATGGCGCTAAGCAGCGACTTCCTGTAAGCTGCAACCGCCCTATAAAGGCCTAGAAATAGCCGTAAACATTAAATAAAAACATCACCTTATGAACTTTTCCTCCCTTGGTCTTTCTGACTCAATTCTTGATGCCGTTACCGAACAAGGCTACGACACTCCTTCCCCCATTCAGGCACAGGCAATACCTGCGGTATTGGAGGGCAAAGATGTTATGGCCGCAGCACAGACAGGCACAGGCAAGACCGCTGGTTTTACTTTGCCTATTCTGGAATTGTTGTCGCATGGCAAACGTGCCAGAAGTAATAGAACCAGAGTACTGGTTCTTACACCGACACGGGAGTTAGCCGCTCAGATTGCCGCCAGCGTAGAAACCTATGGCAAAAACCTGCCATTGACATGCACCGTTGTATTTGGCGGAGTAAAAATAAACCCACAGATGATGCGACTGCGTAAAGGCATTGATATTTTAGTGGCTACACCAGGACGATTACTTGATTTATATAATCAAAATGCCGTCAAATTTGACCAACTGGAAATACTGGTTCTCGATGAAGCTGACCGCATGCTGGACATGGGCTTTATCCGTGACATAAAAAAAATCATCGCCGTTTTGCCCAAACAACGCCAAAACCTGATGTTTTCAGCCACGTTTTCAGATGATATTCGCAAATTGGCTAAAGGCCTGGTCAATAATCCAGTAGAAATATCAGTAACACCACGCAACACTACCGCAACTACCGTCAAACAATGGATATACCCGGTCGATAAAAAAGAAAAGTCTGCCTTATTAACCAAGTTAATTAGCGACAACCAGTGGATGCAAGTTCTGGTCTTTACCAGAACCAAGCATGGCGCTAACCGATTAACAAAGTATCTCAATACCAGAGATATTAAAGCTGCCGCCATTCATGGCAATAAAAGCCAGGGCGCTCGTACCAAAGCTCTAGCCGAATTCAAAGCCAACAAGATTCAAGTCCTTGTCGCCACAGACATTGCAGCACGAGGAATTGATATCGACCAACTGCCCCAAGTCGTTAACTTTGACTTGCCCAATATTCCAGAAGATTACGTCCACCGCATTGGACGAACTGGCCGAGCTGGCTCGCAAGGTCATGCGGTATCATTAGTCAGTGCCGATGAATTTGAATACTTGGCTAGTATCGAGCGTTTAATCAAACAAATTTTAACCCGAAAACTAGTGGATGGTTTTGAACCTACCCATGAATTACCCAAATCAGATTTGAGTCGTCGGCCTCCGCGCAATAGAAAACCCAAAAAATCTGGCAAACCTCAAAACACAGGTAATCCATCAAAAAAGCACTCGAGAAGAAGATCCAGTAAAAATTCGGGGGCTAAAAAAAACGAGAGTGCCAGTTCTGGAAAAAGTATTTGGGGTTCAAAGTCCTGATAATACCAGGACTTGGTCACAGTATAGGCAACCGGTGATTCATAAGTAAGTAGTTTTCCTGGCGAAACTAACGGGTATAATAACTCGTCCAGATCAGACACAGGTAAATTCTGCATGCACTACGAATGTATCGGGCTTAATGGTTTCGCTGGTGATAGAACACCTTATGGCATGCAAGCATGCCATCCTCTAGCCACAGCCATTGGGGAATCATTTTCCATTCCGGTTACTCTGCATGGTCAAACACAGTCAACCAGAGATCTTAGTTGGGACGCCGCACTACACGAATCTCAAACAACCTTCCATGCAGCTGCACAATTGCTTGACGACTGCTTCAAACGCGGAAAAAAACCACTGCTAATTACACCTCGTTGCGCCACTGCGATAGCAACACTTCCTGTAGTAATATCCAACTTTCCTGAAGCCGTCATAGTGTACTTTGATGCTCACGGAGACTTAAACACCCCACAAACCAGTAACTCAAGTTATCTTGGAGGAATGCCAATAACTGCAGCAATGGGAATCTGGGACAGTGGCTATGGATCAGGCCTGACTGCCGAAAATTTGGTACACATCGGAGGCAGAGACTTTGACGAGTCTGAATTAGAGTTTATATCCGAAAGGAAAATACTGGCATTCTTTAACGATAACATCGAAAAAAACCTGCAGCTGTTAAAAGAGAAAATTCGTCAAAAGCCGGTATTCATCCACATAGATACTGACGTATTTGACCCTACTGAAGTGGTTGCCGAATACGCAGTGAATGACGGTTTATTTCGCCAACACATCCACTCAGTACTTCAAGTCGTTCATCAGGCAGGCACATTGATAGGCATGGAAATTACTGAATTTTCCCCCAAAAATACCAACGAACAATTGCACTCCCATAAAGCTATACTGGATGCACTTAACAGCTTGAAACAATAAATCATTGCTGTTCTGTCACAGCAATGATTTAGTTATCCACAAGGTTTTATCTACAACTCAATTGATGTTTGAAAAGCGATCCTTGCCTGTCCTTGGATGTTCACTTTTTGCGGTTGGCCAGCGGCAACATCAACAGTCACAGCAACTGTACCTGCACGATTGATAGCTTCACCTTGCTTGCCTTTAAAGGTAACAGAATCACCCTGCACATTAAGCAGGGAGTGATGGACTAAATAAGCCCCCAATGGGCCATGAGCATTTCCGGTCACTGGGTCTTCAGCAATACCTATAGCCGGAGCAAACATTCTGCCATAAGTCAGAATATCGCTTTCATCCGAGTCCAAAGTGAATACGAAATAGCCGTTGCAGGCAATTTTTTGACTAATATTGACCAACTCCAACATATTCGGTTGCAATTGATTAAGTGCAGAACGACTATTAATTCCAACCATGACTTTTGAATGTCCAGTAGAAACTATCTGTATGGGACAACGTTCATCATGTTGCTCAAGTGATAAACCCAGAGCTTTCATGATATGTTTATGAATTTCCTCTGAGACAGGATCAGAAATTTCAATTTGTGCCTGCGTCATAATTACCGTGTAATCCGAGTTTTGACGAACAATTTCAACCGGCAACACTCCTGCCCCAGTCCGCTGCATAATGACACAAGAATCAAGCTGCTGCTCGATTGCGCGAACATAATGTGCTGAGACAGTGGCATGACCACAAATCGGCACTTCAGTGGTTGGGGTAAAAAATCGCAGCCAGACATCGTGATCCGCCGCTGTTGGGGACAGTATAAAAGCCGTTTCGGCATTATTAAGTTCGCGTGCTATTGACTGCATTTGCGAGTCACTCAAACCATCCGCATTGGCCACCACACCTGCAGGGTTTCCCTTAAAAAGGGATTTCGTGAATGCATCTACTTGATAGATTCGGTAATTTTTCATCAGCATTGATCAACTTTTTATGTTTTACCTTCAGAAACCCCTGCATAACTCAGCAGTATAAGAAAAGATAGGACGGCACTGGTTTCAATCACAGCAAAAAATACAGCAGTCATATTTATAATAAGCAACCTGTTCATTGAATCCGGTTTATGCTGAAGTCTCCCAGAATCAAAAGAGCTTATCATCGAGCTGTAAACACCAACAGGACTATGCATTTATCGCTTAGTCAAAATTCATTAAAAAGCTCGGCCCTAGACAAGCAGACTTACCATATGGTCATGATCACCGGCTTTAACCTTGAAGCTTTTAGGGTATTTTTTCAGCAGTTCTGAAAAAGTTTTACACTCATAATTTGATTCATCAAAAGTAGGATCCAGCCGTTTCACAATAGGTCTGATTGCCGCTTTGACCACCCAGCCATCGCCAGTCCTCTTGGAAATCTGCTTTATGGCCTTGGATATCAACTCTACCGGGTCTTTGACTTTGATCAAATCAGACCCATCATCTTCCACCACCTCTTCAGCAGAGCTATCAACGACAATGGCATCATAATATTTAAAGTCGGAACAACTGTTCGCCCAATGCTGATTCGTTGATGACTTACAGCCAATTCCAATCAGGTCTTTGCCTGCCGCTTTGATCTTCTGTGACAGAGGAATGAAATCGCTGTCTCCGCCAATAACTATAATGGAAGAAATATGGGGGAAACGCAGCACATCTTCAATGGCATCCAACGACAGTTTGATATCAGCTCCATTTTTTGCCGAAGCACCAGGTGGGAAGATCTGAATCAGCTCAACCGCGCATTTGAGCAAAGAGTGGCGATAAGCTGGATACCACTGCCAGTTGCAATAGGCTTTATTGATCGCAACATTGCCATAGGTCGTGGCAAAATCATACAAGGCTTGCACATCCACCATAGCCTCCTGTTGCCGGCTGCGATTTTTCAAACGTCCATAACTGCCACTACCGTTTGCAGAATCGTACAAACTGGCGTGAATATTCTCAAAATCCCAATACACTGCAACCGCTTCTTTAGCCATATTGTCTCCTGTATAAATACCTGGCATTTACCTGAAATTTTATTTCCCTCTATACTACTCGGGTTCAGCATAATAGTCGCTGCTTATCGGTTTACTGTTAACCACAGAGGCCTTTCATTCTCAATCCACCCACAAGCGTATTCGATACAACAGTCATCACTTTTCAGCACAAAATTGATAAATAGATCTAAGGTCTGATGCTCCTAAAAACACAGCCATGTAAATTATGTCATATACAGGTAAGGTATTTGAGCACAGCTCAATGGCGGGAACTAATTGTTTCTTTAAAAGAAGCAATTAATGGCCTTTAATTAATCCATATCAGATATTTTCAGCAAACCGCCAGGTGACTCCAGAGGGATCAACAAGCGTGAAATCCAACATCCCCCATGGCTGCTTGATAGGAGCTGAAACAAGGCTTCCATACTTTTTAACAACACCCAATGTGACAGCCTTATGCCATGAATCAATATCATTAACCAGCAAATGCATCATAAAATGATCCACGTGCTGCTGCTCGTAAAAATCCTGCAACAAAAAACTGCAACTACCATGGTAAAAATAGGCTATGCCATCACTATCGGAAGCGAGAGTAAACCCCAAGTCCTGATAAAATTGTTTTGACAGTTCAAAATCCCTGGCTGGCACAAAAGCCTTTATTTCTATCGACTCCAATGATTTCATTGCCACTTTCTTTTACTCCGTCTCTTTTACCGCTGTTGCAACCACTTTAACTTTACCACCGAAAGGCAAAGCTGCTGCTTCATATATGGTTCGGGCCGGACGTTTTCCTTCGGGGAACAACTCCATATACAATTCATTAACCGGTGCCAACTCTGATAAATCAGCAAAGGCAATATCAATATAAGCAATCTCGTGCTTACTGAACCCTGCCGCCTTTGCTGCTGCAAATACATTAGCAAAGGCACGCTGTGCCTCTTCTTTAACAGTTCCAGCGACATACTCTCCTGCAACATTAACAGACAGCTGTCCACTGATAAAACACATATTATTAACCACAACAGCATGACTGATCGGATTGGACCACTGCGGCAAACCCTCTCCTTCTGTGACAAATGTTCGACTCATTTTATTTATCCTCGCAAAACTTCATATTCAGATCTCAACAGTGAATATACCGCATGATCGACATAATGATCATAAAGAAACTCAGATTGACGCAAGGTTCCTTCAAATAGAAAACCCAGTCGCTCTGCAATAGCTCGGCTCTTTATATTAGCTGTCGCACATCGTATCTCGACCTTATTCAAACAATGCTCAGTAAAACCTATTTCCAGCAATTGTTTTGTCGTCTGTGTGATAATTCCCTTCCCTATAGACTCTGCGGCCAACCAGTAACCTATGGAACCACAGTGGCTGGGAGCGTTTATTCTGTGAAAACCATTAACTCCACACAAAAGGCCTTCATGGAACAAAGCGAATTGTGGGCCTTTTCCCTGTTGATACTGTTCAATAGCAGCATTGATAAAGCCTTGCGTGTCGGCAACGGTTTTGATGCTATCTACCCAAGGTAACCATTGCCGCAGGTGTTGCCGATTGGCATCAGTCAACTCAAACAAGCCTTGCACATGGTTAAGACTCAATTGCTCTATTGAAATAGAATTTGTAATGCTTATTTGCATCTGTTGCTATTTCTACCATCAACATATTGTGGCAGGTCATCACATATTTGCACCCAACTAGCCTTTGACTCGACATAAATATGTGCATCAGGACGATGTTCTATATCACTGTCGAGAGTTCCCAGTGCAAACTCAACAAGCTCTTGCGTATCACCAGCAGCAGCAAAAGTCATACTTGAACCACAACGCTGACAAAACTGCCGAACTGTGCCATTGTCAGCGCAATATTCCTGCAGTAAATTCTCACCACTAAGCCAGCGAAAATGTTCTTTTTTGGCTTCAGCATATGTTGCAAAGGCAGCACCATGAAACTTTCGACACATCGAACAATGACAATGTCCCATTCGTGGTTGAATTTCCAACACTTCATAGCGAATTGAACCGCATAAGCACTGGCCATAATGAGCCCTTTGTTTATCTGCACTCATAGTGAATACCTTCCTCAGGTTCCTGTTGATTGAAGATTTGCCCCTTGTTGCATATAAATAGTGGTTGTGGGGAACGCCATCTCGGCTCCATGTTCGGCAATAATTTCAGCAATCTTCAACAAAACAGCCTGCTTGATTTCGTGGAACTCAACCCATTCGGTTGTTTTGGTAAAGGTGTAAATGAAAAAATCTGCCGATGAAGCATTAAACGCATTGAAGTTCACAATCAATGTCTGCTGTGAATCTATATCTTCATGGTTTCTTAACATGGCTTTTACATCAGCCACAATTAAATCCATTTTCTGTAAATCATCATAGCGCAATGCAATGGTTTCATTGATCCGACGATTGCTCATACGTGATGGATTTTCTACCACAATATTGGTAAAAATTGAATTGGGGACATACAAAGGACGTTTATCAAATGTGCGAATTCGAGTCAGGCGCCAGCCTACATTCTCAACCGTGCCTTCAATATTACGGTCAGGAGATCGAATCCAATCGCCGACTGAAAAAGGCCTATCCAGAAATACCATCAAACCACCAAAAAAATTAGCCAGTAAATCACGAGCTGCAAAACCTATGGCGATACCTCCAACTCCACCAAACGCAACGACACCAGAAACTGAAATGCCCAGTGTCTGCAGGGCAACCAACACTCCTGTGATCATCAATGCCAGGCGAGCAAGTTTTCCCAGAGCAATCGCTGTGGTCTTATCATAAGCCTTATCTCTGGTGAGGTTGATGTCGATAATATTGTTTTCGACATTGCGAATTCCTCGCAATAAAAACCAGACAAAGCTGACAATGATTCCTACATCGCGTACAGAATCAACAAAGTTAAAGAATTCACTGCCTGTTTTCGCCTGAATCACATGCGCAGCCAGAGCCATGCCTAAAACCCAGACTAACAGGGACAAAGGCCTATCTAAAGCATGGATGAATGCATCATCCCAGGGGTTTTTGGTTTTCTGAAAACGTTCAGAAATTTTTTTCAGTACGCGGCGAATAATAAAATTCAATAATAACGCACCAAAAACGATCAGAAACACCTGCACTTGCCAGACAGAAAACCAGCCACTGTTCCATAACCATTCTAACTTTTCTAATACTTTCACTTCGCTGCAATTCCTTAGGTCATTCCGGTTGATTGAAGTTTACCTGCGACCTATTTCAACTGACAACCATTTTGCAACTAATTGAACATGATTGGCATCAAGCTCTTATAAATTTAACTATCCCATTACGGCAATCGCATTCACGAATGGCTTTAATGGGATAAATACTACTTTTCTCGAAACAACCAGGGCCTGTTGACCCTAGCCAGTCACATACTTCAATATTTCAACCACTTGCTCAGGAGTCTCTGCCCAGCCCATAGCCGCTGCATCCACTTCTTTTAACGGATGAACAATATCATCCGCATGCAGAGTGATATAAGGCGTATCCAAAGCGGCACAATAACCCGCATCGAAAGCAGCATTCCATTGTTTGTATTTATCACCAAAACGTATAACTGCAAGATCACATTGTTCAATCAAGGTTTTAGTTCGAATCGCATTTACTTTAGATGATTTGTGGTCACGCCAGAAGCCTTCTTCTTTTTTGCCCAGCACATCTCCAGCCGCATCGCTGGCCGCATGGTCAGTGACAGCGGAGGTAAACTCTATATTGAGGCCCGCAGATGCAGCACCTTGCATAATTTTTTCTCGCCAGTCGGTGTGAATTTCACCCGACAAATAAACCGTAAAAGTGATCATTTTTATCCTGAATAGTAGTTAGAGGTCTCAGTTAGTCTTGTTCCATCGTTTCTTTGGCATCACTACCAGATTCTGCAGACTCCATAGGGCTTTCAGCGTCTAAGGATTCTTGCAGCGTTGCCGCATAAGCTGCTTTTTGTTCAGCTTCAGCAAGTTCTTTATTTTTCTGTTGTTTTGCCAGTGCTTCACGCTGTGTGTCACGGCGTTTATTTCGCTGCGCCTGTCCCTGCATGAACAATTTCAGCTCTGCCTGCCCCCACTCAACGGCTTCCGCTTCAGTCGCAAAACCATCCTGACTCTTTGAAGTCATTGTTTTTTTTGACGTCACTTGCCGTATAATTTCTGCGGACCAGGCGCTGTTGTCGCTTGCTTGCGCCACCCGGTAATCATATTTCTTGCCTTTTGCCATTCTCTTTAATGCTCTACAATGTATGGAGGGTATAAGCCTGTCAGTAAATGACATCACCACATACAACAATATTAGTAATAACAGAGTGTTCAAGTCTGCTCAGAAAGCGCATGATAACACGCACCACCCATAAAATGACTCGACAAATGAAGAAGTTTACTCAGACCGACACACAATGACTTATGGATGGAAAATCAAGCAATAAAGACCCACTGCACGGCATCACACTCAAAGTAATTGTCTCGAAGCTGCATGAAAAATACGGTTGGGAAGAACTTGGCCGTAGGATAAAGATTAATTGTTTTATCAGCGACCCCAGCCTGTCATCCAGCCTTAAATTTCTGCGAAGAACCCCCTGGGCCCGGCAAAAAGTTGAAGCACTATATTTGAAGACTGACTGGCAAGCGACCAATCCTATCTGGAAAACCTCAAAGCTGCACGATAAAAGCTAGAGCTGTTGAAATCTCTTACCTTGCTCTATGCTTTTCCTTGCAACGTTTGCCAGGACAGCTGGCACTCACCTTCCTCAGTAGCAATATACGCTGACTCTCCGGTAATCGTTACCGAAAGGTCCATTGTTCGCTGTAATAAGGAGGCAAAACTCTGAATATCCTGCCAATCAAAACGAAAAACTTCCGCATCAAATTGTTTGAACTTAGCCTGCCCCTGATCCCACCAGACATCCGATTTGGAATTAAAGCTATATACTCTGACTGCTGATGCAAGCCGAGTGGCTTTTTTAATTCGATCGACCGCCGGTTCACCCACATCAATCCACAAAGAGGTTTGATCATCCATAGTGCGAGACCATATATCAGGCTCTTCAACCACACTCAAACCTTTCGCAAATGCCAATGACTCTTCAGCATTAATACAAAAAGCCATCACTCTGGCCATCATACGCTCTGGAGTCTCTGATGGATGTTGAGCTATGGTTAAATTCAATGAGTCATAGTAATTGCGTTCAAGATCCGACAACGCAATTCTCAATTTATAGATAGTGGGTTTTAATGCCATGAATACTCTTTTCAATGCATTTCATGTAACACATTGATAGCTAGATATAGAAAGTGCAGCATCATGACACCTTTCCGTTAAAAATGATCTATTATTTGCATTTTTTCAACTCCCTGTATCTAAAACCAACATTAACTTGGGGGAAACACTTGCAAAACACCAACAATCAAAGATAATTAACTAATTAGTTAATTGCTGTTTTTACCTACGTAATACCGCATCTGATCCAGATTGACAGATTTATAAGCTCTTGAAACACTGAATTGATAAACATCTTACGTTTACCTAAACAACCATAAGTGAAGTTATATAACCATGGATAATACTGCAAAAATATTTGATGCTTTGGCATCAACCGCTCGAAGAAAAATTCTGGCTTACCTGTCTAAGACAGAGATGTCTGCTGGAGAAATTTGTGACCGCTTTGAGATGTCTCGACCAGCATTATCCAAACACCTGAAGATCCTTGAAAACGCAGATCTGGTCTCCAGCTCCAAACGCGGCCAGTTCGTTTATTACTCCATTGTCGAAGAAAATATTGCAAACAGCCTGTTAGGCTTTGTCAGCACACTCTGCCCAACCAGCACTCAATTAAAAAAAGAAAGTACAGAAAAAGCCAAGGCGAAGAAGTAATCAGTGTGAACTAGGCCCTAATCCAAATCATCCGCTATGCGCATTTGTGCTGAACGCGCATGCGCGGTTAAAGCTTCAGAACTGGCTATTGTCGCAGCCGTTTTACCAAGAGTATTAGCACTGCCAGCAGAACAATGAATAATACTGGTGCGCTTCTGGAAATCATAAACGCCCAGTGGAGAACTGAACCTTGCCGTGCCAGAAGTGGGCAATACATGGCTTGGACCAGCGACATAATCGCCTAGAGATTCAGAACTGTAACGACCAACAAAAATAGCGCCAGCATGAGTCACCCTGTCACTGAGTGACTCTGCATCCTTATGCATTAACTCCAAATGCTCTGGGGCAATCATGTCAATAATGTCGACAAACTCCTGTTCATCCTCGGCAACAATAATAGCACCGGTTTTAGCCAGAGACTGTTCGATTATTGTCCGCCTTTCCATCGTTGGCAGCAGGCGCTTAATCGATTCAAGCACATTATCAGCAACACCAGGGTCAGATGTCAGTAAAATAGATTGTGCCATTTCATCGTGCTCTGCCTGGGCAAACATATCCATCGCTACCCAATCCGGATCGACGCTGTCATCAGCAACAATCAGCACTTCAGACGGCCCGGCAATCATATCGATTCCGACTTGTCCAAACACTTGCTTTTTAGCCGATGCCACGTACACATTACCAGGACCCACAATAGTATCAACAGGCGGTACCGTTTCGGTGCCATAAGCCAAAGCAGCAATAGCCTGAGCCCCTCCGATGGTAAATATACGATCAACACCTGCCAGATAAGCAGCAGCCAGAACCATCTCATTAAGTTCACCTGCTGGAGCTGGCACCATCATGACAAGTTCTTTTACGCCAGCCACTTTCGCTGGAATCGCTGTCATCAACACAGATGAAGGATAAGCGGCTTTACCACCAGGAATATACAAACCAGCCCTTTCCATCGGCAAAATTTTCTGCCCTAAACGCGTGCCGTCCGTTTCCTGGTAAGACCATGAGTCCTGCAACTGATACTGGTGGTAGTGCTTGATACGATCAGCCGCATGGGTCAATGCTGAAAACTGTTCCTTGGAAATGTCAGCAGAGGCTTGTTGAAGGCGCTCTTCAGACAACTCTAAAGCGTTGATATTGGTCACTGTAAAATTATCAAACTTAGCGGTATAGTCAACCAATGCTTGATCGCCGCGAGCCTGAACATCACGAATAATATCCAGAACTAATGCATCTACATTAGTTTCGGACTCTTGATGCCGGTTCAATACTTGTTTGAGGTCTTTCTCAAAGTCACTGCTAGTGCTATTTAACTGAGTGATGTCAAATGTCATCAGTATCTACCCGTATGCTGAAATTTATGAGTCTTAAGCTGCTACCACAGCTGACAGTTGTTGATTAATCGTTGCAATCGCTTCGTGCTGAACTCTTAAAGAGGCAACATTGGCTATCAAACGACAGCTGATATCAGCGATATGTTCCTGTTCAACCAGATTATTCGCTCGCAATGTATTGCCGGTTTCAACCAAGTCTACAATCTTATCGGCCAATCCAACCAGAGGAGCCAACTCCATAGAGCCATAAAGCTTGACCAACTCAACCTGCTCTCCTTTCGATGCATAATAGTGCTCCGCAATATTGACGTATTTGGTTGCCACGCGCAATCGGCGTTGGTTTGACAATGGCTGTTCGTTCTCATGCCCTGCAACCATGATGCGGCAACGAGCAATTTGCAGGTCCAATAGTTCGGCTACGCCTTCACCACCATGTTCCATTAAACCATCTTTACCGACTACGCCCAGATCAGCTGAGCCAAATTGAACGTATGTTGGTACATCCGTTGCGCGAAGGATGACAAATTCCACATCATCCCGATTGGTCGGCAAAATAAGTTTGCGACTTTCATTCGGGTCTTCCAGGGGAACAAGATCAATTTGCTCCAACAAAGGAAGCGTTTGCTTCAGGATACGGCCTTTCGACAGGGCTATTCTAATCACGGTGTTCTTCTTAGCTATTCTTACGTTTATAAATTGAGTTATTTCTGCTACTCAGCTAATCAACCCAAAAGGTTAATAGAGCAGAGATTTTTCTTTTTCCCACAAATGACTCGGGATTCGCCTGATATTGGCACCCAGCTGCGACAGCTTTTCCTCGATACATTCATAACCACGGTCTATATGATAAATCCGGTCTATGACGGTCGGCTTTTCCGAAACCAGACCCGCAAGAGCCAGGCAGGCAGACGCTCGTAAATCCGTAGCCATCACAGGTGCACCCTGCAAATGTTCTATCCCGGTTACAACTGCAGTATTGCCTTGCAATTCAATTTCTGCCCCCATGCGCTGCAATTCCTGCACATGCATGAAACGGTTTTCAAAGATAGTTTCTACAACAGTACCCGTGCCTTCGGCAACAGCATTCAACAAAACGAATTGCGCTTGCATATCTGTAGGAAAAGCAGGATATGGTGCGGTACGAATACTGACTGCCTGAGGTCGTTTTCCATGCATATCCACTTCAATGGACGTACCATCAACAGTGACATCAGCACCCGCTTCACGCAGTTTATCCAATACAGATTCCAAATATCGAGGTTCCGTATTCAAGGTTTTAACCCGACCACGGGTAACAGCACCAGCAACCAGGTAGGTGCCTGTTTCGATTCGATCAGCAATCACATGGTGTCTGGCAGAATGCATACTGTCAACACCTTCAATAGTGATCTCATCAGTGCCAGCACCTGATATTTTCGCCCCCATGGCATTCAGGCAAATAGCCAGGTCTGTCACTTCTGGTTCACGCGCAGCATTCTCAATGATGGTTGTACCATTGGCCAGAGCCGCAGCCATCATCAAGTTTTCTGTACCGGTCACGGACACCATATCCATAAAAATACGCGCACCCTGCAGGCGTTCACAAGATGCTTTGATATAGCCATCTTCGATGATGATATCAGCGCCCATAGCTTCAAGACCTTTGATATGCAGATTCACTGGACGTGAACCAATTGCACAGCCACCAGGCAATGACACTTCAGCCCGCCCCATTCTTGCCAGTAATGGGCCAAGCACCAGAATGGAGGCGCGCATGGTTTTCACCAACTCATAAGGCGCTCTGATCTGGTTCAGCTCGGTGGCATCTGCATCAATATGCATATTTTCATCGATCTGCATCTGCACACCCAGGTGTGATAACAGGCTCATAGTGGTCGTAATATCCTGCAAATGCGGCACATTACTCAAGGTCAACACACCATCAACCAACAATGATGACATCAAAATTGGCAATGCCGCATTTTTGGCGCCAGAAATATTAACTTCGCCATTCAATGGACCTGCGCCCGTTACAACCAGCTTATCCATTTCGATACTCTTTCTTGTCGGTCATTTTTAGGCTTCTGGAGCTTGCAATGCTTGCTGCAATTCTCCGGACTGATACATTTCCATCATGATATCGCTACCGCCGATAAATTCGCCTTTGACATACAATTGGGGAATTGTCGGCCAATTGGAAAACTGTTTAATACCTTCGCGGATCTCAGCATCAGCCAACACATCAACGGTTGTAAATTGTGCCCCGCAGGCATTTAAAATCTGGATAGCACGGCCGGAAAAGCCGCATTGAGGGAAGTTAGCATTACCCTTCATGTACAATACGATTTCGTTTTCCGAAACTGTCTTTTGGATTGTTTCTTGAGCAGACATTTTAGTACCTCTGTATTCTGTATAATTTCTGTAATTTTAAGTGAAGTAAGTTAGCTGGCCTGTTGCTCAGCTGGTGTCATTGTTTTCATTGACAAGGCATGCACTTCTGCTTTCATTTTATCACCCAGAATGGCATAAACCATCTGGTGACGTTGGATGCGCGATTTGTTTTCAAACTGCTGGCTGATAATTACTGCTTCAAAGTGATGTCCATCACCATCGACACTAATGCTTGAGTCAGCATCAAAACCTGCTGCAATCCACGTTTTAAGTTGTTCTGGAGTTACCATTTTTTGTTTTCAGCCTTAAATAATATATAGATCGAAGGATACATGATTCGACAATTTTCAACCAGAGATTCAAACACACAAACCGGCTCAAAGCGCATAAAAATGGCTTATTTCAAGCCAGAGACTGCTCAAACCAATACGCTAAGCCGAAATCACGGTCATTATTGCAATGTCAGCAAGCCAAGGTTTGCTTAATGACGTAATTTATAGCCAGTTATCAGCAAGCGCATTGCAATTATAGTGACCACTATCGCCGCGAATAAGACCACGAAAAAACTCAACAACACGGGCTGGTCTGACTGGCCAAAAAAACCATAACGAAAACCGTCAATCATATAAAAGAAAGGGTTAAACTTGGACAAAGTCTGCCAGAAAGGAGTTAAGGAGTTTATTGAATAAAACACACCGCTGAGAAAGGTCAATGGCATAATAATAAAATTTTGAAATGCTGCCAATTGGTCATACTTATCAGCCCAGATACCGCCAATCAAACCCAGGGCTCCCATGGTCCAACTTCCCAGAAAGGCAAATGCCAACACAACAAGAAAGTTTTCAACCGGCACTTTGACGTAGAAGACGGCAACCATAAAAACACCAACACCGACTAAAATGCCACGCGCAACGGATGCCCCCACATAAGCCAGAAAAAACTCCCAGTGGCTGAATGGTGGCAACAGGACAAAGATGATGTTGCCGTTAGCCTTGGCCTGAATCAAACTGGAAGAGGAATTGGCAAATGCATTTTGTATGACCGACATCATTAACAGGCCCGGAATAATAAACGCACTGTAACTGATGCCTGGAAACACTTCGATTTTGCCTTCAAGCACATGACCAAAGACAACCAGATACAGTAGTGCTGTCACTACAGGTGCTAATACGGTTTGAAACCACACTTTCATAAAGCGTGAGGTTTCCTTGCGGAACAACATGAAAACAGCAGTCATTCGGCACCCCCATTACCCGTTAATTGTATAAACACATCTTCAAGTTTGTCATCCAGAACACGGATATCATTAATCGATACCCCATGGCTACGTAACTGATCAACCAGACTAATCACGGTATCCTGACCAGCATGTATTTGAAACTGTGCTTCCAGACCATTCTGTCTGACCAACTTTAACTGCAACTCCTCAGGTAGAGCAGCTATAGGTTCCGTTGTAGACACCAGCAAAGTACGCCCAAGACCTCGAGCCAACAAATCACGTTTGTTTTCCAAGGCGATCAATTCGCCTTTATCAATAATAGCAATACGATCACACAGCTCTTCGGCTTCTTCCAGATAGTGAGTGGTCAGAACCATGGTATGTCCCTTGGCATGCATTTCATTAATAAAACGCCATAAATTCTTGCGCAATTCAACATCCACACCCGCCGTTGGTTCATCCAGTACAACGACAGGCGGTTGATGAACCAGAGCCAGAGCAATTAACAATCGACGTTTCATTCCGCCGGACAAAGCCCGCAAATTGGTAGTCGCTTTATCCTGTAGCCCCAAGCCCTGCAACAATTCATCAATCCAATCATCGTTTTTACGGATACCGTAATACCCAGACTGAAAACGCAAAGCCTCACGAACATTAAAAAATGGATCATAGACCAGCTCCTGTGGAACGACTCCCAGACTGTTACGTGCTTGCCGAAAGTCTTTTTGAACATCATGTCCCATGACCCGAGCACTCCCAGAACTGGGGCTCACTAAACCAGCCAGAATATTAATCAAAGTCGATTTACCAGCCCCATTAGGCCCCAGCAGACCAAAAAATTCGCCTTGACGCACCGAAAAATCCACACCATTTAATGCATTCAGTTCGCCATATTGCTTGCGAAGGCCACTAATTTCTATCGCATTATCAGTCATATAACATCAGGAAAACATGAGTAAACTCAATCTACAGAAAATCTGGATAATACCAGCTTAAAGGGAATCAGTGTCCGTCTTACAACACACTATTGATAAACGAACAAGGACTCTAAATCGCATACATCCAGCATAGCCTTGAGTTGCTCAGAAGCCCCCATTAACACAAGTGGCTTACCTTGTTGTTTCAATTGACGCAGCCAATGCAGCAGCAAGGCAACCCCGGCACTATCTACCCGCTCTGCCGCAGACAAATCAATCTGCACAGTTTCTCCGGCTGCGGAAAAAATATCAGTCTGTGCCAAATAATCATTGACTGTCGCCAGTGTTAATTCGCCTTTGATCAGTACCGGTTCATTAGTCATGGATATACACCGAAAGTTGTTCTTAACCTATAACAGAAAGGCGTTTAGAAAACGTTGTTCAAACACTGTTCAAACACAGCTCAAACACTGTTCAAACATCGTTCTTTTTCTGCAAATCAGAAATCAAGCCGTCCAAACCTTTGGACTCAATCAAACTGTTATATTGCGAACGGTACAGCTGCACCAGTGAAGTTGATGTTTCAGGCGTGATAATTTTAATGTCATACACACGCCAGCGATCATCATCTTTATTACTCATTGAGTAAATAACAGGGACCACAGAACCCGACTTGGTGACAAACTCGGTCTTCACTTTCACTCGGTCACCGCCTTTGTATTCAAGGGGGATGTAATTTATGGTTTCACCTGAATATTCAAAAATAGCAGTCGCATAAGTTTTTAATAAGGATTTCTTAAACTGAGCAACAAATTCTTTTTTTTGATCAGCGGTTGCCTTCCTCCAATGCTTACCCAGAACCAACTTGGAAAAGCGCTCAAAGTGAATCGCTGGCTGCAACACCTGTTCAACGGCAGCGTAGAGTTTCTGATTGTCTTTTGACAGTTCATCCCGACGTTCTTCAAGTTGCTGCAAAGCACTTTGAATAGTCGTTTTAACCACTTCGTCAGGTGGAGTCATCTGGGCACTGACGGCTGCAGAAATGCTGAATAAGCCAAATAATGAAACCGTTAATATGGAGATAACTAAACGTCTGGTGGCATTCATAGCCTATTCCTCTAATTCACTTTTAATGTTCTATACAGTTTAATTTAGTTAAGCTGAACACAGGCTTAACAAATCATGCAAGGCTTACCCTAAAAAGACCCAGGCACCTGCAAGCTTATTACTTTTCAGTTTGATTCAGGAAAAAACGCCCAATCAATTTTTCCAATACCATTGCCGATTGAGTCAACTCGATTTGTGAGCCTTGGGCCAGATACTCGTCATCTCCACCTGGCTCCAGACCAACATATTGCGACCCAAGCAAGCCAGATGTCAAAATTGACGCGCTGGTATCAGCGGGTAAGTTACGGTGCTCTGGGAAGATTTGCATGCTCACTTTAGCCGTATAATCAGTAGGCTCTATCTCAATTGACAAGACTCGACCAATAGTCACACCAGACATTCTGACAGGCGCTTTGGCAGTCAAGCCGCCAATATTTTCAAAATTAGCCGTAACCTGGTAACCCTCTGAAGAGTCTGAGCCGCCTAAATTACCCACACGGAATGACAGCATCAATATTGCTGCAAAACCGCATATTACAAATAAACCTACCCAAAACTCTTTCATACCTTGTTTCATTTTATTACCTGCTTATCTCTCACTGCGTTAATTTAACCAAACATTAAGGAGGTTAAAATAAAATCCAGACCTAATACGGACAACGATGCCACAACAACCGTTCGGGTGGTGGCCTGACTGACACCTTCTGACGTTGGAACGGCGGTATAACCTTCATAGACCGCAATCAATGTCACTACCACACCAAACACAACACTTTTGATAATGCCATTGAGTACATCATCATAAAAATCAACGCCGTTTTGCATGGCGGACCAATAAATGCCAGCATCAACACCTAACACCGTCACTCCAATAAAATAGCCCCCGATAATGCCTAAAGCCGTAAAAATCGCAGCCAACAACGGCATTGAAATTATGCCGGCCCAATATCTGGGGGCTATGACTCGCTGCATGGGATTCACAGCCATCATTTCCATGGCATCCAACTGCTGAGTTGCTTTCATAAGTCCAATTTCTGCTGTCAGAGCGGAACACGCCCTACCCGCAAACAACAAGGCCGTCAGCACCGGGCCTAATTCACGCACCAAAGTCAAAGCAACCAACAGACCTAATTGAGACTCAGCGCCAAAATCAACCAAATTCGTATAAAACTGCAAGCCCAGCACCATACCAACGAAAACACCAGAGACCGCTATAATGATTAATGTTTTAACACCCACAGAATGCAATTGGGCGATCAACAACCGCGGACGAGCGAAGGTCAGTAACGACGCACCCAATGTGCGCAACCAGAACAGACATATACCACCCAGCTTGGTGATAACGGCCAAGGTAGATTGGCCTACACTTTGAGTAAATTCAAACAGACTGTTCATGACTCCCCCTTGAGCAAGTCATCGTGGTAAGCAGAAGCTGGATAGTGATAGGCAACAGGCCCATCCGGTAAACCGGACATAAATTGCTTTATATCTGGCTGTTCAGATTGTTGCAGTTCTTCCGGGGAGCCCGACCCAAGAACCTTGCCACCGCCCAGCACATATATTTTGTCGGCTATTTCACAAGCCTCAGCGATATCGTGAGTCACGACCAAAGACGTCATATTAAGCACATCATTCATTTGCCGAATGAGTTTGGTGATAATCCCCTTTGAAATAGGGTCCAGACCGGTGAATGGCTCATCATACATTACTAACAGAGGGTCCATGGCAATCGCTCTGGCCAATGCCACTCTGCGCTGCATTCCACCTGAACACTCCTCCGGCAACAAATCATGCGCCCCACGTAAACCGACGAGTTGCAACTTCATTAAAACAAGATCACGAATCATGCTTTCTGGCAATTGCGTGTGTTCACGCAATGGAAAAGCGATATTTTCAAAAACCGTTAAATCAGTCAGTAAAGCATTATGCTGAAACATCATCCCCATACTCTTGCGCAGCTCGTATAGTGGCTTGGTTGACAGAGTATTGACTTGTTGGTCAGCCACCCAGACTTCACCTTTTTGCGGGTGTATCCGACCTCCGATAAAACCCAGAGTAGTCGATTTACCACAGCCACTGGGGCCCATAACCGCAACAACAGAACCTCGTTCCACCGTAATATCGATGCCAGTGTGTATAGGATGATCACCGTAAGCAAAATGCACATCGCGCAAACTAACAATGACATCAGCAGAGGGATTCGTTTCTTGATGAGGGCTATTCTCAACCACAGTATATTCCAGTTTTTCTTGATGCTAGTCTAAAAAAGGCTCTCAACGAAAGTCGAGACAGCCTGAACAATAGCAACAGATTAATTTATTGTTGGCACTATGCACAGTATTATTTAAGCTTTGTTAAGATAAGTGCCTTCGGGCTGTCTTTGTCAAAATGGCCGCATATAATAGCAAACAGTCCATAACAATTGATATTTCATTTTCTCTGTAAAAGCCGACAATCAGTAAGATGTGTATTGTTTTTGTGTTTTTCAAGCGTTTAATTGAGACATTTGACCACGTCAAATCACCAATAAACAACTGGCCAAAGCAAAAATAATGAGACAGAGCTATTGCTTATGGCTAAAATGCGCTCATATTTTGTTTGAGATCGCTCGTTTAGGGCTAGCAAACCCATCATTTCTGTCCAGGCTGAACCAATTCAGTCAACAATGAAATGCCAATAGACTTTTAATACGGACTTCATATTTATTATGTTCATTGATTTCGGTGCCATTTTAATTGCGCTGGTACTATTAATCTGGAGCGCAGATCAACTAGTACGATATTCATCATCACTGGCACAGCATCTAGGTATAACCCCCTTTCTTATTGGTATTATTGTGATTGGTTTTGGAACCTCGGCTCCAGAGTTGTTCGTATCAGCCTTGGCTTCTGTTCAAGGCAAAGGCAACCTAGCCATTGGTAATGCACTGGGGTCGAACATTACCAATATTGGATTAGTACTGGGCTGCGCTACTCTGATTAGCGTTCTGACATTGACCCAGAGAATGATCAGGGTTGACCTTACAACTATTTTTGCAACATCAATTATCGCACTGTTATTAATACTGGACGCAACACTATCCAGAGTTGACGGAGCGATACTGATGATCCTGATGGTCGTCTTTCTAGTCTGGTCTGCACGCAGTAACAAAGCCGACCCTTTGGAAGAACTCGACGAGTTCGACCACACTATCTCAAAAGCCAAAGCAGGCTTGTGGACTGTTGTCAGTTTAATTATCCTGATAGGGTCTTCAAAACTGTTAGTCACAGGTGCCGTCAACATCGCAGCAGCATTAGGCGTCAGTGAACTCATAATTGGTTTAACCATTGTGGCTATTGGCACCAGCCTGCCGGAATTAGCAGCATCCATCGCAGCTCTGCGCCAAAAAGAAGGCAGCATGGTAATAGGCAATATTATCGGCTCCAATACATTTAACACCTTAGGAGTGCTTGGTCTGACTGGCTTGATCAGAACTACCCAAGTTGAACCTTCGGTAATGCACCGTGACTTTCCTGTATTATTCATTATTATGACCTTGTTGCTTATATTTGTTTTGCCTAAGCAACAATTGCAACGATGGCAAGGTGGCGTATTATTATTGTCCTATTTTGCTTACTTAGGCTATCTTATCAGCCAGGCATTGGCATAGGTTGACACTCTCGCTGTAGACAAAAAGAGTTAGAAAAAGGGGTTTATGAAACAACACGATTTTATAGGTTCGGCACAGACCGTACTCAACTTGGAAGCACAATCGGTTGAGACGCTGCTGGAACGCCTGGACCAACATTTCATTGCTGCCTGCGAATTGATTATGGCTTGTCATGGTCGAGTCATTGTTGTCGGCATCGGTAAGTCCGGGCATATCGGCAACAAAATCGCCGCAACTCTGGCCAGCACAGGAACACCTTCGTTTTTTGTGCACCCCAGTGAGGCAAGTCATGGCGACTTAGGCATGATCACCCCCAAAGATCTGGTTATTGCCATTTCCAATTCCGGTGAAACACCAGAAATCCTGACTATTTTGCCCATCATAAAACGGATGGGAGTCAAGCTGGTCAGTCTCAGCGGCAAGCAGAATTCCTCAATAGCCCAGCAAGCTGACGTTAATATAGATGTCGGTGTCAGCAAAGAAGCCTGCCCTCTTAACCTCGCCCCTACGGCCAGCACCACTGCAACTCTGGCGATGGGTGATGCTCTGGCGATAGCGATATTGGAAGCACGTAACTTCAGCGAACAGGATTTTGCTCGCTCACACCCCGGAGGAGCTTTGGGCAGACGCCTGCTTCTGTACGTTGAAGACATTATGCACAAAGGTTCACAAATTCCTCTGGTGGATGAAACAGCCTCCATTGATCAAACACTGTTAGAAATGAGTCAAAAAAGTCTGGGAATGACTGGAATCACCGACCAGAACAAGCAACTGACTGGCGTATTCACTGATGGCGACTTGCGCCGCGCCTTGTCGCAGCACAAT
Source organism: Arenicella sp. (assembly GCA_050633785.1). Lineage (GTDB taxonomy): Bacteria > Pseudomonadota > Gammaproteobacteria > Arenicellales > Arenicellaceae > CALKZN01. The sequence goes on from JBOEHE010000033.1 coordinate 145,635, forward strand.
AATATCAATGCTTGCAAAATCGGCGATATAATGACAAAAGACCCAATGACTGTTGCTCCAGACTTGTTGGCAGCAGAATTGGTACCTATTATGCAATCTCGCGCTATCAATGGCGTATTCGTTCTAGACAACACTAACACAATAGTCGGAGCAATCAGCATGCACGATTTATTACGAGCCGGTGTTTTATAAGCTATGCAACACGACAAATTTATAAGCAAACCTCCTTTTAGTGTCAGCACCTGCGTTTTTGATAAAGCACGCTCAATTCGTCTGGCTTTATTTGATGTTGATGGAGTAATGACTGACGGCACTATATATTTCGACCAACACGGCGAAGCGCTCAAAGCCTTTAACGTGCTTGATGGCCAGGGCCTGAAGTTACTGCAAAAATCAGGGGTAGAAGTTGGTGTCATCAGCGCCCGAAAGTCACCTGCTCTGCAACAGAGAATAGACAACCTAGGAATACAACATGCCTTTACTGGCGTTGACAATAAATTAGCCACTTTTGACAAATTACGCTCATCGTTGAACATCATGCCAGAGCATTGTTGCTTTACGGGCGATGATATCATCGACATTGAAGTCATGCGCGCCTGCGGTCTTTCTTTCAGTGTCGACAACGCTCATTACTCAGCTAAAAACATCGCTGACTGGGTTGCTCCTCAACAAGGAGGACATGGTGCTGTTCGAGCAATTTGCGATATCATCCTCTTTGCACAACACACATAGCAGTCCTATGAAAAATCTGGAAAACGTTCTCTATATCAGTCTTTTGGGTTTATTCGGCCTGCTAGGAATCTGGTTGCAAACGGAGTTTATTGAAGAAGAAGTAACAACCAACTATTTAAACCGCCACGATCCGGATTATTATATCGAAAATTTTACCGCTACTGGCATGGACGAAACAGGCAATCGAGCTTTTTTGCTCCAAGCAGAACGCATGGCTCATTTTCCCGATGATGACACTGCCTTGCTGGACAAACCACATTTAATTGAATTTTCCCCCGAACGAGCTCCACGGCACACCTACGCCGATTCTGGCTGGTTATCCTCAGGCGGTGACGAAATCCTGATGACTGATAACGTCAAGGTCGTCCAAGAAGGTGATTCCAGAGGAGCAGGCGGCACTATGCGTACGAAAAAAATGCGCATACTCTTAGAGAAAAGCATCAGCAAAGACCTATCTAACTAATTTTTCATATTGCTTATTCTGTCAATGCGAATGCTTATGCTATATTGGTCAAACCAAAACAACAACGTCAACAAATAGCGAATTATGACAACATTCTTTCCACTGAAAAAAGCAGCGAACCTTCTTGCCACAATCGCTATCAGCCTGTTTTTAACAGCCTTGATGGTATCTCAGGCACAGGCTTTGAGTGATGATCGAAACCAACCGGCTGACATTTCAGCAGATGAAGTTGAGTTTGATGGGAAAACAGGCAAACGTATTTTTATTGGTAATGTCCGCATGGCTCAAGGCACCTTGCGCATCAAAGCGGATAAGCTGGTCGCTAAATTCAAAGACGGTAAACTCATTGATGCTACAGCCTATGGCAAACTGGCAAGATTTCGTCAACGCCCCGATGGGAAAGAAAATGATGTGGAAGGTGAAGCTCGAAAAATCTACGTCAATGAATTAAAGAACACCATCAAACTCAGTAAAAAAGCATCTCTAAAACAAGGTTTTGACGTTGCCAAAGGTGAAACTATTTTTTACAACATGGCCACGGACAAACTCAAAGTAAAAGGTGGAGCAGAATTAGGTACTGGAGAGAAAAAATCATCGCCAACGAAAACCGATGAATTCTTTAAAGAAAAACCGGAATCAACTCCTTCGAACAAACCAACACAGAGCAAGTCAAACTCTGAAACAGCATCCCAAACAACCAAAGAGGAGTCCACACCGGCTGCAGCTGATATAGAAGAAACACAATCCCAAGACCCCAACGAATTGCCGGAAAAGCTGGTTCTACCCAAGAAAAGACCCAAGAACAAATCCCGCAATGGCCGTTCACGCTTAATTATTGTACCCAAATGAGTATTTTAGAAACCCGCGACCTGTGCAAACGTTACAAAGGCTTGCAAGTCGTTAATCGAGTCAATATATCAGCAGAGAGTGGCGAAGTAGTTGGCTTACTCGGCCCTAATGGCGCAGGTAAAACGACCAGTTTTTACATGATTGTCGGCCTGGTTCGTGGTGATTCCGGGCAAATTCTGCTGAATAATGAAGATATCAGCGACATGCCTATGCATGAGCGAGCCCGACTCGGGATCGGCTATTTGCCTCAGGAACCCTCTATTTTTCGCAAACTAACAGTTGAAGAGAATTTGATGGCCGTTTTAGAAACACGGAAAAGCATCAATCCGCAGGAACGACGCCACCGCGTAGAACAATTGCTCGAAGAATTCAACATTGGTCATAAACGTCATACTTCCGGTATGGCCTTATCCGGCGGCGAACGACGGCGTGTTGAAATTGCCCGCGCTCTGGCATTGAAACCGTATTACATTTTGCTGGACGAACCTTTTGCTGGTATTGACCCAATTTCTGTTGGCGATATACAACAGATCATCGACTATCTTCGCAACAGCGGTATCGGCATCATCATTACCGACCATAATGTACGTGAAACACTGAATATCTGTGATCGAGCATATATTTTAAGCGAAGGAAAAGTCTTAACCTCCGGAACTCCAGAACAGGTTCTTGCACATAAAGGTGTAAGAGATGTCTATCTGGGATCCAACTTTAAGTTGTAAATTTTAAATTTAGTGTTATTTTTATAGTATGAAGCAGTCACTAAGCTTAAAAGCCACTCAAAGCCTTTCTTTAACGCCGCAATTACAACAATCTATTCGTATACTGCAACTTTCGGCGATTGAATTGAACTCGGAGATTCAAGAAATCCTTGAAACTAATCCGCTGTTAGAGGAAGGTGATAACAATGGCCAGTTATCTTCGGACAATTTGGAGAAGAGTTCTGAAAGCAATACTGATGCGAATAGCGAGGAATGGCAACAGGCGTTTGAAACCCGCCAAACCAGCAGCAGCGGCAGCAAATCATCGGCTGAAGGCGGCTATGATTTTGATGCGACAACGGCCAGCAACGAAACTCTGCGAGACAATTTAGCCTGGCAAATCCAGATGACCAAACTCAGTGAAAAAGATAAGCTGATAGCCAACAACATTATCTACTCACTGACCCAACAGGGCTATCTTTCAGTGTCTCTTGAAGAAATTCTCGGTATGATTCCGGTCGAACTTGAAGCCGAGTTGGATGAAGTAGAAGCTATTCTCAAACTGATACAAACTCTGGAACCCGTTGGCATCGGCGCGCGTGATTTGCGTGAACGCCTATTACTGATAATCGACAGCGATATTGCAAAAACCAGCGATAATTCAAACAACTGTCAGAACGAAAGTCATCAGGACAACAGCAAAGTACTAGCCAGATCCATTATTTGCGAACACTTGGAGCTGCTTGGCACACGCAATCTGCCAAAGCTGAAAAAAATGCTGGGCGTTGAACAGAGCACACTGGAAGACGCGGTGCAGTATATTACTCAAATAAACCCTCGCATCGACAACCAATTCGAACAGGATAACAGCGATTATATTATTCCAGATATCATTGTTAAGAAACTCAATGGACGTTGGCGCGTTGAATTGAATCCTCAGGTACAAAAAAAACTTAAGGTCAACAACCCTTATGGCGGCATGCCAAAAGGCACGCTCAATGGCGAAGCCAGCAAATACATTTCTGACAACCTTCAAGAAGCCAAGTGGTTTATCAAAAGCCTGCATAACCGTTATGACACATTGAAGCGTGTTGCCACTGCCATTGTAGAGAACCAAACTGAATTCCTGGAAAATGGCGAACAATCTTTAAAACCCATGGTGTTGCAGAATATCGCCACTGAGCTTGATTTGCATGAGTCAACTATTTCCAGAGCAACCTCACAAAAATATATGCTGACCCCACTCGGTGTCTTCGAACTGAAATATTTTTTCTCCAGCAGTCTAAGCTCTGAAGATGGTTCCAGTGTCAGTTCAACAGCGATTCGCTCTTTTATCAAAAAAATGATTGATGAAGAGCCTAAACAAAAGCCTATCAGTGATAGCAAAATTTCTAAAATTCTTGACGACCAAGGCTATAAAGTAGCTAGACGCACAGTCGCCAAGTATCGTGAAGGTATGAATATTCCTTCTTCCAGTCAACGCAAATCCCTTATTTGATTCCCGAAAATAGACTATTTGTGTTATTGGAACAGAATATATCAACCTTCTTTACCCAGTCTGACAGCTTTGGGCATAGCAGGCCCAACAACCAGACTATCAACTACAGCGAGGATATGCTTATGCAATTGTCAATCAGTGGTCATCAACTTGATTTAACAGATTCATTAAAACATTACATCACGGAAAAGATGGAAAAAATAGAACGCCATTTTGATCATGTCAATACCATTAATGTGGTGTTACATGTCGATAAAATTCGTCACGAGGCTGAAGCAACTGTCGATGCAAAAGGCGTTTCGATTCATGCAAATGCAGAATCAGATAATATGTATTCAGCGATAGACGCTCTGGTCAACAAACTTGATTCACAGGTTCTCAAGCACAAAGACAAGATGGTTAATCACCATCGCAATGAAGGCGGAATCAAACACAACTCTCTAGACTTGTAAACTCAATTAAACACCTACACCCATGCCAAGCAGCCAACTCATTGCTGAAGACAATCAAGTGTTACTCGATTGCCTGGATCTAGAAAGCATTAACACTCAAGTTTCAATAGCCAGCAAGAAGAAATTACTGGAACATGTCTCCAAACTACTCGGGGATGATGATCGAGCATTAGAAAAGAAAGTCTTCCAGTCTCTCATTGAAAGAGAGCGCCTTGGCAGTACCGGTATTGGCGATGGCGTTGCCTTACCTCATGGTCGTTGTGACGATATAGAAAGCGCTCGCCTATGTATCGTCACTCTTGACCAGGCAATAGACTACGATGCCACCGACAAAAAACCAGTCAATATGGTGTTTGGCCTGATAGTTCCTGCTGAAGCTCAACAGCAACACTTAGACATGCTATCCAGCATCGCTGAGCTTATTGGCAAAAAAGATGTACATAAACAACTTTTGTCATATAAACGACCCGAAGATGTGATGAAATTCATCCAACAGCAATTACGCTGATTCAGGATTAATGTCACCCACATCACAATATGCGAGAAACTCATTTCATAGTCATCAGCGGAACATCTGGGTCCGGTAAATCCATAGCCTTACATGCCCTGGAAGATCTGGGGTTTTATTGCATCGATAACCTACCCGCTGTTTTACTCAGCCACATCGCCTCCAACATGCTGGACACTGATGAAGGCCCCCAACACAACTACGCAGTCAGTATAGACTCCAGAAATCAGAATTTTCTGAAAAATGTTGACGAACAACTGTCAATACTGGACACAATGAAAGTTAAGTATCAAATTATTTTTTTGGATGCTTCCAATGAAAATTTGATCAAACGTTATAGCGAAACCCGACGCAAACACCCTCTTTCCGATGAGAACACCTCTCTGGTTGAGGCCATCAATCGCGAACGAACGGTTCTTGATCCTATTCAAGAACGAGCACATATCCGCATTAACACCTCAAAGACCACACCACATGAACTGCGCGCCTCCATGCGTGATTATGCCGCAGATACCGGCTCAGCATCTTTGACTCTGTTATTTGAATCATTCGGTTTCAAATATGGCCCTCCCAATGAAGCTGACTTTGTATTCGATGTGCGCTGTCTACCCAATCCGCATTGGGATGATACATTACGCCCATTCACAGGCCTGGATGAGCCGGTAAGAGATTTTTTAAAGCAACAGAAAGATGTCACCAGCATGCTGCATGACATTCAACAATTCATTGAAAAATGGCTGCCCGTCTTTCGCGATGGCAACCGCACCTATATTACTGTCGCAATTGGCTGTACAGGTGGCAAGCATCGTTCTGTTTATCTGTCCTCCAAACTGCTAGAATATTTCTCAGATCAAAGTAATATTAATATTCAAATTCGTCACCGCGAGTTAAATATTTAACCCATAAGAGCATTCATACTTATGATTGACCTGTATTAGCAAAAACGGTCAGCAACAGACGAACGCCTTAAAGAGTCTATTGACAGGTATCGATCATGGTTCAGGTTGAAAAAGAAATTATAAACAAACTTGGTTTACACGCTCGTGCAGCAGCCAAGTTACTCAAATGTGCCAATCAGTTTTCCAGCACAATTGAGCTGCATTGCAATGATAAAGAAGCCGATGCCAAGAGCATTCTCAGCTTGATGGTTCTAGCCGCTGGCAAAGGCACTAAAGTGACTATTATCGCTAACGGCGAGGATGAACAAATAGCCGTAAAAGAAATTGGAAACTTAATTGATGACTATTTTGGAGAGGGTGAATAATTGATTAATTTGTTTGGTACTGGCATTGGTAAACACATAGCGATTGGCAGAGCCTATGTGCTGCAAGGCTACAAACCCAGTATTGAACAAAAAACCATCGAATCCAATCAGGTCAATGCTGAAATCAAACGCTTACAAAAAGCATTAGCCAAAGCCCGCCAACAACTCAACAAAAATAAGGAACAAATCCCCGAAGAATCGCCGATTGAAGCGCAAACCATCATTGATGCACACCTGTTGATGCTCAATGACCCTATGCTGGTTGATGAAACAATTCACTTAATCCAGAACGATCTATGCAGCGCTGAGACTGCCGTTGACAAAAATGCCCAATCATTAATGGCTATTTTTAATGCCATGGATGACCCCTATTTGCGTAATAAAACAAATGATGTCAATCATTTGACGAACCTGATACTCAGGGCATTACTAAACATAAAAGACCACTCATTATCAGATGTTCAACAAGATCAGCTGACAAAAAAGATCATTGTCAGTAACGACATAGGGCCATCAGAAGCGGTTCATCTGACCAATAAAAAAATTGCTTCATTCATCACCGACCTGGGCGGCCCTATTTCACATACAGCACTGATTGCAAAAAGCATGAGCATCCCGGCCATTGTGGGTTTGGAAAATGCCACGCAATTTATTCGCGATAATGATTTATTAGTTATTGATGCAGAGCAAGGATCAGTGCTGGTAAACCCAGATGAAGCAACCATTGCAGCCTACAAAAAACGCAGAAACAGGCTCAAGCAGGAAGAACGAGAATTAAAACGGCTGATTGAGAATCACAGCACTATCCGCCAAGGCCAGATTATTGAATTATTAGCCAATATAGAACAACCCAAGGAAATCAATCACGCCAAAAAAGTGCGAGCCGATGGCATTGGGCTGTTCCGAACAGAATATCTATTCATGGATCGAGATCAACTGCCTTCAGAAAAGGAACAGTTCAGCGCGTATAAACGGGTAGTGCGCAATATGGGCAAGCCAGTGACTATCAGGACCATTGATATTGGTGCAGATAAACAACTGACTAAAAATGCAATGTCGGCAAACCAGCTCGACACCAGCAGACACTCCGCTCTTGGCCTCAGAGCCATTCGTTTGTGCCTACAAAATAGAGAACTGTTTATCCCACAGCTTCGCTCCATTTTACGTGCTTCAGCTTTCGGCAAAACAGCTTTGATGATTCCTATGCTCAGCCACATAGAAGAGCTAAATCAGGTTTTGACGTTAATAGATGAAACCAAAAAGGAACTGCGACAGAATAATGTCAAATTTGACTCTCGAATCAAAATTGGTGCAATGATAGAAGTACCTTCTGCCGCTATCAATGCCAATGCTTTTGCCAAGCGCCTGGACTTTTTATCAATAGGTTCCAATGACTTGATCCAATACACCATGGCAATTGATCGTGTAGACCAAGCAGTTAACTACTTGTACGACCCGCTTAACCCAGCGGTTCTGCAATTAATAAAAATGACAATAGAAGCAGGAAACCGTGCCAACATCCCAGTTTCATTATGCGGTGAAATGGCTGCTAACCCTGACTATACCCGTTTGCTGATAGGCCTTGGCTTACGAACTTTCAGCACTGACTCATCCAGCCTGTTGGCAATAAAAAAACAAGTACTGCATACCGACCTTGATCAATTAAATAATCTGGTCACAGCCATATTAAATTGCCATGACCCATTACAATCACGAACATTATTGATGGAACTAAACGAACTTTAGGCAAAGTCTCTCATTTAGCTGTAACAAACAAATTTCAAATTAAGACTAAGCCATCAGCCTACAGAATACGCAGATAGCATTATTACCAGATAGCTGACCAGAACGGACACTATAAATGCTGTAGAAAATATGAACACCAATTTGTTAAACATATCCATAGGATTGCCTCAATTAGAATCAATCAGCCATTCAGCAAACGCCCCCACAGGCAATTTTCACCAACAGCAAACCACTCATAATAACAAAATGACCGCATAAAGGAATATTTATGCATCTCAACCACGAGCAGAAATTTACAGAAATTTAACGTTTATTGCAACAAAATTTAACAATTCAGAGCGATATTATTTCCAGAAAAATATAATAGACTGTAAGCGGAAGCGCTGGTCTAGAGGCTTATCAAAACGTTATAATACCCTTAATTTATTTATTCAAAGTTTTTCCATCAACCACCATCAGTATGTAAACAGCCATCACCATGCAAGCCCACAGTTCTGACATTCTAGACCAATTGCTAAGCCTCCTGGAAGATGGTGATGATATGGTGTTGCATAATTTCTTTGAACACCGGCATCCTTCTGAAGTTGCTGACCTTATTGAAAGTGTTACCCCTGAACAGCGCAGTCAGATATGGACTGCCGTAGATATTGAACAGGCTGGTGAGGTTCTTACCGAGCTTAACGAAGGCGTACTGACCACCCTGATAGATGATATTGACCATCATAGACTGGTCAAATCCATGATTCATCTGGACATAGATGATATTGCCGATTTAATTCCAGATCTGCCAGAGAGCGTTGTCTCTGATGTTTTGTTTGCCATTGACCAGGCAACTCGCAAAAGCCTCGGAGAAGTTTTAGCCTTCCCTGAAGACAGTGCCGGTGGATTGATGAACACTGATGCGGTCGTTGTCAGAGATGATATTTCCCTAGAAGTTGCCATGCGTTTTCTGCGTCTCAAAGACGAATTACCTAAAAATACTGACACTATTTTTCTGGTTAACCGCAATAGCCAACTGACCGGAATTATGCCGATTAACCGGCTAATCACTGCGGCTCCAAGTCAACCTATTAGACAACACGTCATCAAAGACCCCATTATTTTTAGCGTTCTGGATCTAGACGATGACGTTGCCAAAACATTCACTGACTATAACTTGATCTCTGCACCGGTTGTCGATGAACAAAACCAATTAGTAGGCCGAATTACTATTGACGATGTCGTTGACGTTATTATTGAGGATGCTGAACAAGAGGCTTTTGCTCGAGCTGGCCTGAAACAGGATGAAGACCTGTTCTCTTCTGTAGCCAGCAGTACTCGAAACCGGGCGTTATGGCTGGGTGTTAATTTGATTACTGCATTGATTGGCTCTTGGGTCATTGGCCAATTTGAAGGAACCATAAAACAACTTGTAGCCCTCGCGGTACTGATGCCGATTGTCGCCAGCATGGGGGGAAACGCAGGCACTCAGACCCTGACGATTGTTATCCGTGGATTAAGCAATGGCACCATTCAAAAGCAGAATATTATGCCGCTGCTGAAAAAAGAATTTCTTGTCGGCAGTTTAAATGGAGTAATCTGGGCAATAGCCATCGCCTTAATTGCGACAACCTGGTACCACGATATCCAACTAGGAGGCATCATTGCCCTAGCCATGCTGACTAACCTCATCGTCAGTGCCATAGCTGGAGTTGTACTGCCAATTGCATTGGAAAAGCTACACATTGACCCAGCATTAGCTGGCGGAGTAGCCTTAACGACCGTCACCGATGTTGTCGGTTACTTTTCAGTCCTTGGTCTTGCGGCACTATTCTTAGTGTAACCTCAACTTACGATAAGCCTGCAATGGGTCTATAAAGAGGCTTCATAAAGGCTTAAACGATTGCCTTAAATCATCATTCTCAGCAATTGCCTGACCATCTACTTCGACCCAGGCATGGCTCTGCATGCTCAACATCTGCTGCTTATTGACCCCGAGTCGAACTACAGCGGGAATAGACCTTGCAACCAGCAAATCACGTAACACAACAGCCTTTGGCAAACATTCACACTTGAAAGGCAGCACCCTCGCTGCCAAACGAACACTTTCATGCAGTTCCAAAGCCAAATCCTGTTGCTTGTTATCAACCGTTTCACTGCCTGTTTCGACTACAGTCTCTGGATTATGGATACGTTGCCAACACCATGAAAACGGGCGCCGACGCATCTTTAACACAAAAGAACTCAGCATAAATATGGATACCACCATTGCCCACCACTGCCGGGCATTAAGCCTGCTGATTATAGCGATATATCTCGACAAAAAGTTCATGAAATGTTCGTACGAAGTTAATAAACGCTTACAAGGTAAGCAAATAAAGCCCGTTATGACTGAAAAAGCCTAAAATAGTATTAAGATAAATAATTTATAGCAAATTTAGAGTAAACTACAGTATATGCAAGCAGTCTATAATTTTAACGTAATAAATCGCCAACAGAAAAAATGGCTAACTCGTGCAGCAACTTTTCTTGGCGCGCTGGTCTTGCTGTGGGTACTGCTGTATGGCCTGTACCATGTTTATGATATTTATCGCGATCGTAAGTACGCAGCCAAACAAACGGTTGTCATTAATCCCCAGCCCATCAGTTCTGGCTACAGCATCGACACTGTCGTCAGCACTCATCTGTTCGGTGAGAAAAAAGCCATTGTTGAAAAACCCAAACCTAAGGTAGTCCCTACAACAAAGCTAGATCTGACAATTGAGGGTTTGCTATCCGCTTCTTCAGAAGAAAAAGCCAGAGCGATTATTTCAGTCAAGAAAAAACGCGGCGCTTTATATAAAGTCGGTGATGAACTCAAAGGAACAAAGGTTAAGTTAGAAGAAATTCGGGCTGATGGAGTATTGCTTAATCATAATGGCAATATTGAAAACCTCGCTTTCAAGAAAAAAATCATCAGCACCAATAGAAGCTTAGTCAGCTTCGAGTCACAACAACCATCAAATGATGGCTTCCCTCCACTGCCTTCATCCTCTGGAAATACACAACAGAACTCATTTAACGGCAGCTCACAAGCATCTGGCAATCAGTTACCTAAAACAAATGGTAACCGCCGCCCAATCCGCCGTCCAAACTTTAAAGGCTTGGACGAAGCCCTGGAAAAAATGCAAAAGTTATAGGGATATATGACTTCCGACTAATTTATTAATTTTACAAGACTTTAACAAGCAAACAAAGAAAGGCAAGCCGTTGTTTAAACAGCGCATTTAAAGAACAGTTGCAATAGATCAGGACCGCCTGATATGCACTATCATCGCTAAAGCAAACACCAGCCCGGAAAGATAAATTATCCACATTCCCCAGCGGATAAAAGGTGTAGTTCCAATATGGGGGTAAACCTTCTGCACAATACTGGCTGCCGTGAACTGCTTGGTTGCCGCTATTATTATCCCTTTACTGTCAATAATAGTCGATGGTCCTGTGTTAGCACTTCTTACCATGGGCCGCGCTAATTCCTGGGCTCGCATTTGTGCCATCTGCACCCTTTGATGTGGGGCAAGTGAATCGCCAAACCAGGCATCTTCGCTAATATTAACCAAGATCTCACTTGAACCCAGATGGTCTCTGAGCTCCGCAGCAAAAGCATCCTCATAACAAATCGATAAGGCCAGCTTAATTTCACCACATTCCAGAACCTGTTGCGATGACCACGCATTGAAATCAGACATTGGTAGCTGCAGATAGTCTAAAACCCATGATAATAAACTTCTCAGAGGCAGATACTCACCAAATGGCACCAAATGCCTTTTGCGGTAAACCTGGACCTGATCATCGCAAGTTAGAACCGCAGAGTTATAACTTTTGTCTTGTTGGCCCTTGTTGCCTGTCTGAAACTCCATTATACCTGCCAATAAATTACCTTTATCAGGCTTGATATAATCCCAAAACTCCTGATTCGTTTGATGCAGGTAAATCGGTAAAGCTGTCTCAGGCCATACCACCAAATCTACCTCTTCCTCTGGTATTAATTGTTTATATTTAGCAAACAGTTCTGCCTGATAAGATGGCAACCACTTTTGGGTAATAGGTACATTCGCTTGAACAACAGCTATGTTAAGAGGCTGATCCAGAGGCTCAGTCCACTCTTTTTGTTGAAGTAATGCACCGCCAACAACAATCAAGATAGCAGATACCATCTGCACAAGAAGCTGCACTTTGCGCCTGGATGAGCGCAATAACTCAATAGAGTTAACCAACAAAGCCACAGTCAACAACAACATAAAACTGACAAAATAAACACTTCCAAGTGGAGCATAACCTGACAGCCAACGAGTTGTTTGACTATAACCGACATCCAACCAAGGAAAGCCCGTCAACACAAAGCTTCGCATCCACTCAGCCAGAACCCAGACTGCTGCAAACAGTAAAGCTTGAAAAATAGAGTTTTGATCAGTTGCAGACTCACGTAATTTGGCAAATATCCAGCCAAAAAAGGCCATAAATGCTGCCAGAGCTGCTACAAATAAGACCACAGCAGCTGCCGCCATAGGCATTGGCATATTGCCATAAGTCTTTAGTGATACATACACCCATGACACGCCAAAACCAAACTGCATAAAAGCGAAAATAAATCCATACCAAGCCGCCTGTTTTGGCGTACTCTTTGACCAGTAATAATAGATTATGGCCAAAGACAATGGCATTAACCACCACCACTGCAAGGGTGCATAGGCAGCAACACTTAAGGCTCCTGCAAAAGCTACCAACAACCGTTTAAGGATCACAACGGTATTATTCTCATCAAATGAACCCTGCGACTGTCAGCATGCAACACCTCAAACTGCACTTTCTTGATGGTTACCTTATCCCCCATCTCTGGAACTCGGCCTAGCTTCTGAGAAATTAAACCTCCCATGGTATCAGCCCGTTTATCTTCCAAATTAGTTTTAAAATATGCATTAAATTCATCAATAGGCAAAACGGCTTTGATGATAAATCCACCATCAGATGATTTGCGAATCATGCTTTGATCTTCATCAAACTCATCGTATTCATCATCTATCTCACCAACAATCTGCTCCAGCACATCTTCAATGGTAACCAAACCAGAAATAGCACCATATTCGTCAACAACAATCGCCATGTGATTGCGGTTTCGACGAAAGTCATCCAGCAAGACGTTCAGACGTTTACTTTCAGGCACAAAAATAGCTGGCCTCAACAAGTCATCCAGATTGAACTCTTTACGGTGTTTGTCATCAAAAAACTGTAACATATCCTTTGCCAGCAAAATGCCCAATACCTTAGAACGTTCACTATCAACAACAGGAAATCTTGAATGCGAGCTTTCGACTAGAATTTCAATGCAATTCTGTAATGGCGCACCTTGCTCAACGACAACGATCTGTGCTTTAGGAATCATAATTTCGCGCGCATGCAAATCGGACACTTGCAAAACTCGCTGCATGGTATCTCGTGCTTCCTTGTCCATCAGACCACTTTCCTGTGCCTGCTCAAAAATAGTAATCAGTTCCTTACGGTTTTTAAGTAAGCGACTACCAAATTTTTTATATAAAAAGTTTATTATTCGAGTAAATAAACTCGACGGAGGCTGTTCTTTTGTGTCCATTAATTCTCAACTGTAGGGATTCAAGATGTTAAGTTTAGCAAGAATTTCAATTTCTAGCTGTTCCATTTTCTCAGCTTCTTCATTTTCTTCATGATCATAACCGCATAAATGCAATATTCCGTGTACCACCATATGCGTTAAATGAGAGCTTAGCGTTTTTTCCTGTTCTTCTGACTCCCGCTGAATCACAGGGTAGCAAATGACGATATCGCCAAGATAAGGGACCTCATCACTATCTGCAACTGGACTGTCATAGGTAAAAGACAATACATTTGTTGCATAATCTTTATTTCGAAATTGTTGGTTTAGTGCATGCCCTTCACTTTCATCAACCATTCGAATCACACACTCCTTCTCTTGGTTGGCAACTGAGCGATAAGCACATTCTGCCCAAGCAACGATATCGAATTCATCGACATTACAATCAACACAGCCATTTTGCACATCAACTGCCAACATGGCTTCTGAATTGTTAGTCGTCACTTTTTTCAACTTGTTCATAACGCTCAACGATACGTTGAACCAATGGGTGGCGTACAATATCCTTACCGGTCAATTTCTTGATGGCGATGCCTTTCAAATCCTGCAAAATACTTACCGACTGCTTCAAACCAGATCGAGTGCCTCTGGGCAAATCTATTTGACTCAAATCGCCAGTAATAACCGCTTTTGCACCATAGCCTATTCGCGTTAGAAACATCTTCATTTGATTTTCTGTTGCATTTTGAGCTTCGTCAAGAATAACAAACGCATCCGATAGAGTTCTGCCTCGCATATATGCCAATGGAGCAAGCTCAATAACATTGTTTTCTAACAAACGCTCCACCTTTTCATTACCCATAAAATCATAGAGTGCGTCGTATAGTGGGCGCAAATAAGGATCAACCTTCTGCCCAATATCACCAGGCAGAAAACCTAACTGCTCACCAGCCTCAACCACCGGTCTAACCAATACAATACGACTGACACTTTCGCTGACCAGAGCCTCGACAGCACAAGCCACAGCCATATAAGTTTTACCAGTACCAGCAGGTCCTACACCAAAAACCACATCGTTATTTTTGATAGCAGCCAGATATTCACTTTGATTGCTGGTTTTAGCTTTAACACGTTTTAAAGGCGTAGCAATAGTTTGAAAACCACCTTGCTTTTCACCATCATCACCTGACATATTCCGTACCTTTTGATAAATTATTTCTTGATTAACAGGTTCTTTCTTTCGCTTTAACTGCGCCAGATAACGCAGTGTATTCTCCGTTTCAGCCTGGTTTTTCTTATTGCCAGAGATAGCAAATTTATTGCCAACCTGGGTTAACTCTACCCGCAATTCATCTTCAATTATTTTCAAATGAGATTGCTGTTGGCCACATAGCTCTACCAAATCATCATTACTCAGGCCATCAAGCGTTATAGTTACTATAGACACGTTCTTTTCCATTGATTAATGCACATCATTACCTAGCAAACGCCCGCGCAACGAGTTTGGCAATGCTTCAGTTATTAGCACGTCAACGAATTGACCCAACAGGTTCTCTGGCCCATCAAAATTCACAACACGATTATTTTCTGTCCTTCCTGACAATTGCTTAGGATCTTTGCGTGATGGCCTATCCACTAAAATTGTTTGAGTAGAACCCACCATCGCTTCGCTAATCGCAAGGGCATTTGCTGTTATGACTGCTTGCAAGCGTGCCAGTCTCTGTTTTTTTACTGCCACTGGAACATCATCCGGCAAGTCAGAAGCAGGTGTTCCAGGACGAGCACTGTAAATAAAACTGAATGATAGATCATAAGCAACATCATCAATTAACTGCATAGTCTGTTCAAAATCTTCATCTGTTTCACCTGGAAAACCAATGATAAAATCTGACGACAAACTGATATTAGGCCTTACCTGCTTAATCTTGTTGATAATCTGCAAGTAATCTTCTGCGGTATAGCGTCTTTTCATCGCCTTTAATATGCTATCAGAGCCGCTTTGTACTGGAAGGTGTAAATGATCAACCAACTTAGGCACATCGCTGTACACTTTTATTAAATTATCCGTAAATTCCAAAGGATGTGATGTGGTATAGCGGATTCGGCCGATTCCTTCAATTTCTGCCACATAACGCAATAACAATGCAAAATCTGCTTCGCTACCATCATGCATCTTACCCTGATAAGCATTAACATTCTGCCCTAGAAGAGTCACTTCACGCACACCTTGCTGCGCCAATTCATAGACTTCAGCAATAACATCATCAAATGTTCGGGAAAACTCTTCACCACGCGTATAAGGCACGACACAGAACGAACAGTATTTACTGCAACCTTCCATTATTGAAACAAAAGCAGTAACTCCTTCGGTTCTTGGTGATGGCAATGAATCAAACTTTTCCATCTCAGGAAAGCTAACATCGATGGCTGGTTTTTTCGAAGCAACAACCCCTTGGTACATCTCTGGCAAACGGTGCAATGTCTGCGGGCCAAAGACCATGTCCACATAAGGTGCCCGTTCACGAATACCGTCACCTTCCTGACTTGCAACACAGCCGCCGACCCCGATAACAAGATCTGGGTTCTTCTTCTTTATTTCACGCCATCTGCCTAATTGATGAAAGACTTTTTCCTGGGCTTTTTCTCGAACTGAGCAAGTATTCAACAGCACAATATCAGCTTCTTCTGCATTATCAACTGCAGACACATCATGTGATTTATGCAAAGCATCGAGCATACGATTTGAATCGTACTCGTTCATCTGACAGCCAAAGGTTTTGATAAATACTTTTTTGCTCATACGTTCTTAAGATGCATTTCGAGATGCATTGATACATCATTTATTCTGTTAAATTAATCATTCGCGATTAAATTGCCAAAGCTCCCTGCCACCCATTTGAATCCGCATGAAACATGGACCCTCACCAAAATTATTTCTGGCAGAAACTGGCAAAAAAAAGGTCGGCTTAGCCGACCTTTTGCATTGGGTTAGCGCCATAAGGCGAATTGTATTAGTTTGCGGGGTTCATCACAATAGCTGGATCACCCATGATTTGCCAACCAAGAACCACGTCAACAGACGCGGACCCACCTGAAATAGATTTTTTTGCTGCCACTAAAGCGTCTCCAAGGGTTTTACCTGGCACATACATCTCCTGGTATAAGAACTCACCCAATCTTGCCTCAGATGAGGCCAGAGTCAAAGTAGAAGAGCCTAGAACCGTAGCAGCACCCTGATCTCCTGATAATAGCAGTACTTGAGCCAGAGAATTCCCTTCTGGTAATACATAATAGGTATTCCAACAACCGTATTGAGTCATAACCGTTGGTTTATTTATATTCGTCAGTGCTTGCGCATCTTGAGTAGAGAATAAGTCATCGGACCACTTGAACATATTGGAGTGTCCAAGATAAGCCGTCAGTTCAGCCCCCTCATTCATGGAAGCTAACAGTTTGCTCTTTGCCAGATCATTTCCATCCGTTTCAATATAGGCCTTTTTATTATCAAAGTGTGTTCCTGCCGTATCCTGCCACGCAGCACTTAAGCCTGTTTGCATAGATGCTGGCAGGCTAGCAACAATATCTTCTGCATCAGGCACAAAGGAATAACCATTGCCATTATCCGTTTTATCAGCCGCAAAGACCGCTTGCTGGCTATAGGTTCGCTGGTCAAACTGTTCAATTTTATTAAGCATTGTGGACAATTCCTGGTTTGTTCTCACAGGAAAACGACCAACTGGAATATCAGGAATATCATCACCATCCAAATCACCATAGGCGGCATCTGATGGTGCATGTGTAATCACTGCACTTCCACCATTAATGACTCGGTATGTCGTTGGGATATGACTCACCGATTCGGACTTAAAGCCACGATAGTCATTAGTATCACCACCAATCAGCACAACCATTTTAGTCCCAAGCTGGTCTGCAGCATAGCGAATATAGTCATGAATAGGAGTGTCTTCTGCCGTGTGGCGACCAAACTGCGCATAGACTTGCTCAACGTCGACTACTTTTACTGAATAGTCAGCTTGACGTAATTGCACCAGCCGATCCAACTCTGAACCAATAAAATCACCATGAGTCAGAATCAAGTATTCAGCTTCACCGCTTGTAATAGATTGTGTATCAGCCAGATTCCTCAACTGAGGAGTTGGTGCACCATCAGCGTCATAAACAAAATATTCTGCATTAGAAGCCTCTGTATAAACGTTCAGTTCATAGCTACCATCATCCTTCGAAATAGTAAGTGGTTGCAATAGCTTGACAGTGCCATCTTCTGCTTTTTGATAAAGGCTAACGTCATCAGTGGTCAGGCCAGCAATACTGAATGTCGAATCAGATGAAGAAAACACGATATCATTATCAACTGCCGTTAAATCAATCTCATAGTCGATACGAACGCTCTCAAGAGTAACCACATCAACCGGCGCCTCATGGTCCATAGGCAAGACAACTTCAAATGTATTATTACTTTCTTTTGCCATTCCAGGGCGTAATCTAGCCGTAAACGTTTCAAACACTACTCCATCAAATTGACGGGCAGCAATAGGCACACCATTAAATTTAATCATGACGCTATGGTCAGGACTCTCTTTCAGACTGGAAGCACCAGTAAGCTCAACGACAACATTTACACCATTATTTTGACTGCTCAGCTTAGGCAAATCTATGGAATAAGATTTAGTCACAGGACCACCGTTAGCAAAAATATAATCTATATTCCACGGATCGTTCAAGTTTGCAGAAGTAATGTTATATCTGAGGTTATCTGCTTTAACCGCTTGAGTCTTACCTAGACGACTGACTCGCTGATTAGTTTCAGTATTTGCCGCACTTTGCTCAATCAACAATGCCAAATCAGAATCAAGGTGCAAGGTGTAAACAGCTTCATTGGTATAACGATTGTCGATGTTCTCAGCGATAAAATCAATGTAATCGCCTTGATTAAAAAAACCATCTTCATTCGTATCCTTCACAAGCCTTGCTACTGCTTCACCAGCATGTGTCAAGGCTAGATCAGCCACATTTAAACCATTAAGGTCGACGCTTTGTTGTTGCAATTGAGTATACGTAATCCGGTGTAAGCCACCATCAGTGGTTACCAGATTAACGATACCTGTTTGAGCCGATACAGCTGAGGAAAAAATCAACCCAGCAACTACCGGCAATTGTTTTAAGCATTTCATAGTCTTACTCTTCATGATATTGCCTCTAATTCTAGCGAGCGCCACGACGCAGGCGTTGGATTCGTTTATTAATAGTATCAACGTCCAAACCAGCATCAGAGTCTGCTTTAATTTGCGTCCAGTCAACACCCTGCACATTAGCTTTGTCAGCACCGTATTTCTCACCTACACGATAAGGACCGTGTGCAGTCACATTTTCATTCGCATCAACATCAGCAATTGCAATCCAATCGCTAACCAAGCCGACGGCATTGAACTCATAACGACTTTGCTCAGTCGAATCAAATACAGCACTTGGGATGAGTTCTGCATTTAAACGCTCCCAACCTTGCTCTGTACGCTGGTATAAATCGAAGCCTACATTTGCTGTTTCCATATCCGTTACCCAACGAATTATCGCATTTCCACTGACACCTCTTTCAACCTCAACAAAGGAAATGTTGACAGGCGTAGTTACCCGACTGAAACTCAAAACCGCTGGATCAGCATATTCAGGCACTGGAACAGGGTTACCATCATCATTGATATCAACCAGTTCAAACAGCCGGTAATCGAGCGGGGTTGGTGACCCTTCAAAGCATTGTTGAATACCAAATTGCTCTGGAGTAAAGGTCAAAACGTCTGTAGCAGGATTATAATCCCAAGTGCCCTCACCAGAAACCACAAATGTTGTGTCTATGACTGGTGTAGTCGGATCCAAATCAACCAATGTCGTCGCTGCTGGAGCAGGACTTAATGGACCAGCGATAATATCGTTCGTCAGAATGGATTCAAATGTAGTCGACAGATTTGCATCACTACCACCACCAGGCAAAAAGCTGATAACAGAACATTCATCCGGCACATTCGGCCCGACTGTTGGAGTAGCAGCAACATCATCATCAGCCACAATCACAGGGTGATAACCAAAATCCTGAGTAAGATTATTCTCTGCATTTACCAGAGAATAAGCACTCGTATTATCACCATAGGTAGCTGTATTATGGTCAGTCGCAGTATCCGGATCACCCGAATTAAAATACGTTCCATCTGCAGATAAGGTGCTACCTGTAGGAGGTGTTACTGTGACCGTGTAATTACCGGCAGGTAAACCACCGAATAAATATGTTCCATCTGCTGCTGTTGTCATGCTCGCAACAATTACACCATTCAATCTTAAAACAACTTGAACACCGCCAATACCCGGTTCACCTGCATCTTGAACGCCATCGGCATCCCAATCCAGATAGACAGTATCACCAATTGAACCTGGTTGCGCTTCTACAAAATCGTTGCCAGTATCTTCGTTGGTAGATGCACCCACTTCTGGATCAGTTGCGTCTACTACAACTGAAATCTGATTATTATCAGCAGCATTACCATTATCATCACCGTCATCACCACCCTCTACTTCACTGACATCTTCCAAGCCAGCAGGTTGTGTTTCTACAACGATGTAATTACCAAATGCCAGATTATCAAATAAATAGTTACCAGAACCGTCAGTCGTATCTGTTGGCGCTCCAGGCTGGGCTGATATTTCAGCCGCACTCAGGACACCATCTCCATCAGTATCTTCATACAAAGTCAGTGTTACACCTGGAATTGGCGTATCGCCGTTATTGTCTCCCGTCGTATCTTCTGAAACATTGCCAGAGATAGCACCGGTTTGAACCAGAGTCAACGTAGTTGGGTCATCACCATCATCACCATCATCATCAGGGATTAATGGATCAGGGTCTGGCGTCTCTGTGTTATCAGGATCAGGCACTGGAGTCACTGTGCCTGGAGTACTTGGCTCAGTACCAGCATCTGATACATCAGTCACCGGCGTTCCTGGCGTTGCATCAACTGGGCTAGCTGAATTAGCATTGGTTGTTGCTGAGTTCACCACATAACCAGCCAAAACATCACCCGGCTGAATGGTATATGCCGCTGTAAATGTACAGCTGATATCTGCACCACCCTGCGCTATCACACCCGGCGCACATGGCGCGGCAGACAAGCCCAGTTTGGCATCAGTGATCGTGATATTACTCAAATCCGTAACGCCTTCATTGGACACTGTGAAGGTGTAATCGATGGTGTCGA
Organism: Arenicella sp.; assembly: GCA_050633785.1. Classification (GTDB taxonomy): domain Bacteria; phylum Pseudomonadota; class Gammaproteobacteria; order Arenicellales; family Arenicellaceae; genus CALKZN01. The sequence continues at coordinate 166,697 of JBOEHE010000033.1, forward strand.
ATGCGTCAGTAATGCTATTGATATTAACGTCATTTACACCACTAATAGACTTAATCAATTTAATGGCTGGCACACCTTCAACAAAGTCATTGTTTACATCCGCTTCACCTGCAGTAACAGTACCTGCAATCTGGTTATTGCCAACCACAGGGTTATTCGCATCATCATTATCTGCACCACCCTCATTCTCGGTGATATCATCAAAGTTAGCCGGTTGCGTTTCTACCGCAATATAGTCACCCGGTGCCAGATCAGTAAATGAGTAGTCACCTGAACCATCAGTTGTATCCGTTGGCGCTCCCGGCTGTGCAGAAATCTCAGCTGCGCTCAGGACACCATCACCGTTGGTGTCTTCGTATAACGTGATTGTGACACCTGCGATCGCTACGTCACCGCTACCATTGCCGGTGGTGTCCTCTGAGACATTACCCGTCCAGGAACCAACCGCTTCTTCAATAAAGTCATTCTGAACATCGGTTTCACCAACGCCTACAATTGCCGCGATCTGGTTATTATCCGCCGGGTTAGTAGCGACATCATTATCACCACCACCTTCATTCTCACTGACATCCACATAGCCTGCTGGCTGTGTTTCTACCAGAATATAATCACCCGGTGCCAGATCAGTAAATGAATAGTTACCGGAGGCATCCGTTGTATCCGTCGGTGCACCTGGCTGCGCTGAAATTTCAGCTGCGCTCAACACACCATCGCCATTAGTGTCTTCATACAAAGTGATTGTCACACCTGGAATAGCGACATCTGCTGTGCCATTGCCATCGGTATCTTCTGAGACATTACCGGTAATCGAACCACGAGTCAGCTCTTCAACGAAGTCATTGTTCGCATCGGTTTCACCCGCAGTTACCGTGCCTGCAATCTGGTTATTATCCGCTGGATTGTTTGTATCATCATTATCTGCACCACCTTCGTTCTCTGACACATCGTCAAAGTTCGCTGGCTGTGTTTCCACCGCAATGTAATCACCCGGGGCCAAGTTGGTAAATGAGTAGTTACCTGAGGCATCCGTTGTATCCGTCGGAGCACCTGGCTGCGCTGAAATCTCAGCCGCGCTCAGAATACCGTCACCATTAGTGTCTTCGTACAAAGTAATTGTAACGCCTGGAATAGCAATATCACCAGTATCATTATCATCAGTATCTTCTGATACATTACCTGTCCATGAACCGACCGCTTCTTCAATAAAGTCATTCTGAACATCAGTTTCACCGACAGCAATTATCGCTGCTATCTGATTGTTATCCGCTGGGTTAGTAGCGACATCATTATCGGCACCACCTTCATTCTCACTGACATCCACATAACCTGCCGGCTGTGTCTCTACCAGAATATAATTGCCTGGAGCCAGATCAGTGAACGAATAATTACCTGAGGCATCCGTTGTATCCGTCGGGGCACTCGGCTGTGCCGAAATCTCAGCAGCGCTCAAGATGCCGTCACCATTAGTATCTTCATACAAAGTGATTGTCACACCTGGAATCGCTACATCAGCTGTGCCATTGCCATCGGTATCTTCCGAGACATTACCGGTGATAGAGCCACGAGTCAGTTCTTCAATGAAATCATTGTTCACATCTGCTTCGCCCGCAGTCACCGTACCTGCGATCTGATTATTATCGGCTGGATTGTTTGTATCGTCATTGTCAGCGCCGCCTTCATTCTCTGACACATCATCGAAACCCACAGGTTGAGTTTCTACTGCGATGTAATCACCCGGGGCCAAGTTGGTAAATGAGTAGTCACCTGAACCATCGGTTGTATCCGTTGGCGCTCCCGGCTGCGCGGAAATCTCAGCTGCGCTCAGCACACCATCGCCATTGGTATCTTCATACAAGGTGATTGTCACACCAGAAATGGCCACATCGGCTGTGCCATTATTATCTGTATCTTCTGAGACATTACCTGACCATGAACCAACCGCTTCTTCAATAAAGTCATTCTGAACATCGGTTTCACCAGTACTAACAATCGCTGCAATCTGATTGTTATCCGCTGGGTTAGTAGCAACATCATTATCGGCACCACCTTCATTCTCACTGACATCGACATAGCCTGCTGGCTGTGTTTCTACCAGAATATAATCACCCGGTGCCAGATCGGTAAATGAATAGTTACCTGAGGCATCCGTTGTATCCGTCGGTGCTCCTGGCTGCGCTGAAATCTCAGCCGCGCTCAACACACCATCGCCATTAGTATCTTCATATAAAGTAATCGTAACACTTGGAATGGCGACATCTGCTGTGCCATTGCCATCGGTATCTTCTGAGACATTACCAGTGATTGCGCCACGACTCAGCTCTTCAACGAAGTCATTGTTCACATCGGTTTCACCCGCTGTTACCGTGCCTGCAATCTGGTTATTATCCGCTGGATTGTTTGTATCATCATTATCTGCACCACCTTCGTTCTCTGACACATCGTCAAAGTTCGCTGGCTGTGTCTCCACCGCAATGTAATCACCCGGTGTCAGATTGGTAAATGAGTAGTTACCTGAAGCATCCGTTGTATCCGTCGGTGCTCCTGGCTGCGCTGAAATCTCAGCCGCACTTAAAATGCCGTCACCATTAGTGTCTTCGTACAAAGTGATTGTAACGCCTGGAATAGCAATATCACCGCTACCATTATCATCAGTATCTTCTGACACATTGCCTGTCCAAGAACCAACAGCTTCTTCTACAAAGTCATTATTAGCATCAGTTTCACCCGCAGTTACCGTGCCTGCGATCTGATTATTATCGGCTGGATTGTTTGTATCGTCATTATCCACGCCACCTTCATTTTCACTGACATCAACATAGCCCGCTGGCTGTGTCTCTACTGCAATGTAGTCACCTGGAGCCAGGTTGGTAAATGAGTAGTCGCCTGAACCATCGGTTGTATCCGTTGGCGCTCCCGGCTGTGCAGAAATCTCAGCTGCGCTCAGCACACCATCACCATTGGTATCTTCATACAAGGTGATTGTCACACCAGAAATGGCCACATCTGCTGTGCCATTGCCATCGGTATCTTCTGAGACATTACCTGTCCAAGAACCAACCGCTTCTTCAATAAAGTCATTCTGAACATCGGTTTCACCAGTGCTAACAATCGCTGCTATCTGATTGTTATCCGCTGGGTTAGTAGCGACATCATTATCAGCGCCACCTTCATTCTCACTGACATCCACATAACCTGCCGGCTGTGTTTCTACCAGGATATAATCTCCCGGTGCCAGATCAGTAAATGAATAATTACCTGAGGCATCCGTTGTATCCGTCGGTGCACCTGGCTGTGCAGAAATCTCAGCCGCGCTCAACACACCATCGCCATTAGTATCTTCATATAAAGTGATTGTCACACCTGGAATGGCGACATCTGCTGTGCCATTGCCATCGGTATCTTCTGAGACATTACCGGTGATTGCGCCACGACTCAACTCTTCAACGAAGTCATTGTTCGCATCGGCTTCACCCGCTGTAACCGTGCCTGCAATCTGGTTATTATCGGCTGGATTGTTTGTATCATCATTATCTGCACCACCTTCGTTCTCTGACACATCGTCAAAGTTCGCTGGCTGTGTTTCCACCGCAATGTAATCACCCGGTGCCAGATTGGTAAATGAGTAGTTACCCGATGCATCCGTTGTATCCGTCGGTGCACCTGGCTGTGCAGAAATTTCAGCCGCACTTAAAATGCCGTCACCATTAGTGTCTTCGTACAAAGTGATTGTAACACCTGGAATAGCAGCATCACCGCTACCATTATCATCAGTATCTTCTGAGACATTACCTGTCCATGAGCCGACTGCTTCTTCAATAAAGTCATTCAGCACATCGGTTTCACCAATGCCAACAATCGCTGCAATCTGGTTATTATCCGCTGGGTTAGTGGCGACATCATTATCACCACCACCTTCATTCTCACTGACATCCACATAGCCTGCTGGCTGTGTTTCTACCAGAATATAATTGCCCGGAGCAAGATCAGTAAATGAATAGTTACCTGAGGCATCCGTTGTATCCGTCGGTGCACCTGGCTGCGCTGAAATTTCAGCTGCGCTCAACACACCATCGCCATTAGTGTCTTCATACAAAGTGATTACTACACCGGGAATGGCGACATCTGCTGTGCCATTACCATCGGTATCTTCCGATACATTACCGGTGATTGCGCCACGACTCAGCTCTTCAACGAAGTCATTGTTCGCATCGGTTTCACCCGCTGTAACCGTGCCTGCAATCTGGTTATTATCCGCTGGATTGTTTGTGTCATCATTATCAGCACCACCTTCGTTCTCTGATACGTCATCAAAGTTCGTTGGCTGTGTTTCCACCGCTATATAATCACCAGGAACCAAGTCTGTGAATGAATAATCACCTGAACCATCGGTTGTATCCGTTGGTGCACCTGGCTGCGCTGAAATTTCAGCCGCACTCAAGATGCCGTCACCATTGGTATCTTCATACAAAGTGATAGTAACACCAGCAATAGCCACATCACCTGAGCCATTGTCATCGGTATCTTCGGAAACATTACCCGTCCAAGAACCAAATGCTTCTTCGACAAAATCATTTCCTGTATCGGTTTCTCCAGGACTGACAACCGCAGAAATTGTATTTATCGCAGTAGCCGCCACTTGATCGTTGTCATCACCACCTTCGTTTTCACTGACATCAGTCAATCCCGCTGGTTGTGATTCAACAACAATATAATTATTCGCTATTAAATTATCAAAGCTATAGTTACCACTTCCATCAGTAACTGTATTAGCTATCGATGGCCCATCGGCCAAACCATCACCATCTGCATCTAAAAACAGGTTTAATGTAACACCTGACAGGTTAACATCGCCAATACCATTGCCCGATGTATCCTGACTGACATTACCTTGGATAGAGCCAACAACAGGGCAAATAGCTGCATTTAAAACATCAACATCACCACCCACGCCTTTAGCATCCTGAGCCGCCGCGGTTGAATCGGTAAAATAAGAAATAGCGGCAAGTGGAGAAATCAGAGCAGTCGAAGTACTGACATCTGCTTCACGAAAAACAGCAATACCCTGTGGGCCCGCTTCAGCCAGAATATCCGAACTACTGACAACATAATCCATTGTACTGTCAGGACGTCGATAATAAGTGACACCACCATAGGTATCATTACCATCTTGCGTACCAGCATTAGTAGTAGAGTCATAGCTGATTCGCATTTCAGTCAAATTGGTATTATAAATTCCTGATCCATTAGCATCTAGAGTATATGGATGAGCATCATGGTTATAGGAAGAAGCAAAATTACCGGTGGTATTTGCAGAGCCTGCAGTCACATTACAGCCTGAACGCATACCCACCATGAGAGTATCGTTGTTATCGAACTCGAGATCCGAGACCCAAGTAACGATACTGACATTAGCAGTATCGTCTGGAATAGTTGTATGAAGTGTTTCTGTGGCATTTTCGAAAGAATCGAAAGTTTGTCCAGCCAGAGTAACACTAGAACTTGAACCAGTGAATCCCCCTGTCGGTGTCAAATCCAGAGAGAAAATCTGACGAGTCATTGTGCCATAAAACAAGCGTGTACCATCTGGACTGATTGCAAGACCATAAGGAACAATACCATTAGCAAAGCCAGCTGACCCATCATCAGTCAGGTCAGGGTCATACGCATCAAGAATAGCGCCAGTGTTATCCAGACGGTATATACGTCCATCTTCCCAGTTAGAAATAAAGAATTGGTCACGGTCTGAATCGTGCACGATATTACCCAGACCCACACCTACATTTGTTCGAGTGACATCAGGCAAGGTACTGAAAAATGCTCTGGCTTCACAATTCAGGTTAGTAATCGTAGTTGATTGTTGCGGTAGAGTAGCAAACAGCGATGGGTTACCAGTAATGGCATCCATTCTATATACGGCACCTGCACCTGTGGCATTCTCTCCGCCGCCCAAAGCACCATAATTCAATATGGCTGTTTGCCCGAAATATGCACTACCAAAGTTGGCAGATGCTGTAGCAAACATATCGCCGGTTTCTTTATTAATCGTTGTTCCAAACAAACTTCCCAAGTTTGTAAATGTCCATCCCGCGTTATGAAACATTGCAGAAGTCGCAGTTACATTATCACGGTCAGCTACACCACCAGTACCATCCCCATCTGGATCTGCCAGGCTGTCAGTTACAGCATCCCTAATATCAATCAAACCAAATGACCAGCGTTCTGCCACTGGAACATTGGTAAAAACACCGCAAGTATTAGCCGAGTTAAACGTATTCAACAAAGCGTTAGCAGGAGGCACCACACAAGTGCTCACCTGCGCGAAACTTGAATGGCTATATAATACCGTTACGAATAAAAGAACAAAGACTGATAAAGATCCAATGACCCGGCTTGTTCGGTTGACCATGTTACTAACCCTAAATAAAACTCACATTTAACTTTTGAGACTCACAGCAATACACGGCAATATGTCTTGCCTACTACAAGCCGAAATTCGCGATCGCTACTAATGTGTCCCCACAGACGACAATTAAAAGACTGCACCAACTAGTAATTATAAAAATGGAAAAATGCTCAAATCCGCCATAGACCACAGCGAATTTTTAAGCTACCCCCACTTAAACGTTACCTAATATAGCAAGATTTCAAAGGTTACAACAAATACCAAAGCAAAAATTTCACTATTTTTTACTAAAATAACAAGATAGTAACCTAACCTTATGCTGGTAGCATTATAAGCCAATCTCCACACTTAGACAAATTCTACCAATTCAAGGTTATTGAAATCAATGAAACGGATGTTAAACAATGTAACAAATCAACACCTTATCAGGAGAAAACACTTAATAAGCAAGGAAGAAATAGACAAGTTTACACTCCACCATCATAAGATTATTCCTATTACCTGCAAGGAATTAACCACAACTCACGCCACACAAAAACACTGGTCGAAAGCTATGCAATAGATATATCCAAGTCAGCAACTCCTCAGGAAAACTAAAAACGAAATACTCAAACACTCTATCTACTGCAAATGCTTCTGTCCCAACAAAAAGAATCCAAAGAAAACCTGAAGTAAAAGATGGTGCAATAATGTCCTATAACGCATTCCCAACCAATACGAATGCCTCAAACCTACTTTCCAGCACCTTTTTAGTTGTTTTTTCTTTAACTCACTATGGCGTAGAAGCAGATACCGACATGCGCATATAAACTGGTATATGGATTAATTCAAGAATCTCAAAATTCCTTTAGAGGTCTTTATCTACGAGGGATTAAATATTATAGAATGGTGGCTATGGGTGGACTTGAACCACCGACCCCAGCATTATGAATGCTGTGCTCTAACCAACTGAGCTACATAGCCATTTATAAATACAAACAGACCAAAGACAGCCTGTTGCGCGGCGGGAGCATACACCCTCAATAAAAAGCAGTCAATCATTTTCCGTTAAGCTTTTTATTTTTTAGTTGAATATTTAAAAACGCTTTAAATCAACAGTTCGCCAAACAGATACAAGACAAGCAACAAAGGTGCTAAACAAGACTTTTATTTGTTTCAATGACAGTTAAAACCACGTATCTAGATATTAAAAAGTATCCAGTAAAGCTTTAATATCTCGCCTATTTAAGTGCCTGTTAAAAGATAATCTTTCCAATAACTATTTAACGCCACAAATTCTGGCACATCAAACGGCCCATAGTCTCTTTAGTATAACAACCAATATATACCAAGCATTCTGCGATTGTTTGCTAGTGGCCAAAGTGAACTACGCCTAACTCTTTAAAGACATTTTATATAATCACCATAAATCAAGAGCCCGATCAAAATCATGATACTCTTGAGACGATGTGTACCAATCACCATAATGCTGTGAAGTTTTCTCATCCAAATAATAAATGCAATCAACAATTGCCTGAGCTTGCTCTTTAGTGAATAGTGAACGAAATTTTTGCCACAGGGCTTCTTGTTCTTTGCCTTTTGGCGGCAAGATAAGGCTAGTAAAGTCCTGAGCAAAATCTGGTTGAACCAAAACATCGGCGATAACCGATGGACTGTAATAATGCAATGCCTCAGGCTCAATTAAGTTACGGTCATGAGTGCGCATGATTCCATGACTCGTCCAGAAACCACGTTCAACGAGCGCCCACTCTTTTCCCAAAATATGCTCGTTTAACTCATCTTCATAATCCAGCAAATGGCTTTCTGTATTAAAAACCCTTTCAGGCAAGGGCCTCAATGGGAAAACTTGATGTAACACAGAAAACAATTGATCTTTTTTATTCATATCACAACTTAATTAAAGACACGTTGGAAGCATACCTAAACAAATATCAGCCTCTTGTATATTATTGACAACTTCCGCTTGATGTCCGTCATCACCGCCTTTGAAACACGTATCAGCAAGCGTTTTTCGGGTGTTAGCACAAAGAGTAAAAGCAGCGATTCTTGCATTCATACTCTCACATGAGTCAAACATCCGACACCTAGGAGGTTTTGGTTTACATACACTATTGACAGTATTCAAATGATCATAAAGATCTGCTGAACAAGTACCACCATAACAAGGGTGGCTCCTGTCATCAGCTCTTCTCGCAGCTGCATGACAAATACTCAATTCCTCAGCACTCATTGCAGCGACATCTTCGGGAGTAATAGTTGTCGCATTATCAACTGTTTCTTGACATTCACCTGATGGGCAGCTTTGTGCATTTGTAGGATTATCCATCTCTGCAAGCAAACCATCTCGCACTTCCCCTGGCCATATAAACGGTACATTCAAAAAATCTCGACTTAACTGTTCGCCCAATATATCAATCAGAATTGCTGCTGCTACTGCAGCACCACAGGCATAAAATGCCGCTATTACTGCTGGGGGAATAACAAGTGCTTGAGCAGCTTCTCCAGTCGGATCAATAAAGTTCAGAGGGTTAGCATTAGCATAATTATATCGATGCAAGCCTCCAGACAAGTCCAATGGATCAGCACTGGTATAGCGGCCCGTACTGGGTTGATAATATCGATAATAATTATAGTGCATACCTGTTTCAGCGTCATAGTACTGCCCAGGTAATCGAATGTTCAAACTCTCTTTTTCTGTGGAAACTATGGTTTCACCAAAAGCATTACTGACAGATTTCCATGCGACCTTCCCATGCTTGTCCTCCATCACTATAGGAGCGCCCTGCTGGTTGGTGTGAATCCAATAGTACTCAGCTTTAATCTTCTGCCCCACCAGCTCCTGACTTGTTTGGTACCAATCAATATCACCACTAAGAGTAAAGCGCTGAAAAGGACTTAAATCTGGTTCAAACTCTCTCAACACATCAAGCCCGTTCACTGCAAACTTAGCCTCTTCCAATCGACCACTGTAATTAGAACCAGAATTGCTGTTGCTTAAGTTATCAGCATTACCCAACACAAACATTTTACCAATTCGGTTCAACTTCTGCCTTTGCCCAGATTCACTTTTAGCCAGCTGCATATTTTTTTGGAAAACATGCAAACGGCGACGAACTTCTCCCTCGCTCCAATCCTCAATCGGTTGATTGATATAGAAGTATTGCCTTGTTATGTTTCCGTTTTCATTAGCTTCTGCAACCAACCGTTTTGCTTCATACAGAAAATACGTTGTTCGAGGTTCACCATTAACATAAATCGTCTTCTTGGCTCTTTCTCCCCAGAGGTTATAATGATATTCAGCGATTAAAGAGTCAGATTTGAAGACTTTACTGATTTGTTGTCCAGGTGTGTATTCATAGCGATACACACCGTCATTAATTAAGCTTCCAGCGCTATTATACTGATTTGCAATACCAGGCTGCAGAAGTCGATTATTGTTAGCGCCGTATGAAAAATCATAGATTTCCTGTTGAAGCTCACCTCCTTCTTCACCAATCGATAGAGATGTACGGTTACCTGCATTATCATAGGAGTAATAAACAGGCCGGTTATTACTTAATTCACCACCACTTTCATAGATCAGACGGCCATGCTGGTCATATTTATACTGAGACTCCTTGCCAAACTCGTTAACAACAACAATTCGGCCAAGTCCATCGTATTTATAATCACTACTTAAGGAGCCACTGCGAATACTGCTCAGTTGTTCACCATCATAGGTCAGCTGCCTTTGAGTACCATTGCCATATTGCCGAATACGCTGGCCAGCTGCATCGTTGGTGTATTGCGAAGTTATGATTGATTGACCTAAACTGAATATACCGGCATCAATATCCACACTCAGCAAATGACCAGTAGTGTCATACGAGTAATGCAACTGGCTTCCATCGGGCAGGGTTTTACCACTCAACTGCCCCAATTCGTTATAACGATAATGAAATTGATAGGTCAGGCCATCTATTACTACAGCTTTACTGACTAAACGCCCCGATTCATCATATTGATGTTTTTGTGACTGAGTCGCAGTGTTCAGTTCTTTTAATTTGCCTTGAGTGTAACTTATTTGGCTTTGTTCAATACCATCGTCGACCATAACCAAGTTATTATTCGCATCATAACCATACCGATGTATTTGCATTTCAGCATTACGGTATTTCAACAAGTTATTCGACTCATCATAACTAAAAACTTCGCCTAATTTATCTGGGCTTGAGCGAAAAACTAATCTCTTAAAGTCATCGTATAAGTAAGCAGTCCTATTCTGATTTCCATCAGAGACGCTGGCCAATTGGCTTTGTCCATCATAACCAAGTTCTAGTATTTTTTCAGAACCAAGACTAATACTTTCGACTATTCCTGATGACAGCCACTTGGGTTCTACCAAGAGGCTTTCTGTTTCAGAGAATAGCTTTGAAAGAAAACCATTTTCATCATACTCACGTATGAAGGAGTCATGATTTTTATTTTGTGTTTTGACAAGCTTTCCATCTTCATATTGCAAATTTGCCCAAGACAGAACACTGCCCCCTAAACCTAGAAGTTCATATCTGACAGCATTCCCATCATCATCCAGGGTTCTTTGCACCCCCTCTCCTTGCCCATCGACCAATTTAACCAGCTTGCCATAGTCATCATAAGTATAGTTAAGCTCGCTGCCATCACTGAATTTTACAGCGTTAAGTTGACCTGATTCATATTCGAAATATTGGGTTAAACCATTTCGATCAATCGAACCAACTTCACCTGAATCAGTATAAGTCAAAGTATATTCTTCGCCACTTTCCAACCTCGCCCTGATGACTCTTCCCAATTGATCGTACTCTTGGACTTCATATCGCACTATGCCATTTGCACCTGTAACGCGGTGAACAAGCCCCTCGAAGCTCTGGCCACTGTAGTAACTTATTTCCACACTGTCATCAACATCTTTTCTAGGACCGTCTACACCAACTAATTGACCAAGACTATTATAAGAAAAGGTCGTATCTCGGGTAATAGAAGCATATTCTGAATTCGTTTCACCTAATACTTTTGGGGTGTAACCAATCTCTCTGATAGCAGAAATTTGCCGGTCTTGTGTATACTCAAACCTAACCTGGTAAAACTCTCCACTGACAACACTTGGCTTAACAACAACACTCGGATCATTAGATGTTCCCGCGTATTTATATTTCACAATCAGACGTTTGTCCTGACCATTCCCATGAACATAATACCTTGCTGTTAAACGACCTCGTTCATCGTATTCATATTCAGTCGAGTTCCCATCCTTGTACGTGATTTTCGTCACCTGCAGATTGTCATTGTACTCATAGGCGATATCACCACCTGAACACGCACTGCAACCCGGTCCTCTGACCTCACTGATCACCTTCTGCCCATTCACATCACCAAGCAAGTACACCGTCGACTCACCCAGACCATTGGTCACCACACGCTGAGCATCTTCATAGACT
>JBOEHE010000034.1:0-4402 GCA_050633785.1 Arenicella sp.
TCCAGAGTGTGGATTGCTCTGGGCTGAGTTTAATCACCAGGTGATAGTGGTTGCTCATGATGGCGTAGCTGCAAATATCGATGGCAAAAAGAGATGACAGCAGCCGAATGCGGTCAACAATCCATTGTCTACGATGGTTGTAGTCAATTTGTGAATCATGGTCGAAGCCACATAAAAAAGCGCGTCTCACACAACGGGATATCAGGTGATAATAAGGTGTGTCATCAATTGAGATAAGGTCTTTTCTTGGACGTGTCATCGTTAACTCCTTTAACGAATTAGATGGGATAATCCTAGGGATAGTTTGTTAAAATGTCAATGACAGAGTGACTGAGCCCTTTGCTAGAGCCATAACCGTGGAGCCTGTGAATGAACAATAAATTAGAACGTAAATACTTGAATTGCCGATTGGATGGAGCTTGGGGCAAGAGAGTGTGTATTCGTAGCGCTTGGTGTTTGGTTTTACTATTTCTGAGTGCTTGCACCTATTGGGATAGTAACAATCGATCAAGCGCAATTAGGGATTATGACTGCCATGACTTTATGTCTTGTGTCATTTCTATACAAGAATCGGTAACAGAAAATTTGAATTTACTGTTTCCATCCAAGGGTAATAGTAATCAATATTTGAAAGGGGGTAAAAATCTCAAATATGAAGCTAAGGTCGAGATATCCTTAAATGTTAACAATGGAGAATTGGTTGGTATAAAACTGATTCAAAAGAGCGAAAGTGAAGGTTTTAATAATGCAGTTATCAATGCCGTAAAACGCTCATCCCCGTTTTTGGAGCTGTATAACCTAGATTCTGTTGATAGACTAAAGTTGAGCCAAATCCATTTTATTTTTGTTGAGTAAAGTAAGTCAGAATTCAGGGACAGGCATTGCTTTATTTATCTTCCACTCCAATCAACGAGCTTAAAGTAGTCTATTTGATTAAATGGAATGCCGGTTTGGTTTTTATTCGTGATGGTATACTCTAAATTTATTAACAGGTAATTAGCTTTGAGCGTAAGTTTTTTTCTTTCTTTAGCTATAAGAGTGGTTATTTTTTATATTTTATTTATATCGATTTTAACCGTAACTTCATATTATTCTAGTTCACCTTTTGTAGTTTCTTGTAAGAGTTGTTATATCGTTGATAAAGTTGCGCTATATATATCTGTGCTTTTCCCTCCGCTTCTTATTTCTGCTTTTCTTATGAAAATGATTTTTAAGGAGCAACGATATTATTCAGATAGTTTGGTCTTCGTATGCTATGTTTTTTTTGTATTTTTTCTGTATACATTAGATGTTTTCTGGGCCAGAGGAATGGAAGTCGATAATAAGTTTTTCTATGCATTTTTACTTTTTTTTCCTGCACTTACAGTATTTATAGTATTGCAGTTGGTGAAAATTAGACAATAAAAATAATCTTTAATAGACAAAACTATATGGATACCTCCCAAACCGCAAGCCAAACGAAGCCGTTCGTTAGCAAAGCTAATGTTGTGATCGTAGATGCTTCTTTAGAGTTGTACTTTCATATAAATATTGGGTTGCGCTGACATATATTCGGTCTCTCATTGGCAGCACTGTTGCCGCCGGACCTGATGAAATCCTCACCTGAAATAAGTCAGGGACAGGCTCTGTATTATTGAAAACAAATAAAGGCATAATCTGTTAAGAGTTTGACAGTTTGAGAGGCTATAAGTACCTTTCTTGATAAGGTCGTCACGTTAATAGAGGTAGTGTTTCCCTCAGTGTGTGATTGTTGGCTCCTTTAATGAAATAAAAGGAATAATCAGATGCCTTGTTTGCTAGAATGTTGGTAATAGAGTGCTTGTTTTTTCTATTTGGGGGCAGATAGTCATAATAATTAACAGATGCCGAAGACAGTTAAAGTTTTTCAAAGCAATAATTATTTCGTAGGGTTTTTGCTGGTTTTTTCTTTGGGTTATGCCATATATTTTCTCTATAGGATAAGAGAGAATATTGTGATCCTGGGCCGAGCTCTAAGATCAATCAAAGAGTCATCTCCGTTTCATTTGTTTGCTGATATGGACGATCAGGAAAAATATGACTTTTTAATTAATGTTCAGTCAGATATTTTCTGGGACTTGTATAAAATACAGGTATTCGTCTGGAGTGCGAGTGCAATGTTGTTTATTTGGTTTTTGTTTTTCTCAAAAGCTAATAAAGTCTTTAAGATTGGAGTGACTGCCGGTATCTTTTTTATCTTTTATTTTTTGCTTTCTGGGGAAATTGAATAATCCTGCAAAAAATGAGACCGGCGTTGCCCATTGTTGAATGTCATTCCTGAAAACGAGTGTTTTCTACAGTTAATAAAGCCTGCCTTTTGCTGATATGGGCTGGTAGTTAATTACTAGCGTTTGTTTAAGCGGTGCTAAGGTGAGTGACTCTAATGGACCTTATCAAGCCTTCTACGCTCAAACTCGGCTAGTTGTTGCAAGTATGTTTCTCGAATTGCCTCAATATGCGCGCGATAATTGTGTTGTGCACTGTCAGGATAATCGGCAGATGTAATCAGTGTTGCTGCAGTTGCTGCGGTTGCTATAGCGTTGTAGATCCCTTGTGAGGCCAGGGGGTTAAAACTGAGCGCAGCATCACCACAGGCAAACCATCCTGGACCCGCTGGCATATCCAGGTATAAGCCTCTGGCATCTGCTCTATAGAGCTTGGATTTTTCGAAATGATGTGTCATTAATTGCTTGCTGATTTTGCTGGCACCGAGCTTGGATCGCCACAACGATGGCGTTTTAGTCAGTTTTGCAGCGATTGCCGGAGTGCTGTGGAAAATGGCCAGTTGTTCGCCATTAGGTAAGACAGCGGCATACCACCAGCCATCCGCATCGCTTTCGATCAATGTTCGACTGCAGTTGTTGTTTTGTTGAGGTTGGGTTATGGCCCAAGTTGCAATCAAAGGTGAGTCTGCATGTTGAGTTGCACCTAGCTGTCTGGCTGGTTTTGCACGGCGGCCAGTGGCGTCTATGAGTTGATGGCAGGACAGAGGGGGATGAGTGGCTGTTTCGATTTGAAATAGATTACCATGTTTGGAAACAGTGTTAACAAAGCTGTTAATGAAGGTGGCTCCAGCATCTGCTGCTGCCCAGCGAAGTTCCTGATCAAACTTTGGGCGGTCAAGGCGCCAACCGCCACCTCCAGGTGTGTTAAAGGCATCCTGATAAAAGTCTTCATTCCCCCATATGGAGTGTGTGCCAGAAATTTCTGTGTGTGGTCCGTTTGTTTGTGGAAAGGGCAGGTCCAGGCGTTGCAGTAATTGAGCGCCATCCTGAGGGAGTGATTCACCAATCTTATGTGCTTTATCATCTATGTTGTCAATCACTCCGACTTTTTTCCCAGATCGCGCCAGCAGGCAGGCGGCTACTGCACCTGATGGGCCAGCACCGGCTATCAGAATGTCGTAATCGGCCACAGCTAGTTGCACACAGGCAAGCGTGATAGGCAACTATGCAGCGTCATTAATCGGAGTCGTCGCCAATAGGGCGTCTGGCTCGTAATGCCAGTGCCGCCTGCAAATGTTCTTCGTCGCCCCATACATGCTCTGAATCCGTGTGTTGCACCGATTTGAATAAGGCTTTGCGAGCTTTTTCTGGAAGGTTTTCGACATAGATGGTTTCGGGAAACACAGGATCATCCTTCACTCCAGGTAGTGCTTCGACGATACCCTGGGCGCCGAAATGAGCAATCATACGCTCCATTCTTTCCGGGACAGAAGTGCCTGGAATATCGATAAAACGATACCAGCTGGCTCTGCGGTTATAAGCTGCTATACGTTCTTCTCTCGGACGATTCTGATCGATCACGATCTCGTAGTCTTTCTGAGTTAATACGGTATTGGGGACGCGTGCTGGCCAGAAAGTTGGCAAATTTTTATCAAAGCCTCGCATATATCCAGAACGGCAGTAAGCGGTATCGCCTTGCCATGGCAAACCCATCCAGCGACTGATATCACCTGGGCCTTGGGCGTGTAATGGTCCAGTTGGTGAAAGTATGGTTGCCTGGTCGATAGATGATCCATAGTTTGGTGCAGGTATATCGCTGGGACGTCGGCGAATGCGAAATGGTGCGCTATAGAGGGTGGCATGCCGCATTGGCCAGGTCATTTCGCAACCAGGGTGGAAAGCATCGGCCAGACAAAAATGCAAAGCTGCTTTATCGAGCATGGCGGGCTGTTCTTGTAATGGCACATTGGATAGTTCTTTTGGAGACACTATCGCTGGGTCCCAGTCATTGATAAATTCACCCGCTGCCCAGCGTTGCAAATGAAGTTGTTGAATTGCTGGTAATGCCAACATCGTGCGTGGTGATTTGGCGAATAATGTCCCGCCAAAAGCATCACCATATATCCATGGCCAGATACGTGGTTCGTTGACCTCTGGCT
>JBOEHE010000035.1:0-138467 GCA_050633785.1 Arenicella sp.
GGCCAACTCAACAAACACCTAATCCTTCTTAAAATCTATTGAATCGACCCAGTAAACGCGTTATTTCCGTATAACTTATTGGGTCGATCCAACAAACCTATTTACATCCTTTTATCCTATTTGACCGATCCTATACTTAGGCCCGAGTTGCTTTTTTCGCCTGTTGCCAGATTTACGATGGCACCTTCAATTTGTGTATCTACATCCACTTTGCCAGAGACTTCTGAGGCGCTGATTGTGGATACCATCAATGATGCAGTTGACGTTTCACCGGTTGCCAGGTTGACTATCGCACCTTCAATATCCGTGTTCAGGTTAACATCGGCTCCTGCGCCAATTTTTGAACCATTGGTTATTCCGCCAATACTTGCCAACGCTTTAGAGCTCTTGCCTGTCGCTAGATTAACGATACCAGCATTACCAATTTTGGTATTAATCGCAACATTACCATCAACCTCTGAATCGCGTACTGAGGAGATAAGCAAGTCAGCCATTGATGATTCACCAGTCGCCAGATTGACAACTGCGCCTTTGCCGATTTCAGTATTCGCTGAGATGTTGCCACTGCCTTTGCTGCCTTTCATAGAGGAAATTAACAGAGCTGCTGTTGAGCTTTTACCTGTCGCCAGGTTCACGACTCCGCCATCATCAATTCGGGTGTTCAGCTCAATTTTGCCACCATTCATGTTGGTGTTGGTGATTGAACCGATGCCAGCGCTGGCTGTAGACTCCTGTCCAGTTGCCAGATTGACGATGCCGCCGCCTTCGATTTCAGTGTTAATTACTGCATCATTGACGGTTGAGTTTTTAATAGCGTTTACATCCAGAAGTGCCTTGCTTTTTTCTCCTGTCGCTAAGTTTACGATACCGTCCTTACCCATTTTCAGGTTCATTGATACATCGCCTTTCAAGTTCGACTTTTCAATGGTATTGATAGCCGCTTCTGCGGTGCTTTCTTTACCTGTTGATAAGTTAACAATCCCGCCTTTGCCAATTTCTGTTTTAATTTCCAATTTGCCTTCGACATTGGATTGAGCGTTGGCGATAGATGTCATACCCAAAGCAGCGACTACAGATAGTGCTAGTGCGCTTTGTTTAATAATCGTTTTCATTTGATTCTCCGTTAAAATAACAATTTCGTATTCAGTTAATGGCTACAAAAGAGTTAACGCAACGGCTGAGAAAAAGTTTTAAATAATTTTAAAAAAAATGATTTTTCTAAAATTACAATGATATACCCTGGTTTTGATCAATAGCGTAATGCCATTGTCTGCTGAGGTTTTACTGGGGGAGTTGTAACGGAGTTACTTTGCCGGTAACAGCCCAACCTGAGTCTTGGGCAAACTTTTTCAATGTCAGCCAACGGTCGTCGCTCTGTGGGTGGCTGGAAAACAGTTCTGGAGTGTTGAGTGAGTTGGATTGCAGGTCAGCAAAAACAGAAAATAATTTCTCTGCGCCTTGAATGTGTCGATAGCGTTTTTGTATGGCTTGCGCTGCGCTCAGGTCTGATTGTGTTTCCTGATCTCGCGAGAATTTCAATAAACTGAGGTTCATGGATTGACCAATCAGCAGGTTGCCGGCACTGCTGCCAGATGCACCAGCAATAGCTGCGCCTGCGGTCATTAAAGTTAAACCTTTGCCCATGGCAGTCATAGGGTGTCGGTGTTTGACATGTGCAATTTCATGCGCCATCACCATCGCCAAGGCATCTTCCGATTCCAGTTTGTCCAAGAGACCTTTATAAAAAAACACATGGCCTCCGAGAGTTGCGAAAGCATTAACCGTTTCTTCCTCGCTGTAATGAACGGTTATGTGCATATCGTCAGGCAGTTCCATCACTAAAGATAATTCATCAGCCAGTTGTTGCAGTTTTTCTTGAGTCGCTGAAGGTTCGACCACTAGAAATTCAATATTGTCAGTCATCGTCTTTTCGAAGCTGAAGGGAATATATCTGACTAAATAGCTGGCAGAATAATGCAGCACCAATATTGCCAGACCAACTAAGACAAGAACACCGACAGAGAGTTGCCAGAACTCTTTAAGAGGGTGTTCCTGGCTGACATTAATGCCTTCTTTAATGTCTGGATTTTCAAATTTCATTGCTTAGGCTGGATGAGCAGTAACAGCGCTGCCATAAACATATACTTCAACAGAACCGATATTGTCTCCAGCGCCTTTGGAAATTGAAGCAGTTTCGAACTTGATATTAAAAACCATATTGGCATTGGCCTGACGTGCTTGCTCTTTCATGCGTAATACTGCTTCACGGCGGCCCCGATCCAAAAGACTTTCATAGGATTTTAATTTGCCGCCAAACAGTTTGCGCAGGCTGGCAACAAAACGTTTGAAATAATCAACTGAAATGACCACATGGCCTTGTACCAAGAGACCGCCGCTGGCATTAAGCTCTTCAGGAATCTTACGATTATCAAACAGCAGGATATCCTTAAATTCCTTCTCACGGGCAAAAATGGATTTGTAGTGACTTTTTTCCCGACGGCTGCCGATGAAATAACCCAGAACCAGTAAAATCAGTACAAGAATTAACTCATACATATTCAGGCCTCGCTTGCTTGCTCGTCTTCCAGCACAACAGCAGTGCCATAGGCAAATAATTCAGCGGCGCCTTGAGCGACGGATGAAGTGGCAAATCTAATGTTCAGAATGGCATTTGCTCCAAGGCTGGCTGCCTGTTGAGTCATTCGTTCTGTGGCTTCTTCACGAGCTTCGTGCATCAGTTCAGTGTAGGACGTCAACTCTCCACCAAAGACATTTTTGAAGCCCGCCATGATATCTTTGCCAGCATGCTTGGCTCGAACGGTACTGCCTTGCACTAATCCAAGGTGTTTAGTAATGCGCTTATTGGGTAATGTTTCTATATTGGATAACAGCATGTTGTTCTGGCTCCTGAGTGAGTTTAAGTGATGCCTCTGAAAGTGAATAGACAGATCCTAACGTAAATATCAGCCTTGTCCAATAACTGTTAACATTCTATAAGCATTGTCATGATCTGTTAGAGTTTGGTCGAAAGCCATATAGCAGATTCGGTCGATTTCCTGACCAGCCAGAATATAGGCCGGTAGAGTAAAGAGTTTTTGCCTTGGGTCTGCCCCAGTTGTTGATGGGCTTCTTCGTCAGCCTTAATGCTCAGAACGGCGGCATGTGCTTCTCTGTCATGTTGCGACAGAAAATCCAGTTGCCAGTCCAGATGGTGCAGCACTGTGCTTTCTATCGAATCAGTACAAACCCATATCGCGTTTCTGCCAAGAAGGGCTGTAAATAGCCCCAGCATAGCGCCGCCCAAAGCCCAGAAATGCAGGGCATAACAGTGGCGAATTCCGCGAGAACGCAATAAGTCATCGAAGGTTTTGAAATGTTCTTTTTCATGACCGAGCATATCTTCCAACTGCTCAACAATATCTTTATAAAACAGTTTGGCGATAAACAATTGAGCTCGGTAGATATTTATGGCGCCAAACTCTCCGGCATGATCAACGCGAATGATTCTTTCAATTTCCTTCATTAGACACCCTGGTTTAGTAATTCTATATCGAGTTTGCCAGAGCTTAATCAACCTTAGCCAAAGTCAAAATACTGGCTAACTGCTTTGTATTCAGCTTGGCAGGTGTATGTCTTAACATAAAATTTCTAAGTGTTGATAAGACAGGGTTTTTTAAGTGTGCCAATTTTCCCAATACCCAACTGGTTTTGACGATCTTGTGGGCTTTGCTCATTCTGAGTCGTTGGTAGTGTTGAAAGGCCTCAGCCAAAGGATATTTCTGGATACATTGGCTTAAAATATGCGCATCTTCAATGGCCTGACAAGCGCCCTGACCCATATTGGGTGTAGTAGCGTGAGCAGCATCCCCCAATAGACACACATTATTCAGGTGCCAGTTTGATATTGGTTTAAGGTCACGAATTTGGTCTAAGTGAATCTGCGATTCTCTGGTGTTGGAAATGATGTTTGAAATAATTGGAGCGTAGTCCTCATGAAATACTTCTGGCAACCCGGCATCGGCTGAATCCGCTGCAGTCAACGCATACCAATACACTTTATCTGGACCTATGCTGACAAATCCAAAGCGTGAATCTTTACCCCAGGATTCATTTAACTCGGATATCAGTTCTACCGGTAGTTCAAAGTCACTTATACCTCGCCAGCACATCTGATTGGCCGACCGTGTTACGCTGTCAGGGAATAACAGCTGGCGGGTTACAGAATTCAGCCCATCCGCGGCTAGTACAATATCGAAACTTTCGGTAGAAGCATCATCAAAAGTCAGAGTGGCTTTTTGTCCTGGCTCAATAGAAATCAGCTTTTTGTTGGTTTGAATGTCACTGCTTTTGAGTCTGGAAGTCAGCAATTGCATCAATGTGGCTCTATGAATGGCAATGCTGGAAACGCCGTATTGTGCATCAAACTGAGCGATATCTATTGTTGAAATAGCGTTCAGTTCCGGCGTTGTAATTTTGGTTGAAGAGAGAGCGTTGCCGCTCTGTGTAATATCATTTTTCAAACCCAGATGATCATACACTTGCATGGCATTGTGGGCTAAAATGATTCCAGCCCCAATATCTTTCATGACTTCCGCCTGTTCATATAGATTGACGCTGATTCCGAGGTTTTCCAAACAGAGAGCAGTGGTTAGACCACCAATTCCAGCCCCGATTACTGCTATTTTCATGTGACTTCCAATGTTGTGAATTGTACTGGTCCGTTATTGTATAGAAAGGGCTTAAGGTTAGCTTTGTTTATGTCTTTTTTGTAGGGCCTTTTCTCAACAATCTTTATTTTGTGTCCCTTCACCGGGGGTGATAAACAGCATTTTGCAGTGGGTTGATGTTTTCGCGGTATGCCAGACACCTTTAGGTACTATGACATAGTCACCAGAGTCTGATAGCTGAATTGAGGTGTGTTGACCATTCATATCAAAGACAAAGCTGACTTCACCTGATAATAAAATAACGACTTCGTCTCCATGAGGATGAATTTCCCAGCTTGACCAATCCGAGTCAAACTCAAAAACAGAAATCAATTCGCAACCCTTAAAGCCATTGAAGTTTTTATTCAACTCATCAAATACAGTGGGGCTGAAAGTCACACTGGAAGCTTGTTTATCAGCGTCTAGAACAACGAATTTCTGAGATATATTGGCTTTTTTAATCGTCATAGCTTTGCTGACAAATCAATTTTTCTTTCATCACAGTTTTTCAGCACTTACGCAGCAGCAAGCTCCCAATTGAGTATCCAGCGCCAAATGAGCAAATTAAACCAATATCGCCACTGATCAAGTCTTTGTGGTGCAGGTTAAAAGCAATCAGAGATCCCGCTGATGCTGTATTGGCATAGCGATCCAGCACAATAGGTGCTTCTTCAGGACTTGGGTCACGACCCAGCAACTTTTTGCTGATCAGGGTGTTCATATTGATATTGGCCTGATGCAGCCACCAGCGCTTGACCTCGGCAACCTCGATGCCTGAATTCTCTATCTGAGTGGTGATGTGTTCAGCAGCCATTGGACATACTTCTTTGAAGACTTTGCGACCTTCTTGATGAAACAACCTGTCAGGTGCAAAGGGGTCTGAGTCATCAACGCGCGAGACATAACTGAAATCGGAACGAATATTATTGGAAAAACGGGTTACCGCTTTAGTGTTGAGAATTTCATAGCGGTGCTCTGAGGTAGCAGTAGCGGCACTTTCAATGACAGTTGCCGTAGCAACATCACCAAAAATGAAATGGCTGTCCCGATCACAATAGTTTACTTGTGGTGATGTCAGTTCCGGGTTGATAACCAGCACGCACCCAGCGGTGCCGGAAAATACCATCTCATACGCACGCTGCAGGGCAAATGTAGCGGCAGAACAGGCAACCAACATATCAAAACCAAAGCCAGCGATGCCCAGTTCTTTCTGTACTTCAATAGCTATGGCCGGATAAGAGCGCTGGGTGTAGGCGCAGGACACAATAACTGCATCCACTTCAGTGCTGCTTTTGTCAGCATCCAACAGCGCCAGACGTGCCGCATTTACGGCCATTTCTGCCTGGTGTGAGAGTTCATCAATGCTGCGGGATTCAATTTTCGGGCGCATTCTGTTGATGTCTAAAATGCCTTCTTTACGATAGGCAAAGCGGCTTTTAATGCCCGATGCCTTGGCGATAAATTCAGCGCTGGACAGGGGTTTTTCCGCCAGCTCCCCCTTGCTGATACTGACAGCATTTTCATAATTGTATTTTTCAGCATAGCGGTTGTAAGCATCGACTAATTCCTCGTTGCTGATACTGTGTTCTGGAGTCCACAGGCCACCACCACTTATGACTACTGACTTGTTTTTCATTTACTGAACTCCTGCTTGGTTTGTGTGAATTATACTGTCGAGGAATGTTTTCTGGTATTGACTATTTGGCACCTGTTGCTACAAGGATGACATCACGGACATCAAATATCAGTGAAATGGCTATTGTCACCATTATCAGCACAACCCAAACCCCATAAGCGGATTTAAAAGTGAATTCATCGCTTTTTATTTCATACTTGAACAAGTAGTAAAGCAATGGTGTCCAGAACAGCAGGTGGCCAACACCCATTAAATGCACATTGTTGCTGAAATAGAACGCAAGCAAGCCGACAGGGATAACCAGCAACATGGAGGCGAAGGCATAACGAGCCGCTTTTTTCTTCCAGACGAAGGCTAAAGAGACAATAAAGATGAGGCTCATCCAGTTCATCCAATATTGAACCAATGGCGGTAGTAATTCCATCTGTGCATTAATCTGGTCCATCATTTCGCTCATACTCACCTCTCAGGATTTGTAGTTCGTTGTAATGAAAAAACAATACGGTTTTTTTCTTGAATGTCTTATCGTTCTGAAATGTTTGATACTTTACTTCTGGATCATATCGGCTTGATTATAAATAGGGATCAATGGTGTCTTCAAGCACCTCAATCAGCTCTGGGTCCATAAACTTATAATCGTCCGGTATATCCAGAATGTGAATCGTTTTATGCTCTAGCAAACGGGTAAATTGTGCGATGAGTCTATTTTTGTGTTTTTTCTCCATCACAAAAACCTGATCCGACCACCTGATGTCATTCATGGTTACAGTCCTGTTTGCATTGGGACTAGTGCCCGCAGAGCGGGCACTGTAACCTCGTTGTTTATAGATTTTTTCTGCGGTTGGGCTGCGCCATTGATTGCGGCTGCAGATAAACAGCAGATTAGATGTGTTATTCATCGGCAGAATATTCTCCTTGAAGCAACTGGGCAGTGCTTTTTCTGGGGTAGTCAAACCCTAACTGCTTTGCTCGGGCTATTTTGACCGAACGGGTATACAGTAGCTTCCAGTTTTTTTCAGGCTTCCAAATCATTGCAGAGCCCATTCCTTTGCCTGAATTGATTGTGTTTTTGAATCTTCTCCAGGCACGATTTCTTGTATCAGTCATTAAAAGTTCCTCATAGTTATCGGGTTCAGCAGCCGCGATAATGTAAGGAGTTGCTGGTATTGTATATCAGCGGAATTGGATTGGCTATGCTATAGCTGATATTCTAGGTTTTGCTCATGACGAAAACAGAGCAGCAACAATGGCTTCGGGAGCATCCTCCTGAACAATGTGACCAGCATTTGGTACGGTTGTGAAACTGTCTGCACTAATCAACTTGGCCAACTCCTTACCTTGGTTCAGAGGAATAAATAGATCCTGTTCGCCCCAGACCAGGTTGACTTGACCATGCATCGGACCATATAACGCTTGAATCTCTTCGATATATTTAATGTCTGATTGTGCGATCTGCCGATAAAAAGCTGCTTGTCCGACATCATCTTTCCAAGGTGCTGCATAAATTTGAGCCGCTTCTCGTGATAATGGCTTATAGGCCGCTTTTTGGATAAAGGCTTCCAGCAAAGCGTGGTGAGCATATGCCGGAACCTTGGCAAAGACCTCATAGTGATTTCTGACATGGCTGTAAAATGGTGAGCCTGATGGCAGAACCGCTACAACATTAATCAAGGTCAATTTGCGATACCGAAGACCGTTGATGTAATAAGCTCGTAGAGCTGCCAATCCCCCAAAATCATGGGCCACAACTTCAGGCTCACCCAGTTTCCAATGCTCTATTAAAGCCGCGAGCAGATCATTTTGACTGGCAGGAGATACATCCTGTTTATCATTCTTTTCTGACTGCCCACTGCCAGGCATATCGAAATAATAAACCGTTTTGTTTTTCGCCAGCAAAGGCACTATTTTGCGCCATGACTGAGCCGACCATGGAAATCCATGAACCATAACAACAGGATCTCCTTTCCCAACACAGCCCCAGGCTATGGATTGTCCTTGAAAATTAAATGACTTATCTAACTGTAATAACATATTTCACCTTTGTAACCATTAAAATGTAATTTATAAGTTACATTGTTTGATTTTTATATGCAACCTATATAAACTTATTTAATGGTTACAGATGAAACTCACTATTGGGAAAAATTCGGCTTCTTTGGCGGGCATGTCTTTCTTGACTTTATCAACACATTTGATGATTTAGGCAAAACCCGTCAGTTGGATGCCTTCAATAATTGGGCTGAATTATTGCGTTGGTCTGAAAAGGCTGGACTGTTAAATGAGGTGGAAACACGTTCTCTAGGCAAACAGGCATCAACAAAAATTACAGACCTTGAATTGGATAGGCTACGGAGTTTCCGTGAATCAGCCTGGCAGGTACTAAGTCAAA
Organism: Arenicella sp.; assembly: GCA_050633785.1. Taxonomy (GTDB): domain Bacteria; phylum Pseudomonadota; class Gammaproteobacteria; order Arenicellales; family Arenicellaceae; genus CALKZN01. Next base: position 8,732 of record JBOEHE010000035.1, read on the forward strand.
CTGCTGACAATCAAAGCACCAAGGCTAACGACTATGCCGCTTTGAGTGACATTCTGAAATGGGGATATGGCAGGGCCAGACTCAAGCACGATGGTCAGAAATTTCAGTGGTTGGCACCTATCGATTCTGAAGATATTACCGTGATTCGAGCTCGCCTGGCCTTGTCTGGCGCAGAGCTGTTGACCAGTGATGCAATCACTCGAATAGCCGAATGCGGCAGTTGCACCGGTTTGTTTCTCAACACTGGTCGAGGGGTTGGGCGCAAGTGGTGTCGAATGAAAACGTGTGGGAATCGGGCAAAAATCCATCGTTTCAGGGCAACAAAATAAGTGTTGCTAGTTTGATGGAGTGGTTAGGGTCGGCAGGCCCTAGTCTGGTTGTATTAATTGCCAATTGTGGGAAGCGGCTTCCTTTTCCAGTTCTGGCAGATGTTGTTCGGGGACTTTCAGTTCAATGCTCACCCTGTCAGTATAAATTACCTCACCGAGTTCAGCCTGATAGAGTCCAGCAAAATGACGCAAAAATTGCTCTTGTGAAAAAGCCAGCAACACAGTGCGGCTGATCATTGGTATCGCTTTTTCCAAGGTAAGTATGTCCATAGCTTGCTGTGCCGCAGCAGAATAGGCCCTAACCAGGCCCCCTGCCCCCAGCTTGATGCCACCAAAATAGCGAATGACAATAATCATGATATTACCAATCTCTTTATGCTGAATAACATTCAATATGGGCTTGCCGGCAGTGCCTGATGGTTCGCCATCGTCAGACATCGAAGCATTGCTGTTGGCTTCACTGTCACCGAATAAATAAGCCCAACAATGATGCCTGGCATCTGGATAATCCTGTTTGGCCAGATCTAGCAATTGCATGGCATCAGCACGGTTTTCAGCGTAGGCCGCACGTGTGATAAAGCGGCTTTTCTTGATGCTGTATTCAGTTTCAATGGCATTGCTGGGGAATAAAAACATTAGATTGGGGTCACTAAAGCCGGGTTATTTTTCTCTGAAAGCCCTGTTTGCCACAATGACACCGAGCATCACGCCCACAGCATTAGCCAGCAAGTCACCAGCTGACATCATCCTGCCAGGCATAAACGATTGAGCGACTTCCATCAGACCGCTGTAGGCTATGATGCCAAGACATAAGCCGTAATAATAGCGGGCTTGATTGGCGACATGATAAGCAAGTATGGCGAATACGCAATACAGCCCAATGTGCCCAACTTTGTCCCATTGTCCGCTGATTGCAATGTCATCCATAGAGCGTAATGAGATATAGGTGACGAAAAAGGCATATAGAACAAAAAGGGTAATACTTGTTGTGCGTCTCATGCTGATTAACGCCACCCTATAACGACAGGCCAGCAGCAAGGCTGATGCAGCATGCTGCCCTGTTTGAGCGCGCTTGGGTGATAGATCTAAACATACAACAGTTTCTTTCTCGGGCTAGCTATTTTCGGAGTGTAAGCAATTGAAATTGTCATGTACAGACTCTTTGTGCAGCAATAGATTGACTTTATACAGGGATATGTTGCATTCAGTTTATGGGCCTTACCGGATTGGGTACTCCTTTATAGGCATACAGGCATAGTGGCAACTTCAATATAATCACCGTTGATTAAGAATGCCGTTTTTAATATTCATGGGCCCGTAATCAGATGTGTATTTATACAGAGATATAAGGTACTTCAGAAGCAATGGACAATCGGTCAGTATTTTGGGTGATGGTGACACCCTAGCTGGAATAAGGTTTTTCATTGAATTTAAAGAAAAAATAAAGAAATTCTGAATATTTTATATCTAACTATCTGATTATGATGAGGTCTCATGCACTAGCCTGACTATTTTTGATCAATCTATCTTTGATAACCATCTTTTAAAGTGTAGGAGACAGGCGAATGACAACGACAGCTCTGGAGAATTACTTCCGGCCTTTTCGCAATAATGTAGTTGGTATTGAACATCAGCATGACTTTAAACAGAGCCCTCTAACCATTTTATACGCTGATTGGGCCGCCAGTGGGCGCTTGTACAAACCTATTGAAGAGTATATTTCTGATAGCCTGGGTCCATATGTTGCCAATACACACACAGAAACGAGTCTGACAGGTTGCACAATGACTCATGCCTATCACCAGGCTAGGGAGATTATCAAAGCACATGTTGGCGCCAATGAGGAGGATGTATTACTCTTTGATGGCTTTGGTATGACAGCGGTGGTTAATAAGTTTCAGCGTATGTTGAATTTGAGGCATGGCAAGTCTTCCCATGTTGAAGAACAATCCGGTGAAGACTGTAAACAACGTCCTTTAGTAGTGATCACCCATCTGGAGCATCATTCTAACCAGATATCATGGTTGGAGTGCGATGTCGATGTGGTCATTATAGAGCCGGATGGCAATGGTTATCCATGTTTGCAAAACCTGGAAGGTATTCTGCAAAGCAATGAGTCCAGATCCTTATTGATTGGTTCATTCACTGCTTGCTCAAATGTCAGTGGCATTTTTACTCCTTATTATGAAATGGCTGCTTTGATGCACAAATACGGTGGCTATGCCTGTGTGGATTTTTCAGGTTCAGCACCTTATGTTGATATGAATATGCATCCTGAAAACTCGGACCAGAACCTGGATGCTATTTTTTTCTCACCGCATAAATTTCTAGGAGGTCCTGGAAGTTCAGGAATATTGGTTTTTAATAAGAAAATGTATGAACGCAGTGTGCCAGACCACCCAGGTGGCGGCACTGTGACATGGACTGATCCCTGGGGTGGGCACGGCTATCATGCTGATATTGAGACGCGTGAAGATGGTGGTACTCCCGGATTTTTACAAGCAATTAAAGCCTCGCTGGCGATTTTGTTAAAAGATGAAATGGGCGTGGAAAAAATGTTGGCCCGTGAACATGAGCAAAAAGAACGTTTGATCAACGGTATTAAGGATCAGAAGGTGATACATATACTGGAACTGGAAAAAATGCAGCGCCTGGGTTTTATCTCGTTTTATTCTGATCAAATTCACCATAACCTGTTTGTTAAATTGCTTAATGATTATTATGGTATACAGGCGCGTGGAGGTTGTTCCTGCGCGGGCACCTATGGACATATTCTGTTGGGTGTTGAACCTGCTGCTTCGCAACAGATCGTCAGGAAAATCGAGCGTGGTGACCTAACGGACAAACCGGGTTGGGTGCGTATCAGTTTGCATCCGGTCATGTCGAATAAGGAAATTGATCATTTGATTGAGGGCATTAATGGCGTTGTCGAAAATTATTCACACTGGGCTGATGATTATCAATTTAATCGCAGTAGCGGGGAATATGAATGTCTGTCAAAAAGGGAAAGTTACATTAATATAAAAGAACATTTTTCAGCATCAATTATATAGGGCCTTGCCAATGTCCAGCTTACCATTAACTCAATATGCCTTGAGTTCTCCTCGTCGCACTCTGGCTATCGTAGCCGGTCTTACTGTGCTGGTTCTGTTGTTAGCAATAAGCCCGAATCTGATCACGGGTATGCAATCATGGATAAAACCATTAACGATTGATACTGATCCAGAAAACATGTTGCCATTTGACGATCAGGCACGTGTTTTTCATCGTCAAATGAAGCAGGTGTTTAATTTATCCGACACTATGCTAGTCGGTATCGTTAATGAATCTCATAAGGATGGAGTTTTTAACTCTCAGACATTAGCCAATGCTCATAAAATCACTGAAACAGCACTGACTCTTGAAGGCGTTGTTGCTGAGGATGTACTGTCGCCATTTACCGTGGATAGTATTCAGCATGATGAGGAAGGCACGGTATTTTTTGAATGGTTAATGGAACAGCCTCCGGCAACAAGTCAGGCTGCTCTGGAAATTAAGCAGCAAGCATTGAGAATTCCTCTGCTTCACAATACCCTGGTTGCCAGTGATGGCAAGGCATTGATGATATATCTGCCTCTGGAGAGCAAAGAACAAAGCTATGCCATTTATAAGCAATTGCAGGCAGTTATCGCTACTTTGGAAAACAACACAGGCGACCGCTATCACATCACCGGTCTGCCGGTTGCTGAAGATGTGTTTGGTGTTGAAATGTTTATCCAGATGGCGGTGGTGGCTCCCATTGTCATGTTGCTTATTTTTGCACTGTTGTTTTTCTTTTTCCGTAATGTCACTGTTGTAGCTTCAGCCTTATTGGTGGCTTTTGTTTCTGTTGTCTGGACGATGGGGGCTCTGGTTATTGCTGGGAACACCATTCATATAATGAGTTCCATGATTCCGATCTTTATCATGCCAATTGCCGTGCTTGATGCGGTGCATATTCATTCCGAGTTTTTTGATCGCCACAATGCAACCAAAAACAGAAAGGATACCCTTCAAGTAATTATGCAAAATTTGCATACTCCAATGTTGTTTACAACGTTGACCACAGCTGTAGGATTTGCTTCTCTGTGGTTTACGCCCATTCCTCCGATTAAAATATTTGGTTTGTTTGTCGCTGTAGGTGTCGTCATCGCCTGGTTGCTGACCATCACTGTGATTCCGGCGTACTTGCTCTTGATGAAAGAATCTTCTTTGAGCAATTTTGGCGCGCAAGGTGGAAAATCGTCTGGAATTAACAACTGGTTGAACAAGCATATTCAGCAGATAGGCAGACACAGTTACAGGCATGCTGGCAGCGTAATCATTGTGATCGTTGGAATCAGTATTGCCGCTTCTGTGGGTTTAAACTCTATTCAGGTTAATGATAATCCGATTAACTGGTTCGACCAGAAGCACGATATCCGTGTGGCTGATGCCGCTCTGAATCAGCATAGTGGTGGCACCTACATGCCCTATCTGACTTTTCACTCAGAACAGGATGATACCTTTAAATCTCCGGAACTATTACGGTATATCGAAGACTTGCAAAACCATCTGACTTCTCAAGCGGTTGTTGGCAAAGTGAATTCAATTGTAGATATTGTCAAGACAGTACATCGAGAATTGTTCTTTGAGGATACGGACAGCTTTTCTATCCCTGACAACCCGGAGGCCGTAGCGCAACTGTTGCTCATCTATCAAAACAGTTTCCGGGCTGATGATCTCTGGAAGTTTGTAAACTATGATTACAACCGTATCAATCTCTGGGTGCAAATGACCAGTGGTAATAACCAGGACATGAATGCCATTGTTGAAACGGTAGATCAGTATATCCAGCAAAACCCTCCGCCACAATCTATAGAACACGCCTGGTTTGGATTGAGCTATATCAATAGTGTCTGGCAGGACAAGATGGTCACAGGCATGTTAAAAGCTTTTCTTGGCAGCTTTATCTGTGTTTTTATCATTATGTTGATTCTGTTTCGTTCCTTGCTCTGGAGTGCATTAGCCATGGTCCCCTTGAGCTTGTCTGTTCTGATCATTTATGGTGCGATTGGCTGGATTGGCAAAGACTACGATATGCCAATTGCGGTGCTTTCCTCACTGAGTCTTGGTCTGGCAATTGATTACGCCATACATTTTATCAGTCGCTCTCGCCAGTATCTGGTTGAAAATAATAATTGTTGGCAAACAGCGTGGCCAATCATGTTTGGTGAACCTGCCCGGGCTATTTTCAAAAATATTTTCATAGTGGGCCTGGGCTTCCTGCCCTTGTTGTTCTCGCCTCTGGTGCCCTATAACACAGTGGGTGTTTTAATCGCTTCGATATTATTTCTGGCAGGCTTTGTCACTTTGTGGGGGTTGCCTGCACTGATCACCATCGTTACCCGGCCTGCTGAGCAATGATACGTGTGTGATCTACATGGCCTCAGCGTGAATCACCAGATAAAGAAACAGCTATTGTTTTTCATCGATCAATTAAAAGTAATTCCATCGGGAGGATTGCCTTGGGTTAAAATTCTTCCTTCACTGAGAATATAGATCATATCTACCAGCTTCATCGCATCTGTGACATTATGATCGCTCAACAGTATACCAACTCCCATAGAGTTTAATTGTTTGATGAGATTAACCATGCAGTGATGTTCTAATTTGGACTGAATATCTTTAAAAGGCTCGTCCAAAATGATTAACTCTGGTGATAGCTTCACAGCGCGAGCCAAATGCTCAAGACAGGAAGCATCATCCTCAAACTGCTCATCATTGTTACGAAGAATGTTAATGATACCCATTTCAAACCTTTCTTTCCCAGAGAGATTTGAAATGTCCTGACCTTGATATAACACACTCCCGCTATATCGGATTGAATTTGCTGAGATCATTGTCAGTAATGATTTCTTTCCAGCGCCATTGGGGCCTAGAAGCCCGACCACCTGGCCTTTCTCAACCATTAAATTGATGTCAGTGAGCTTGTGCGGCTCATCTCGCAAAGTCGATAAATTGCTTATTCTCAGTATTGGTTTACTCAATTAAGTTCCTTAGAAACTCGCTAGAGTTTATACCGCCAGTGTCAATAAACCCAAACTTAAAGCAGATAATGTCAATCTCAAATCGTATTGCTATCGGCAGTCATCATCTGCTCTAGCTTATACAGCAACATTTTTTCTTCGCGAGGCCACTGGGGTGTTGAGTCAACCAACATATATTCGAGTTCGGATGGGGGATGTTGTTTGGCGCGGATTTCACGTTCTTTGCGCAGTTCATCAATAATCAATGCTCTCAGCTTGCTGCAGATGTGTTGGTAATCGGTATTCTTTACTAGGTTTACCAGTTCATAGGGGTCGTTGTTTAGGTTGTAGAGTTCATCGTCTGCACCGTAGACTGCCACATATTTCCAGTGATCTTTATAGGCAATCCTCTGATGAAGAATGTCGCCGCTATGACCGTAATGTTCACAAATCAGGTGGTCAGGCCAGGAGGTATTCTCTTCAGACTGACATAAAGGCACAAGGTTGCGCCCATCAATGTCATCTATATCGGCGCCAGCAGCACTCAAAGCCGTTCCGGTGACATCCATGCTGGTGACCAATTTATCGACCCGCTTTCCTGCTTCAATATGATTTGGCCATCTCAACACCAGTGGAATTCTGGCAAGCTCTTCAGGAAACGTTGAGTGCTTATCCCAAACGCCGCCATGGCTGGCAATGGTGTCGCCATGATCGGCGGTTAAAATAACAAGCGTGTCCTCGGCAAGATTCAGTTCATCCAATACGCCAAGTAGCTGACCTACTGCGGCATCCGTTTGTAGGCCTTGTGCATAGCAACGGGCTAAAACGGTCTGCCAGATATCCCAGCTCGGCCATTTGACATTAGCCTGGCTGTCACCTTTGAGATCACGATGAGCGCTGTACCGAAGAGGCTTTTCTTGCAGATTTTCATCAAAACTGGGGTAGACAGGTATATCTTCAGGCTTTACCAGTGCCGCAAACTCTTCACTAGGGTAATAGGGCTGATGTGGTCCCCAGAAACTGGCAACTAAACAGAAAGGTTGATCCTGCTGTGCTAATGCACGCAGTGACTGTTCTGCGGTATGAGCAAGAAAAAACTGTTCATGGAGTGATGCCGGGCCTTCAAGAACACCGCAGCCCTCCATATATTTCCAGGCATTCGGAGGGTCCATCAAAACCGTCGTTCCACAGTCATCAGGCAGAGATAGATTATGCTCAATACGACAAAAAGGCTGGTTTTCACCAATCTCAGCAAGATAGCTTTTATACTTCTCTGATCCATAGAGGTTGCCATATTCTGGCAAGCCCCAACCTTCAATGCCATAGTCAATGGGCAGGCGATTAAGCCCACAATGCCACTTGCCAACATACGCATTGCGATAACCTTGTGCTGCGGTGGAATGAGCATAAAGTCGTTGTCCACCCCGAAAGTCTTTCAGGTTTTGCAGAATACTATATTCACTGTTCCAGCGCAGGCCATGACGACTGGGTCGTTGCCCAGTCATAATACTGGCTCGAGCCGGGGTACATATAGGCGCTGCTGTATAAGCGCGTTCGAACCAGGCTCCTTGCTTTGCAAGTTTTTCCAGATTTGGCCAGATATAGGGATATCGGTCATTCCCGTAGTGGCCTGCAAACGCCATGTGGTCAACAATAATCAGCAAAATGTTCGGTTTTTTTGTGGTCACGAAATAGAGCTCCAGAGTCAATACTTATAGCCTTTCAAGGCAATGTTCGTTATGAATAGGTGGGGTGGTCGAAGCCAGTTTATTGGCAGTAACATGCCCCCTGTTGAGCCTATTATGCAGAACAAATGTAAAATAAATTTTTTAATAGCGAACCAAAAGTTTTAAAAAACGAACTATATGTTCGTTTCTGTTACTATTAATTGCTGTTCTCAAAAAATAGAAGATGGTGACATGCGTATCGGATTATTTCTGGACCCACCCTATGGTTTGCTGGCCTATGCAGCAGTTATTGAGGTGCTCTATCAAGTGAAAAACAGGTCGGCTGACCTGCAACTTTCGTGGGAAACAATTGGCTTGACTGATGAACCGATAGTCAGCAGCAGTGGCCATAAAACCATACCGGATTGTTCTATAGACTCCGATCAGACATACGATCTTATTATGATTTTTGGCGTTTCTTCAGGAAAACCCGAGAAGGCGTTGATCAATTGGTTAAAAGCTCAAGCAAGAAAAGGAACAACTTTGGGAGGAATCATCTCTGGCACTTGGGTATTAGCCTGGGCAGGACTGTTAACGGATTATCGCTGCACCGTGCACTGGCAGGATCTTGAAGCTTTTCGAGAAACCTTTCCTAAAATAAATGTCTGTACCAATCTTTACGTTATAGACAATAAACGCATCAGCTGTTCGGGTGGGCATGCCGCTGCTGATATGATGCTGTATTATCTTTCTGACAGTGTCAGTTCGAAGAGTTTGATGGAAGTGGCCGAAGCATTGATACACGAACATATCCGCTCCCCGGATAATCAGCAGCGCATATCGTTAAGAGCCAGGTTGGGAACGTCTAATGCAAGGGTTATTGCTCTGGCGCAGTATTTGGAAACTTCGGATTACACAGATGCCAGCATTAAGGGGTTTTGTGATGCGCATGGGGTATCCGTTCGCTGGATGGAAAAGCTGTTTAAAAAACATATAGGTAAAGGCCCCAAAGCCTATCAAATGGAACATCGGCAGTTTCGTGCGCGAGAATTACTTAACAACACAGATCTTGCCATTGGGGAAATTGCTGCGATCCTCGAATATGCCAGCAGTGCCTATTTCTCGACCGACTTCAAGAAACACAATGAATGCACTCCTTCTGTTTTTCGAAATAGAGGTGTGAATAGGGCATGATTTTTGAGAGTTACTTTATTAGTCTAATTTTTTATTAATGCGGTCTAATTTCATCAGCATTTTCTTTGACCCGAAATAACTTAAGGTAAAGGTAATTAAACGTATCAGGCTAAAGAAACCCAGCGGAGCACAGATGATCGTAAACGCCAGATCGAACAGAATTAAGATAATGCAGCACAAGATAACTGCCGCGTGCAGGATTGCCCAGAAATGATAATAACGGATTTTTTTTGGGTCTATTTCAAAGAGATTTGCCTGATCCAGCAAATCTGATTCTGGTGGTGTATAGGGATCAGTCATACTCGGAATCGACCTTGATAGTGGTTTTATAGCCGCAATTTTTGCATTTAAACCGTTGTTTCCCCCAACTGGCAAAGACTGTCGCTAAAACCAAGAGGGCAATAAAAGCCCAACCCAATGGGCCCAGAAACATAAGTGGCAGAATTATAGCCACAAAAAGGATTTCTCCTAGAAACCAATCGCTGAAAAAGTTACCGGTAATTCTGCGGTTGATGGTGAGTTGTTGCTGGCAGTTCGGGCAATCCATTAGTAAACCTTGGCGCTTGAATCAGTCCTGTTTCGTTTTGTTGTTGAACAGAATGGCTGTCAATGGGTATAACAATTGACCTATCAGATTTTTGGGCAGAGGTTTGGTCGTACCATAATCAGCTGGCCATTGTTGCTCAGGCATATGATAGGTGTTGAACACGCGGTCAAACAACACAGTATGTGCTGAATAATTGGTGTCAATGGCTGGTTTTTCTGAACTGTGGTGCCAGTGGTGAAACTGAGGCGTGACGAAGATATATTTCAATGGTCCGAAAGAAAATTTCAGATTGCAATGGATCAGAATCGCTTGCAGAGCCGCAAAAGTGACATAGATATTCAAAGTCTGTTCGCCAACACCCAGCAGATACAGCGGTACCATCACCATGGCTCGTTCTGAAAAGACTTGAATAAAGTGCCCTCTTGAACCCGCCAGCCAGTCCAGATTCTCTATGGAATGGTGTACAGCGTGAATAGGCCAGAGCAGATTAACTTCATGATACATGCGATGTTCCCAGTACAAGACAAGGTCAGCGCACAAAATCACCAAAACGACCTGCAGTAACACTGGCATGGATTGAACGACCTGTTGCACCGAATCACTCAATGCCCAGTCGAAGTGGGTGACATGGTAGTTGGCAAAGATCAGGATCGCGGATATGGCCAAATGGTTGAAACAAAAATAGAAAAAATCCAGGCTCCATTGGGCGCGGAATATGACCTGATTCTTGTATTTTGGAAACAGTTTTTCCAGAGTCATAAAGATAAACACTGACCCCAGAAAGGCCAGGATCAACCAGTCAATTCCAAGGGATAGGCGTCTTGGTTCAACCGGACCTACTGGAATAGTATAGCCACCCAGCAAAAAAGCGATTCCTGTTAGACTGATTCCTGCAAGTCCGAGTTTCATGTATTTTCGTTTGTTGAGAATTAAGGTCAGAACACCAAAGAACAGGGAAAAATACATGCCGTATTTTAACACTTGTTGCAGAAATACAGAATCGTAGGCCTGGCGCAACTCGATAGTGGTTAGATACGATGGATAAAGATAGGCCAGTACGGCCAGCAAACTCAATGCGCCCAGAAAAAATGAGCAGACGCCGCTTATTTTGCCTTCACCAAATCGCAACTCCCGGTCTGTGTCTACCGCAACAACGCGGTCCTTGTATTCATAGTCCTTGCTCATAATCAACTCTCCAAATCTGAGCGGCAACTTTACCCTGAATTTGTCTGTTGAACAAATTGTGTGTGATTGCTTATTGCAACAAAGTCTTATATTGGGCTAGACCAGAACTTGTGGTTAATTTGCTCTCAGAGGATTATTTATCGCCAGAAATATGGCCCGGAGCTATGACGTCCAATACGGTCTTCCGGGTTGGCATATTGGCAATGTTCAAACGACAGGCAGCCGCAACCTATGCAGTTTGTCAGTCCTTTTTTCAGAGATTGGAGTTCAGCCAGACGTTCATCTATGCGCTGAACCCAGGTGCTAGATAATTCAGACCAGTCCTCGCGGGTTGGCGTGCGGCTGGCAGGCAGTTTTGCCAGTTCTGCGGCAATTTCATCCAGAGAAAGTCCAATACGTTGAGCAAAAACGATAAATGCCAGCCGGCGCAGCACAGAGCGGTGATAGCGTCGGTGTCCTGAACCTGCCCGTTCGGATTGAATCAGACCGCGTTCTTCATAAAAACGCAAGGCGGAAGACGCAACGCCACTGCGCCTTGAAATTGCACTGATCGTTAAAATAGTTTCCATAGCCGTTAATAAAATCATAATTTCTTATTGACTTCAAGTTAACTTGAACTTTTATATTGTGCAAACACTAACCACATTAATCGGAGGTATTCGATGAATACACATACTGAAAAAGTGCTTGAAAACAACGACTACTACACGTTCTATCTGACGGAAGATGATGCCGTTCTGGTGTTTGACTGGAAACCAATTAAAGGACTGAGTATTAATAGCTTTCAGAGCGCTATTGCCGAATTCGCAGCACAATGCGAGCAACACAAACCAACGCGAGCAGTTATCGATGCAGCTGCTCTGGACCAGCAAAGCCCCGCTGTTGCCTGGTTGCGCGGACAGAACAATGAAGAGGGTGAACCAGAATACTTGAGTTGGTGGATGAGCAATATAGTGCCTCACTATAATAATGCCGGAATCCTCAGCCTGGCTGTTGGCACTGGAGACCCCAATGCTCCAGGCGAATTGCCGGAAGCAGGCCCTGAAGTGAATTTCAAAATGGGCTATTTCCAGGATTTTGCCACTGCAATCCAATGGCAGTGTTCTTAATTGTCCGCCCAGATGCAGAAGGCGTTAATAAAACGTCTTCTGCACATTTTTGCAGTTTTTATATTGGTATATATTAGTATATACTCGATATATGTCTTTCCTTGAAAAAATTTGTACGACCTTGAGCGCCGCACGTTTGCCTTATGCACTGGTTGGTGGTCATGCCGTAGCCTTGCATGGTGCAGTCAGAGGCACTGTTGATGTCGATTTTGTTGTTGAGTGGAAGCTGGAAACGCTGATCCATATTGAGGAACTATTCAAGCAGCATAGCTTAGTGTCACGTTTGCCTATTACTGCCGAAGACGTGTTTAACTTTCGTGAAGAATACATTAAAAATCGTAACCTCATTGCCTGGAATTTTTACAATCCCAGTGATGTCACTGAACAAGTTGATATCATCATCAACTATGATCTCAATATCAAAGATGTTATTGAATTTGAGACGCCTCGTACATTGATCATGGTGCTGAATGTGCCACGACTGCTTGATATGAAACGGGCATCTGGGCGGCCTCAAGACCTTGAAGACGTTGCTGCTTTAGAGAAAGTGTTAGCACAAAAATAATGAAAGCCCTGCAAAAATTCAGTGATGAGTATCTGGAGCAATGCCGTGAGATGAGCACTGAACAGATCGTGCGTTTTCTAGATGATTTCAGGCGTTTGCATGGTGCAAAAAACCATACACAACCTCATACTATTTCAGTGCAGAAAAGCACCAGTCCATCAAAACTGATCAGCATGAAAGTGCCTGAGGATTTGCTATTCGTTTTCAGAACGAAAGCGGCCATGACTGACACCCCCTATCAGACCCAGATCAAGAAATTGATGCTGCAATGGGTAGTTGAAGAAGAGAGTTAAGGATAGTGAGTTAAGCAGCACAGCTGAGAATGAAGGGTCAGCGACAGAAAATGCAGTCAATGGAGAACTAAACCGCGAGTTCTTTCATTTCAACCCTGATACCTGAGTCAGCAATGGTGAGCCGAGCCAGTGACACCGGCAACTTGAAACGCCGAGGACCAGCGCTGCCGGGGTTCAGATATAAAACGCCATCAAGCCACTGCTCTTTTGGCATATGTGAATGACCGCTGATCACAACATTCATCCCTGCGGCCTGAGGGTCGATGTCCAGATCTTCCAGCCGGTGAAGAATATACAGATACTTACCGTCGACTTTTAGCACCTCGACCTCAGGAAACTCATCGCCCCAGGGAGACTTGTCAATGTTTCCCCGGACAATAGACAAGGGTGCAATCTTCTGCAATTGACTGACCACATCGGGTGAGCCTATATCACCTGCATGCACGATAAAATCTGAACCTTGAAGATAGTCGCAGGCTTCAGGTCGAAGCAGACCATGGGTATCTGAGATGACGCCTATAATAGCCATGGTCTGTTCCCGTTATTAGTTGGCTTGTCAGTCATTTATAGTCGATTTTCAGATTTATCTGACTCCAGAATTTCCATTGTTCACCTTCCTTTTTGAAAATACCTAATGTATCTCGTTCATTATCTTTGAATTGAAAACCACTGACTTCTTTTAGCAAAAATTTGAACCGGGCATAGGCATAATCTTTGTCTTCCCCGATAAATGAAAAATTTAATAATTCAAAATCAAAATTATATACCTTGGCTATTTCTTCTAGGTTATCTTTCTGGGAGGCATAGGTAGGTGATTGACTGTGCAAGGTGTTCATTATGCCTTCGATGTCTTCAACCGTGGATAATGCGAGGTGAGCAGTAACCAATTCCTTCAACTGAGCGTCAGTGCCAGCAATGGCTTGCATTGTGATGCTGAATGTTGCAAATAGACAAATCGTACACATCAATTTTTTCATAGTTATTTCTGCATTACAGTGGTTTGAATCAAAAACGCCCAGAGCTTAAAAGTCTCAGTGAATCATCTCTGTAGTAAATGATACCAATGTTGTCTTGTATACGTCTTTAAAAAATAAAGGTAGAGTCAGACATCTATTAATTCTGAATGATTTATTTTCACAGAACCTGCCGGTGGGTTAACAAAGCTGTCATCTTCACCTGCTAATTTATCGCCTTTCGTTTATTTCAGGCTTTATAACGTAGAGGTAAAAATGTCGTCAATTGAGAAAAAAGGACAATCGGCTGCGGTTGAATTCGATGCTTTGGTTGAAAATGCAATGACCCGCCGTCAATTCATTGGTGCAGGTGTTGCATTTGGAGCATCGGCTTTTGTTGCTGGTTGCAGCACCAAGCAACCACCGATTCAAGTGAGCAAAACACTCTCTTTCACACCTGTGGCAGCCAGTGTCGCGGACACCATCACCGTGCCAGAAGGTTTCAACTGGCAGGTCTTAACCAGTTGGGGTGATCCTTTATGGAGTGCGGGTGTTGAGTTTGACCATCAATCACGTGGCACCGGAGCATCCCAAGAACTGGCCATGGGTGATAACAACGATGGCATGGCCTTTTACACCAAGGGCAATAAGCACATCATCGCGGTGAATAACGAATATGTCAATCGCTCAATTATTCATGGCAATCGTCCTGATGGAAAGCCCGTCAATGCTGATGATGTGAGAAAAAGCAAAGCCGGTCACGGCGTGACCGTGATGGAAGTTTCTGAGCAGAATGGCCGGTGGAACGTGGTGAAAGACTCACCCTACAACCGCCGAATCACTGCCGATACAGCCATGCTTATCACAGGGCCTGCCAGAGGGCATGAGCTGCTCAGAACTGCGGCAGATTCACAAGGCGTTGTGGCCAAAGGTACATTTAATAATTGCGGCAATGGAGAAACTCCCTGGGGAACCTATCTGGCTTGCGAAGAAAACTTCAATGGCTATTTTTCCAGCAGCGACAAAGACTATGAAATCAGTGATGAGTTGAAACGCTACGGTGTTTCCCACAAGGATCGTGGCTACGGTTGGTCAATGACGGATGAGCGCTTTGACATCAGCAAACATCCGACCGAGCCGAATCGTTTTGGCTATATCGTTGAGATTGACCCAACCGACCCGAACTCAACACCGAAAAAACGCACCGCTTTGGGGCGTTTCAAACACGAGAATGCTGAAGTCGTTCTGGCCGACAACGGACATGTGGTTGTTTATATGGGCGATGACGAACGAGGAGAATTCCTGTACAAATTCGTCAGTGCTAATAAATACCAAAAAGGCGCAGACAACACAGACTTGCTGGAACAAGGCAGTCTGTATGTGGCTAAATTTGCTGATGATCAAACCGGTCAATGGCTGGCCCTGACGCCCGAAACAACGGGCATGACAGAAGCAGAAATCTGCATCTACACTCGAATGGCTGCTTCAACTGTCGGTGCAACCACCATGGACCGTCCGGAATGGGTGGCTGCTAATCCCGTCAAAGCCGAAGTCTGTTGCGCATTGACCAACAACAAAAACCGGGCTGTGAAACCCAATGCTGGCGGTGATGAAACTCCAGTTAACGGACCCAATCCACGTGAGAAAAATAACTACGGCCAAATCGTTCGATGGACAGAAACTGGCGGTGATCACACGGCTCTGGCTTTCAAATGGGATTTGTTCGTTACAGCAGGCAACCCAACCGTTCACAGCGATGCCTATGCAGGCTCGAGCAACATCAACCAAGCCAATATCTTCAATTCACCTGACGGCATCAAATACGATTCTCAAGGTCGCCTGTGGATTCAAACCGACGGCAAATACAGCAACAAAGGTGACTTTGCCAACATGGGCAACAACCAAATGCTGCTGGGCGACACCGCCACTGGTGAAATCAAACGTTTTATGACCGGTCCCAAGGAATGCGAAATCACCGGCATCACCTGGAGCGCTGACAAAAAGACCCTGTTTGTCGGCATCCAACACCCCGGCGAAAAAGGCAACTCCCACTGGCCAGCCGGTGGTAACACCGTGCCACGGTCATCCATTGTCGCGATTCGTCGTGATGATGGTGGTTTGATTGGGTAATTAAAAGATAAAAAGGATAGTATTGCAGGCGACTTCGCAAAAGGCATGACTGCATTGAAAGGAAATAAAGCCCTGCCGGATGCTGGATCGATTGATCCTGGTGTTCGGCAGGGTTTTGTTGTTTTTGTCGTTAGATTTGGTTTGGAAGTAATGTTAGAGCACTTAAATTTAGTAAATGTATTTTTAAGGAAAAGAACCCTTTTGAAATAAAACAGACAGACCCCATTTATTTCATTACGATATTATGAACCCCTTAAATAATACTTACTGTCCGTTTATTGTTTAGAAATTAATTAGCTGTTTAGTTCAAGGAGGCCATTTGTCTGGAGAAGTGGATACTACATACATACCAATTGAAGTAGTCAGAGAAGCATCAGCTTTTGCTAATTCAGCATATTGGTTTTATTTTAGAATTTTGGATGCAGTATTTATATAGGTCTGCTTTTTTGGTCTATGGTGGACACCAGCGATTGCTATTGGGTTGGCTCTTTCTGTGCTTTATATCCGCAAAGACTCCCGAATAATGTGGAAGCATCAGAGAAATTTCTGATTTTTTTAGAGATATTTATAAAATTTGAAATTCCAGAGCCTTGGATTTACCTTCCATTGTTAGCTGAGCTGGCAATCTTAATACCATTGGATGGTAAAGCAGAGTTGGCGTATTACAATAGCAAAGGGTATGTGTGAATTCACCCCACATTGTGAGTCTGCAGAATTAGCTTACTAAAAATAGCGATTTGATCATAATTCTTATGCTACGCTTATCTAGCAATCTCTAATAAGTCTATTAATGGATTGTCCGTAGAAAATAAATGGAAAAGGGTTCACTTGTTTTTATGAGAAGGTTGGATTTTTTATTGAAGTTTCACATCATCAAAACAGTCATTGTTTTGATGATTGTTGCAGTTATTGCTATGTTTGTTTACCCCTCAAAAAACTCAGGTCGAGAGATTGGTAAACTGGATATGCTAACAGGGATTGTAAAAGAACTGGGGGAAACTCGGTTTTCTTGTCGCCCGTTATCAAAGTTGTTAAAACCAGATTGCGTTAGCCAGAGTGCTCCTGCCAGATACGCCATAATCAGCATTGAGGGATATGATGATATGCGTCGACCCCTTTTGCGTTCTGTTAAATTAAAGGTAGGGATGGAAGTTCCAATGAAACGGTATTCCTTTTCAGATGGAAGCGAGAGTATCTCGCTTGATGAAATGGCAATATTGGAACAGCAGTGACATTAAATCATTCGGTACTACTGCTAACTAATTGGGCAACTTGATTTAGAAATCTTGTAAGCATAATGAAAGAAGAACAAGAGCATTACCTGGTTGGAAATACAATGCTGGTTTTCTTAGCCGTTATGTGTACTTTTTTTTCAGTCATGTCATTGTCATATGGCTCTTTTTTTGAAGGTGATTTTTCCGATAAAGTTATAACAGGAGGATTCACAGTTTCAGCTATTTTATTATGGTTATATCGAATTAATAGAGGGTGGTTTACTTGGTTTCCAAGAGCGTTTTCTATAGCTGTTTTTATTGGCATTAATTTGGTGGTTTTCTTTGCTTGGATTGAGTCTTTTGACACTGTTGTTATTTCAACGTCATCATGCCCATCTGATTGCTATGAACATCCATCAATGTTTGGGCCAATCCTTTATTTTTTGACGCTGGGTTTGACAAGTCTGAATTACACTTTGTGGGGTGATGAATGGCAATATTCCAGTTATGTCCATGCTAATAAAGGTAGGTTTTCAGAAGCACATTTAAAGTTTAAAGGGATATTGTGGTGGTTTTTATTCGTTCCAGGATTTGTTCTTGGTGTTTGGGTTTTAATTAATAATTTCGATTCATATTATTTTCTTAAAACTTTAAAAGGTTTAGGTTTTGGCGGATTGATTATTGCCGGTTTCTTTGCGGCGTTGTTCACATTAATTTTTATATTCTCTATGCCAGAAATGCGTAGGAAAAATAAAGCAAAGCATGATTACGATGCAATGACTCTGAGTGAGAGAGAGGATGTTATCCAAACCTATAAAAATTTTGTTGATTCAGGTTTGTCGTGCAATTCCTATACTGTTTTGAATAGCAAAAAAACAACTATTGCTTGCGATATAACCTGTTCAAAAATAGGCGGTTCTCCCTATGCTGAAAATGGAGATGATTGGATAGAGTCAACAGAGGAATCTACAAATTTTTGCATGCAGCTTAAACTGTCCTGCCCTAATCTTTCAAATATTTGGCAAGGTAGGTTGATCGTGGTTTATGTCGTTGATTGGGAGATCAGAATTAAAAGCTATGGAGAGCCTTCTCTAGAAAAAGCAAAAAATATTTCTCAAGGGAGAAACCTTATGTCAGAGCATTATATAGGCAAGACCCAGGTTCCTTTTACAGAAAAGTGTGATGAAGAAGATGAATTCGGTTATACAGTTGAGTATGCATTATCAAACAGTAAAGAAATTAAGGTACTGCTTGAATCTCATACAAATTACCCAAAGAATTTACTAGAGTATATTTTGCACGACGTTGGTTATCCTGTTTTAAGCCCAATAGACATAATTCTCGAGGGAGGGGCACCGTCCTTGATTCAAAACTCACATGAGCCAATATGTGAACATTGTAATAAAGAAATGAGGTTTCTTTTTGAGTTTGGAGAAATTTTAGAAGATGAGTTTTTCTTTGGTGATGCTGGTATGGTGTATATCTATGGTTGTGACCAGCACCCAGAAAATTGCAAAGGTTTTGTAGATAGTCATTAATAGTAGATTGGATGTGGGTGTATGTTTTCTAGATACCACATTAGAGAAAAGAATGGACAACGTAATTCAAAAATTTAAAGCTTTATTCACAAGGATGTCGAGTGAAATACCGAGCAAAAAAGACAGGCAATACTTCTTGAATTTTAGCCGAATTACAGAAAATAAAGCTTATGAACATATTGTAGAAGCAACGAGATGGCTTCATGAGAAAGGAGTTCGTTGCAAAGAAATATCTATGCATCCGGCTTTCAAGGACCTTCGTTTAAATCTATTACGTTGCACTACATCAGGTTACGGTTTAACTGGTCAAGGCGAGTATTCGGCTCTTTTTGTGACTGGCTCTGAGGACGGGTATAGAGTTATTGATATATACATTGATACTTTGTCTCCAGAAGACACAAGCATCGTAGACATTACAGATTCACTGGGTAAGCTCAACCCTGAACACCCGAAATGTGATATACGCAAGCCTACTTCAATGGCAATATTGCATTACTTGGCGATGTTCGGTGAATTGCCAGCTAAATACAAACAATATTCTAATCACAGCTAACAAGAAAAAACACTCGGGTATAAATAGTTCTTCTGATCTGTATTCTGGGAGTAGCTAAAGGAACATGTGTTATAGCAAGATTGGCTATTCTTTTGCAGAGAGTGGTAGGTTATAGTCATTGTTCGGCGCTTTAGAAAAGCTATGCAGGAAGAAGGTAGTTTTTTATAGAAATTGTTTTTATGCGCTGTATTACCCTCTTAATGGATTTATTAGGAATAGTAGGGGGGTGAACAGGAAATTCCGGTTTTAAAAAACAAGTTACACTAACTAATTGAAACATAATCTAAAAGGATAGATATGAGAACTTTATTACTTATAACAACAATTTTATTTTCACAAATCGTAAATGCTAGCGATCCCTTACAGAGAGCATCTGAGGCATATTTAAAAAATGGGGTAGATGCATTTATACCAGAATTATTAAAAGGTTCGCCTTTAGAAGGAGAGAAAAGCGCTCTAACTCAATCAAATAGTATTCGTCAAATTGAAGAATACTATGGTGCGTATAAGGGTTATGAATTAATTTCTGAGAAGAATTTAACAGACAGCGTCCGAATTGTTTACTATGTAATGAATTATGATAAGTCGGCAGTATTTGGTGCAGCAACTTATTACAAACAAACGAAAGGCGAAGTAGTGACTAATTTTAATTTTCATACAAATATATGGGAAATTATACCGCCTCAAGTAATTTTCAAATGAAACGGTTGGCAAGCAGGTATCTCTATACGAGGAATAAAACGGACAGTTCTGAGTGTTGCTGATGCTTCGCCTTTTATCTGTATGTCAACGTAAAATATGATGTATAAATTGCCCAGTAAATTCACAGGAATAAACGCTGACAGAATAGAGTTCAATAAATTTAAAACCCTTTGTTATTCTTTACAAGGGCTAGGGCTGTTCGAAGTACTTGATATTTCAGGATACGAATACCCTAAGAACTACTACTGTGCCTCAGTTTCTGATGAACAGGGAAAATATCACTTTTATGTAAATTGTTTCGTTTATGTTGGATGTTTTGGTGAAATAAGTGAAGAGTCAGAAGTTTATTTAGATAAAAAGGAAGTTGCATTGGCAACAAGTCGCCTTGAGCAAAGTTGCGTTATTTTGCCAAGTGAAACTTTATACCAACAGGCTAACTTTGATAATTTTGATTTGCTTAGAAGGTCCGAATTAAGCGAAACACAATACTGGCTGCCGAGTACGATAGGACGGTTATTATTTTCATGGTATTTCGATTGAAAATAGTTAGAGGCGGCACTTTTTTCGCGATACCTCTAAAACTTCAGACTTCGTATCCTTTTGAGTTTTTCTTGCATTGCTGGCTGAACTGGTAATACTCAATAGCTCTGGAAAGAAACCTAGAGCATGTCGGCACAATAACAACAATCATACACGGGGTAGCAGCATGGGCAGCAAGATAGTTAAAGACTCAATTGACGAATTAGCCATTTTCACTTCTGAGATTGAAATCAGTCAGAAAGATGTGCCTTATGATCTTTCAGTTGCTGGGCGATTGCCTGCTGAAAAGGCATTTACGGTGTGCGCTGATCGGTTGGTGGTGACCGGCAATTTGATTAATCCTGGCAAAGATCTGACTTTGATCGCCCGCGAGCTGATTGTGGATTCAGGTGCTATGATCGATTCAGGTGGGCCGAATGCGACCAAAGATTTCACTCTTGGTGATTTGCCACAACAGGACAATACGGCATTTTCTGCCAAAGGTGCTGACGGAGTCGATGGTTCTAAAGCTTTGCCATCCGGCAAATTGAGTGTGTTTGCTGAACAAATCAATTTTAGCCAACCAGTTCAAAGCAACGACAGCACCTTGCTGCCGATGACGAACTGGCTGAATAGTACTGTAAAGGCTGCGAGTGCTGAGCCCAAGCTGAAAGAAAAACTGGATAAGAACGCAGTTAAGGGCCTGTTCATGGTGTTTAAATTTGGCATTGGGGATGGAACCCGAGTTGATTTGAAAAACACCTTTATCAAGGGGATGGGGTCTTGGCAAAGCAAGCGTGTTTTTCTTGAAAATGACTCGCGTAGCCTGCATCTTTCGATCCATTTCACACAATTGAGCCTGGCTGGAGATATAGCGGGTTTTGGCAATATGACGATGCCGTTTAGCTCCGAAAAATTTGCCGTGGATGCACAATTTGAGTTGGTGGCTTCGGATGATCTCGAGGCAATTTATACTGCAGGAGAAGCCAGTGCAAGCATTGCATCAGACGTTGAAATCAACATTAAAGGTTTGGGAAACAAGAGTCTGGGTGCATCCGCTCAACATGCATTAACTAACGGGATCGGTGACATAATCACGACGGTTCTAGCTGCTGGTGTGGCAGCCGTAGTAAACAAAAAACTGCGAGGTTCAAATTTGCTGTTATTGGCGCAAGGTGGTCAGGGTGGGCGCGGCCAGGATGGTCACAGTGGTATGCCGGGAGAAAAAGGAGCCGATGGCCTGAAAACAAACCAACACGGCCAGATCAGCCGAGGTGTTATCGTGGGTGTGCCGGACATAGCGCGCGGTAAAGAGGGTAAACAAGGCGGCCAGGCTGGCAGTGCTGGTCGTTCCAGCGATGGCAGTATTGGTGGAACACTCAACCTGGGTTTGGCGCAACCCTCTGCAGGTACGTTTATTCTGTCCAGTGCAGGTGGGCGCGGCGCAGAAGCCGCTATTCCTGGTGCCCGAGGCCCGGGAGGAAAAGGTGGTTTCGGGGCGGATGTGGTGTTTAATATTCTGGATAATATCAGTAACCAGAAAGAAATCAGACCAGCACCCAATGGTCATGATGGCGCATTGGGACCGGTGGCTAGATTTCCAGGCAATTCTGGTGCCGATGGTGTCAAAGGTGTCACCATGTTCAATTCCGTTGAGCTGACGAAAGCAAAAGTCTTCAGTAAGCAGAACTATGCGGCCATCGCTGCAAAGTTCCCGCTGACACTATTGCAAATCTCCCAGAATAAAGCCGACCTTATGTATTTGAATGCCAGCACTGAGCAAGAGTTTGCCAGTGTTAATATGCGGTATTCCTGGTTGGCTAATATTACCGCCAGCTTCGCTGGCAAAACTGTTGCTGCTGGCACTGGTCTGTCTGCCAAAGATATCGCTGTGCGTCGTCAGATGAATAAGGCGGCCAATCTGGAATTATCGCGCTTGGCGCTCGGGCTGGATTATTATGGGCATGCCTTAAATTGGGTGCCAGTGCTGTCACTCGGTGCGTTGCAAGCACGAGTGAAGGATTTATTAGATGTCGGCAAAATCGTCGAAGACACGTTCAATCGATACCAGAAAAAAAATGCCAAAGTGGCGACTCGTCTGGATAATCTCGACCATATGCGCAGTAGCTTGGAGAAGGCTATTAAGCATGATAAGAGTGAGGTCAGAGATCTGGATGAGCAAATCGAAGATGCCTTTGCCAACGTTGAACAGTCACTGGATGCCGCTAACGCTCAACGTGATTTGATTCTGCAGTCTGAGTTTGATTATAAACAGGCCTTTGTCACTTATACCCTCAAACAGAATGTTGATTGTACGTTTGAGGATATTCTGATCACCCTGTTGGATATTGCTACCTTTAGTGCCGAACTGGTCTCAGGTATCGGGCAAATCAAAGCGGTTGCTGATGCGACTAATCTGTTCAAAGGCGCTGATGCTTTGATCAAAGTGCTCAAGACAGCCAAATCCACTGAGAAATCCATTTCCAGCGCCATCAAAGCGATCAAGAAAACCAGCGAACTGGGTAGAGGTCAGGCTAAAGTAGTGTTGGAAAAAGATGAATTTGACAAACTTATTGCAGAGTATCTGGGGAAATTTCCTGAAGCGAAAGAGCTGCATGATCTGGTGCATCAGTATTTCGATCTTATTGAGGCGCACAACAACCTGGCTTTGGGTTACACGGCCCTGTGGGTAATGCGTCAGCGATTAATGGAAGAAATTGCTCAAAAAGAAGCCGAAATGCAACACATTGCTGCGTTGCGAACCAGGCAGCATGAGGCGATATTGCCCGAACATACCGCGTTTATGGAGCGTGCCTATTGGCATGTCAAATCCAGCCTGCTGCGTAAACTCTATGAGTTTAATCGTGCCTATTATTTCTGGTCCCTCAAACCGCGTGAATTCAAGGTGGACGACACATCCATTGCCCATCTGGCGGAAACCTATGTCGAATGGACCAATGACATTGACAAATATCTGTCGAGAAAAGGCCCTTATCAGCCCTTTCAGGAAACCATTACTATTACACCGAAGACCCATCCTTCTGCATTTGCGGCGTTGACCAACACCAAACGATTAAATTTTCGCCTGGATATTAATCGCCAAACCAGAGCCAGCTTCGCCAATATGAGTCATATCGTAGCCACTAAGGTCAAACTGGAATTGCCGGATTTGAGACCCGATAAAGGTGTAGCCTTTCTGACCCTCTTGCACAGCGGTACCAGTGATATGAATAGCGTTGCCAGAAAAACCAAACCTGGCGGTGTGCTGAGCTTTGCTCATGCGCCACGCGAGATTCCATACAAAATCGATTATGGCAATCCAAGCAATACCGCTGGTGGTTTGATTGGCGACAAGGACCAGGGATTCTGGGGCTTGAGTCCATTTACAGTCTGGGAGCTGAACTTTGATAATCAAGGCAATGATTGGATCAATCTTGATGATATAAAAAAACTG
The DNA here is from genome assembly GCA_050633785.1 of Arenicella sp. Taxonomy (GTDB): domain Bacteria; phylum Pseudomonadota; class Gammaproteobacteria; order Arenicellales; family Arenicellaceae; genus CALKZN01. Next base: position 32,710 of record JBOEHE010000035.1, read on the forward strand.
AAGCTAACCTTTGAAGGGTATTTTCTATTGGGGAAATAAGACCTCTCAAGTTCTGCCAATATCGAAGGTTTTTGGAGTCTTGAATTTGCTTGCCTGTGTCGGAAGAAATCTCCTTCAGATATATCATTGATATCCCCCATCTGGGGGATAGGGTTATTCCCCACGGCAGTATACAGTCCTATAAGAAAGTAGAAGACTATACTGGCGGCACGCTGCTCGGCATTGAGATGGCCATTCTATTCAGAAATAACGGTGTCATGCTTCTGTGACCAAGAGTGAATGAACTGGTTGCACTGCTACTTGTCTATGAATGAACGTTTCAAAGAGAGTTGAATTATGATTCGAAACAATACACGCCAGGTGAGCCGGTTTTTGACCGCTATTTTAGTGGTGTCGATTAGCTGCTCTGTGCAAGCATTAGCTGGCGGTAATGCCGAAGATGGGTTTCAAGTATTTCCAGATGCAGCTGTTAATTCCATTGCAGTACAACATGATGGCACGATTGTGCTTGGCGGCCAATTTACCAACATCGGTGCTTTTTCACGGCCAGGTTTAGCGCGTCTTAACCCGGATGGCAGTCTCACTACCAGTCCTGGTGCCAATGGTGAGATCCTGGGTATGGCCTTGCAACCGGATAACAAGGTGTTGCTGGGTGGTGTTTTCACTTTGATCGGCGGTGTTGATCGCCAGAAAATAGCACGGCTTAACAGTGATGGCACACTGGATTTAGACTTTAATCCGGGAGCTGTTGGAGGCGTTGGTTCGTTTGCGACGCAAGCAGATGGCAAGATTCTGGTGGGTGGTTTGTACAGCGAAATAGCTGGAGCAGCACACGACAATATCGCCCGTTTAAACCCAGATGGAAGCATCGACACCAGCTTTAATGCGTCAACCAATAATGGGGTGCGCAGAATTATTGTTCTGCCCGACCGAAAAATTCTGATTGCGGGTGAATTTACGACAGTCAATGGTGAGATCAGAACCGGTTTAGCCCAGCTCAATGCTGATGGATCCTTAGACGAAGACTTTGTTGCCAATGTGAACGGTCAAGTCTTCAGCATGCAGCGGCAAGTGGATGGAAAAATAGTAGTTGGTGGTGATTTCACTGCGGGTGGTGGTGTGCTGCAAGCCAATCTGGCCAGAGCAAATCCTGATGGCAGCTGGGATGCCAGCTTTGATGTTGAGCCTGATGGCCCAGTCAGGGCTGTGCTGATACAAAACGATGGTTCAGTGCTGATCGGTGGTGATTTCGGTTCAGTGGTTAAGCCCGCAGCGGTGCCTGTGCTCCGGGATAATCTTGCCCTTATCTCACAACTTGGTTTTATCAATACTCAATTTGATCCTGGTTCGGATAATGAGGTCGCAGCACTGGCCTCGCAAGCCGATGGGAACATTCTGCTTGGTGGAAGTTTTATCAGTGTCAGTGGTTTCAATCGGCCTTTTGTGGCCAGGCTCTATCCTGGTGGTGATGTGGACGAAGACCTTGTTGCCGATACAAATCAAGCGGTGCGTGATCTGGCGATTCAAGCCGGTGGGAAAATCTATGTTGCTGGCAATTTTTCAACCATTGGCGGTATATCAAGAGACCGGGTAGCTCGAGTTAATCCAGATGGCTCTATTGACAATAGCTTTGTTGACCCAAATGTCTCAGGGTCCGTCGGTGCTGTTGTGGTGCAGTCCAATGGCGCTATAGTCATTGGTGGGGCCTTCTTGTTGGTTGATGGGGTTGCGCGTAACCGCATTGCTCGAATTCAACCCAATGGCGATTTGGACTTGGGCTTTGACCCAAATGCTAATGGCGCTGTGTCCTCACTCGCTATTCAGTCAGATGATAAAGTCATTGTCACCGGTACGTTTAACCAAGTCAGTGGAATTGCCAGAAATCGCATTGCCCGACTCAATGCTGATGGCAGTTTGGACGGGGCTTTCAACCCTGTTCTTAACGGCAGTGTTTTTGGCGCACGAATCACACGAGACAACAAAATACTTATTCACGGAACATTTAACATGATTGGTGGACAGCCAGCGCTGGGTGTTGCTTTATTAAACTCAGATGGCAGCCTTGATACCTCGTTTGCATCTCTTACGCAGTCGAACGGCGGCATTACCGCTGCCGCAATTCAACCCGATGGAGCGATTGTTATTGGTGGTCTGTTCACTTCAATTAATGGACAGACAAGAAATCATCTGGCACGACTGAATGCGGACGGCAGTCTCGATATGACATTTAACCCAGATATAACGGGCGGTGTGGTGTTGGCTTTATCCCTGCAAGCCGATGGCTCGATCATGGTGGGAGGTGATTTTACCTCGGTTGGTGGTATTGCCCGTAACTCAATCGCAAAACTGAGTTCCAGCGGAGTATTGAATGCTGATTTTGATCCTGGAGTAACAGGAGCCGATGAAAGAGTTTCCGTTCTCCTGACGCAAAATGATGGGAAATTATTGATTGCTGGAGATTTTACTCAGGTTGATTCTGAAAATAGAGCTAATTTAGCGCGGGTTACACCAAACACACCAGCGCAACAAGAACTTTCAATACCAGACCAGGGAACGTTTGTACAATGGCTTCGAATGGGTTCTGGTCCACAACTAAACGATGTGCGATTCATCGTTCGATTTTTAGACGATTTCAGCCTGCTAGACCTTGGTTTTGGAATTCCGGTGGATAACGGTTGGCGGGTCAACGGTTTGTCACTGCCCAGACAGCGGCCGTTTGCATTGGTCGTTAACGGCACATATGGCTCAACTAAAGGCAGTCGTAATTCCAAATCAATCAGTGTAAAAATGTTTAACCTTCCTCCCGATGATTCCATTTGTTTTCCAGTGGTCGCCATTAATGGAGGAATACCGATAATATGTTTATGACGCTGCATAATCGCACCCAGCTCAATGCTGTTTAGCATAGATCGGTCAAACGTATCTGCCCGGATTCGACTCACACCTGTTATGAACACATGTTTCAAAGGGAACTGAGTATGACGCGATGCATACATCTGTCAAAATGGCGATTGATTCTGCTTCTGAGTTTATTGATGGTTGGGCTGTCAGTTCACGCAGGTAACTCTAATTCCGCATTGCCAACGATCATATCCTTGTTGTTTGATGATGATGAAAGCCCTGTGATTCAAGTGAGACTGCAGGCCAGCCGAACCCATTGTTTCAGTCCGTGCACAGTGGTTTTCAGCGCCACTGAAACCTTGGATAGCTCAACACCGAATGAGCATGAGAGGTTCCGGGATTTAGGTTATTATTTCAATTTTAATGATGCCAGCAGCGGTGATTTTGCGACTACAGGCTTATCCAAAAATTCCCAACAAGGTGGCCCGATGGCAGCACATACCTTCATTTGCCAGCCTGATCACCCTCAATATGAGTCTGGGGTCTGCGAGTTTGCTGTAGCCGTCAGTGCCAGAAATGCACTCGGAGACACAGGTACTGCGCAGATCCTGATAACAGTGGACTCTCCAGAGCATGCCTTTAGTGAACAGGACACCATCTGCATCTCCACTTCAGGCAACTATGGCGGTGATATGGCGTGTCCTGTGAACGCAGAACGAAGAACATCCATGTTGGCAATGGGTGAGTTTTCTGGAAAACGGGTGCTGCTCAGGCGCGGTGAGTCGTTTGCTGAAATATGCGTTAATTACAGTGAAAGAAATATCTTGATTGAGCCCTTTGGAAACACAGCAGATGGTCGGCCTGTGATAGAAGGTTCGATGTATCTTGGTGTGGATAACTGTGGTGATTATTTGCCAGAAAACAATGCTGAAATCACCAACTATGGCCAGACATGGACCACGAACGTGACAGTGACTGGACTGCGGGTTCCAGATGTCGGTTATGGCATGTCTTATTCACAGGTAGGCGTTCATGATTTGGATATGAATTATTACGATGAATCCAGCGGTGGCACATTCGCTATAGCATCCAATGGCGACCGATGTTTGAATGACGTTGATCTTGATTGCGAAAATATTCCCTTGCCTGTAGGCGCTTATATATCAGAAACGGAGATTGTCGGTTCGGAATCCGGAGTGTTAAGCGTTGGCGTCAATATTGGTGGTTTCAACTGCCCAGTGATAAACTGGATTGGATTTGTCGGCAATACGGTATGGAATGCCAATGAACACAATTTTCGTATTGAAGGGTTCTGGCGAGGCGTCTGGTCGCATAATGTAATGCGAGGTCATCATCACAATTCAGGCAGAAAGCATACGATCACCCTGCGCTCTTGTGGATTTGACAATATAGACCCAGCGGTTGCTGTAATGCGGCATAATGTCCCACAAAACACAGCCGGAGCGCCCTACAGCCGATACGCCGTGGTGGCGGATAATATTCTGGGCAGTGCAGACTCAACCCAAGCCAGCTGGAAACTGCAGATTGCTCCCTCCAATGCCAGTTCCGTGGAAACCATAGTCGATGCGATAGCAGAGAGAAACACCTTTATCGATTCTACCGTATCACCATCAATCGACATGGCACTGAATGGTTATTATCTGACGGCGAGAGTGAATCAAATATACACTCCCTCGGGGCAGGATTGCATCGCTACCGGGCCCAATTTAAACCCCTTATGGGGTCAGATTGAGTGCGCTGGCCCAGTACCGGATGTATTGGTGTATGAGCCGTGATATTTGAATTCAAAGGCGGTAAAATCTTTTGAATTATTGATGGTTGGTCGCAAAGGGAATCTATGTTAAAGAAGACAACAAAGAAAATTAAAGATGCGATAGAGTTGCATGTCGCAGGAGCAACGGTTAATCATGCTGGCCGTTTTTCTGGCCTTGATGTGATGCAAAATCATGAATCTATGGATCAGGACTTTATTAACAGATACGTCATTCCTTTCTATATGGAAAGAATAGGGACAGAAAAATTCAAAAGTTCGTATATTGAAATTCGAAACACAATAGATCTGAATCTAGCTTCCAAGTTGCTTGGAGAGTTTAACTGGCGGCCACGATCAGTCGGAGCACGTTTCGCTGCAATTGAGGAAATGACCGAATTAGAAAAAAATATTGGGCACCTTCTGCTCAGAAGTGATGTTTGTTATGCAGGGCATAGTTATTGTTTGGCATTAGCATCGTTTTCAACAACAAACTCAATCAACTTTCTCAATCGATATCTTGAGTATTATTTACAAAAAACAGAACTGTGGTTCGATCAAAATTCAGCAATGGCAGCACTGGCCTATCTGGGAAACCAGACAGATAAAAGCTTTATTGATCCTCATATGCAGAGCTGGGAGAGCTTTGTAAGGGATAAGCCAAACTGGAATCTAGAGCATTTCATCGAAGGCTTTAACAATCAGATGGAAGATCTTATAAAGCTCAGACATCAATTCAACAACCAGGGATAATTATTTTACAGTTAACAAAACAATGGCTGGCATTTGCCTTAAGCAAACACCAGTTCCTTTTAAAGCACAACAACTGATAAACTCTAGCCATGACCCAATGGCTCGCCAATCTGACTCCTGATACGACGGTTCTGGTCCCGACTCGCGGATTGCAGACAAGCTTGTTGCGGCTGTACGCCGAGCAGCAGGCATTGGCGAAGCAGTCGGTCTGGGAGACGCCGACGATTCTGGTCTGGTCGGATTATATTGCCCAGTTGTGGCAGGCGAATAAGGAACAGTTTGCGGTGCCTTATCAATTGATTGATCCGCAGCAGAGTCGCCTGGTGTGGTTGCGTGTGATTCGTCAATCCAAGCATGAACAGAGTGAGTTGACCTTGCTCAATGAGCAGCAGACGGCCAAAGTTGTGCAGAGCAGTTGGCGATTGGCGCATCAGTGGTGCGTAGATCTTAGTGAGCTGGCGGCTGATTCGGACTTGGATTCGACCATGTTTTTGCAGTGGGTTGCTGATTATCAGCGACAATGCGCGCGAAATCATTGGCTGGATGCGGTGATGCTCGAATCTACCTTGCTTGATGGTGACATTGAATTGCTGGGTTTGCCACAGAAGTTAGTCTGGGCGTCGTTTGATCTGATCACCGACAGTCAGCAGCGACATATCGAACAATGCCAGCAACAAGGTGTGATGGTTGAGCGTTTGCAAGCCCCGACCAAAGAGGTGAGTACGTGGGTGCAATACGACACATCTGAGCAGGAATGGCGTGCGGTGTTTGAACAAAGCCGGTCCATTCTTGAAGCTGATCCCGGCACGCGCATTGGCGTTATCATTCCTGAGCTGGCGATGCAACGCAATCAGGTTGAAGTCATTGCTCGAGAGGTGTTTTATCCCGAAGCCACACCACTGGATTGCCAGGATACGGATCTGGCTTACCGTTTCAGTATGGGCAGTCCTTTGATTCAGCTACCTTATATCAAATCCGCCTTGACTGCATTGGTGTTGCTTAGTGCGCGTTGCCGCTATCAGGACATCAGCTTTTTGTTGCGATGCCAATGGTGGCCTTTGAGCCGTGAATACCCGGATGAATGTCTGGCGCTGGATCGCAGATTGCGGCGCTTGCGTTCGAATTGGTTCACTCTGGAAAACATTGCTGCACAATGGCAAGAGCTGTTGAGTGATGCTGATGATAAAACGCAAGAACATCCTTTGTTGCAGTGCTGGCAACAACTGCTGGATTTCCAAAAATCTGTGTTTGCGTCGCCTGATACTGATACAAAAGGCATGACAGAGAAGGCGGATAAGAAAGCCTATTCCATGGTGCGCAATACTGCTCGACAATGGCGACAGATTTTTATTCAATGGTTGGATTTTCTGGGCTGGCAGAACAACTCATTGAACAGTGTGCAATATCAGATCCATGATAGTTGGCAGAATACTTTGGAAAGCTTTGCCCGCTTTGATCGAGTGCAGCAGGCAATTGGTTTGCGTTCAGCCTTGGAGCAGTTAAATGTGCTGTGTCAGGAAAATGTCTTTCTGCCTCAGGCCAAAGCGTCTCCTATTTTGATTTCAGGGGTGTTTGATGCCATTGGGCAACCTGTGGAGCATTTGTTTGTTACTGGCATGCATGAAAATTATCCAACCCCACATAAGGCGGATGCCTTTATCGCCAGCAAATATCTACGTGACACTGGCTATCCACATGTCGATAGTCAACAGGATCTGGCCATGGCACAGCAGGTGTTGCACAGTGTCTTCAGCGGTGGTGAGACGATCAATGTCAGTTATGCACGCAATCAGGACGGATTGGAACTGGCCAGCAGCAGCTTATTACGCCATATTGAGTTTCAAACCTATGAGAGTGATATGGTTGACTCTCATGCCGTGAACGTTGAGTTGGAATCTTATCAGGATACCCATGGTGAACCCTGCCGCAACTCACAGCGCGTCCGTGGTGGTTCTATGGTGTTTGAAAATCAGGCACAGTGTCCTTTTAAGGCCTACATAGAGCATCAAATCACGCTGAATGATTTTGAAGAACCAGAGTTTGGTCTGGATGCACGCGATGCAGGTATTGTTGTACATACTCTGCTGGATAAGCTTTGGGGGCAGTTGCGAACGTCAAGTCAGCTACACAGCAAAAGCGACCAGGAACTCAAGGAGCTGGTTGAGCAAATGGTGGCTGACTATATTAACGATCCGGGAATACATTTTCAGTTTGATCGCCAGCGTCTGTTGCAGTTTGAACAGGCCAGATTGACGGCTTTATTGTTGCAATGGTTATTGGTCGAACGTGAACAGCGTTTGATGGGTTTCACTGTGGGTGGACGCGAAACGGATGTCGAAGGTCAATTTGGCGGCATACCTGTGCAGCTGAAAATCGACCGAATTGACACACTCGATGATGGCAGCCGCTTGATTGTTGATTACAAAACAGGCAACTGTCTGGCGAACGAATGGCAAGGAGACCGACCTGAAAAACCACAGCTGCCACTGTATGCACTGACTCTTAATCAGCAATCTCAGCAGCCCATTTCAGGTATTGCTTATGCCAAATTACAACGCGATGATTCCAAGTATATTGGTTTTGCAGAGAACCCGGAGATTGCTCGTTCCATTAGTTTACCGAAACAAGGTTATAAGACCATTGCCTGGCAGGAACAAGTTGATCAGTGGCAGGAATCGCTCAGCCAATTAGCCGCTGACTTTCTGGAAGGTAAGGCCACGGTTGACCCATTGAAAAGTAAGGTCTGTGATTATTGCGATCTACCCAGTGTCTGCCGCATTCATCAGTTGCGAGCGAATGCTCTGAACAAACCACTCAATGATGAGGGCAAAGAATCGTGACGCACCCATCGGACAGCCAGCAACGCCAGCAAGCACTGGATATTTCACAGTCATGGATTGTGCAGGCTCCAGCAGGTTCAGGTAAAACCGCGATTCTGGTTTACCGGACTCTGGCGTTGTTGACGACAGTGGAACAGCCTGAGCAAGTGTTGGCCATCACTTTCACGCGAAAAGCGGCCAAAGAAATGCGCGATCGATTGCTGGAATTGTTGAATGCTGCCGAACAGAGCTATAGCACTGACGATATTTTTGAACAACAGGGTTTGGTCCTGGCATCGCAAGTGCTGCAACGTGATCAGGAATTGGGCTGGCAATTGCTGGATATGCCGCATCGCCTGAATGTGCAGACCATCGATGCTTTGTCAGCTAAGCTGGTAGCATCGATGCCATGGCTGAGTCGTTTGGGTGACAGGCCCAATACCAGTGATAACCCACAGGCACATTTTCAATATGCGGTCGAACAGCTGCTTTCCGAGTTGTTGGATGATGAGGCCGATCAGGATGCTCCTCTTGCCAGACTGCTATTTTCTCTGGATAACAATTATCGTAAAACCAGCCGTTTGCTGGCCACTATGCTGGGCAAACGTGATCAGTGGTTGCGGCATTTTATCCGCCAGGATGTTGCCGAATCCAGATTCACTCTGGAAATGGCCTGGCAATCCATCAGCCACCAGGCTTTGCAGGAATTGGTGGATACTGTGCCAGTCGGCTTGAAAGCCAACATTGTTGAATTGGCAACGTTTTCTGCCAACACATTGGCTGCTGGCAAATCTACCGGACTCAAGGCTTTGTCGGCTTATGTTGATAATGGACGTGAGCAACCACGATTCCCACGTGCAGATTTTGCGGATATTCCGCAATGGCTGGCTTTGCAGCATTTGTTGCTGACGGGTGGTCAGTTGCGCAAGCCGCGTGGTATCACTGTGAAGCAAGGCTTTGCAGCCAAATCGGCAGAAAAAGATCAGATGTTGGAGTTGTTGGCAGCCTTGGAGAATGAACCTGAGTTTTTGGCCAAACTGGCTCAGGTACAACAGATTCCTCCGCCCTCTTTTTCAGACCAGCAATGGCAGCAATTGCTGAGCTTGAACGCGGTGTTAAAAAAACTATTGGCTCATTTGCAACTCAGGTTTCATGCCAGCAATGAATGTGATTTCAGCGAAGTGGCTCAACGTGCCAATCTGGCGCTGGAAGACTTGGGGCAACCAACCGATTTGGCCTTGCGTTTGGATTATCAGATCCAGCATATTCTGGTGGATGAATTTCAGGACACCTCTCATGCGCAATTCAGCCTGTTGGAGAACCTGACAAAAGGCTGGCAACTGGACGATGGGCGCACGTTGTTTCTGGTCGGTGACCCAATGCAATCAATCTATCGCTTTCGTGAAGCGGATGTGGGTTTGTTTTTGCGTGCTGCAAGGCACCGCAAAGTGATCAATGAGGTGGAATTACAGCCCTTGGTGTTAAGCGAGAACTTTCGTTCCAGTCAAACTCTGGTTGATTGGTTTAACAGTGTATTTTCGGGTGCATTCCCAAAGGCCAATGATGAAACCAGTGGTGCGATTGTCTATAGTCAGGCCAGTAGCCACAAAAATGTGGCTGAGGAACCCTTGTGTGTTGCCTTACAGACCAGAGAACAAGAAGCTGCAATGACTGTTGATTTGGTGCAACAGGCTTTGCAACGCGGTGATGAAAGTGTAGCTATCCTGGTTCGTAGCCGAGGTCAATTGAAGACTATCTTGCCTGAGCTTGAGCACCGCGGCATTACTTATGCTGGCGTTGATATTAAGCCACTGAATCAGGCTCAGGAAGTGCTGGATGTGCTGGCTTTATGTAAGGCTCTGGTACGTCTGGATGATAAGGTGGCCTGGTTGAGCCTTCTTCGTGGCCCTTGGTGCGGTTTGAGTCTGGCTGAAATCACTCAGCTGACGCAAGGCAATGATGCTCTGGTCTGGCAGCGTTTGCAAACACCAGCCTTTGTTAGGGCTTTGCCAACCGAGGCCCAGCAGCGTTTGCAGAGATTGGTCAAGGTAATGGAGCAGGCTTTGCATCAACGTCAACTCACGTCATTAAGCCAGATTGTCAAATGGGCCTGGCAGCGTCTGGGTGGTGAGCAGACATTGCTGTCTATTGGTCTGGCTGATCTGGATGTGGTCTGGCGATTGATTGATCGACTTGAAGTGGCCGGTGACATTGAAAAACTCTCGGAGTTGGAAGAAGGGTTGAATGGTTTGTACGCTCAGGCCGCCAGTGATTTGCAGCAACGAGTGGTGGTGTCAACGATTCATAAATCCAAGGGCTTGCAATATGAAACGGTTATTTTGCCGGGTTTGTCGCGCAAAGGGTCTGGCGATGATAAAGATATCTTGCGATGGGCTGAAGCTGTGGATGAAGAACGTCAGCAGTTACTATTGGCACCATTGGACAGCAGTGATGGTGATAACTCACACTATAAATATCTGCAACGTCTGGAAAGCCTGCGTGATGAGCATGAGCAATTGCGCTTATTGTATGTAGCCTGCACACGTGCGGAAAAGCGTTTGTACCTGTTGGCTGATTTCAAAGAAAATAAGAGTGGTGAGATAAAGCCAGATGGCAAGTCTTTGCTGGCACGAGTCTGGTCGCAGTTGGAGGAGCAATTTGTGTATTCTGCTGATAATGCTGCCGACAATGAGTCTGGTGATCTTAACAAAGGTATGGATGTTGATCTTGACCAGACTTTACGGCGTTTACCGCTGAATTTCAGGGTGCCAGTCAGGTCAGCGATAGATTGGCAGGTTCAGAATGTGGTTCAACAGCTTAGTTCTGTTGAATCGGAAACCAGCCAGGCTGAATTGGATTTTGAATGGGCAACCAGTGTTGCTCAGGCGGTGGGTATTGTATTGCACAATTGGTTGCAGTATCACTCCGGCAGTTTGTCAGACCAGGTCATCGATGATGCTCAACTCAAACGCTGGCGAGCCGAATTCATGGCGATGCAGGTTGAGCCAGAGAGAATTGAAGCGGCGGTCAAGCGCATGCGCCAAGGCATTGTTAATATGCAGCAAGACCCTCGAGCGCAGTGGCTGTTCAGAGTTCACTCTGAGCAAAAGAATGAATACGCCTTGTCGGAAATTGATGATAATGGTGTGGTCAAAACGTATCGAATTGATCGTACTTTTATTGACAATAATGTGCGTTGGATTATTGATTATAAATCAACAGTGCATTTTGATGATGATGTTGAGCAGTTCGTCGATGAACAGGTAACAGGCAGGCACAAAGAACAATTGGACCAATATGCCAGAGTGATGTCTAAAATAGAGCAACGACCAATCAAGCTGGGAGTCTATTTCCCATTATTGATGCAGTGGCGTGAGTGGGACTTTGCCCGCTGAGAGCGATAGCAACCTGCATCAGCACAATACGATAGTGCTTGTTTTTCTTAAGGCAATATAGAGTGGTTTTAAAGATCAATTTTATTTAAGAAAAGTCAGCTATTGTTCAATGGCTGTTACTATCCGCCGCCAGCGCTGTGCGTATCACGCACCAGCGACAATATCGCTTAATACCGCAGTTATTTTTAGGAACACATCAATGAAATCAAAACGCAAGCCACGCCATCCAGGGGCTTTTATCCGTGAAGTATATCTGGAGCCTTTTGCCGGAAAAGTGTCCAGAAGCGTGATAGCCCAACACCTGATGGTATCTCGTTCAACCTTTAACCGACTGGTGAATGAAGAGGCTGATTTGTCGCCTGAAATGGCTTTGCGATTGTCGAGTGTTCTGGGTGGAGAACCCGAGAAATGGTTGGCAATGCAATCGGCTTACACACTTTGGGAAACGCGACAATCAATGGATCTGAGCAAGGTCAAGCCTATTGATTTATCGTCGTATTGATCTGAGGTCGAATAAAAAAAAGGAGGGTAAACCCTCCTTTTAATGCGGTATGCAGTGCAGCGTTATTTACGTCTGCGGCTGTCGCGCTTTTTGTTGGCGTAGTCAGAGCGAGGTTTGCGGTCGAAACCACTTTTGCCGCGCTTTGAATTATAAGACTTCCTGCCGCCACGTGAGCTGCCAGTAGAAACGTCTTCAGCGCCGTCATCGCCAGTATAGATACGCACTGCCATTGGGCGGCCTGCAACGCGAGCTTTTTGCAGAATGCTCAGAATGCCTTTAGGCATGTCACTGGGTAGATCGACTGTGGAGTAGGTCTCCATGATTTCAATCTCACCGATATATTTGCTTTCCAGATCCGCTTCATTAGCAATAGCACCTACAATGTTGCCTGGATTGACGTTGTTACGACGACCAATATCAAGGCGATAACGTTGCATTTCTACTTCAGGAAAGTCCTTGAGCGGAGTTGCATTCTTTGAAGGGGCTGGTTTTCGTTCGCGAGGTGCAGAATCACGGCGGCCTCTGTCACCACGGTCGCCTCTATCATTGCGACTTTCACCACCAAAAGCACGATCGGCTTTCAGTTCTTTTTCATCCATCAACAGTGGTGTATCGCCTTGTGCCATATGCGCCAGTGCAGCAGCAATCTGTTCGCTGGATATTTCATGTTCCTGTTGCAATTCGGCGATCATTTGCGAGAAAAAATCCAGGTTCTCATCGGATAATGTGGTTTGAATTTTTTGCTTAAAACGATCGACTCGATTGCGGTTTATGTCTTGCACACTTGGCAAGGTCATGGGTTTTAGTGTTTGTTTGGTAGCTCGCTCGATGCTGCCCAGCATACGTTTTTCGCGTGGTGCAACAAATAAAATGGCTGAGCCTGTGCGACCTGCCCGACCCGTTCGACCAATACGATGTACATAAGATTCGGTATCATGCGGTACATCGAAGTTGATGACATGGCTGATGCGGTCAACATCAAGCCCGCGAGCGGCAACGTCGGTTGCAATCAGAATATCAAGCTTGCCATTTTTTAAACGTTCTATAACCTTTTCACGATTGGCCTGTGGAATGTCACCATTCAGAGCTTCACTGCTGAAACCGCGAGCGCTGAGTTTGTCAGCCAGTTCTGTGGTGGCATTTTTGGTGCGCACGAACACAATGACGCCATCAGTATCTTCATTTTCGAGAATACGGGTCATGGCATCCAGCTTATGTGTGCCTTTGACAATCCAGAAGCGCTGCTCAATACTGCTGGCCGTGGTCGTTTTGGAGGCAATCTTGATGTGCACGGGATCATTCAAATGCTGATCAGCTACCTTTTTAACTTCACGAGGCATGGTTGCCGAAAACAGGGCAATTTGACGCGTCGGGGGAGTCTGTTCCAACACCCATTTAACATCGTCAATAAAACCCATGCGTAGCATCTCATCGGCCTCATCAAGCACAAGTGCCTGCAAGTCATTCAATTTTAATGTTTTGCGGCGCATGTGATCCATAACGCGGCCTGGCGTTCCAACAACGACTTGTGCGCCGCGTTGCAGTTGTTTCAATTGAACAGTGTAGGATTGTCCACCATAGATAGGCAGAACATTGAGGCCCTTCAAATGTTTTGAGTATTGTTGGCAAGCTTCGGCAACTTGAATCGCCAGCTCTCTGGTTGGTGCCAGAATCAACAACTGTGGTTGACGTAAATTGGGGTCAATACGTGCCAGTAAAGGCAGTGCGAAAGCCGCTGTTTTGCCCGTGCCTGTTTGTGCCTGGCCCAATATATCTCTGCCTTCAAGTAAGGACGGAATCGATTCCGCTTGAATGGGTGAAGGCTGTTCGTAGCCTTGCTCCTGTACAGCGCGCAGGATCGGTTCAGGTAGGCCCAGTTCGGAAAAAGGGGGTAGAAAATCAGTCATATATGCTCCGCTTAATTAAAAAGCGTTTGTTACTAGTACGTCAATACAGTCATTGCTGGCGTTCGCTGGCCGAGATCTGATTGACGCACTGGCCTCGCTATAGCTGTGACCGTTCTTCCCAGTTGGCAAACTCTAAGGTGAAGCCCTGTTTTTTTGTCCAGACTTCACGAGGGCGCGAGTATACCGAGTCTCCCGCCTTAAGGCTATGGAGTTTGCGTAATAATAAGGCTTTAGCCACCAAAATCAGTGAATTCTGGGAAATTGTTCTATAATAATGCGGGTAATGGGCGTTTAATGTAGTGTAAGGGTGTGTATGGTGCAGGTTTTTAAGTGGTTGAAGCGACTGATTTTAGTCGGTATTTTCGGTGTGTGTTTCTCGGACGCTATCGCCTACTCTACGCGTGTTCCTGTCACAATTACCAATCCTACAGCAGCAGTGTTGACCAATCATACAATACGTATTGAGCTCAATGCTGGTAATGCACCGGGTTTTAACTGGCTTAATAACGGTGATGATATTCTGGTAACAGATTCGGCCTTTAATGCTTTGGATTATTATCTGGAAAGCTTTGATGGTGGTGGACAGACGGCCGTTGTCTGGATCGAAGTGCCTTCGATACCAGTTAGCCCACCTGATACGACGGTTTACATTTATTATGATGACGCCACGGCAACCTCCACCAGCAGTGCAGCAAACACCTTTGTAAACAGCGGGTTTAAGTATCATACCCAGCCCTACTCTGATGCAGCCCCCGGCCCTTTGTCTCGAGCGGCTGGTGAGGCTATTTTCAATTTTGACAGCGTGACTACAAATACCAATTATGGTTGTTCAGCACTGGGTTCGATTGAAGTGGATAATAGCGGCACCTATGGATCCAATGGTGATATCGCCTATTTTTACGAAACCTTTTTTGAGGTGCCAGTTGGGGCAACCTATGAATTCCGTATGGGAAATGATTTTGGCCATGGGGGTGAGTTGTATGTTGATGGTACAACTGTCGAAGCGGATTGGGCAAATGACCTGTGGTGGGGCTTAAATTATTCCAATGCTGATACATTAACTGGTTCCATTGCTTTGTCGGCTGGAACGCACACACTCAAAGCATTGGGTTTTGAGCGTTGCTGTGATGGGCCAGCGGGTATTCAATATCGCACATCACCAGTTGGTCCATGGGTCGATTTTGAAGTGGGATCGCCAGGTCTGACGCTATATGCCCCCAGCTGTCCTGTTGAGAGTAATGTTATTGGCCTTCCTGAATCTGTGCCGGTGACCTTAAGTGAATTTGACAGCCGAAAAATCGGCCCTTATTTTCGCTTTGAATGGCAGACTGCCAGTGAGACCTTCAATGTTGGTTTTAATATCTGGGCCAATATTGATGACGAATGGATGCCGCTGAACAGGCGTGTGATTCGCAGCCGCAGTACAGACTCAACTCGACCGCAAGCATATCGTTATGACTTTAATAATGCCAAGCGCCAGCTGCCAATCCAGAAAATAGCCTTATCCAGTGTAGATGTTACTGGCAAAGAAGACTTTCATGGTCCATTTGAATTGAATAAGCAGTATGGTCAAGGACAGTTGCCGGAGCCGATCAATTGGCAGGCAATTCGCTCCCAGTATGCACAACGCATGCAAGAGAAAGGTTATCAGTACATCAACTATCGTTGGCGTAAACCAAGTAAAAGAGCCTTGAAAGATTCAAGCCGAATTGCTCTGGATATAGATGAAAAAGGTATTTATCGAGTCACGTATGATGATTTGCGTGCCCAGGGCATAGATTGGCAAAAAATCAGTAAAAAACACATCGCTGTAAGCTATCAAGGACAGGCTGTGTCGCGTTTCGTTGGTGGCGGTGGGCGCAAGTTTGGGCCTGGCAGTTATATCGACTTTTTTGCCAATGTGCCGCAGGGCCGGGATGCTTTGTATGCGGATCAATCGGTGTATACATTGTCACTCAAACCTGATTTTAGACGTCGAGCAGCGCGTGTTAAACGCAAGCCTGAATCATTGGATGAATGGCATTTTGTGACTGAGCATATCGAACAGCAAAATTATTATAATGAACTCAGTCCTTTGGGCGATCCATGGCAAATGGATGAATTGTTTACGGTGAACCAACCGGTTGTTCAGTCCTACGCATTTACTATTGATCAAGCTATTATTGATGATCAGTCAGCAGTCTTTAAAGGCGCTTTTAGTGGAATTACTGATCTGCCGGAGCAGGATACTGATGGTGATGGTGAGTTTGATGATGAACACCATGTGCAAGTGTATATCAATGACATGGAAGAACCTGTTTATGATGGGAGTTTCGATGGAATTGAAGCATGGTTAGTCGAGGTTAGTTTTCCGGCTCATTTCCTTAAGTTTGGTGAAAATACCGTTCGTATACAACTGCCCGGTGATACGGGTTATCGCTTTGATCTGGTGGGCATAGATGAGTTGACGATTGCCTACCCAGTCTCATCAGTAGCGGCATCACTGGATAAAATTGATTCTCCGAGTGATGCGCAAGCAACAGATGGTATTGCGTTTAAGGCTGAGAATCGCCGTAATCTGGTCGCTTATGCCTATCTGGAAGACCATAATCTGGCACGCTTGTCTGTTGCCAAAGTTCGAAAGGGCAAATTTGCAGTGCCTAAAATAGCGCAAGGGGTGGCAAACTATTGGATATCGACTGTTGAGCAGTTGCTCAAACCCAGTTCGCTGTATGTTCTGCCAGATAGTGATGTTCTGGTGAATCAATCTACTAAGCTGTTGATTGTCAGCCATCCAAATTTTATCGGTGAAGCCTTGCAGGCTTATGCCAAGGCACGAGCCGATGCAGGTGTCAGTAATCAGATTGTCAGTACCGATGACATTGCAAATAGCTATGGTATAGATGTGCCATTACCAACGGCAATCAAACGCTTTTTGCAGGACGTTTCCAAACAAGTGGAATACGAATCGGTTCTATTGGTTGGAGGTCACTCTTACGATTATTTGAACAACCTCAATGCGGACCCGAATGCAGAAACGATTAATTTTCTGCCAACCTTTTATCGCCCGGTCTGGATAATTAACTATAACCCTACTGATTTGCCATTTGTTGATTTTGATGATGATGGTCGTCCAGAAAAGAGTATTGGACGTTGGCCTGTCCGAAGTTTGGATGATTTACAGACTATTGTTGACAAAAGTCTGTCCTGGTTGGCCAATGCTGATGGTCGGGCTGAAAATGGCCTCAAGGTTGTGATGGTGGCGGATGAGAATGATGGCTTGGATTTTGACCGTGCTTTGGATGATGTTGGTCAACACATGGTGGCTGGCGGTGTTGCTCTACAGAGTTTGCAGAAAATTTATGTTGATGAATTGAAGCAGGACCCTTCAGTGCCAGCGAATAGTGTATTTCAGACGGCTCAAAACCAATTGCTCGATGCGGTCAATCAAGAGGCTGACTGGCTGATTTATAATGGACATGCATCGCCTAGTGTCTGGTCATTTCGTAGTATTTTAAACACTCAGGCTGTTGCGCAAATGAGTAATGTGGATCATCCAATGGTGGTGATGCCGTTAGCTTGTTACACCACGTATTATGAGTCACCAACGAACAACACTCTGGCTCATCAACTGTTGTTCAACGGTGATCGAGGTGCTGTTGCTATTCATGGCGCGATGATGTTGGGTGAATATTATGGCAACCTGAAAATGGCTGAAGAGATTCTGAAAACACCAGATACGATCAAAACCATAGGCGGAGTTATTCAGTCTGCCAAGCGCAGGCTGCCTGTGAATTATTTGAATACATCCTATAACTGGGCCTTGTTGGGTGATCCTTCCTTGCCGATGCAGTAATGGATAGACCGTAATGGTTTTAGAGCTAACTATTTTCTAACAGGAGTGTGATAATGGTGGTTATGAATATACCGCTATTAATTGCAGGAATACTCTCTCTGGTGGCCTTTTTAGCTCATGCTTTTGTAGGTGATCAGGAATATCGACAATTGAAACCCGCCACTGGTAGCCCGGCTAAACTCAAGGAAACTTGGGTTCAAGTCAGAAGCGGTTGGCATTGGGTGAGTGTGGATTTGTTATTGTCGGCGATATTGTTGCTGCTCATCTCATTAACGGATTATATCCAGGCAAAATCAGAAGTGCTCTTTCTGCTCAGCCTTTATTTTCTTGTAACTGGTATTGTGTGGCTAATTACTGTGTTTGTCTCAAGGAATAATACCAAACAGATTTTTGTCTTGGGACAATGGATTTTCTGTTTTGTGGTCAGCGCTCTAGTGTATTATGGTCGCATGGAAATTGTTGGGTGAGGCTTTTTTGGGAATTAAAAAAACTCTACTTGCTATTGCCGTGATATTAATCATCGTTGGATCAACCTACTTTGCCAGCTTTTTTATGTTGACCAAAAAGTATCGTGTTGTATATACCGATAGTCACTGCGATATTGCCCGAACGGTCAGTCACGATTGGTTGCGTCATTTTTACTACCCTGCTGCCGTTGTTGAATTATGGTTTTGGGGGAAGTCACCGCATAAGCCAACTCTGCAAATTTATACACCTGAGATTGCCGATTATTTTATCAAACAACAATCGCAATGCAGTCAGTAGTTGTGTGCTGATACCACCTATTAACTATCTATATACACTATGAAAATTGATGAATTACCTTTTGGCACAACCAATTGGTCAGAAGTAGAAAAAACGGAACACACCGGCGAAACGGGAATGGCATACTGGCAAACCAGAATGTTTGGTGATATCCGCGTTCGAATGGTTGAGTATTCGGCAGGTTATCTGGCTGATCACTGGTGCAGCAAGGGGCATATACTGTTTTGCCTGGAGGGAGAATTGGATACGGAGCTGGATGATGGTCGGACTGTGACTTTGACTCCTGGAATGAGTTATCAGGTTGCGGATAATGCGGAAGCACATCGTTCGTCAACGACATCAGGGGCTAGGCTTTTTGTTGTCGACTAAGCGTTGGCTTAGTCGTTAAAACGCAAATTTTTTAATCAAAATTTGACAAAAGGTTTCTATTCAATCAATAATACACCATATGGTATATTATAGAGATGAAAAAATAGACGATGCTTTTTTCGCTCTGTCTCACCCTGTGAGACGGGCTGTGTTGGATCAGTTGTCGTCTGGAAAACAATCCGTGGCTGAGGTGTCCAAACCTTATGGCCTGTCGCCAGCGCAGATGACCAAGCACCTTGCAATTCTGGAACGAGGCGGTTTGTTGGAGCGAGAACGTCAGGGACGCACTCATTACCTGCAATTGCAGCCCGATGCATTGCAGGAAATTATGGAATGGGTGCAACGCTATCAGAAATTCTGGGATTCTCGTTTGGATGCTCTGGAACGTTATCTGGATAGCACTGCGTCTGCCCAAGCGAAGAAAGAAGAATAATGTGTATCAACGTATTTAAACAGGAGATAAAAAATGGCTAAATTTGTATTTGTATATCATGGTGGAAAAATGTCTGATGACCCGGAAGTTATGGCTGCAGCCATGGAGGCCTGGGGAGCATGGTTTGCTTCCATGGGAGAGGCAGTGATCGATGGTGGTAATCCGGTGGGCCAGTCAGCCACAGTGAATGGTGATGGGTCTATCAGTAATGATGGTGGCAGTAACCCAACCAGTGGCTATAGCTTGATTGATGCCCAGAACATGGATGATGCTTTGGCCAAAGCCAAAAACTGCCCTATTCTTGCCAATGGCGGCACGGTAGAGGTAGCGCCAGCTATTGAGATGGGTTAGATCGGTACTTTTGAGGATTTTGAAATGAATGCAGAGCTAAAAGCAGATGGCACAGTTGAACTACGTATTGAACGTGAATTTTCTTACCCACCTGAAAAAGTATTTGAAGCATGGTTAAGACCGGAACAGCTGGCACAGTGGATGGGACCCAGTGATGAAATTAATGTAGCGAATGTCCAGCTTGATGCAGTGGAAGGTGGGCATTATCAAATGGAATTTACCTATGCTGAGGGCGGTGGCAGTCAATTGAATGGTGTCTATAAAACCATTCAACGTTATACAAAACTGGTTTTCACCTGGGCTTGGGACAAGTCTGAAGAAGATGGGGGCAATGAAGAGACCTTGGTGACACTGGAGTTTACTCCAACCGATGTTGGTACCAGGCTTAATCTATTGCATGAGAAATTTACGTCAGCCGAAATACGTGATCGACATGGTTGGGGTTGGAATGGAACATTCGATAAGTTGGAACGTCGAGCGCAGCAGATATTTGCTGATTGAACTAACAGATAGTTAAGAGGATATATTATGAACGCAATTTTACACCGAATCGAAGTTGATGCGAATCCGGCAACCGTCTACCAGGCATTGACGACACCGGCAGGCTTGAGTGGTTGGTGGACTAAAGCAAATGCGCAAGAACAGGTGGGAGGCATTGCCAGTTTTTTGTTTGGCCCCAATGGTGAACATCAGGTTGATATGGAAGTTAAGGAGCTTGTGCCTGATCAGAAAGTGGTCTGGCAATGTCAGCTTGGGCCTTGGGAGAACACTGGAGAGTTCAGCTTCGATATTGAACCGATTGAACGTGGTGCTGCAATTAATTTCAGTCATGTTGGCTGGGCTGAAATGGACAATTTCTATCGACACTGTAATTGCAAGTGGGGTTTTTTCCTGGGTGTGAGCTTGAAGGACTATGTGGAAACTGGTGCTGGGAAGCCTCACCCACAAGATCCAAATTTCTAGATCGCTAAAACAAAGGCTGAGGGTTACCATGATGGAACTTCCAATAACAGGCGGCTGCAGCTGCGGAGACATTCGCTATGAGGCCGCTTCCGGGCCAGAGTTCTCATTGATGTGTCAATGTCGTCAATGTCAGAGAATCACTGGAACGGGTCATGCAGCGCAATTTGTCGTGCCCACCATTTCAACTCGAGTCGAAGGTGAGTTGAACTATTTTCAATACACCGCAGATTCAGAGCACAAGGTCGATAGTGGGTTTTGTGGCCGATGTGGTAACCCCGTTTTAAAAAAGACAACCGGTCATCCGCAGTGGTTGTTTTTTCATGCAGCGACTCTGGATGAGCCTGCACAGTTTGTGCCTGATAGAGTGGTTTGGCAGGAGCAAGGTCAGCCATGGGATATCCTCAAGCAGGAAGATTAGCAATCTACAACGTAATGGTATTGATGGAGTCGATATGAATAAACACATTTTTCTGGCAATGGTGTCCTATGTGGTGTTAACCATGATAGTTGCTTACCCTTGGCATATGATCTGGTTTCATGATGTCTATGTTGCGATGGGCGCTGTTACCCGGCCAGAACCTATTGTTCCTTTTGGTATGTCGGCAATGGTGCTTCAAGGCTGGGTCATAGCGTATCTATATCCTTTTTATTATTACTTTAAAGGTGGAACTCCAATTGCATCAGGAGTCAAATTCAGTTTGCTGATGGGTCTGATGGTTTATACCGTGATGGTGTTGGCTAATGTGGCTAAATTTCAGATAGAGCCTATCGGACAATATTTGGCATATGGTTCCATTTTTCAACTGATTCAATATGTTGTCACTGGTGCAGCCTTGGGTTTGATTTATGGCCGTTTGGCTCGCAACCCGGAGTAAACCTATGTCATATTTCTCAGCTGAGTTTTTTGCTTTTTTCAATGAATTGGCCGAAAACAATCATAAGGAATGGTTTCACGCTAATAAAAAACGCCATGAACATGCAGTAAAACAGCCGTTTCAGCAATTAGTGTCGGATCTGATTCAACAGATGCAGGCGATGGGTGAGCCATTGGATATCGAAGCTAAAGACTGTATTTTACGAGTAAATCGTGATGTACGTTTCAGCAAGGATAAGTCGCCCTATAACCTGCACTGTACAGCGTTTATTTCATCTGCCGGGCGCAAGGATAAGAGCATACCGGGTTTCTTTTTGCGTTGCGCTGCAGATGAAGTAGGCATTATGGGTGGGTGCTATCAGCCAGATAAACAACAATTAGATAAGATCAGAGCGAAGATCGCCAGTAATCCGGACAAAGCTGATGGTGTTTTAAAGCAGGCGAAGTTTGTTGACAGGTTTGGTCAAATTAAAGGTGAGCAGGCCAAGCGCTTGCCTAAGCAATGGCAGGACTCTCTGGCAGCCTCACCGTTGATTGCCTATAAACAGCTTTACTATAGCACCACAGTGGACGCGCAGATTTTGAACGATGATGATTTACTTGAAAAGCTTCTGGCTTATTGGATATCGGCAAGGCCGGTGCAGGATTTCCTGGCTGATGCTCTGGCGGGGCGTGGTTGATGCCCGATTTTTTTGAGTTTCCTCCGACACGATCAAATCGAGTCAAATGGGCATTGGAAGAGCTGGAGATTGATTATGCCAGTCATATTGTCGATTTTTATACAGGCGAACAGCAATCACCGGAATATCGAACTATCCACCCTCTGGGTCATGTACCTGTGTATTCTACAGATCATTACAGCATGCATGAATCGGTCGCTATTGTGTTGCAACTTATGGATGAATACTCCGAAAGAGGCTTTTCGCCAGCGCTGAAAACACCAGAACGTGCAGAATATTACCAATGGTGTGTGTTTTCCAGTGCTGAATTGGATCCTGCTTTATTTGATATTATGAAACATACTATGCATTTGCCGGAAGATCAGCGAGTTGTAGAGATAGCCGAGCGAGCCTTGAGTCGTTTTGCACAGAGGGCTGATATGTTGTCCGAGGTACTTGAAAATCGTGATTTTATACTAGGATCGGCCTTTTCGGGTGCTGATATTGTTTTGGGTTATTGTTGTAATTGGGCCGCGTATGTTGGGCAGATTGCTGCTCATCCGGTACTGCTGGATTACTATGCCAGGTTGCAACAACGACCTGCTTTTAAAAAAGTCTTTGATACATAAAGTGCGGCATTTCAATGATGTAGAAATAAACCGTTTTCAGTGAGAGGAAAATAATGGCTTACGATGATTATATGGCCGACCGTGTTCGGCAGGTGTTTGCTGACAAGCATGTGTCTTTTGTCGAAAAGAGGATGATGGGAGGTTTATGCTTTATGGTCGATGATAAAATGTGTGTGGGTGTCGGGCAGGATAAAGAGTTCAATGATCGTTTGATGGTGCGACTGGATCCGGAAATCTATGCTGATGCACTCACGCGTAGTGGTGCACAGGCCATGGACTTCACTGGCAGGCCGATGAAGGGTTTTGTGTTTGTCTATGCCGAAGGTTTCGATGATGACGAAGATTTGGAACGCTGGATTCAACTGGCTCTGGATTTCAATCCAAAAGCCAAGTCGAGTAAAAAAACACGCAAAAAATAAAATCCTCTCTGTGTCGTAAAGTGCAATGTCCGCTGTATTGTTATCCTTGATGTAAGTTGTGCTCAAGATGTTCTGGAAAATTCACTCTTGATCCAATCAATAACTATTTTTAGCTTGGGCGATAATGATTGGTCATCTAAAGTGACTAGCCAATAATGATAAGAGGCGTTAAGTGCTATTTTAAATGGAGCAATTAACCGGCCTGTTTGCAAATCATTGGCAATCAGAATAGAGCGACCAAGTGATACGCCCTGACTATCACACACGGCCTGTCTGATAGCGGCCCCATCTCCAAGTCTGGGGCCAGATGGGATATCTTCGACGCTTAATCCTGCTTTTTGAAACCAGAGATTCCAATTTTCATTGATATCAGCATGAAAGAGTGTTGCCTGTTTGAGGTCCTCCGGTTTTTTTAGTCCTATGCGTTTTGCATACGATGGAGTGCATACAGGGAAAACTGTCTCACGGGCCAGTAATTCAGCATGATAGCCTGGCCATTTCCCTTCCCCATAGCGAATGGCTATATCAACATCTTCTTCCAGAAAGTTGACCAACCTTCTGGATGCACAAACCCTGACATCAATATCCGGATACTCGTTAATGAATCGACCAAGGCGAGGGGCAAACCAAATAGTTGCAATAGATGGCAACATGGATAACGTCACGTGGTTTTTTTCTCGTTTCGAATGCAAATTCTGAACGGCTTGTTCAAGCAGTTCAATGGCTCTTTGTGTAGTTTGCGCAAATTCCCTGCCCTGTGGGGTTAACTGCAATTTCGGGCCAGAGCGTAAAAATAAGTTAGTCGATAGTTGTTTTTCCAACTCTTGAATAAGTCGGCTGACCGCGCCTTGAGTCACACTTAACTGGCGTGCGGCAGCAGTAAAACTTCCCAGCTGTGCCGATACGGCAAAAGCATGCACTGCTCGTAATGAGGGTAGTCGCTTTGAATTATGATATTTACTCATGATTAGTCTGTAAATAATATGGTTTTATATTATTAAAAATGAGATTTATTATATTAAAAACTCATTAAGAATGATTAGTATGTCACAAAAAACAACGACTGCACCATACTCGCTTCTTCTGGATTTACCGCTTGTGGTTTGGATGATAGGGGTGACCATTGTTATTGGAATAGGGGGTGGGTTGAATGCACCAGAATTTATATCTGTTTTTAACAAAACCTGGGGGTATGCAATAGGAGAATTTGCACTTATTTTGTTCCCTTCCTTTGTTCTTGCAGCGTCATTGTCAGGTAAAGATATAGAAGCTACTTCCAAAATCGTTGTGATTGCCTCGCCCATAGCAGGAGCAGGAATGGTTTGTCCTGATACTGCCTATGCAGCATTATCTCCCATCGCAATTAAACAACGCATAGCTGTTGCATTTGGAACCTTTGCAGGCTTTAAATTGCTCTATCCGGCAGGCCCATTAATTGTCGCAACGGGGCTCGGTGTAACAGATCCTTTTCTTATGGTGTTTGGATTGGTTCTGCTTGTTCCTACATGGGCGATAGGCATATGGTGGAGTAAGAAAGTGCACACTAAAGCTTTGTCCCTTACCCAGGCGATTGCCCCTGAAATAGGGCGAAGCTATTCGATATGGACGGTTGTCATTCCATTTGCTCTACTGGTTTTGCTTTTGCTGACAGGGGCTTTTTTAGAATTATCGGCTTGGCCTTTTTTGGATTTTATGACAAATGTTAAAGGTGCTTTAATTCTGGCTGCTGTTTTTGCATTATTAAGTGTTGAACCTGTTAAACGTCGTGCTTGTCTGGATAATGCAATTGCAAGAACCAGTTCATTGCTCTTTATCATTGGCGCGGCGAGTGCGTTAGGGGGTGTGTTGACAACCATTGTATCGATAGAGGACTTCATTCCCAAAGGAGCGGGAATTACCGGTATTGTGGGCTTGTTCATACTGACTGCTATTTTTAAATTAGCGCAAGGCTCCAGCATGGCAACATTTGCGGCAGTGGCTCCTATTGCGGCGCCCATTGTTGCCGTATCAGGCTTGACTCCATCGGCAGCAGTTTTTGCGATTTGTCTGGGTTCATTTGTCGCAATATTGCCAAATGATAGCTTTTATTGGTTGGTGCGCAATAATGCACTCAATGAGTCGAGTCACTTCAGTACGGTTGTTTTGCTGGCAGTAGGATCTGCATTGCAGGCAGTAGTGGGTTTATTGGTGTTAATTGGGTTTTCTCTGATTGGAGTAGTTTAAGCGTCGTTTTGGCGTTAATTATTTCAGTGGCTATTTAGCGTTGATCCTCAGTTCTGTTAACCAGTTTTCTATGGGAATATGCTTTAAAGTTGTTTCTGGAATGATGGATACGCTGTTTTCAGGAAATAACCGAAGATGCAGTTGTTGATAAACCCTGCTGAGCTGAGATTCAGGATGCTGCCCTAATTTTTCTACTGTCAACAGAAGTCGCCGGACCCAGGGTTTAAGTAGCTTGTGTTGTCTGAAAAAACGTCGTGTATTGGTGGCAAAGTAGCCCAAGGCTATATAATTTTTTAAGCGGGCATGGATCATCAGGTTTAGCAGGCGTCCATTGAAGTGTAGCTCTAAATAAGTACTTGCTTTGCAGGAAATAAGCTTGCCTAACCAATGCAGGGCTTGGCGGTCATTGTTGAGTTTGAAATACAACAGGCCGAGTTGATAGTAAAACCGGACTTTATAATCGTCGGGTAATTGATGTTGGTGGTTTTTGCAGAATTGGGTGTTGGCCTGAATTTTTGTCAAATATTCTTCTGGTGACTCATGTTGCAGGTAGATGTCCAGCTCAACCAGGTGGCTGCGTGCGATTTCTTTGACTAAGAGCTTGTTATTGTTGCCGGACTGGCTTTCTTCGAACAGTTTCAAAGCCAGATCCAGCAAGCTCAAGGCTTTCTCATGTTCCTGAGTGATAGCATGGAAATAAGCAAGGTTATTGATTAGTGCCACATAGGGTTGTGGCTTCTCATGTAATAAGTGTGCGGCATTCTGCATGGCCTGGATAGCGTCGTTTAAGACATTGGTGACACTGTTGACATCGTTTTTGTACAGAGATAGATGTGCTTGCGTGCAAGCATGCAGCACTTTTGCATGCACAGACAGTTTTTCATGGTTGGTTTGTTTAATTTGTTCAGAGAGTCTTTTCAGCATGGCTTTGTCGCCGCCGCCGATACTCTGAATGATGAGCTGCCACTGTTGGAAGTTGCGCTGTAAATTCTCTACAAGAGTGGATTCTTGATCCAGTAAGTCTTTTATGGCTGCATGATGGTTCGGTTGTCGTGCTTGCAGCAGGATGCGTTGCCAGCGCTTGATTTCAATGATGATTACATCGAGTTCGTAGTCAACGGCGAGTCGGTGGGCTTTGTTTAGCTCTTGTTCGGCATGTTGAAGTAATTCTTTTTGGTAGAGAATTTCGACAGTGCGTAGCAGGTCTTTGACTTGAGCATCTATCGATATTGTTTTGTGATACTGCCGAAGGCTTTGATAGATGAGCTGACGTAAATGATTTTTGCTGCTGTGCAATTGTTTGGTGAAACGTTCATTGGAAAACTGGTCTTTGATGCGCTGTTCATCGTATATCTGCTGTTTATCAATAGCATCGAATAGTCTGAGATAGTTGCTGTTCGATCTGTGGTGTTGGAGTTTAAAGTGCCTTTTCTCACTTTTTGATAGTGACTTTATTAAGTAAAATAACTCTTCTTTTTTCTTCATTAATTCAAAATAAACTAATTATTTTCAGTGTATTATAACTTTTTATAGGTGTTAGGAATTTATGTTTTTACCATTTTTGTCCTTTGCTTGGTTTTTGTCATCAGTATGATGTGATTTTCACAAAGCTGAATTTATAACTAATTAGGAGATGACAATGACAAATGCAATTAACTGGTTTGAGCTGCCTACTGTGGACTTTGGGCGAGCGGTCAAGTTTTACAGTGAAAT
Source organism: Arenicella sp. (assembly GCA_050633785.1). GTDB lineage: Bacteria > Pseudomonadota > Gammaproteobacteria > Arenicellales > Arenicellaceae > CALKZN01. Next base: position 59,931 of record JBOEHE010000035.1, read on the forward strand.
TTTGGGAGAAGATTTACAAGTGATGGAGTGCGATGGTATTCAAATGGGCATGCTGCCAAACTTTACTAAAGAGCAGGGTGTCGGTGGACATATCAGTTATGGAACGGATGTGCAGCCGTCGCAGTCTGGAACCATGGTTTTCCTGAATGGTGGTGATGACTTAAATGGCATACTCAACAAAGTTGCAGGCGCTGGTGGTGAAGTAGTGATGCCTAAGACTGAAGCTCCTGGTGGCTATATGGGGGTCTTTCTGGACAGCGAAGGTAATCGTGTTGCTATACATAACCCTTAAAGATCTCAATACTTGTGAATTCACAGAAGCAACCAGTCATTTTGGTTGCTTCGGTTTGGGTCGCAAATGCTTTTAAGCGTTGAACATAACGATATACAAGTTCAGAGAGGTAGCCAGAGTTATCCAGATCAAATAAGGCATAGTCAACCAGAATACCTGACGGTAATGGGTCCGGGTAGCAATCAATAATGCTGCCAGAATCAACCAGAGCACACTAATATCCAATAGGCTTAGTATGGAATGCAGGCCAAAAAACAGCCATGACCAAAGTCCATTGCACACTAGCTGAGCCCACCATAGGCCTTGTGTAAATACTGGTGCTCTGTGCCGCCATAGAAGCCAGCCGCTGATAGCGATTAGAATATATAATATTGACCAAATCAGCCCGAATGCCCAACCTGGTGGTGTCCATGGTGCCTGGTTTAAGTTTCGGTACCATTGGTCTGGTGTGAATAAACTATTGAAATAGCCGACGCAGAGGACGATTAGGAAGAAAACAGCCAGCGTTGCCCATTGTTTCAGAGAGTTTTTCATTAGCAATCAAGGGTTCAGGATGAGATTGCTATTATAGGCTGAAAACGAATGACGTAAGGTTAACCCGCAGAATTGTTTTTTTTTGCTAAACTTGGAGGATGAGTATAGCCAGGTGGCTTTTATTGCACCAACAGCCTCTCGTTCGTATGTTTGGGACGGGGTGTTTGATAATGACATTGATGTTTTCAACGTTAATGGGGTCGTTAGTGCAAAGTAGTTCAGGAGCTGGTGAAGTGCAATTGCAGATTGAAGTGTCGGTTGAAGATTTGCGACAGGGTCATGTCATTATTCATAGTGTTTTACATAATTTTAAGAATGTGGATTTACGCTTTCTTCCATGGTCAACTCCATTAACGAAGCATATGATAGCACCTGTTTTTAAGGTGTACTTTGCACAGAAGTTGTTGCCTTACAATGGTGTTTCAGTGAAGCAGATAGCCCCACAATCGGCAGATTATATAACACTCGAAGCGGGTGGTAACTTATCTGGAAACCTGCTTATAGATCGGGCATATAATTTTTGTGAACCTGGTGAGTATGAAGTTATTTATGAGGGACAGTTGCCATTGTTAAATGGTTCAATGTTACCGGTAACCTCCAACCGAATTGAATTTTCGCTTGATGATGGTATCGGCAAATGTGGTCAATAAAGTTATGATGAAATTAAAATCGATAGTATTTAGTGTAGTTATTTTTACCGTCTTGTTTGCCCTAAATGGTCATGCTCAGGGCATCAGGATTCCTCAAGGTATAGAAGTGACTCTATCTATGCCGCAACAAGTGTTTTCTGCTACTGATGATTTGACCGTATTGGTTTCTTACACCAACATCACCGACAAAAAAATTCGAATGTTGAAGATTGGTACCGCTCTTGATGGTGGTTTGTTTAATGATATTTTGAATATTTCCAAAGGCGGAGAGAAGATTGTTTATAGTGGACCATATTTAAAACGCCTGCCACCAGCTGATTCTGATTATATTGTTATACAGCCTCGCCAGACAAAAACAGTCTCGGTCGATATCAACAAGGCTTATGCTGTTGATGAAAAAGGTCAATATAATTTGAGCCCTAAGCTTGCTCAAACGCGGTTTAGAGCAGACAATCCATTGGCGGCCAAGAAGGAACCCTTGACGTTTTCTCTTGAAGAAGATCGTCCGCAAGTGGCTGCTGCCAGAACGCCTAATTTTAGTAGTTGTAGTTCGGGTCGACGAAGTTTGTTGATAGCGGCTTTGGATGAAGCGGAGCGAATTTCTACCATAGCAGCGACTGACCTGGCTGATGCACCGCTGGAAATGAGGTCAGAGGCGGAGCGTTACAAACGTTGGTTTGGTTCTTATAGTGCTGGTCGTTATAACCGAGTCAGTAGTAATTTCAATAGAATCTTATCGGCAACTAGAAACCAGGTTATCAACTTTGATTGTGCCTGTCTTGATGTGCCTGCTAATTTGCAGGATAGGGTTATTGCCTATGTGTTTACTAATGATGCCTACAGAATAAATATTTGCCCGGTGTTCTGGTTGTTACCAAATGCAGGAACAGACTCCAGGTCGGGTACTATAGTGCATGAAATCAGCCACTTCAGCATAGTTGCGGCAACCAATAATAACCCCGCCTACCCTGAAATTTATGGAACTAGCGCTGCTTTGAACCTGGCTTTTTCGAATCCGGTGCATGCTATTAATAATGCTGAAAACCACGAATATTTTGCTGAGAATACACCGAAATTCAGCATGCCTAAGAAGAAGGTATTTTCACCTGCCCCTGCTCTGCTGTTACTGCTGAATGACTAGGGTCAACAGCGATTCAGAAGAGCAGGCTTAATGTATCGATGGGGGGTTAGATCTGTGTCAAGTTTGCGTATGCCAGCACCAGCCATTTGCTGCCTACCTCGGCAAAGTTGACTTGCACACGTGCATATTCTCCCTGACCTTCCAGGTTGATGACTGTGCCATCACCGAATTTTGGGTGTGATACCGGGCTGCCGATACTGACACCGCTTTCGTGTTTGGCCTGTGTGTCGATCATAGCCTGGGTTTGATAAGAGCCGTATTGATGCCCTCCCCCATAAGTGTTGCTGGGTTCAGGGCGAATGACCTGAATCAACTCATCAGGAATTTCACTTAAAAAGCGTGAGGGCGAAGTGTAATTTTCTTTGCCGTATAAGCGTCGAACTTCAGCATAGGTCAGATACAGCTCCTGCATGGCTCTGGTCATGCCAACGTAACACAGTCTGCGTTCTTCCTGTAAACCATTGCCACCCTCTTCTAAGGTGCGTTGATGGGGAAACAGGCCATCTTCCAAGCCGGTTAAAAACACCAGAGGGAATTCCAGTCCCTTGGCTGTGTGCAAACTCATTAATTGTACGCAGTCTTCCCACTCTTCGGCTTGACCTTCGCCTGCTTCAAGTGATGCATGGGCTAAAAATGATGCCAGAGGTGGCAGGTCTTCACTCTCATCATGTTGGTAGTTGCGTGCGGCGCTGATTAGTTCCTGCAGGTTTTCTACTCTGGCCGCGGCCTTCTCGCCCTTTTCTTTTTCAAAGTGGGCAATCAGACCACTCAGGTCGAGCATGATGTCTATTTGGTCATGCAGTGTCTGTTCAAATATTTGTTCTTCCAGGCCATTCATGATCTCAATAAAACCAAGCAACGCTGTCTTTGCTCGGCTGGTCAGTTGGCCTTGTGTGACTAGTTGGCAGGCGGCTTCCCACAGGCTGATATTTTGCGTGCGAGCATATTCTCTGACCTGATCGATGGTTTTATTACCAATGCCTCGCGTGGGCATATTAACAATACGCTCAAATGACGGGTCATCTGCACGGTTTATAGCGAGCCTCAGGTAGGCAAGAGCGTGTTTGATCTCAGCGCGTTCGAAAAAGCGTAAACCACCATAAACCCGATAAGGCACACCAGCATTCAGCAGGGCTTCTTCAAAGACACGGGATTGAGCATTGGAACGATATAGAATCGCGGTTTCGCTTCGTGCACCACCCTCATCTGACCACTTTTTGATTCTATTGACCGCAAAGCGCGCTTCATCGATTTCATTAAAAGCCGTATATAACTTTACCGGCTCACCATCACCGCTGTCAGTCCACAGTTTCTTGCCCAGACGTTCATCGTTGTGTTCAATAACCGCGTTGGCGGCATTGAGAATATTGCTGGTAGATCGATAGTTCTGTTCCAGGCGGATGGTTTTGGTGTTGGCGTAGTCTTTTTCAAACTGCAGAATGTTTTCTACTTTTGCACCGCGCCAGCCATAAATCGATTGATCATCGTCGCCAACAACAAATAAGTTATTCTGCGGGGCTGCAAATAGTTTTAACCATGCGTATTGGATTTCATTGGTGTCTTGAAATTCGTCAACTAACACATGTTGAAAGCGTTGCTGATAACGTTCACGTAAACCCTGATTGTTGGCGATAACTTCGTAGGCTCGCAATAATAATTCGGCAAAGTCGACCAGGCCAAGCCTCTGGCACAGGGTTTCATAGTTCTGATAGATAGCCAGCATGGTTTGTTGCTGCTGGTCGCGACTTTGTTGTATGTGAGAGGCCCTGCGCCCTTCTTCTTTATGATGATTGATAAACCATTGAGCTTGCTTAGGCGGCCAATAGGCTTCGTCTAGAGCCATTTCATTCAAGACTCGTTTTATCAGACGTTGCTGATCATCACTGTCTAGAATTTGAAAGCCCTGTGGCAGGTTGGCTTCTTCGTAATGTTGTCGCAACAAGCGATGTGCCAGACTGTGAAATGTTCCCATCCACATGCCACCCACTGGAAAACCCAGCTGCTTTTCAATGCGTTCTCGCATTTCACGGGCAGCTTTGTTGGTAAAGGTAACGGCTAAAATTGATAAAGGCGAGACCTGATAGGCTTCTACAAGGTAAGTAATGCGTGAAATTAAAACCCGGGTTTTGCCACTGCCAGCCCCAGCCAAAACCAGCGTTGGGCAAGGGTCTATTGCAACTGCTTCACGTTGAGCTTCGTTCAAGTCATCGAAAATATGTGAAATATCCATGGTTTAGCAGCCGTCTTTATTCATGTGCAATTAGTATTAACAGGTTTATTCTACCGTTACCGATTTAGCCAGGTTACGGGGTTTGTCAACGTCAGTCCCTTTGATGAGTGCCACATGAAAAGCAAGTAGCTGCAAAGGAATGGTAAATATAATTGGAGCGATGAAATTATTGACCGGAGCCACATTAATCACTACCAGGTCGTCGTCATCGAAATTGGTTTTCAGACCTAAAGCTGGATCAGCGAAAACAATCATTTTCCCGCCACGAGCGCGAACTTCTTCTATATTGGATTTGAGTTTTTCCAGTAGTCGGTTATTCGGAGCAACGACGACGACAGGCATATTCTTATCAACCAGGGCCAGGGGGCCGTGTTTTAATTCGCCTGCGGCATATGCTTCGGCATGAATGTAGGAAATCTCTTTGAGCTTTAATGCTCCTTCCATTGCAATTGGATAGTGTGTGCCCCGACCTAAAAACAAAGCATGTTCTTTATCCGCAAACAGAGGGGCAATTTTCTGGACTTCGCTTTCTAGTTGCAGGGCTTGCTCGATTTTAGACGGAAGTGTTCTGAGCTCATTAACCAGAAGCGTTTGCTGATCATCATCGAATTTGCGTCGTCGCAAAGCGATTCCCAGCATTAGTAATGCCGTAAGCTGTGTCGTAAATGCTTTGGTGGAGGCGACGCCGATTTCGGGACCGGCATGTGTCATGATGGCCAGGTCACTCTGACGCACCAAAGAGCTTTCTGGTACATTGCAAATGCACAGAGTGTGAGCGAAGCCGAGATCTTTGGCAATCGACAGTGCAGCCAGAGTGTCGGCAGTTTCACCGGATTGTGAGATGGTGATGAATAAAGTGTTTGGGTTGACTACCGGTGTGCGATAGCGAAATTCACTGGCGACTTCTGCGTCGGTTTTGTAGCCAAACTGTTCAAACCAATAGCGTGCTATGCAAGCGGCGTTAAAGCTTGTGCCGCAGGCAACAAACTTTATCTCTTCTACTGCATCGAGAATAGGCCGGGTATCGGGACCAAAAGCAAGCTCAAGTACACTGTCATTGCCAATTCTGCCTTCCAGTGTTTCGGTGACTGAACGAGTTTGCTCATGGATTTCTTTTTCCATGTAATAGCGATATTCACCCAGCTCGACAGCTCCGGCATTCAGGCTGCTGATAAGTTTTTTTCGGTCTACCTGAACACCATTTTCATCATAAATAGTCACTGAGTTGGTGCTGATTGCTGCGGTGTCGCCATCTTCTAGCACGCAGTATTCCTGCACAACAGAGACGATTGCGGACATGTCTGAAGCGATGAAAGTCTCATTGGTGCCAAAGCCGATAACCAGTGGTGAGCCGCGTCGGGCAACCACCAGGGTGTCAGGTTCTGTTGTACTGATAACGCCAAGCGCAAATGCTCCCTCAAGTTCTTCGGTTGTCTTTTGCACTGCTTCAACAAATGATTGGGAACTGCCAAGATGGGATTCAATCTGATGGACTATCACTTCAGTGTCTGTTTCTGACGAAAAAGTGTAACCAGCTTGCTTTTGCTGAGTTCTTAAAATATCGTGATTTTCTATAATGCCATTGTGCACCACAGAGACTTTGTTCTTTGAGATATGTGGATGAGCATTGTGTATGGCTGGCTTGCCATGAGTGGCCCAGCGGGTATGGGCTATGCCAATATGGCCTTTGACCCCATTGTTTTCAACCAACTCAGATAGGCTGGTGACACGGTCAATACTGCGTTCACGACAGAGTTGCCCTTCGTTATTTAATACGACCAGGCCGGCTGAATCATAGCCACGGTATTCCAGGCGTTGCAAGCCATCCAGCAAAACGGGAGTTATATCTCTATTGGCGATAGCGCCTACGATTCCACACATATTGATTTAATTTTTATCAGTTTTCTTGACGGGGCGTTGCCAGCCAGGAATGTTACGTTGTTTATTGCGAGCAACGGCAAGGTTGCCGTCAGGTACTTTATTGGTGATTGTCGAGCCAGCAGCAATGGTGGCATTGTCTTCGACAGTGACTGGGGCTACTAACTGTGCATTGGAACCGATAAAGGCATGGTCGCCAATAATCGTTTGATGTTTGTTTGCACCATCATAATTGCAGGTGATGACGCCAGCTCCGATATTGGTTTCTCGGCCGACGGTGCTATCACCAACGTAGCTCAAGTGGTTGACCTTGCTGCCTTCAGCCAGAGCGCTGTTTTTTAATTCAACAAAATTGCCGATGCGCACAGTATCTTCCAGTTTGGTGCCAGGGCGAATGCGTGCAAATGGCCCGACGTTTACAGCCGCGCCGATAATACAGTCTTCAAGCACTGTCTGGGGATGTATGACTGTATTGTCACCAATATGGCTATCACTGATAATGCAATTAGCATGAATGGTCACGTTGTTGCCAAGTGACACTTTGCCATTGAAAATAACATTGATATCTACGCTGCAATCATAACCAAATTCGATACTGCCTCGCAGGTCGAACCGGTTGGGGTCGATTATGCTCAAGCCCCGCTGTGTGCAGTCATGCGCCAGCTGTTGTTGCAAGATGCGTTCGGTACGAGCCAGCTCGGTTTTGCTGTTAATGCCGTCAATCTCATTTAAATTCTGGGGCTGGCTGGCATAAATGATATCGCCATCCTGATAAGCCAGTGCAACGATATCCGTCAGGTAATATTCCTGCTGAGCGTTATCAGCGGTGATCCGTGACAGCCAAGTTTTGAGTCTGCCCGCATTGGCAGCAAGAATGCCGGTATTGATTTCAGTGATGTTTAATTGTTCAGCACTGGCGTCCTTCTGTTCAACAATACCATCAATGCGTTGATTAGGGTCCCGGGTAATACGGCCATAGCCACTAGGGTTGCTTAATATGGCTGTCAGAACGGCCAGGTTGTGGCTTTTAAGGCTGTCCACTAAAGGCGTCAGGGTACTGGCTTTTATCAAGGGTACATCGCCGTATAAAATAATGACATTGTCGCTGTCCGGGATGTTTGGCAATGCACTTTTTACTGCGTCACCAGTGCCGAGTTGTTGTTCCTGTTCGCACCATTGTACGTCAGCTGCAGGAAACGCTTCTTTGACCTGATCAGACCCATGACCAACGACAATATTGATGGTTTCTGCCTGCAATTGCAGGGCGGTCTCTATGGAGTAAGCGAGCAATGGCTTGCCAGCTAATGTATGCAACACTTTAGGTAGCTGGGAGTACATTCTGGATCCTTTACCAGCGGCAAGAATGATGACGTGTGTTTTCATGCAAAGTCCATGAGGTTGGGATAGCGAGATTATACAGTATGGCGCTTTAACAGCATAGATTATGGTGCTAACAGAGTGTTATCTTTTTTGGGACCTGCTGGCGCTAAAAAAGTCGAGGCAAAGACATTCGTCGGTGCTATTCTCGCATGCCAACAAAAACCGGGAGTTTTGAGTTTTCATGATCATGCAAAATGAGCTGTCTGTTGCCTTGCTGGTTGCAGGCATAATGTCTGTCTGGTTCAAGTCCGCTGTGTATTGGAAATTATTGCTGATCGTTTTTTTGGCTCATGCTTTTTATCGAGCAGATATCGAGCCTGTTGCGTTTGTCGCGATTGGTCTATTAAGTATTTTGGTCTATCTGTCTTGTACAGTTGATCCAATGACCAAGCGCCATCACCTCTGGAATCTATTATTAATTCTGCTGGCGTTTTTTCTGGGTTTACATCTTGTTCCCGGGTTTAACAATTGGCCATATGTTGAGAACTATGCTCTTGGTGAAAATCTGGCTGAATTCTCTATCTGGTTTAATTATGACAAAGCTTTGTTTGGTTTGATCGTTTTGGGTGGTATTTTCCAGCCATATTTAATTCGAAGCAGGCAAGAATGGTTAGACTTTACTGCACAGGCTTGTCGGCCTATTGTTCTGGGAGTAGTGCTGGTGTATCTGCTGGCGCTGGCCATGGCTTATGTACGGATTGATCTATCGCTGGATGTGGTTTTCTTTGCGTGGGCAGTAAAAAATCTGTTTTTCACTGTTATAGCAGAAGAAATAGTTTTTCGAGGAATACTGCAGCGACAACTGGCAAAACTATTGTCAGGATTTGCTCGAGCAGATGGGTATGCTATTGCTGCAGGTGCGGTCTTGTTTGGTTTGGCGCATTTTTCAGGAGGTTGGGAATATGTTGTATTATCCACAGCTGCAGGCATGGTTTATGGTTATACTTACGCGGTAACCAAAAGAATAGAAGGGCCAATCATAGCGCACTTTCTCCTGAACGTTGGGCACTTCCTATTCTTCAGCTATCCTTACTCGACAGTGTGAATCAGGATAGAGAATATCAGAATGCTCTTTCAAGCCTTCAGCAACGTCAGTGCAACACTGGCTTCGCCTTAGCTATGGTTTTAACATGGTTTAAAATCGTTCTTGCTGTCACAAGATAGGTGTCAGCAAGGTTCTCTGACATACCAAACTCATCTAACAGCATTTGCTTTAACTCTTTATTTAACGTCTTTGATTGATCATGACTGAGCTTTGCTCCTGCCATTAAAGCATCAATCAAATGCTCCAAAATACGATACTCAATGTCGTCATTATCGACATCGTTTTTACTACACCCCAAAAACACAATAACCACCTACTAATTTAGTTATCTTTTTAGTATAGACCATTTAGACCACATCCACTGTAAAAAACTGTTAATACGGGCATTAATTTAGCATTTAGCTGTGTTTTTCACTGACCGTTTAAATGTTTATGATATTCGACATTTTCATGTTGTTTATCAGTTAAAATGAATAGCTTGTCTTAAATCAAACCTAACTGGCCCCCTGTAAATGCAAAAAATAGTCTATACCTCCGGTGATCCTGCTGGGATTGGCCTGGATATTATCGTTAAAGCTGCTCAAACAACGGCTCTGGATGACCTGGTGATTCTGGCGGACCGACAGAGCTTGCAGTACAGAGCGCAATTGATGGGGTGTCCTTTGGTGCTGCATGAGGCAGATGCCAGTCATACTTTGGCCAAGGGCGAATTAAGAGTTGAGCACATTGCAGCTACTGGTGATGTCTGTGCCGGTCAACCAAATGCGGCACATGCGCCCTATGTATTAGCTATGTTGGATCGAGCGATTGATGGGTGTCAGCGTGCTGAGTTCAGTGCTATGGTGACAGGGCCTTTGAATAAAGCTGTGATTAATGACGCAGGAATTCCTTTTTCCGGACACACCGAATATCTGGCGCAGAAAACCGGTGCCCCGTTGCCTGTAATGATGTTGGCAACAGAAGGTTTGAGAGTTGCTTTAATGACAACGCACTTGCCGCTTAAAGATGTCTCACAAGCGATCACTGCGGAGTTGGTGCGGCAGATTTGTCGCATCGTATGGCACGATCTGCAACAGAAATTTGGCGTTACTGAACCCCGTATCTTACTGTGTGGCCTCAACCCACATGCGGGTGAAAACGGCTATTTAGGCACAGAAGAAATAGACGTTATTGAGCCTGCTTTGGCTCAGTTGGCAGCTGATGGCATGTCTATTAAAGGTCCATTACCTGCTGATACTTTGTTTCAACCGCATTACCTTGACGATGCAGATGCAGTTATTGCTATGTATCATGATCAGGGGTTGCCAGTGTTGAAATTTAAAGGCTTTGGACAAGCAGCCAATATTACTCTTGGCTTACCCATTGTCCGTACGTCGGTTGATCACGGCACAGCCTATGATTTAGCCGGGTCTGGTCAGGCTGATATAGGGAGTTTGTTGACTGCATTGACCGTAGCAAGACAACTGAGTGAACACAGTGATGGTTGAGTTTAATCCAGCAAAGAAAGCCTTAGGGCAGAATTTTCTGCATGACCAGAATATTATTCAGAAAATACTGAACGCTTTTGCGGCCCGGGCGGATGATACCGTTGTTGAGATTGGCCCCGGCCGGGGGGCTTTGACTGAGGGTTTGTTGTTGAGTCAGGCCAGATTGCATTTGATTGAATTTGACTATTCTCTGGCTGATTATTGGCAGAGCCGCACCGAACAACATGCGACCTTGACAGTGCACCGAGGCAATGCTCTTAAATTTGATTATTCTGGGTTAAGTGATGGGCAGAAACTCCGCGTTATTGGTAATTTACCGTACAATATTTCCAGCCAGATTTTGATTCGTTTGCTTAATAATATTGATTGCATCAGTGATATTGTTGCAATGCTTCAACTGGAAATGGTCGAACGCATTGTTGCGGGCCCCGATAATAAGCAATACGGGCGCTTGAGTGTTATCTTGCAGCAGAGTTTCAAGGCTGAAAAACTGTTTAAGGTCCCTTCAGGAGCCTTCCATCCAGCGCCTAAAGTTGAATCTGCAATCGTGCGCCTAATGCCGCATAATGATCCAGAGCTTCAGGTGAACGATCAGAAATACTTTTCGTTGGTTGTGCAAAGCGCTTTTGCCCAAAGGCGAAAAACATTGCGTAATACTCTGAAACGTATTGCCTCTGCACAACAACTTGAATCTTTAGGCATTGATCCAGGTGCTCGCGCAGAAAACTTACGTGTTGTAGACTTTGTTCGTCTGGCCAATGCCAGAGAGCTGGTCGGTTGACCTTTATTAGGTGTGTTGCTAATTATTATTGCAACATTTTATGTTACTGTAACTGTAGGTAATAGTAATCTTTGCAAAGGCTAAAAATAGACTTATAAGAAATTGTTGTTCAGGTTGAATAGGAAGAGTTCAATTAGTTTGGTTTGCTGGCAGGCTTTAAATTTGCCTATTTAAAAAGGAAATATGAATGAATACAAAAACTAATTGTATCAACGCAAATACTTGGAGGGCGTTGTCATTAGCCGTGGTTGTATTTTTGTTTGGATGCTTCGACAATAATATAGAGTTGAATGAAGTTATCCAAGCAGTAGATTTGAATGACACTAGAGCGCTCAAGCTCTTTTTGGACCAAGGGGGTGACCCTGATATGTTGAGTGAAAGTGGTAGCTCGATGCTTTATATTGCTACAGGACCGCATGGTGGGCACGGTGTTTTGGAAATGTTACTTGAAGCTGGTGCAAATCCGAATATAGGGAACCATAGTTATACCCCGTTAATGAATGCCTCTAGCTGGTGTAATTTATCATCAGTTAAAACATTAATTAAATTTGGCGCAGACGTTAGTATAGAAAACAGCAGAGGTAAAACGGCTCTTGAAACCGTGTGTATTTCAGGTGACGATAGGGAACAGGTGATTCAATTTCTTAATGATGTAAAAGAAGGGTTATAGAAATGCATTGGGTTATCCAGAAAAACCTTTTCAAGCCAGTAAATTATCGACTTCTGATAGAGGCTTTGGATCGATTGGAAATTAAATATAGTACTGTATTTATACCAAATGGAACCCTGGATTTGGAGCCAGAAGTGAACATTATAGGGAATGTATATATCTGTGGTGCCATAAAACTGAAGAAGATATCTCAGACAAGAAATTGGTTTCCAGGTAGTTTTCTCAATAATAATTTTAGTTTTGATAAATGGCTTATCGAGTTGGGAGATAAGCTCTTAAATAGTGATGCTGTTTATGGAAGGTTTGATAGTGTTCAAATCGAGAACATGAAGAGCTTTTTTATACGCCCCATGGAAGACAACAAAGCATTTGATGGGATGGTTGTTGATAGTGAAATGTTGAGTTTGTGGAGAGCTGACTCAAGCAAAGAACACCTTATGAACCTGGAGGTGATAGTGTCTCCAGTTAAAGATATTTATCGTGAATACCGAATGTTTGTTGTTAAAAAAAAGGTAATCACTGGTTCGGTATACAAAGTTTCGGGTAAGCCTGAAGTCTCAGGTACTATTGAGAAAGAGGCTATAAATTATGTGTATGGGATTATCAATAAGTGGGTGCCTTGTGAATCCTTTGTGATTGATATTTGTCTTACAGCTAATGGGTATAGAGTGATTGAATTCAATAATATTAATAGTTCAGGGTTTTATGATAGTAATGTTCTGAAGTATGTCGAAGCTATTCAACAAGCATACAGTAAATAAAGAAAGCAAATAGAACCATAAATATAAAAATAAAGCGCAACAACCTAGTTGTTGAGGCATTGATCCAAGTGCTCGCGCAGAGAACTTACGTGTTGTGGACTTTGTTCGTCTGGCCAATGCCAGAGAGCTGGTCGGCTGAACGGCTCTCTGGTCCCGAGATTGCTTATCTGTATTATTTTTCGGTGGCTTCGAAGAAAATATAGGATGTAGAGTAGTCGCTGAATTCAAAATATACTTTCTTTTCCCCTGGGTCTTTTCGGCCATTCAGGTTGATGTCATTGACACCATAACCATACCGATAAGGGCGAGGAGCGCTGCCTTGGGTTGAAACGGCTGTGGTGAGTTTGTCGATTTCCAGGAAGCGTTTGACCAGAGTGTTGCCAGCATAGACCTCCAGGACACCGTTGGTTCCAGTCCAGTTCTGTACTGCTCGGCCGAATTTATTTTGGGTTTCTTGTGTGCAACTCGTTAACAGGAGTAGCGCCGTAACGATAGGGATGAGTTTGTACATAGACTTATTTCCTTCAATTGTGATTATTGGATTATGCTGGTACGAAAGTGCCGGTCTGGCCTATTTTGTCGATACTTTTTTGAGTCATGGAACCACTCGCCTCAAACTATCAACAAAAACGCTTCCCCAATAGGGTGAGCTTGCGAGTTGTATCACTGTCTACCCTAAGAGAGCATGGTCCCGACGCAAATCATTTCCCAGCGAACCTATTATAAATGGAGTTAGTCGCATGATATTTAAAGGTGTTTTCTTAAGTTCTTTGTTGTGTTTCTTTTATTAAATTTATAGGAAGTTCATTGAAGTTAAGCATTCTTGTGTTAATCTGTGGTTTATGGGGGGTAACATTGTTTTATACATTATCGATTTGGGGAATACCTTTATTATTGGCGGTTATTATCCATGAGTTGGCTCATGGGTGGGTGGCACTGCAACGCGGAGACACGACTGCCTTAAGTTTGGGTCGCTTAAGTTTTAATCCTTTGAAGCACGTTGATTTGATTGGTACAGTGATGGTGCCGTTAATATTGCTGCTAAGTACTTCTTTTGTCTTTGGTTGGGCGAAACCGGTTCCGGTCATTGCCAGTCGTTTGCATAATCCTCGGCATGATATGCGTCTGGTGGCACTGGCTGGCCCGATAGCCAATCTCCTGATGGCTGTTTTGTGGATGCTTGTTTATAAACTCTCTTTGCCGGATTTTGGTGATCCTGGTACTGTACAAAACTGGTTTTTGGAGATGTCGCGAGCGGGTGCTTTTGTCAATATATTGTTGGCTGTGTTCAATCTAGTGCCGATACCTCCTCTGGATGGAGGGCGCGTTGTACTGACTTGGTTGCCGGGTGCAACGGTTAGAAAAATAGCACCTTTCGAACAGTTGGGAATGTTGTTTGTTGTTGGGCTGTTGTTGACTGGAGCATTGGGACAAATTCTTGATCCATTAATGCGTTGGACACAAAATTTGCTGATTGCCTTGGTTTTGTAAGCTCTAAGAGCGCTTTCTCTTTCTGTTGAGGGCGGTAGATAGTTTTATGCAGGCATATCTGGTATCAGAGAGCTGCGAAGTTTTTCTATGTGTTCCTTAAGGCGCAGTTTGCGCTTTTTCAATCTGGTCAGTTGTAGTTGATCGTTATATGGGTTTTCCATTAATGTATGAATAGCGATATCCAGATCGCGATGTAGCTGAGTTAATTCGGCCAATTCTTCTAACTGCTTTTCATCGGTTCTTTGCTGCATTGTAAATGGTTTCTACCTTGGGCTGTTTATCATGCTTATCGGTTAATGCATTTGGTTCATATGATGCATCGACTAACGGCGGCGTAGCTGTAAATTACACAGAAGTTAATCAATCTCGAACACACTTATCTTACGATACTATAGAATATAAAACCAAGACTAAAAAATCATTCCTTCGAGCAATCATGTCCGTTTCTTCTATTCGTGCCTTTGTTGGCTTGGCAATTCCTCAATCGATGTCATTTCAAATGGCAGAAATTTCTGCACGTATGGCGGCCTTGGATAAAGGTAAGCTTGTCTGGGTGCCTGAAGATAACTATCATTTGACCCTGTTATTTCTAGGACAACAGGAGGAACAATGGCTGGATGATCTGGCTCATGCAATCAATGAACATGTGGCATTATCGAGTCAATTGCTGGTGACACAGCAAATCATGCCATTTCCGGAATCATCGCCTAAGATTGTTGCTGCTTTAATAGAGCAATCAGAAGCATTGAGCACATTGTATAAGCAAGTCAAAAAGGCCGCTATGATCTGTGGCATGGCAGTCGAAAAAAGACGATTTCGTCCGCATATAACCTTGGCGCGTAAATATCCCCGCCAAGGTCAGCAACTAATGCCTGCAGCTATGGATAAATTAACCGATGAGGCAACCCGGCTTATTATCTATGAGAGCCATCTATCGCCCAGTGGTGCAGAATATGAGCCGTTGTACGAGTTTGACTTGGTTTAATGATGGATTCTTCGCTCAATATAAAGGCAGATTTACATTGTCACAGTCATTATTCTGATGGCACCTTAGCCCCTGCTGAGGTGGTTGATTTAGCGTACAAGCATGAGGTAAATCTGTTGTCTTTGACTGACCATGACAGTATTGATGGTCTGGACCAGGCACGGGCACAAGCAGAGCATTATGGTATTCATTTCATTGCCGGAGTGGAAGTGTCTGCTACCTGGAACCAACAGACCCTGCACATTGTAGGTCTGAATATTGATCCGAATAACGAAGTGTTGCTTCAAGGCTTGGCGAGTAATTGCGCATTAAGGGCTCAGCGTTCGAATGACATGCTGAATAAACTCGATGCGCATGGTATTGATATTCGCCAAGCCGTGGAAAAACAACTGCCTGATGGTGGCGTCCCTACTCGAACACATATTGCTCGAGCCTTGATTGACACTGGAGCTGTGAAAAATATGAATGCTGCATTCAAGCGGTATTTAGGCGCTGGCAAAATAGGCTATGTTCCCAGTGAATGGGCTGATATGCGAGATGTGGTTGCTTGGATAAGTGCTGCAGGAGGTGTTGCGGTTTTGGCACACCCTATGCGGTATCGTTTGAGTGCTACAAAGTTACGTATGGTTGTGAGTGACTTTGTTGAGTCAGGTGGCAAGGCTCTGGAAGTGGTGACAGCCACTCAGGATGCCAAACAAACGCGTGATTGCATTACTCTTGTGCAAGATAACCAACTGTTAGCATCAACCGGGTCCGACTTCCATTCCTTGGATCAACCCTGGGCTGTGTTGGGCCGATGCCCTGCTTTGCCGTCCAGTGTTCAGCCAGTTTGGGAATATTTTTTATAATGATTATCAATAAAATCAGATTAAGACAGCCCTCTATTAAGAAACTTCTAAAAGAAACGTCGAGAATATCATGCTAGAAACCAATCAAACTTCCAATCAAGTACCCAAGCAGAATACTACGATTTATCTCAAAGATTATCAGCCGCCAGAGTTTGCAATCGACGCTGTGGAATTGGATTTCGATTTACGTCAGGGAACCACACGCGTTACCTCACGTCTGCGCTTGAAAAAAATAGCAGATGTGGCTGATCTGGTGCTTGATGGTGAGGGTTTGGCACTTATTGAGATCAGCTTGGATGGAAAGGCGTTGATTGAACAAGATGACTATGATTATCAAAACAATCAATTGACCGTAAAATCAGTGCCTCAACAGTTTGAACTGCAAACTATCGTTGACATTGAACCTGAGAAAAACACACAGCTGTCGGGTTTATATCAATCCAGTGGCAATTATTGCACGCAATGTGAAGCTGAAGGCTTTCGGCGGATAACCTTTTATTTGGATCGTCCAGATGTACTGTCTGTGTTTACAGTGACAATGTCTGCCGACAAACAGTCGTTCCCGGTCTTGTTGGCTAATGGTAATTTGCAGAGTTCATCAGATCTGGCTGATGGCAGACATCAGGCTGTTTGGCATGATCCACACCCAAAACCGTCATACCTATTTGCATTGGTCGCAGGTAATCTATCAAAGGTAAGCGATAATTTTACAACACAGTCCGGTCAACCTGTCGAGCTGAATGTGTTTGCCGAAGCGCACAATATTGATAAATGTGATCATGCCCTGCGTTCACTGGTTAAATCCATGCAATGGGATGAACAGGTGTATGGGCGGGAGTATGACCTCGATGTTTATAATATCGTAGCCGTTGATGACTTCAATATGGGGGCCATGGAGAATAAAGGGCTTAATGTGTTTAATTCAAAATATGTGCTGGCATTGCCTGACACGGCTACTGACACAGATTTTGATGGCATTGAGAGTGTTATTGGTCATGAGTATTTTCATAACTGGTCTGGCAATCGCGTCACCTGCCGTGACTGGTTTCAATTGAGTTTGAAAGAGGGTTTTACGGTATTTCGTGACCAGGAATTCAGTGCAGATATGGGCTCTCGAGGCGTAAAACGCATTCAAGATGTTGATGTGCTGCGTACTTACCAGTTCAAAGAAGATGCAGGCCCTATGGCGCATCCTGTCCGGCCCGATTCCTATCAGGAGATTAATAACTTCTACACAGTGACCGTTTATAATAAAGGCGCTGAAGTGGTGCGTATGTTGCATAACTTGCTGGGCGCTGAAACATTTCGTGCTGGAACGGATTTGTATTTCTCACGCCATGACGGTCAGGCTGTCACGACTGATGATTTTGCGCAGGCAATGCAGGAGGTCAGTGGTCGGGATTTAAGTCAATTTAAGCTTTGGTACAGTCAGGCAGGAACGCCTGAACTGACACTGAGTGAACATTACGCCAATGAGATCTATACCTTGACTGTCCGGCAATCCTGTCCTGACACTCCTAATCAGACGGATAAGCAGGCATTTCATTTGCCATTGAAGATTGCCTTACTTGATTATGAAGGGGTAATTCTATTGCCTGAAACCGTGATAGAGCTGACCCAATCTGAACAGAAGTATACGTTTAATGGAATTAAACAAAAGCCTGTGTTGTCCTTTCTACGAGGTTTTTCTGCGCCTGTTAAGGTTGAGTTTGCTCAAGCGGACAGGGATATGGACAGTCTGATCAAGTTTGATGATGATCCCTTTGTGCGCTGGGAGGCCATGCAAAAACGTTTGTTGGCAGTGCTGCTGGAACACTATCAAGCGGATAGTGATATTACCCAGTTGCCGGAATCGATGAGCGCTATTTTCCAAGCTATTCTGACTCAACCTGCGGCGGACAAAGCGATGGTGGCTGAGCTGTTAGCATTGCCATCCGAGAGCTATTTGGCGGATTTTTGTCAACCGATTAATCCGCAGAAATTGCGTCGTGTGCGTGAGCAGTTTGGTGATTGTCTGGCGCAGGAGTTTGAATCGCACTGGCTGGCGTTGTATGAACAAAACCAGGGTGAAGAATATGTTTTGTCTGGTGTTGCCGCTGCCCAGCGGCAGTTGAAAAATCTGAGTTTGCATTATTTGCTGCGATTGGGGAAAGAGTCGTACTATGAGTTGGCCGTACAGCAATTTCGTCAGGCAGATAATATGACAGACTCGATTGCGGCAATGACCGCTTTGGTGAATTCATCATACGCTGAGAAAGCGAATTTGTTAGACGAGTTTTACCAACAATGGAGCGACAATGCCTTGGTGTTGGATAAATGGTTTATCCTGCAATCAACGGCCAAGGTGGGCGATGTTTTTGCCGAGGTGAAAGACTTATGTGGGCATCCGGCTTTTTCCATGAACAACCCAAATAAAGTGCGTTCACTGCTTAGCGCCTTTGCACAGAATCTTGGGGCATTTCATCGACAAGATGGTTTGGCATATGCTTTTTTTGTGGACAAGATTATAGAGTTGGATGCAAAGAACCCACAGATTGCTGCGCGTATGGTTGGTGTTTTTAACCAATGGAAAACCTTTGAATCGACTTATGCAGGGCAAATGCAAAAACAGTTGCAGCGTTTGAATGATTTGCCAGATTTGTCCCGAGATGTCAGAGAGATTGTGTCAAAAGCGCTATAAATCTGCTTTTGTATGATCAGATGTGGAGAGAGTGGCTGCTCTCCATGCTCTGTTTTTATCCATCGATAATTATTGTCAGTAAGGTGATAGAATTCAACTTCTGTTTCAGTTGGACAGTGTTTTCACAAGGAATGGCTGGCATGTCTCATCTGTGAAATTGGATATGTTGGTGTGATGCTATTGCGCAGTGATATGTTATTGATCGAACTCTATACTTTCTTGAAAAGCTATTGTTTTTAAACGTTATTTTCACAAAGAAATGCAGTTTAGTATAGGTTTTATGAGTTCTGGCAAGGTAAGCTTATGGCAATTAAAGTGGTGTGACAACGTTAGTTGTTAGCCAGATATCTCTTCCTAAAAGTTGGATATGGGTATTGCATTAGGGCTAGTGACTAGTTTCTGGTGATTTTCACATTCAAGCCCCTACTCTCGGAGCCACACTCCAGCCCCAGGAAGCGGATAATAGCAGTTATATGGTATGTATTAGTTTGTCATGACTTATATTATTAAACATGGTCGTCATATTGACTTGGGTGAATATAAGGGATTTGAACGCTTTGACTATTGGCGTGAAATAGTCAGCAGTGAATTTGTCAACTCATTATGTGACCCTCATGAGGATCAAAATGTTGATGACTTTTCTGCAGATTTGCGTGCAGGTATAAACTTGGGTGAAGTGAAAATTTCAGAAATCATTTCAAATCCACAAATTGTTCGCAGAACCCCGACCCAGATCTCCAAGTTGAACGAGGATGATTTTTTGATCAACGTTCAAATAAAAAACAATTCGCTTATTACTCAGGCAGATAAAACCCATGTGCTCAAACAGGGAGATTTTGTTCTCTATGACAGCTCTGAGCCCTATGCACTGACCTTTTCTCATGACTTTCATCAGTTGGTTATTCAAGTTCCAAGAAAGATGTTGAATCGATACATAGCTAGCCCTGAAAAATATTTGGCGCAGCCTGTTGATGCATCAGGAGGATTGGGGCGTATTTTCAGAGAATATGCAATTTCCCTCACTAAAGAATTGAGCCGAAATAAGGTTTTAGCATCGGAGCACTTAGCAGAAAACTTTGTTGCTATGATGGCGCTATCTCTTGGGTCGAACTTTCTTAATGCCGGGCCTTGTGAAAAGGCAGTTGTTAAATACAAGTTGATACAGCGAATCAAGCATTATATTGACAATAACGCATTAGACCCGACATTGGATAATAAAAAAATTGCTCAGTCCCAAGGTATTTCGGTTCGATATTTATACAAACTGTTTCAAAATGAAACAGAAACACCTCGAGAGATTATTATTAATAAGCGTTTGTCGATAGCTCATGGTTTATTGTCTTCAGCTCAATACAAAAAGCTGAGTATCGAGAGCATTGCAGATACCACTGGGTTTTCAAGTGCTTCACACTTTTCTACGGCATTTATGAAGAAATACGGTTATCGCCCGAGCAGTGTTGCTGGCTTAAAAGACGAATCCTAATCTGAAAATCGCTGCTCTGGTTCGCTATGCGAGATGCACGGGAAGTGTGGCGTAAAAAAATAGAATATGAGAGCTCAGAGTGTGCGTATAAAGACAAATTAATGTGCACGTTTACGCATGGAGTGCTTGCTGGGTTCTTACTATGATTAACAAGGATAGTATGCATTGATTTCAACCTCAACACAGGGAGGGTGACAGATATCTGCTCTGCACAATAAGTCCGTTGTTGGAAGGCGGAGTCAATATGGGGAGATAGTATCTTGCAGACTGTGGTTGCAATGGTGTCAGAATAATCGCTCAGGGGTCTTAATGAATTTTCAATCAGGAAGTGTGTTTATGTGTATGAAGAAGTTGGATGTAGTATGGGGTGCTATTGAGCAAATCAAGCGTTTTTTCTGCCGGATTAATTTTAGTTCTAATGAGGGTAATGCTGTCCATAGGAGGTCTCAATTACTGTCACTGTTACTGCTGTTTTATATTGGTGGTGCTGTGGCTCAATCACTTGACGGCAGCACTGCAGATGACCCAACGAAGTTGGGACGTTTGATACCTGGTATAGTGTTTACCCTTCTGGATGATAGGCCTGAAAGCACGACTAATTGCCCCGAAAACTGTTCTGAAGGTTGTATCCAGTATTCTGTGAATGGTTTGCAATGCGCTGCTGATGTTGCCAACACAGCGTATTTAGCGAATGCCATCAGCATTAACGAAAGCCAGAATGATTGTTTTGCTCCTTGTGGTGTTCATTTTCAGGCTGAGGTTACTGGCAATTTTCAGGTGGAGTCTAATTTTCATCATCTTGCTTATCACTGGCAATTTGGTGATGACGGTTCTTCTTTTCGCTCTCTTGGGAGTGACTTTCCTTTTTCTAACAATGCTAATCGTGCTCAAGGTTCGAAAGCGGGGCATGTATTTGAGAGGCCAGGTGAATATCAGGTAGTATTGCGAGTCGCTGCCAGGAATGGACGTTTCGCAGAGGCTACTAAAACTATTCGTGTACTAGACCCTCTAGAGTACTTTACAGCAAGCCAAACGGTTTGTGTGTCCAGTTCTTTCAGGTTTGATGGCTGCCCTAGTGGTGCTATACAACTCTCAGATTGGGACAGTGTGGTTCAACGGGTAAAAGTAAGCCAGTTAGCTCGCAATGGAAGTTATATTTTGCTACGTGCTGGTGATGAGTTTGTCAGCAAAGAGCGTTTATTGCTCAGAGATGGTAAGCATGTTATCACACGATATGGCAATGGTAATGACCCTGTTATATCTGTTTATGACAATGTGAGTGTATTTCACGCTTTGGATACTGACGAATTTAGCGTTAGCTATCTTCAAATCCGAGGTGATTATAATTCACAAACCGGGTTGGGAGACGCTTACCGTTCGCGCGGTTTTTTTCTTGGTTTGCAAGGTATGAACATTAGTTCCAATGCTACTGTTTATCGAATGGTGATGTCTGGTCTTGGTATTTGCATTGCTCCCAGTGGCGGGGAAGGTCATGTTTTCGCGGACAATAAGTGCACCAACTGGCAGGACTATGCATCCCTGCAAGGCTCTGTGAACCGTGTTGCTTATATTGGTAACTCTTTTAAACAGGACATTAATGCTCGAAGTGGGCCTGATTCAAAGTTATTTTCGATAACCTCACATGCAGGTGATGGTAGTTCAGTAAATTTTAGCTATGACTTTGCACTTGCTGGCGATCATGATTTGGGTATTCGTATAGTGAATGCTAATGATACTAAAATACATATGAATGATGAAAATGGTTACGCCCTTAATTTAGCAAACACAACGGTGACATTTGATACGCCGCCTGCTGATGGTTCTGTTGTTGAAATTTTTCACCGTCGTTGGGCTGATCATGGTTCGCTGCGATCAGCACACAGTTTTTCTTTAGTTGTTGCTCAAAATGACTTTTTTAACAATGTCGGTTGGTTCGGTGGTGGTGTACATCATAACCCATCGTTTCGTTACAATACTTATGGTGATGCAGGACATAGTGGCGTAATAGTTGAAAATAGGATGGAAGGTGGCACTATGGCCGCTGTTTTTGAAACAGCAAATGGGGACTTGCTTAAGGGAGCTGGAAAAATTATAGCTGAAAGAAATATTTTTATTGGTACGGAGCCTACTTATGTAGGTGTCCGCTCAGTCTATGGCAACATGACTATGCGTAACAATGTTATTGTGCAGCCTAATGTTCTGTCTACAACAAACACGTACAGCCCAGCTATTTATTTTTGGGAGGACTATGTGGCTACCACGCCAAAAGATATCGATAATTTTTCAGGTCCAGTGGAGATTTATAACAACACCATCATAAACCTGGCAAAAGAAGATGAGGTGTCAGGAGGGCCTGTCATCAGCTTTTTTGATTTTGAAGGCATCGCTGTACAAGACCATCATTCTGGTACTGGCAAAGTATTTACTGATTTTATGGAAGTTAATAACCTTGTGTATGCTCCTCAAGTGGGCAATGTGAACTACCATATAAACCCAGGTTTTAATGCTGTTTATGTACCTTCGAATGTAACAGCTGCTGAGAATAATGACTTGCCTGGCCTTTTTGATACGTTATGGGGGAATACGCGTTCCAGTACAACAATAATGGGAGCCGTTGAATGATGTTCTGCTTGAAGAGTCGTTGCAACATACTCTGGACATGATGATGTTGTATTTATTCTTTGAGAGTAGTCATTGCACCATAGTGAAATATAAGTATGCCACTTTAAGTGTAGTGCGTTTAGTATTTTTTGTTCTGATTTTTAGCGTTGAGAATTTTGATATTTTCATGAAAATAATGTTTTAAAGTAACTTTTTTAACCTTAAGTGGTCAATAAAAGCTTCTTTGTGAATAAAACTATTTGAGATCATTTTATAAGTAAAAAAGTGTATCCAATAAATTTTCAAAAAATATTTTACATTTCTTTACAAATGGTTTTTATGTACTAGAATAGATCGAACTATTGGGGTCAATGATAGTAAGAAAAAAAGAGTGTAATTAGTTATTAATAATACATTTGGTTGATCTATGCCCAATAAGTTTAGCAGGTTCGTTTTTAATAAGTCGTTTGTGAAGTTCTTCTTCGTAGTTGCGGTTTACCTTATATCTTCTTTTCAAATTGCTTTCGCTCAAACGTTGAGTAAAGAGCAGTTTGCCTCTATACAGAAAGTCATTAATACCCTTTTGCTGACGGTTCCATCTGCACCTATTGTGCTGGATCTGGATGAGGTGGAAAACCGTCGATACGGTTATCAATATGGCAGTGGTGATGACCAAGGAGGTCTGGAAATTCATTTTGAAGGACAGGAGCAGTCTGTCACTTTGTGCTTTGACACTGAAGACATTCAAAATGGAGAGGTGTCTGTGCAGCTCAATGGCCAATCTCTGGGAACTTTGTCTGCAGGAGAGAACTGTTTTACGTTCAGTGCAGGCCAACAACTCAATGGTCCAAATATACTGATACTGACACATAATAACCCTGGGGATCGCTGGGGAGTGTCTAATATTGGAGTTGAATATACGCAGCAAAATGCTTTAGGTTTGCAGCGTTTAAGTCGCTTGCAATGGGATGAAGCGGCTGTACGAAAGGTGCTTAAGCTGTTTGCGTTTGGTGGGCATGCTCATGATGATCAAATTGATCAATGGGCAAGTACAAACCCGGAACAAGCCATTGCCGAGATGCTCAATTTTTCTAAATACAATGCAAAATTGTCGCCCTTGGCACCCGGAGAAAAATACAGTGACCATGTGAATCGTTATGGGACTTTCACTGAATTTGCTAACTTCCTGGGCTCAAACAGCTCTAAGCTGCCTTTTCCACTGGACACGCCAAATGATGATGGAAACCTCAGAGGTACGCGTCACAGCCTTGGATTAGATGGTTATAACTTTGAAGGGTCCTTTTTTCGTTTTGCCAGCATTCGAGGGTTGAATCCTTTCAGGCAGCGAATAGGTTTGTGGGAAACCAACTATCATTTGGCGACCAATTTGGAAGCGGGTGTGACCCGTCGCCAAATGGCTCGTTATTACGATGAAATAATGAATGCTCATGAAGCCGATATGCCATATCAGGATGTGCTGGCAGTAGCGGCTAAAACAGCAGCGGTGGCCATGCAATATGGACACCGACGTAACCGCTGGGTGAATGATGAATGTCTGTGTAATGATGACTTTGCGCGTGAAATTCATCAATTATTTTTCGGTATTCTGGGTGATACCGACCCTGAAGGTGGGTCCGATCATCACGAAAATGTAACGATCAAGGAAAGTGCCAAAATGCTGACGGATATGAACGTTGATTACAATAATTCATTGGGGGGATATCCTAATGAAGTTACTTTCGGCACAGAAGAGCATCATCTGGCGCCGTTGTATATTCTCAATACCAATATTTTTGGAGCGAATGCATCAGAAAAAATCGATAATCTGGTTGATGTTTCGATTGAACATCCAGAAAGTCTGGCTGCATTGCCGGTGATGATTATTTCGGGGCTGGCTGATGACAATATTACACCAGCCAAGGCGACCCAGATTCGTGCAGCTTGGGCAGCGATGGGCAGCAATAAGAATTTTCTGAACTTTATTCGGGTTTATGCGACTTCCACTCTGTTTCATTCACCGAATCAATATAAATACCTCAGCAGCTTTGAACGAGGTTTGTTGATGGCAAATAAGTTATATACCAGCAACACGGAATCTTTGTTGGATAGAACGGGTATCAGTGGCAGCATTGAACGTGAAAATGCCGAATTTTTCAGACCTTTGCATAATGTGTTTGGTGGACAGACCTCACTGGAGGCAGCTGATTCTGCACTGATCTTTGAGGAAAGTTATAATAAATCAACGGATGATGAATACGCCTACAGAAGTCGGGTTGGGTGCGATGAATGTGATTTTGGGCAACCATGGCTTAAGGATTGGAGCCTGACGATTCCGGCTGTGAATGGACAATACCCGGCGGCACATGTGGCGCAGTGGCTCTGGAATCACGTGATTGGCAATCTGGATAACTATTCCGAACTGGAAAAAGCTCATATGATTACCTTGTTGGGCAGCGCACGTAGTTCCAGTAATCAAAATTCCGATCAAAGCTTTGCTTTTGATTTGAATCATTTGTTATGCATCGGTGAGGATATTCTTGATAATGATGATGTGTCCAATAAAGATGTGTCATTGGCGCGTCTGGTATCTTACGACGGCTATGGACGACATTGCCGGATGGACAGTGGGGACTATGATGAAAATGAACTGGCTATTCTCAATCGGGCTTTTACAGGTGCTGATATGGAAAGCCAGGGTGGCTTGGATATTGGCCTGCCTGTCGATTCACAAGATCCTGGGCGTGAGTTACTGCAAATGAATATCAGCGCTTTGCTGAATGAACTGGGTGCTCAGAACATGTTGTTGGGCAGTTCGGCTGTGCAACCGCAAAAGCGCTATGCCAACGAACGCATTCAGGCGGCTATATCCTTTATATTTACTACACCGTTTATTTTTGCAGAGGAGAGAAAGTGATGAATCGACGACAGTTTTTGGGAGCTTCATTTTACTCCAGTCTACTTTTAGGTTCGGGTGCCTTGCCGAGGTTTGTCAATGAGGCGCATGCAGAGTTCAGGCCTCTGACAGAGAGAATGTTGGTGAACCTGATGCTTGATGGCGGGCCTGATATACGTCATTTGATTGTGCCTGCCTATGAAGCGGGTACACAGACAGTCGGAAACAAATATTGGAAGAATCGCTGGCGAGCTCATCGTTTGCCTGATGACAATGAAGCAACACTAGAGCAACGTTGGGATGATGATTATTTCAAAATAACCGTTGGTGGCAGTAATTGGAATGGTAATGGTCTTGTAGATTCCGGTTCTAAAAATTCAGGTGTGACTTTCGGCATCTGGAAAGAAGCGGGTTGGTTGATAGAGATGTTTTTGCAGGGCAATGTTGCTATTTGCAGCAATGCGGTTGGTGGTGAAAACCGCAATCATTCACACTCAACTGTCATCATGGAGCAAGGTAATTTAACCGCAGGTTCTAATGAACTTGACCATTCTGGTTGGGGTGGTCGTTTGGCTAGACAGGCAGGTGGTAAGCCAGTGTCCTTGACCAATACACCAAGAGCTTTTTGCTTTGGACCTGATGGGAACAACCCTGCTGCGATCAATAATATTGATTTGATTTCTGTGCAAAACTCCAGAAGCTTTGGCTTATATGCAACTGACAACACAGAGGAAAGGATTTATGACCGCCGACAGAAAATGGCCAGCTCATTGCAGCAATATTATGCGGCTCTGGCTCAGGAGAATTTGAATACGGATGTGTATGAGAAATTTATGGACCATGAGTCAAAAATCCGGGAATTTGGCCGATTAATCGATGCTCGACTGGACTTTGATGAACCTTTGTTGATTCGCGGTCTGCACTCAGATCGAGACAGCAATGGTGATGATCATTCTTTGAATAATGCGCCAGACGGTTCGGCTCGTCGTGTCTTACGCAGTTCATCTTTTGGACGGCAAATTCGCAATTTATACGATGTGCTGGCCAGTAATGATCTATTGGACCTGCGAGTTGCCTCGATGTCCTATGGTGGTTGGGATACGCATGCCAACCAGCGTCGCTTTGGCAATGTGAATGACATCAATGATCCCGGCAGCAGTCGAGGGATTGAAAGCAATTTTAAGGATATCTTTGGTGGGCCATACAGTGATCGCCCGAATGATTTGCATGGAGGTTTTTCTGCTTTGTGGCAAAACCTTAATCAGGTTGATAAGGACAAAATTGTCATCAATATTGCTGGTGAGTTTGGTCGTCAGATCCGCGATAACGGTGATCTTGGCACGGATCATGGTAAGGGTAATGTGATGTTTCTGATTGGTGAAGGTGTCAATGGTGGCTTATACGGTGATTTGTTCCCAGCATCGGAAATAGCTAAGTTGGATGATTCCAGCATCAGGACGCCTGATATCGACCCCGAAACTGACCTTGGTTATATTTTTGGTGCTGCCTGTGATTGGGTTGAAGCTAATTCAAGCACTTCAGTGTTCAAAAGTTCGGACCGGGTTAAGCTGGAAACAAACGTCAGTTTCAACAATATACTCAGCTAGGACCTGTTTTTCATACTGTGCATGTGGCGCCGGTGTTGATCTTAACCCGGCAAAACGATGCGCGTTTTTTACAAGTAAGTGTTTTGCTTGTCTGTAATATAAGTGGATTGTAAGTCTGGTTTTATATCTTGGGAGAGAAGTGTGAAGAATAGAGTGTTTAAAATTCTGAGTGGGTGTTTATTGATAGGGTTGTATTCAACCGAGTTGTTTGCGTTTCCAAACATTCTTGAGACATGGCGGATAACGTACCCGACATCCAGCAGTGATGATGCGAACTGTCAGTTGTGTCATCAGAATTCAGGGGGAGGAAATGGTTGGAATGCTTATGGTTGGAGTATCAGAGGCCTGATTAATGATGAAGGGGAAACTATTGCTGATGCAATTACGCTGTCTGAAGGGTCCAATTCTGATGTTGATCCAACAAGAGCATCAAATATCACAGAAACGAATGGCAATTCTCAACCTGGTTGGACGTTGGGGGCGAATAATACGATCTTTTTTAAAAATGATACTACTCTGGCGAACCAGACTCCGCCAAGTTTGCCTACCGAGATTGACCCCCCTGCCCGGATACTGGACCCTATTGTGGGTGGTATTGCTAAATCAGGAAGCATAAGGTTGGAGGATGTTGCCAACGGTTTTGTTGCACCCAATTATGCAACTCCAGCCCCAGGTTTGGCTGGTCATCTATTTGTGGTTGATCAGGTGGGTAAACTTTGGCAAGTGAATCTAAGTACTGGTGCAAAAGTTGAATTTCTGGATACCTCTGCTGATTTGGTTAACGGAGGTGTTTTAGGTGCATTTGGTCCGGGAACCTTTGACGAGCGCGGTCTGCTTGGAGTCGCTTTTCACCCGCAATACGCTAGCAATGGTTTGCTGTATACCTATCAATCTGAACCTGTGGATGGAGCTGCTGATTTTTCAACGATTGCAGGTGGTCAAACAGCAGATCATCAAACAGTGATAGCAGAGTGGCAAGTGACTAATCCAACCAGTGCTTTGTCGGTGGTCAATAATGCGACAAAGCGTGATGTGCTCAGAATCGACCAACCTCAGTTCAACCATGATGGTGGCATGCTCAGCTTTGGGCCTGACGGTTTTTTATATATTTCTCTGGGAGATGGTGGTGGCAGAGATGATGAGCAGACAGGCCACGGAGCATCTGGTAACGGATTGGATGCAACCAACCCTCTGGGAGCGATTTTGCGTATAGACCCGACTGGCAACACCTCGGCTAATGGTCAGTATGCCGTTCCTGGTTCTAATCCATTTACCGCAGGAGGTGATAATCGTCTGGATGAAATTTTCGCTTATGGTTTGCGCAATGTGTTTCGTTTCTCATTTGACAGTATGACAGGTGATTTAATTGCAGGTGATGTTGGTCAGGGTGATATTGAAGAGGTTAATATTATTGAAAGTGGCAAGAACTATGGCTGGAATGCCAAAGAAGGCACTTTCTTCTTTTACCCGAATGGAATAGACCCGGGTTACGTAAGCAATGTTATGTCGCCGAATGCAACGAATGATATGGTCGATCCAATCTTGCAATATGACCATGATGAAGGTTTATCTGTTATGGGGGGATATGTTTACCGAGGTACAGAGATGCCTGATCTGGTGGGAACCTATGTTTTTGGTGACTGGTCCAGGGATTTTGGAACACCGGATGGTCGCTTGTTTTTCAGCAGTGATATGCAAACCATGAGAGAGTTCAATGTGAGCGGGCAAAATGGTTTGGGGTTTTTCCTCAATGGCTTCGGTCAGGATGAAGGTGGCGAGTTGTATATTGTTGGTAACACTACTGGTACACCATCTGGCACTACAGGTGTTCTCAAGAAGTTAGTGTCGTCTGCCGCTGGTGATGAAACATGCTTTCCAATTCCAAATGGAAGTAATAATGTTGCTGTAGTTTGTTTATAAGGAACAGGAATGTTTTGATCGCAAGAGAGGTATTCAGGCCTCTCAGTTATAGTTAAAACACTTATTAATATAGAGTTTAAGTGATGCATAAAAAAAGCCCCGTTTGTCGTGAGACAAACGGGGCTTTTAAGCTTTCTGAGCTTTTGATTTAAAGCAAAGTCACTAAGACCTTGATTTACATCATGCCGCCCATACCGCCCATGCCGCCCATATCAGGCATTGCAGGAGCGCCAGCGCCACCTTCTTGAGGAGCATCAGCAACCATAGCTTCAGTTGTGATGATCATGCTGGCAATAGATGCTGCATTTTGCAATGCTGTACGAGTCACCTTCGTTGGGTCAAGAATACCCATTTCGATCATGTCACCATACTCACCAGAACCGGCATTGTAGCCGTAGTTGCCTTTGTTGTTGCGAACTTCGTTCAACACAACAGATGCATCATCACCACCGTTAGAAACGATTTGACGCAATGGAGCTTCAATAGCGCGCAATGCGATGTTGATGCCGGCATCTTGGTCAGCGTTGTCGCCTTTCACGTCAGCAATTTTGCCCAGAGTGCGTACCAGAGCAGTACCACCGCCAGGAACCACGCCTTCTTCTACAGCTGCGCGAGTTGCGTGCAGTGCATCTTCAACACGAGCTTTTTTCTCTTTCATTTCAACTTCAGTAGCAGCACCTACTTTGATCAATGCAACGCCGCCAGCTAATTTAGCAACACGTTCCTGCATTTTTTCACGATCATAATCAGAGCTTGCATCTTCGATTTGTTTGCGAACCAGATTTACGCGACCTTCAATGTCTTTGGCATCGCCAGAACCATCGATGACAGTCGTGTTCTCTTTGGAAACCTGTACGCGTTTCGCAGAACCCAAGTCTTCCAGAGTTGCTGCTTCCAGGCTCATGCCAACTTCTTCAGAAATAACACGGCCACCAGTTAGAACAGCGATGTCTTCTAACATGGCTTTACGACGATCACCAAAGCCAGGAGCTTTAACAGCACAGACTTTAACAATGCCGCGCATGTTGTTTACAACCAAAGTAGCCAGAGCTTCGCCTTCAACATCTTCAGCGATGATCAACAATGGACGACCTGCTTTGGCAACAGCTTCTAATGTAGGCAGTAAGTCGCGGATGTTAGAGATTTTCTTGTCGTGGATCAGGATGTAAGGAGTTTCCAGATCGGCAGTCATAGTCTCTTGCTTATTTGCAAAGTATGGAGACAGATAGCCACGGTCAAATTGCATACCTTCAACGATATCCAACTCATTTTCCAGGCTTTGACCTTCTTCAACAGTGATCACACCTTCTTTGCCAACCTTGTCCATTGCTTCAGCGATGATGTTACCAACAGACTCGTCTGAGTTTGCAGAAACAGTACCAACCTGAGCGATTTCTTTCTGGTCAGAGCAAGGCTTGGAAATGCTTTTTAGCTCTTCAACGCCAGCAACAACTGCTTTGTCGATGCCGCGTTTCAAATCCATTGGATTCATGCCGGCAGCAACGGCTTTCAAACCTTCGCGAACCATGGCTTGAGCCAATACAGTCGCAGTCGTTGTTCCGTCACCAGCTACATCAGAGGTTTTAGAAGCAACTTCTTTCACCAACTGTGCGCCCATGTTTTCGAATTTGTCTTCCAATTCGATTTCTTTAGCAACCGAAACACCGTCTTTAGTGACAGTTGGTGCGCCGAATGATTTGTCTAAAACAACGTTGCGACCTTTTGGGCCAAGAGTCACTTTAACCGCATCGGCTAAAACGTTAACACCATTGAGAATTTTCGCGCGTGCGTCATCTCCGAATTTTACATCTTTTGCAGACATAGTAATTTCTCCAGTTTTTAGTTCAAGTATCTTGAGTTATGTTTATTCAACAACGCCGACGATATCGTCTTCGCGCATAACCAATAGCTCTTCACCGTCAACTTTGATTTCGGTGCCTGAGTATTTGCCAAACAGCACTTTGTCGCCGACTTTTACGTCTAAAGGCAAGACAGTGCCGTCTTCTAATTTTTTGCCTTTACCAGCCGCAAGAATTTCGCCTTGCATTGGTTTTTCAGTAGCAGAGTCAGGAATGACAATGCCGCCTGCAGTTGTGCGCTCTTCTTCAACGCGACGAACTAGAACTCGATCATGTAGTGGACGAATAGACATTCGTATAACCTCCAACAGTCTGTTTGTTAATGATAAATAGTTTTGAATGAGGCTAATACTTAGCACTCTCATACTTCGAGTGCTAATAATAGGGACGGACTGATCAAAGTCAAGCCCAAGAGGCATTTTTTTTGTGATTGTCTGCTGGGAGACTTCCCTTCAGTAGAGCTTGATTTGAGTTGTTCCCTTGCCTGGTTGATAGACATAACGGTACTTCAGTTTGTCACGAAACCAGAACTTAACTGCCAGACTGCTCAGGAGATTGTTTTCATTCAGCGTAAGATCAACTATCTCCAAGGTTGTTTTGATGCAGGTGCGCTTGCGATTTATTTTCCAGCCAAAACCTCCGGGTGCGAAACATAAACCTCGCACAAACCTGCCATGAGGCTTGTTTTTATTGTGTACTTTGCCAATGCCACGAGGGTGACAGGCATAGTAACCATTGGAATTGCGGTGGGGGCGAACACGTTCCCAGACTTCGACCATCTCTGAGCTTAAATCGTCTTTCCATAAAACAGGGCCTTTTATGATAACTCGTCCTCTGGCGTAGTTTTCATCCGGTTTGTTTAGAATAGTGTTGGTATCAACGGCGTGCATGCAAGGGCTGTTTTTATCCCCATCCCATGCAGCTCCAGTCCAGAGTTGGTAAGGAATAAACAGTTCCCTGTTGGCACAATTATATAAGTTGGTGATATGCCATGGGTCATCACCGATATAGGGGGTGATTGAACAAGCTTGCTCATGCAATCGTTGCGCAGCAGATTGGTCAGATGTCGCTATGGTTTTCTGAGAAAGTCCAAATACTAACAACAGGGCTAAAAAAAGAATGTTGTAATGCATCAGTTCAGTTCCTGAAAATGTTGTTTGATATGCTGTTCGAAGCGCCTGCTGACTGGTGCCTTTTCGCCATAATGCAGGATGACTTTGATGGTGTTGTCACAGTTTGACCAGCCGCGAACATTGCTATTTGCTACCCAGAAAGAGCGATGGATCTGTACGCCGTAATCAGCTGGAATTTCTGCAACTGCCTGACCAAACCTGTAAAGAATTAATTCGTCTCCCAGTTCGGTTGTGACTTTTAAGTAGTGCTCTTGGGCTTGTAATAATTGGGGTTCTGCCCGCACTTTTGTCGATAGTTTGTTCACAAAACCAGCCTGCATGGCAAAAGCCAGCCGGTTGGATGAGTCTGAGGGCTCTGCTGCCTTCTTTGTGCCTGGCCGCACATGGAAATGCAGCAGATACATCAGTGTGCCAAACACGATGTGTCTGGGCAGGATATTCACAGTCATATTCCAAAGTAGAGGTGTAATGAACCCTGTGCTTTGCAATTCCCTGATGGCATAGGATGTGGCTGGCCTGCCAGTAGCGATATCAAGCATCGAAATTGCCAGACCAAATGGAAGCCAGCTGATAATAGTTGCAAGGATAAATACAAAGCCATCAGATTGGTTTGGACTGAGCTGCTTTAATAAGTAAAAGATGCCAAATATGAAACTCGCATCAAGCAATAAATAGATAAACCAATAAGCGCTGCGCAACCACCAGTTGTCTCCGGGCCAGAAAGCAAATGTATGTGAACTCAGATTAAATGCAAAGACCAATAGCAAGATGCAATACAGGCTGTTTCTGGAATTCAGTAATTTTTCCATGCTGTTTGTACTCATTGCATGATTGCCATTGATGAACAATGAATGCTAGTCATGAATAAAGCTTCTTTGTTGGTGATTTGTCGGTTGTTCATCATCTTCAGATAGGAATAATTACCCTTACGTTTAATTTTATAGAGGAAAAATTATGTTCTTTAAGTCGTTAATAATTGGACTATTGTCTGCAGGTTTTTCGTTGCTTGTCAATGCGGAAAATACATTGAGCATCAATAGTTCTGCATTTACCGATGGCGGTAAATTACCCAAACAATATACCTGCAATGGTAAAGATATCTCACCGCCTATTGCCATCAGTGGAGCACCCGAAGGTACTCAGAGCTTTGTATTGATTATGGACGACCCGGATGCTCCAAGTGGAACCTGGTTGCATTGGTTGGTGTATAATTTGCCAGCAAATACAACTGAAATCGCTGAAAAGTCGTCAAAGAAACCGGTCTGGGATGATGGCACTATGCAAGGGAAAAACAGTTGGGATGATGCCCGATACGGTGGCGCATGCCCGCCAGATGGAGAACATCGTTATTTTTTCAAACTCTATGCTCTGGATACCAAACTGGATTTGAAAAAGAAAGCGCGTCTGGGCAAAGTGAAAAAAGCCATGAAAGGTCATATTCTGGCAGAAACAGTCATCATGGCTAAATATGGTTAACGCTAAGCTAGGCACCCTGAACAGACCATTACTTTGAAGGGGTGTCACGAGTGCATCGAAGAAGGAGAGTAGCCAGCGATTCTTAAATACACTGGTTATTCTCATTCCTTGATTGAATTTTGTTTTCAATAAGAAGTTGATAGGTGATTAATATCAAGTCTTTCTACAAAAAAACAAATAGGAGTGGCGTTTTTATTTTTGCCGATTATGACAAATAGCAATGCCTGTTATACACTCAAATCAAGTTGTTTTTCTTGGCAAACGGATCCCATCTCGAATCTGAATGCCATTCATATTCAGCCCAATCAGCAACTTTCTCACTCGTTCCTCGCCCAAGTATACTTTCGATTATGCCTAGCGCCATATCCATGCCTGCCGAAACACCAGATGAAGTAAAAAACTTACCATCTTGTACCCATCTTGATTGAGGAATCCATTGCACGTTTAAGCTTTGAGATTTGACCCAATTGTAAGCGTTCTTATTTGTAGTAGCACGTTTGTCATTTATAATGCCGCTTTTCGCAAGTAGCGCACTACCGGTACAAACGGAACTAACTACGTCTGCGGTGCGAGATTGATCAGCTATCCAGTCTAATAATTTGAGGTTATTTACTTCCATCCTTGTACCCTTACCGCCCGGGACAAGCAATATATTGTACGAATGATCGTTATCTATGGTTTGATCAATTACTGAACGTGGCCCTTGAGCACTTCTAACATATCCTTCTTGTTCTCCAACTAAAGAGATTGAAAATTGATCAGGCAACAATCCAAAGAATTCGACAGGCCCAAAGACATCCAGCAATTCAAAATCGTTAAATAAAACAACACCTATACTAAATTTCATGACGATATTTTGCTCATTTAGGAAATTCGATTTCGTATTATGGTTTTCTCACCTTTAACGATGTTTATTTCGTAATTACTTAGAATTCGTTTACCAGAGGAAATCGGATTCCGTTTTAGGGCATCCCCCTCACGTGTTGGCCTGGGTAACGAACTACCTCCACAGTTTGGGCATCTATTAGAGAAAAGGGACTCAATACATGAAGCGCAGAATGTGCATTCAAACGAGCAAATCATAGCTTCAGTTGAATCAGGGGGGAGATCTTTATCGCAGCATTCACAGTTTGGTCTAAGTTCTAACATCTTATCTTTCCTCGACTAGTAAAAGACGTAGATTAATGAATCTCATTGTGGCATAAATGCCAATATGCGTTTAAATACTGCCAAAAAAGTTGTTGCCGTTTATATACTTGTATTTGAAGACTTCAATCTCCTCGATGTTGCGGGCCCAACTCAGGTATTCACACAAGCAAATGATGTGACCTCAAATTCAACAATCGAATACCGAGTCACAGCCGTTTCAAAGACGGGCGGCTTAGTACGATCCAATAGTGGTTTGAGTCTGTGTACGTCTAAAATTAATGAAGTAAGTGTTAAGAAAAGTACACTGTTGGTAGCTGGCGGGAATGGTGTAGATAGAGCTATAAAAGATGATGGCTTATTAAAATGGATTAAAGAAGTTTCCTCTATAAAAGAAAACCGACTAGGCTCAATCTGCACAGGCGCCTTTTTACTGGCAAAAGCGGGAATACTGGATGGAAGAAAAGCAGTTACCCATTGGCGCTCCGTTCAGCTGCTTCAAACTGATTACCCTGCAATTACAGTGGAATGTGATCCAATTTACATTCATGATCAGGGTGTCTGGACGTCAGCAGGAATTTCATCTGGGATTGATCTTGCGCTGGCAATGGTTAGCGAGGATTTAGGGCGCAATTCTTCTCTAGAGACTGCCCGAGAACTGGTTGTCTATTTAAAACGGTCTGGAGGGCAATCTCAATTTAGTACGCTACTACTAAATCAGATGAAAGATAAAAATGAATTGTTTCACTCACTACATAACTGGATAGAAAATAATCTTAATTCAGACCTATCAATTGAGAGATTAGCCGATAGAATGAACATGAGCGTGCGAACATTTTATCGCTTGTACAAAAAAACAAATGGCATTTCTCCTGCCAAGAACATTGAGAAGATTAGAATTGAATCAGCAAAAGGAAAGTTAGAAAATTCGATATCAAGTCTACAGAATGTAGCAGCTGCCTGCGGCTTTGGAAATGAAGGTCATTTTCGTCGTGTCTTTATTCGGCAAGTTGGGGTAAGCCCTTATGAATACCGTCAACGATTTAAGCTTTAGTTTTTGAATGCCAGAAAAGGCAAAATTGAGTCAAATTAGAATTAGGTGACTGTCTCAGGCATACTCAAAACGGTCATTGCGGTATTTTAGATATGCGACTTAGAATTGCGCTGACAAGAGCCGAAATATATTATGGGTTTTCTTGTAAGTTTCTGGAAATAAAACATAAAATATTTTAGTGAATAAAAATCGACATTCAATTGCTCCGACACGAAGTCGGCGCAACGGGACGCGCAACGGATAATATTTATCTAACACTATGATTTTAATAAAAAAGCCACAAGCCGGTTTTGCATGAAAAAACAAACTAAACCGACTCTGAGTTGGTGAATAAGCTGTTATGAGTAGTTTCCACCTAAATAAATTAATTGAGTCAAAACTTAAAGGTGATAAATCTCGTGTTCATGAACTATTTCAAGATGACTCAATACTTATTGAACTTTTAAACAATGAACATTCAAATGATTGGTTCCGTTTTAAAGAAAACACTTTTGATGGCGAATACCTTATTAAAAACAATAATAGCTATATATGCTACCAACAAGATCGCGGTCATAAATTTGGTGTTGCAGAATTTAAAAATATTGCTCAAGCAGCTCAATACTTGTTTAAAAGAAGGTATTAAAATTGTGTTTAATTCACTCATAACAAGTCAAAGCACTATGAAAATTTTATTTGTCGTCATAGCTTTAATATCTTTTTCGGCTCATGGCTGGGAAAAACTTGATAAAGAGTTCTCAGTGCTTAATACAGATATGCGCCATATGTGGAGTGGAGGCGCTTGGCAACACGAAGAAAAAGAAGGTTTCTATCGCTTTCTTGTTGCCGGTGGCGGCTACGAGCACTACAAATCAAAGCTTTATGTACAGTGGCTAGTACATGGCTCTGACATGGAAGCGCCTAGAGTTATTCGCACTATTGAAATTAAGCAGCTAAACGATAATCCGCTTTACGCGTTCAATCTTCCAGCCTGTGGTGGAGGTTGGAAATGTAATAGTGTTGAGCTTGAGGCAACTCATACATATGAATTAACTCGGCATAAATTTAAAATATCATTAACAGATATAGGTAAATATGAGTTCGTGGCAAGTGCCTTGTAACAAGGCCATTAAATACGTTCCGGCCACAAAAAACGTGGCCTGTACCGGACTGCCTGTGAGATGCTTCGGAATCCGTTTATGGCGGCGTTATGTGTCTCTTTTACTTAGTTAAATTTTTTAGGAAATACTACTAATGAAACGTAAAGTCTTTATATGGGTTGTCGGTTTAATCGCATTTACTATTGCAATACTGGTGTATTTAATACAGACAGGGGAACGAGGCCTGTCTAGACAAACAACTCAACCTCTTAGATCTCTCGAAGTCATAAGACTGGATGTTACTGATAGTAAAAACTTAGGCTGGGATCCGCAACGTCTCGATAAGGTGTTTGATTACGCAGCGACATTGAGTAGCGATACGCTGGTGATCGTAACAAAAGGCCGAACTGTTGGCTCATTTGGTAACCTTAAAACTTCCTATAATACCCATTCTATCCGCAAAGCATTTCTCAGTGCGTTAGTTGGACAGCAT
Source organism: Arenicella sp. (assembly GCA_050633785.1). Lineage (GTDB taxonomy): Bacteria > Pseudomonadota > Gammaproteobacteria > Arenicellales > Arenicellaceae > CALKZN01. Next base: position 97,528 of record JBOEHE010000035.1, read on the forward strand.
ATTGGTTCAAATTCCGGGGAAATTCGGCTTGACGCCACACTACAAGAATTGGGTATTGATGATACACCGAAGCCTCTCAGTAATATGCAAAAGCAGGCAACCGTTGAGCATTTACTGAAAAGTGTGTCTGGAATCAATCACCCCGCTGCTGCCGGGGGTGGATTTACTGCGGACACAAACCACCGCTTGGGCCAAAGTCAAAATAACCCCGGTACTCTATGGGCCTATAATAATTGGGATTACAATGCACTCACCACAATCTTCGAAACGCGCACGGGAATGACAATAGCGGAAGGGTTCCAGATAGGCATTGCACAGCCTATGGCAATGAAAGACTTCGAACTTAATAACGTGTCCTACATTAGTGAACCAGAGCTATCGCAGCACAAGGCAGCGGCATTTCGTATGTCGGCGCGTGACTTAGTAAAATTTGGGCAACTTTATCTCGACAAAGGACGGATAAATGATCAGCAAATCATACCATCCTCATGGATTAGTCATGTCACCACTGATTTTGCGAAAACAGGACGTGATGATTTAAGATGGGGGCACGGCTATTTATGGTGGATTCCGAGCCCTGAAATAGGTCTGCCAACGGGGTCGTTTTGGGCATGGGGGCTTGGAAACCAAGCAGTCTTTGTCATTCCGGAATGGGATACGGTTATTGTTCATCAGTCTGATACAACTGAATTCATCAAGCGATTTATTCCTATGATAAAAAATGGCCAGGAGGCAGAAAAAACTATTGAACAGCTGATCCTATCATGTGTAAAACGAGACGCTCGAAAAAGTGAATACTGTATCGAACACCGATTCACAACTCGGCGTGAATTCGAAAAACTGATATCTCTTATTGTCGTAGCACGTCTTTAAGTTTTTAGACGATGATGACAACACATAACTAAGCCGTCAAAAAGGAAGCGCAAAAAGCTCGCTCCTTTTACGGCGGCGTTATGTTCTTAAATAACCGTGAACTATGAAGAAACTGACAACTATATTAAATATAATTGCAATAATATTAGCTGCCTACGCTCTCTTTGCTTTCAGCCATAAGCTTCAACTTATCAATATTTTGATATTTGGAATGGCGCTAAGTTCTATTTATGGTCAGCAGAAAAAAGTGTTTCATTGGATCACGCTGATATTGAATGTTCTTTGTTTTGGGTTTGGTCTTTTTGCAATTATTGGGATTTTAACTATGGGGGGGCTTCCAGCCAATTCATCATTTTTTACATCAATAATTCCATTATTCATAATGTTCGTTCTAGTTCCATTTATGAACTTGAAATATGTATACCCTAAAATCAAAACATAACAAACAGTTGAAAATGGACAACGTAAATGTTGACCTTTAACTGGGCGTTAAAGTGATCGCATTGGTTAATTTTTTGATGGCGAGTACTGTGGTTTTTGCTGAAGTGAGCTTTTCAGAGACCTTGCACTGTGAATATCAAAAAGGGCAGGTTTTATCGAAATCTGAATCAGAAAATGTTAAAAACTCTACTCCGCTAAAATGGACATTTAATGGCTTGAGAACTGATAAACCAATGTTCATTTCGGGCGGTGACGTAAAGCCGGTTGTTGCCGTTGAAGTCAACGGAGGGTTTTCTATCTACAGCCCTTATGCGTCTGGCGCACATAGTTTTACGATATGGTCATCAGGCGAAAGCTATTGGAATAAACAGTCTAATTTAATAGGTAATATTGGTAGTCAGCAATATATAGGTACATGTACAAACTAAATTATAACAAGGCCAATCATTCGGAAGTCAAAACCTTCGCTCCTTAGTCGCTACGGTTTTGCCTCCGGTGTTGGCGGCGCGAATGACCGCTTAGGGCAAAGAGTACTCAGTGATTGACTTTTTAATCGGGCAATAGAAATACTCAAAGCAGTCGCTCAAAGAACCCATGGTCGGTTTCTGGATAATGGCTGCTGTACTATTTGTAAATTGATTTCAAGAGAGAAAGTCTGACAAATCAAACGCACAACCTAATACATGGAGCTCTTGGCTTACTTTTACAAGCATTTCAATGGCACACAATAAGGTAGTGGTTATTCCTATGTCTGGTGATAACCTAAAGTCACTCGCGAATGTAGTAACTGTAGCTAAACAAAATGGTAATTTTAGTGACCCAGTGACGGCGATGGCTTACGTTGCTTAAAATGTTTTGGTGGGATTAGAAAGCCCCTAAATTGGCATAAGCACCAACTGATAAAGATTCTTGATATAGACTCAGCTGGTGCTCATTCTGGCAGTTTTCAAATGCTAATCGGCTAGACACTCTGTGCAGTAAGTATCAGCGCACGCGTTCGGTAGACACTGGGGAGTGGGAACCTTATCCGCGTCACCCGAATAACAAATATAATCGAATGTACGGGTTCGTGAAGAACACTGCCCATTCCCAATAAAACAGTCTGCTGAACTGCTGGTTTGGAATTGATACAAAATCGTTATTTCGTTACCTAGATGTCCACAGTTCTCGGTAGACGATTGGTCATAACTTTCAGTCAGTGATGTCTGATAGGAGTCGCTGTAAGCAAAATTTTGTGAAGAACTGATAGAGCTTTTTTCACTTTCGGGAGGGATCACAATTCCTGCTGATACTGACTCAGTGACACCTTCAGACCATGTTACCTGGTTAGTTGAGGTTGAAGACTGCTTTGTTCCCCAGGTCACTGTAAAGCTGGTGCTGCTGCATTCTCTACAATTAACTGCTTGATGCCACAAGCCTTGAGTAGCCACTACTGGCCCTGGGTACAAGGTAACGCCGCAGGCCTTGTTTGGGCCGTCGTCGGGATTACCAAAGTTGTCATTGTTGCAATCAAACGAGTCGCTTTGAGTTGCTAACTTATAGTTCCAGGCCTTATCCGGTCCGTATCCGTATCGGATAAGAATGCTGGTATCGTTGTAATTTATAGCCTTTAAATCACAGGTGTTACCTTCCGTTGCACATGTGTTCCAGGCTGGTTGGGTAGGATAAATTGGCGGGTAACCTACCCAACAGGATTTTTTTGTGCCCACGTCTGGGTCCCAGCCAAAATGGTCGTCATCGCATGTGAATGTTCTGTCTTGAATGGTGTATAACCATTTGTCAGTAGCATCGCTGCCGTATTTGACCCACATTGGCATATCAGTGCCCGTGTTACATAAGTTTCCTTCATAGGCACATTTATTCCAATTGCCGTTGGCTATGGATGAACTATCTACGTTGTACCAGCACTGTTTACTGTCATCATGTGATGGGTTTCCGATGAAGTTTGAACAGGATACTTCACTTTGCCCTTCCACCCCGAAGAAGAAGAAATTGTTTTTATCCAAATTGCCATATCGAACTAAGACACGGTCTTGTGTGGCGATGACACAATTTTGTCCTTGGTTACCACAGGCTGTCCAAACGTCTTCCGAAGCTGTAGCAAATGATGGAGAAAAAAGTAATACCACCGCAAATTGGGTGGCGGCAATAAATTTTAATAAAGTATTCATTTCCTTGGTATCTATATTCTATTCTAAATTTTTTTGATTATGAGTTGAGTCCAATAAAGAAAAGGCTCAATCTATCAACTACAATAAGGCAGTCGAATTCAAATAAATATTACGTACTATTACCGGCCTCTTTGAAGACAGCTGAGGTGAGAACTATTTTGTTGATGTATCGCTCTGTCCATCTCGTGACAGTCAAGGCCCTGGGGTCTTGATGTTGTTAAAACCACTGTTAAATATGGCATCCATGCTTATTCAAATCGTATTAATGATTCTTTACAACCTATGTAGAGTTTTGATTTTAGAGACGACATAGAAAGCGATAAGACTCAAAACGATAGCACTGCTGGTTGGTATATCAAGATAAAAAGAGGCAAAGATTCCAGTGGTTACTGCCAGTAAATTCATCAGCACACTGATCCAAACGTTCTGTAAGAAGCTCTTCGCGAAAGATTGAGCTATCAGAACAGGGATAACCAGAAGAGCACCAATCAGGAGTCCTCCTATTACTTTCAAACCAATTCCAACGACCAGAGCGATCAAGATCATAAACAGGATTTCATAAAAAATTGCATTAGGCTGGGTTGTAAAAAAATCTTTGTCAAATACAAGCGTCAAAAACGGTTTCCAGAAAAAAAGTAAAACCCCTGCAATCACTATGCTCAAGAATATAAAGCTCCACATTTCATGCTCTGTGATAGTCAAAATGGAGCCAAATAAATAGGTGTCCAGGCCAATAGGGTTATCCTTTTGAAGGTGAGTCAATAGCAATGCAGTGGCAAGCCCTCCGGTAAGAAGAAGCATTGAGATTGCTTCAGGAGCCTGGTCTTTACCACGGCTGAGCCACCACAGTGCCACGGCTGCAATAATGGTCGTACACATGGCTAGATACGTGGGAGATAATTGCCAGAAAATTCCTAATCCGACTCCCACCAAAGCCGTGTGTGCCAGCATATCTGAAACAATGGCTTGCCGGGCAGTCACGACAAAATTTCCCAACATGGCCGTGCTGATGGCGGTAAAAAAACCAACGATCAAGGCTCGATTCATAAAATCGTACTGAAAAACCTCTAACAAGAACATAAAGACTTTTTATCGTGATAGTGATGCACAGGAAGGGTTTCGGAGACATTTTCCAGTACTGGACAGTCAGTGATGATGCCTTTGGCAAAATCCAGTGGGTGACAGCCAGTATGCATTGTGCGGTTCAAGCACAAGATGTGGTGACAGTGTCCCATAATATGATCGACTTCATGGGATACAAAAAGAATCGTCAGCTTCTTAGTGGTATTGAGGTTTAACAATAACTCATATATCGATAGCTTCGTTTTATAGTCAACGCCATTCAGTGGTTCGTCAATGACCAGCAAATCTGGTTGTGAACACAGGGCTCTGGCGATAATTACTCTTTGCTGTTGGCCGCCTGATAGTTGGTGAAAGTTTTTGCTTGGGAAGTCTCTCCCCAAGCCAACTCTTTCTAGCTGTTGTGATAATTGGTTTCGATCTTTAACCCCCGACATCATCAATACTTCTTCTACGGAAACAGGGACAACGGGCGATAAAGTGTAGTTTTGGGGTACGTAACCAATCTTGGTTTGACGGTCAATGTCGAGAGTGCCTGAGCTTGGTTTATGGAACCCCAGTATGAGTTTGATGAGACTGCTTTTCCCCGCGCCATTGGGGCCAATCAATCCTACATATTCCCCTTTGGCAATCGAGAAGGAAACATTATCTAGGATCACATTTCCTTCTCGTTGTAAGCCTAAGTTTTGTGCAGTAATCATTTCTGGCAATTTAACGCCGTTTTAAAGCTGTTTAAGTTTTCTTGCATAACATCGAAAAAATCTTTCTGTGGATTGAGCGTTCCGCGTCCAAGAGGGTTGGCAGGCAAGGTCTCCAGGCCAGTCTCACGAGCCAGGGTATCGGCAAAACGGCGAATGTTATTTTCCTCGATGAGGATATGGCTTATCCCCTCTTCTGCTTCCTCTTTCAGTGCTGCCAGGATTTTGGCAGAAGGCTCATCATGAGGAGAAAAGCCAGTGATAGTATGAGCATGAAAACCATACCGACGACTAAGATATCCATAGGCGTCGTGAGAAATAATCAGTTCTTCATTAGCACACTGAGCCAAGCCAGTTTGGAACGCTTTGTCGAGCTGAGCAAAACGATCTTTCAACACTTGAGCGTTTGCTTGATATGACGTTTCATTGGCTGAATCAATTGCAACAACAGCTTTTAATATAGTATTGGCCATTTTTTGAGCGAGAACCGGGTCAAGCCAAGTATGTGGGTCAAATTCTCCATGATGATGCTCACCATGTTCATCCTTATGTTTTTCCTTTTTGTTGCTTTTCTCTGCTGCATGATGTTCATCTGCTGGTTTTTCGTGTTCGTCTTTATGTTTGTTATGGTCATCATGTTCTTCTGTCTTTGCTAAATCCAGGCTGTGAGACACCTCTATTGCAGGTACGCCTTTGGTTTTTAGTTCTGGGATGACACCATCAGTCCAAGGTTCAAGTTCAGCCCCTTGAAATATAACAAGATCAGCTTTGTTGAGCTTGACGAGGTCTTGTGGTGAAGGTTCGTAAACATGTACGTCTACGCTGCCAGCCATGTTAATAACTTGTGCCTTTTCGCCCACAATTTGTTCGGTCATAAAAGCCAGAGGGTAAAAGCTCGTGACGATTAACTTTGGTGTTCTAACAGTATCCAAGTCCTTCTGAGAAGTTTGGTTGTCACTGTAAGCAACCAGGGTTGATGAAAGTAAGGAGAGGAATAAAACTATTTTTTTCATGATTTAGAAATTAAAGTGAAGATTAAATACAGGTGAGCACGTTTAATAAGAGAGGGTAAAAACACATTCAATTAGTTGGCAAAATCTAAAGTTAACAATAGGCGGTTTTCACCAGCTGATAATGCCGGGGAGCGATGTACTAATCCCGCATTCTCATTGTTATACCAAACCTCGCCTTTTAATAAGGCAACATCACCACAGCTCAGCTGTTGAATGTCATCATGGCGTTGATATAGGCCTGATTCCTTATCTGGTAGTCCATTGCTTCCAAGTCCCAATTTTGTCCGATCAACTGCGTGATGAGGCAGCCATTGCGTCGCTACCCCTTGGAAAGTAGTAACAAGACGGCAAGGCACTTTATCAACATGAAACTTTGGGCACATAGCGCGATCCAGTGCGGACAAGCGCAAACCGGCGTGTGAGATTTCAAATAAACTACAAAAGATATCAACCAGTTCAGCGATATTTTCAACTAAAATTGATTGATCTACAGAGCCAAAGGCTTTCTGGATATCTGAAAGAGCGCTTTGCGGTGTCACAGTCAGGGTTGATTGAAACCCAGGGTTAGACACTAAAAACTCACTGACTGAATCCTTTAGTGATTGAGCCAAATCACGTTGCCAGGTAACAATATTAATGTCCTCTTGGTAAATATCGGTAAAAATAAGTGATTCTTTGCCCCATGATGCTCGTCTGACTTTCGTGGGGGCAGCGCCTGTGTCGGGTGTCGCTATATAGTCTATGGCATTGATAGATCTCATGATTGACTCCCCCATTCTGGAAAAGGATCGTTTAACGATGCCCAATAAGTTTTACCCAGCAATATCTCTTGCTCGCTTAATAAGCAATCATCGAGAGCGCGAGTGATATCTTTTTGATTGAGGTTTTGACCAATAAAGACTAATTCTTGGCGCATATCGCCGAAGGGTTCAACCCATTGTTCTTCAATGGACTCAAGATAATCTTCGTCTGTAGGCCATTGGTCTTTAGGCACCGCTTTCCAGAACATGCCCCCGAAGCCATACCGAGCTATGCCGCCAGCCTGGTTCCATTGGCCTGCAAATTGTGGGCGTGAAGCCAACCAGAAATAACCTTTGGAACGGATTAATTTTCCGTATGCTTGCGTGTTGTGGAGAAACTGATAAAACTTTTCGGGGTGAAAAGGTCGGCGTGCACTATAACTAAAACTGCCAATACCGTACTCCTCAGTTTCAGGAATATGCTCACCGCGCATTTCTTTGAGCCAGCCAGGCGCTTGTTCTGCCCGTTCAAAATCGAATAGCCCTGTGTTGAGGACAGCATCGATATCAACCTGACCTCGAACAATCGGTATAATGTGGGCATTCGTGTTAAGCGTTTTGAGAATGGCCGTCAGGCGTTCGGTATCTTCAGCGCTTGTTAAGTCAGTTTTGCTAACCAAAATGACATCAGCAAACTCAACTTGATCTACCAGTAAATCTGCAACGCTGCGTTCATCTTCTTCACCCAGGGATTCTCCAGTATCTTGCAGGTATTGTGCTTGCTCATAATCTTTCAGGAAATTTACTGCGTCTACCACAGTTACCATAGTGTCAAGATTAGCTACATCAGATAGAGAAACGTCATTCTCATCGGTAAAGGTAAAAGTTTCGGCAACCGGTAATGGTTCAGAGATTCCTGTAGACTCAATGACCAGATAATCAAAACGACCATCGCGAGCCAGTTTATTCACTTCGTCTAACAAATCTTCCCTCAGAGTGCAGCATATACAGCCATTGCTCATTTCCACAAGTTTCTCTTCACTGCGATTAAGTGATACTTCATTTTGAACAATTGCCGAGTCTATGTTGATTTCACTCATATCATTCACAATCACAGCTACTTTCTTGCCTTGTCTATTATTCAGAATATGGCTAAGTACCGTCGTTTTTCCAGCTCCAAGGAAGCCTGAAAGTACGGTTACTGGGAGCTTATCTGTCTGCAGCATTATTAATTTCTCGCTTAATGTTTTTTTAACATTGGGAAGTGTACACGGATGAAATGATATGTTGCAACATATCATTTGTGTTGGCCGCCATCTATTTATCATCAAGGTATGGTTTTGGTTAGAGTCTTTATCTGTCAGCACCACAAGGGCAGGCTAATTCAGATGAAATATGGCTCTTTGTTGATGGAGAAGCGGTAGGAGTTTGTTTAAAGATGTCTTTTTTGGCATTTAAAGTGTCATTAACGCCACTTTTTGATCGCGATTATATCTTTACACTGGTAGATCCACTTAATGCAGGATTTACCATGAAAGTAACACAACTAAGAAATGCCACTATAGTCCTGGAGTTCGATGATAAGGTTATTCTGGTCGATCCCATGTTGGCTCCTAAGGGAGCAATTCCCACACTTAAATATCTTACCCGGAAACGGCGGCGTAACCCTTTGGTAGAACTGCCAGAACAGGCAAGCGATATTCTGCCCAAGGTGACTCACTGCCTGATTACTCATTGCCAAAAAGGTCATTTCGACCATTTGGATAGAGCAGCAGTTAAATGGCTTCGAGATAAAGAGATTCCAATTATGTGTTCGGAAGATGATGCTGATTTTTTGCGCAAAAAGGGTTTGCAGGTGCAGGCTCTTTCTCTGCGTCAGGGCAATGTCTTTTTTCGAGGTACGATCGACTTAATTCCCTGCTTGCATGGTAGGGGGGTGGTCGGGAAGATGATGGCCCATGGTGTGGGTTATTATATTCAGATATCCGGTGAGCCGACGCTTTATATCAGTGGTGATACTGTGTTGACTGAGACAATTAAACGTTTTGTTCTCGAGCAACAACCCGATGTGATGGTCGTTCCGGCTGGTGGCGCATTATTTGATGTGGGTAGTGAGGTGATCATGGGGTTTGATGATGTTATGGCTGTGAGTCGTCTAGCAACAGGGACGGTTGTCGCCAATCATCTGGAAGCTCTGGATCATTGTCCAGTAACACGCGAACAGCTTCGCGCTGAAATTGTAAGGCGAGGCGAGGAACACCGAATATTGGTGCCCGATGATGGGCAGTCCATGGTTTTCAGTGATGTAAGGTTGAAGGTGAGTTAAGGTTCAGTTGCCCTTTTCTTTGCTTTCCTGGCTTTCACGATACTCCCCTTCGATGACCGAACTGTTATCGGTATTATAGTTGCCGTGTCCCTGCGCAGTACCAAAGCTGAAATTCTTAATAATGCCGTTTTTGAATAAATATTTGATGGCGCCACGTCGTATAGGTGGTGTCAGGCAGGCAAAGCCGATAGCATCGGTGAAAAAACCGGGGGTCAGTAAAAGTGCGCCTGCAATTAAAATGGCAGCGCCTTCGGCAACTTCCATGGCAGGCATGCCGCCTTGTGATAATTGGGTTTGAACCGAGTTAAGTGTGGAATAACCCTGGGATTTGACCAGAGCTGCACCTAGAACAGCCGTGAATACCACCAGCAGAATAGTCCAGAAAGCACCAATAACACCACCTACTTTGATCAGCAGTGTCATCTCGGCAATCGGCACCAGCAAAAATAGAATAAATAGATAGCGCATGGATAAATTATGGGGATGAGTTAGCCCAAGTTCAAGTCAGCATTGCCCGAATGTTCAGCATGACAGAATCGACAAGACATTTAGCGTGGCTCAGGCTACAATTTGCGCTTATTTTATAACTCATTAAAGAGACAATATTCATGAAAGTTCTGGTAGTTGGTGGTGGTGGCAGAGAACATGCTTTGGCGTGGAAATTAGCACAGTCAGCGCAGGTTGATGAGGTTCTGGTCGCTCCAGGTAATGCGGGCACAGAGCATGAGCCTATGTTGAGAAACGTTGCTGTCGCTGCTGATGATGTTGATGCTTTATTGCAATTGGCTCAAGCTGAGCAAGTTGGCTTGACGGTTATTGGTCCCGAGGCACCTCTGGTGTTGGGTATTGTTGATCGTTTTCAAGACAATGGTCTGGCCTGTTTTGGTCCTTCTCAGGCCGCAGCACAGCTGGAAGGGTCGAAAGCGTTTTGCAAAGACTTTCTGGCCAGACACGACATACCGACGGCCGCTTATCAGGTTTTTTCAGAGGTCGAACCTGCCTGTGACTATATTGACAGCTGTGTTGCACAAAGTGGTGTACCTATTGTCGTCAAAGCTGATGGTTTGGCAGCGGGCAAAGGTGTGATCGTTGCACAGACGGTTGTCGAAGCCAAAGCGGCGGTGAACGACATGTTGCTGGACAACAAATTCGGTGATGCTGGAGCCAGAGTGGTGGTTGAAGAATTTCTGCAGGGCGAAGAGGCCAGCTTTATCTGCATGGTCGATGGTGAGAATATTCTGCCCTTGGCTTCATCGCAAGATCATAAGGCGCGTGATAATGGTGACCTTGGCCCCAATACGGGTGGTATGGGCGCCTATTCCCCCGCACCTGTAGTGACTCAAGAAATGCATGATATGATCATGCAGACTGTTATTGAACCTACAGTTAAAGGCATGGCTGCTGACGGCATTCCTTATACTGGTTTTTTATACGCGGGTGTTATGATCGGCGCCGATGGCCAGCCTAAAGTTCTGGAATATAACTGTCGCTTTGGAGACCCAGAGACACAGCCGATCATGTTCCGCCTGGAATCTGATTTTGTGGAACTGTGTCAAGCAGCTCTGGCTGAAAAATTGGATACAGTCACTGCCCAGTGGAAGCCTCAGAGCACAGTGGGAGTGGTGATGGCGGCTGGCGGTTACCCCGAAAGTTATGCCAAAGGTGATGTCATTTCCGGCATTGATGAGGCTAACTCTGAAAATGTGAAAGTATTTCATGCTGGCACTGCGGTGCAGGATGGTCAAGTAGTCACCAGTGGTGGTCGGGTACTGTGTGTGACAGCATCGGGAGATACCGTCACTGATGCTCAGGCAACGGCTTATGCTGCCTTAGAAAAAATTCGGTGGAGCAATGCCTACTACCGCACTGATATTGCTTACCGAGCGATTGCCCGTGAACAAGGCGAATAATTGAGCGCAGGGGTATAATACTATGCACGCTTATCTGGAATTACTAAAAGACGTTCGTGACAACGGCATTGGCAAAGATGATCGAACGGGCACTGGAACACGTAGTGTCTTTGGGCGGCAATTACGTTGCAATCTGGCTGATGGCTTTCCTTTGTTGACCACCAAAAAAGTATTCCTGAAAGGTATTATTCATGAGCTGTTGTGGTTTATTCGGGGAGATACCAATATTCGTTATCTGGTGGAAAACGGTGTTGGTATCTGGAATGAATGGCCGTTTCAGAATTATTTGAATCGTCAGGGTTTGAGTGAGGGTTTGATTAAACATTCTCCTGAGTGGCAGCGGGAACTACAGGTATTTATTGAACAGATTAAACAAGATCAAGGCTTTGCCGAGCAATGGGGTGAATTGGGCCCGGTTTATGGTCGGCAGTGGCGTAATTTTTCCGGCATTGACCAACTGGAATGGGTAATCAACGAAATCAAAACCAATCCGACCTCGCGCCGCTTGATAGTCTCAGCTTGGAACCCCGCTGATATAGAAGAAATGAGCAAAGCAGGCTTGCCGCCCTGTCATACTCTGTTTCAGTTTTATGTGTCAGCGGACAATAAACTCAGTTGTCAGCTGTATCAACGCAGTGCTGACTTGTTTCTGGGAGTTCCTTTTAATATTGCCAGCTATGCGCTGTTGACGATGATGGTGGCTCAAGTGTGTGGTTTGGAGCCTGGTGATTTTGTGCATGCCTTTGGGGATGTGCATATCTATAACAATCATGCTGAGCAAATGGATGAACAACTGTCCAGAACCCCCAAAACTCTGCCAACTTTGTCATTGAACCCCGACATTGATAGCTTGTTTGATTTCAGCTTTGAGGATTTCACGCTGGAGAATTATGATCCGGAGCCATCAATAAAAGCACCTGTAGCGGTTTGATATTAATGAGGCAAATGTCTGCCTGCCCCGATGTGCATCACAGTTCGGTTTTGCGATAGTTGCCTGGGGTTTCATCAAAGATCCGCTTAAATGCTTTGCTGAATGCTGCTGCGGATTCATAACCAACCTCTCTGGCGATATTATCAATAGATGAATCTGACTTTGCCAGCATTTGTTTGGCGTTCTGCATGCGCCAGTTAGTCACATATTGCATGGGAGATAAATCGATATATTGCTTAAAGCGATCGGCAAACAAGGATCGCGACATGCTCGATTCCAATGCCAGTTTTTCAACCGTCCAGTCTGCGGCGTAATTATCATGAAAAGCCTTCAGGCCATTAGATAAATTTTTATCGTTCAATGCTGCAATAAACCCTTTGTTGATAGTTTTTTGCATGCTCCAGAAACGAATAGCTTGAATGAAGATCACCTCTGATAGGCGTTTGATGATAGCCGAGCTGCCATTGTGCTGTGTTTTAGCTGTGTCAGACAAGAATTTTAATGTATCCTTCATCCAAGTTAAGCCAGTCTCGCCACCAGTATTTTCCGGTTTTATGATGCACTCCGGCAAATGAGAAACTAAAGGGTGCTGGATTTGTTCTGTAAACTCAAAGTGGCCACATACCAGCTGTGTATCATGATGTGATATTTCCTCTCCAATATGAAATATCCCCTGTCCGTTATAATTCGCTTGAATAAATGCTTCATCCAAGCTCATAGGAGGGCGATCAGATGTGTCGCTCAGGATATGTTGTGCGCCATGTGGAATAACGATCAGATCACCAGAAGACAGTCGCCTTGCCTCTTTTTCCCCCTGAATTCGGACCCAGCAAACACCCTGAGTGACATAATGAAAACGAGCGACGTTTTTATACTCAGGAACTTCTACGCTCCAGGGAGAATGAAAATTAGTGGCAAAATAGAACGTGCCATTAAAGTGCAATGAATCAAGTATTTTGCTAAGAGTGTCCAAAATATAGGCTCCTGAATAAATATACTATTGGAATGTATTGTAGATAAAAATTTACTAAAAATCCTGAAAGAGGATAAAAATATGGACGAATGGACAAAAAATAGAGACTGACAAACATCGATAAGGAAATCGTATTTTTTAATAATAAGGCTTCACACAATGAAACTTTCTGGAGAAGAAAATCATGAATGACGTTTATTATTATCTAATTCTTAGCGGTGTTTTAACTGTATTGCTTTGGACGCCCTACATCGTTGCACGTCTGTTTGTTTGGGGGCCGTTAACCTTTCTGAATAATTACCCTGACAATTTTCCGCTTGAAAAGCCTCAGCAGCCACTATGGGCTGAACGAGCACAGCGTGCTCACTTAAATATGGTTGAAACCATGCCGGCATTTATAGCAGTAGCCATTGGTTCCGGTTTTTTAGTTAATGATTCAAATGCCAGCATTGCAAGCATCGCTTCCTGGTGTGCTGTTTTCTTCTGGGCACGTGTTGCTCATGCTGTGGTTTATATCGCAGGCATTCCATATCTACGCACACCAGTATATCTCATTTCATGGTTGTCAATTTTAGTCATTGCAGCAACGGCAATTCTGTAATTGAAACCTGATTTTGCATCATCTCAATATTTTAATTTCTACCTGAACAGAGGAAAACATTATGAATATAATCAAAACAACCTTAATAACAATTTCCAGCATTTTATTTATTGCTTTATCCAGCATATCAATCGCTGCAGAACCTAATAGCGTTGTCGGAGTTGGTGGTTATGACTTGGTCAGTTATCAGACTGGCAAGAAACCCCTGCCTGGCAATGGAAATCATGTAGTGCAACATAATGGCGTTAATTATTTATTTTCAAACAAAGCTAATGCGAAAAAATTCAACGCCAATAAAGATAAATATTTGCCTGCCTACGGTGGTTATTGTGCTTATGGAGCATCGGTAGGCAAGAAGTTCATTGCAGATCCAACGGTTTGGGAAGTTGTCGATGGTAAGTTATATCTGAATCTGGACAATGACATTAAATCCCTGTGGGTGAAAGATATATCTGGCAACATTCGAAAAGCTGATAAACACTGGAAATCCATTAAAGAAGTTGCTGCAGCTGATTTATAAAAAGTCAGGTGTTCGAAAAAAAGGAGCCAACGGCTCCTTTTTTATTTCATACCAGGTGTATTCAACCCTTTATCGATAGCCATCTTCTTTGGTATCAACAATGATCTTAATCAAACGACGGTTGCCGCCGAAGATAAGACGCCCTTCACCTTTATAAAATAATTCCTGCCGATTAGTGTCGCTGCCATAATAAAAGGGAATCCATGCCTTACCAGTCACATAGGATTTCCGGTCTGTTTCTCTGCCAATCAAGTCATAAATCTGTTGTCCAGACATGCCGAGGCTGATTTTGCTGAACTTGCTGCCAGCAGCTGCATTGCTACCATCAATAGTCAGTTCTGTTGACGCAGGCTTTGTGCTTGATGATTCCTTAGTTCCATTGATTGTGCTACAGGCCGTTAATGTACCCAAACACAAGCTCATGACCAAAACTTTAGTCATATTTTTCATAGTGAAAATCCTAGTTTGATAAATTGTGGCGCGATTCTAACACAGTGACGATACCGTTGTTCAAGCGAAAAATATTGAGTTCAACGATTGTGTTTGAACGCCATTATGAGGCTTGCTGATTTAATTTATCCGGATAGTGGCTTTGAGATTGGCATTAATTGCAGTGTTTGGTGTAACATTCCGCCTTTACTATTGAACGAGCTACTCTGGTGGCTGTAATACGAGATGTCATGAAAAAGAAAGTTGCAGTAATAATGGGCTCAAAAAGCGATTGGCCAACCATGCAATCAGCGACCGAAATCATGGATCAACTGGAGGTTGATTACCATGTCGAGGTGGTGTCAGCTCACCGCACGCCAGATAAATTGATGCAGTTTGCTGAAAATGCTGTCGATAACGGCTTTCAAGTGATCATCGCAGGTGCTGGTGGTGCTGCTCATTTGCCGGGCATGGCTGCTGCAAAAACACGTATACCAGTGCTTGGAGTGCCGGTTCAGAGCAAAGCCTTAAGCGGCGTTGACAGTCTCTATTCGATCGTGCAAATGCCTAAAGGCATTGCGGTTGGCACTCTGGCGATTGGCACGGCTGGGGCTTTTAATGCCGGTTTGCTGGCTTGCCAGATATTGGCGAATAATGATGCCGATCTGGCCGCTCGGCTGGATGCTTTTCGCGCTGCACAAACCCAGACTATTCTGGATGGTGCTGATCCGCGCGATTGATGTTTAGAACAGATTATTAACGATAGAAGTGCGATATTGATGATATGAAAACGGTTTGGGTTTTAGGGGCAGGACAACTGGGAGCCATGTTGCGTCAGGCTGGCAATCCACTGGGATTGACAGTGAACCCGGTTCAGGCCGATCAGCCGCTCAACACAGTGGACAGCTTGCAGGCTCAGGATGTGGTGACACCTGAAATTGAATCCTGGCCTGAGTCTGAAACAACCCTGCGCTTGTCGCAGCACAATAACTTCATTAACCGCGATGTGTTTCCAACCATCGCTGACCGCAAAACACAGAAAGAATTGCTCGATCGTTTGAACATTCCAACTGCCGACTGGCTGCCTGTGGAACAGTCAAGCACTGAGGATGATTTGTATAAGTCACTTGGTGCTGATGTGTTGTTGAAACGTCGCACTGGGGGCTATGATGGTCGTGGTCAACACTGGCTGCATCAGGAAACTGACAATACTACTGCCTCCACCATCCCCGGTGACTTCCGAGAACAATCCATTGCTGAAAAAGCGATTCCTTTCGATGAGGAAATGTCGGTTATTGGCGTGCGCAGCCGTTCCGGTGAACTGAACTTCTACCCATTGACCCTGAACAAACATGTGAATGGCATTTTGAAAGCCTCTATTGGTGCCTTGCCTCGTTTGCAGGCTTTGCAGGCACAGGCCGAAGCGATGTTATCCCGATTGCTGAATGATCTTGATTATGTCGGAGTCATGGCGATGGAATGTTTCCGGGTGGGCGACACCCTGCTGGTCAATGAACTGGCGCCGCGGGTGCACAACTCGGGCCACTGGACTCAGGCAGCAAGCAGCATCAATCAATTTGAAGCACATTTGCGCGCCGTTGCAGATCTGCCTTTGCCAGCGATCAACATCAAAGGCCAGGCTGTCATGATCAATCTCGTTGGCCTTGAATACAATGAAGCGTGGCTGGCCGTTGCCGGAGCTGAACTGTATTGGTACAACAAAGACGTGCGTGCCGGTCGAAAGCTGGGACATATTAATTTCTGCGCTCCAGAGGCAGACAGTTTGCAGCAACTGGCGCAAACCTTGCCAGAAGAGGACCAGAAGGTTGTGGACTGGGTGCTTGACGAGTTACAAAAGACATCAAAAGAACAGGTTGGGCTTTAGATGGAGATCATTCTAGTCGCCGCAATTGGTCAGAATCGGGAGTTGGGTCTGGACAATCAATTGCTCTGGCAATTGCCGGGTGACTTGCCCAGATTCAAAGAAATGACCATGGGGTACCCGATTATCATGGGGCGAAAAACCTTTGATTCTATTGGCCGACCTCTGCCGGGAAGACAAAACATCGTGCTGACGCGTAACGCAGAATTTTCTGTTGATGGTTTGACAGTGGCACATACCGTCGAACAAGCCATGCAATTGGTCACAGAGACAAACCTTGATAAGGTCTTTGTGATTGGTGGCGGCGAAATATACAGTCTGTTCCTGCCACATGCCACGCAACTTGAATTGACGCTGGTGCATGATGCACCGCAAGCAGATGCCTTTTTCCCAGACTATGACTCCGGGTTTAAAGAAACGGCTCGCATCAGCAATCAAGCTGATACTTTGCACTATGATTACGTCAGCTATTCGCGAATCACTGACTAGCCCGGAACTTAAGCGGGCGATTAAGGTCCTGCAACAAGGCGGTGTGATTGCGTATCCTACTGAACATTGCTACGGGCTGGGTTGTGACCCAGACAATCAACATGCAGTGCGCAAACTATTATCGATCAAGCAACGCAGCCGCAGACAAGGTGTGCTCCTAATTGCTGCCAGCATCCCACAAGTGAGCAAATATGCCGTGTTGGATAAGGTGCCTTTTGAAACTGAGATTCGCAGTTCATGGCCAGGGCCATTCACCTGGCTGTTGCCTGCCAGAAGCACCGTTTCCAAATGGGTCAAGGGCGATCACCCGCTGGTGGCCGTGCGTGTCACGCAACACGCAATCGCAGCACAATTGTGCCGGGTTTATGGTAAAGCGCTGGTGTCAACCAGCGCCAATCGCCACAAACGCCCTGCTTTGCTGTCTGCCATTGAGGTGAATGCTGCCATGGGGCAGCAAATAGACTATATCCTGCCAGGCCCTGTAGGCGGCGACAGCAAACCATCGCAAATTCGTAATGGTATTAGTGGTCAGCTATTGAGACAATAGCCTTATGAACAGCACCGACTCAAACAACCTTCCAGATCTGGAAGCGGTAGAACACTATCTGAAATCCTTGCAGGACTCGATTTGCAATGAATTGGCGGCCATTGATGGTAAGCAGAGTTTTGTTGAAGATCAGTGGCAACACGCCCAAGGTCAGGGCGGCGGTCGCACCCGGGTGTTGGCTGAGGGCGCTGTGATTGAAAAAGGCGGCGTTAACTTTTCCCGAGTGCTGGGTGATCAATTGCCAAAAGCGGCCACCGATAAGCGCCCGGATCTGGTGGGAAAATCCTTTGAAGCCATGGGCTTGTCTCTGGTGATTCACCCCAATAATCCCCATGCCCCAACCTCGCATATGAATGTGCGCTTTTTCATTGCCGGGGCGGACACTGACCAGCCGGTGTGGTGGTTTGGCGGTGGTTTTGATATGACGCCCTATTATGGCTATGAAGACGATGCCAGACACTGGCACCAGATGGCCAGACAGGCCTGCGAACCATTGGGTGAGCAAGCCTATAGCAAATACAAACAATGGTGCGATGACTATTTTTATCTGCGTCATCGTCAGGAACAACGCGGCATTGGTGGTTTGTTCTTCGATGATCTGAATCAACCGGGTTTTGAACAGAGTTTTGCCTTTATGCAAAGTGTCGGCGACCATTTTCTGCTGGCGTATGCGCCGATTCTGCGGCGACGTCATGGCTTGTCGTTCTCGCCAGAGCAACGTGATTGGCAGCTATACCGACGCGGGCGCTATGTTGAATTTAATCTGGTGTTTGATCGTGGCACTTTGTTTGGCCTGCAATCCGGTGGTCGCACCGAATCAATCCTGATGTCTCTGCCACCGCTGGTGAAATGGGAGTATGCTCGCCAAGCTGAACCCGGTTCCCCCGAAGCAGAACTGCTCAGCCATTATCTGCAACCAAGGGACTGGTGATGTTTGCCTATTATTGCTATCGGGTTTTAGTCTATTTACTGTTGCCGTTCATGTTGCTGTTGCAGTGGCGTAAGGGTTTTCGCAATCGTGGCTATTGGAGTCACTGGGGTGACCGTCTGGGCTTTGTTAATGTGCCGCAGAAAAACTACGACTACTGGGTGCATGCGGTGTCCGTTGGTGAAGTGCGAGCAGCAGCGCCTTTGATCAAACGCATGCTCAGTGACAATCCTGAGAGAAAAATTCTGCTGACCGTTTCAACACCAACCGGACGCGACACCGTTGATCTGCTGCTCAAAGACAGCGTTGATGTCTGCTACATGCCCTATGATGTTGGTTTTGCCACCCGCTTGTTTCTGCAGCGCACCCAGCCCAAAGTGGCGGTGATTCTGGAAACCGAAGTCTGGCCAAACTTGATCGTCAAAGCACAAAAGATGGACATTCCTTTGCTGTATATCAATGTGCGCCTGTCAGAACGGTCTTTCAAACGCTACCAAAGCATGGCTTCATTCAGCCGCATGGTCTTTTCCCGCATTGATTATTTTGCTATTCAAAGCGCTTCAGACGCCGCCCGGGTGCATCAATTGGGTGTGCCTCTGGAAAAGTTTTCCATCACCGGCAACATCAAATTCGATGTGCAAATGCCAGCCAGTCTGGCCGAATCGGCGCAAGGTCTGCGTGGTTTGCTGACCCAGCAGCGCACAGTCTGGATAGCAGGCAGCACACGTGAGGGTGAAGAAGAACTGTTGCTGCAGATCTATCAGAATCTGAAAACTGACCACCCTGACCTGCTGCTGGTGATTGTGCCCAGACACCCCGAACGTTTTGATAGTGTGGCCAAGTTGTGCCAGAAGCACAGCCTGCAATGCGTCAGACGTACAGAAAACCCTATGGCCATCGAAGCAGAAGTCGATGTCTATCTGGGTGACACCATGGGCGAACTCAGCCTGATGTACGCCGCGGCCGACATCGCCTTTGTTGGTGGCAGTCTGGTGCCGTTCGGCGGACAGAACATTCTCGAGCCCTGCGCTCTAGGCATTCCGGTCCTGTTCGGCCCACATATGTTCAATTTTGAAGAAATCAGCGCCCTGACCATTGAAGCTGGCGCTGGTATTCAGGTGTTGGACCCACAGGGCCTGCAAAAACAGCTGCAGGAATTGATCCAACGACCCAACAAACGCGATGAAATGGGCTCCAAGGGCAAAGCATTGATCGAAGAACACAAAGGCGCATTGGAACGAATTTATCAACTGGTAGTTGATCTGGATTAGTCGGTTTCTTCTGTACTGAAAAAACGCTGGCACCACCCGCCTTGGTTTTGGCATGGATATCGGTATAATTGGACTATCTCCAATATTTCTATCACCCCTGAATGCAAGGCTTGTTGTGGTGTTGGGCAAGCTGAGTCATGGACAAAAAGGACAGTTTTATGAGCAATGCACCATCAAGGCCCACAAAAGAACAACTCAGCGAATTGCCCAGAGAAGCGATCAATCTGTATGCGGCTCGGTGTGCTTTGCGAGCATTGCCCTTATTAGTGCATCCAAGATATAAATTAGATTATTGGGAAGAGAGTCAACAAGCTGGTCATTTAAGAACTTGTTTGAATGCAGCATTGATAGGGGTTGTTTCAGATGCTCAAAATAAAAAAGCAGCGGAAGTAGCTGCTGAAGCTGCCGAAACCGCAGCTAAACTAGCTACTAATGACATTGCGCATGCAGCAATGTCTGCTGCTTGGGTTGCTAATACAGTTGCAGCTTTGGACAATACTACTAGTATTGATGCTGCGGTAAAAGCGGTTATTTCAGCTAGTGATGCTGCTATAAGTGATTCAACCACTGATGTTGAGACAATATATGCGGCTGTTGAAGATTACGAGTTTCTAAAGTTAGGTAGATCAAAGGCAGTAAAAACAGCCCCACTTTGGAATGGTGGGTCATATTTTAAGAAGAAAATTGCTTTATGGGTTAAAACTCTAGAATTTCATCAGTTATCTGATTATGGACGACTCTATAATAATCTGCTACGCGGAAATGAAAAGTCCTCTGAAGAGGCTGAACATCTTTTTCAGCGATGGTGGTCTGAACAGGATAAAATAGACGATGTACAGGAAGATAGTGACCAGGCTAGTAGTTCTAAAGTAAATAATTCGCAAAGTGATAGTAACCCAGAGGAACCAGTGCTGGAAATATTGTTGCATATTGCCACGGCACAATCTGAAAAACCAAGCGCAGAAGACCATCTAGGGCGCCAGCATTTGGTTGCTGCTTTACAGCAGATACTGACCCAGGCTGACGACAGTGATCCGATCACAATCGGTTTGTTGGGTGATTGGGGCGCGGGTAAAACTTCAGTGCTGAAACAGCTTGAAACATCATTGGATAATAGTGAAAGTGTTGAATACACGGTTCAGCAATTCAATGCTTGGTCTTATGAGCATACCGATGATATTCAGGCAGGTGTTGCGCAGGAAGCGGTTGAAGGGTTGACAAAAGGCCTTGGTGTGGTTAATAAGCTGAAGCTGGCTTGGAAATTAAATCACACAACAAACCCTGTGCGGTTTTATTTTAATAGTGCTGCTTTTATAGCGTGGATATTGCTGGCAGGTGGAGTGGCAGTATCCGGCAAGGTCAATCTGGTTCTCAGTCTTGGCGTTGGTTTTGCTTTTTCTTGCTGGACGTTTTATCGTTTGATTCGGCCCCTGTTTGCCAGCACTTTTGCCAGTGAGTTATTGACCTATTTGAACCTACCGAATTATTCCAGCGCACTGGGTCAGCTGCCTGTCTATCAGGAGCAGATTGAACAGTTGGCCAGGCTGCGTTTGAATAAGAATAAACGCTTGTTATTTGTGGTGGATGATCTGGACCGTTGTTCCACCGAGGGTATCATTAAGGTGTTTGAAGCCATTCGTCTGGTGATGGAATTGGAGCATGTCGCGGTGATTATTGCGATTGACCATCGCATTGCTCTGGCAGCGCTGGCGCATCAGTATCGACATATGGCGGATGACAGTGGTGAGTTGGTGGGCAATAAATATCAGATTGCTCGTGACTATTTGGGCAAAATTATTCATCTGCCGGTGAGATTGCACACACCGCTCAGAAATGAGGTGAATGACTATATTGATGTTCTGTTTGAGCCATACTTGTTATCTGATCCGCAGCATGATCCAGAGGGCAGTAAAGTGTTTGATGAGACAGGCATTTCAAAGGCTGATAAGTCTTCCGAACCCTCTGTGCAGGCGGCTGATAAAGAGCCTCAAGGTACCTTATCGATGCCAGTAGCCGAGATAGAGCAGCAACGACCAACAGAGCTGCAACCTGATGAGAACGCATTGCCGCAAGAGGCCAGCATCCATCATTCAACAGCCGAAAAAGAACTGTTTGCTGAATTGTGCGATGTGTTCGCTTTTACCAATCCACGCCAGCTCAAGCGTATGCAAAACAGCTATCGCCTGATTCGTTCTATTTTCAAAGAACATGAGGACACTAATTTGCGCACTATGGTTGCCCTATTTGCCGGTGAATATGAAGAGGAAAGTAACAAGGGTTATAAGGCCTCCAATGAACGGTTACGCAGCTATGCAGGCCGTAGTGAGCTTATTCCATGGTTTGTTGATCCAACAGAGGAAACATCAAGGGAAGTAGAGCTTATTAACAACCGAGTGCAGGCGTTTGTGCTGCCTTCGATGAGACCGTCTGAAAAGGTGTTGGAAAACAACTCGGCAGTTGATTAAACCAAGCTGAGGGACGAGACTCACTATGTTGGTTGATACGCCATCGTCCCTCGGTGTATTAATGGGATGCCGCTATACCACGCGCTGACAGGAAGTTGCGGATTTTTTCAGCGATCAACGCCCCATCTTCCTCCAGAGCAAAGTGACCGGTGTCGAGTAAATTGAAGTCGAGGTCTTTGACGTCTTTGCGAAACCCTTCGGCACCACTGGCTGGGAAAAAGGCATCGTTTTTGCCCCAGACGACCAATACCGGTGGCTGTTTCTCACGCAGGTATTGTTGCCAAGCCGGATACAGTTTTACGTTGTTCTGGTAGTCATAAAACAAGGCCAGTTGGACCTGATGCTGTCCCGAGCGGGATATCTTCATAAAATCCAGATTCCAGTTTTCGGGTGCAATGCCCTCAGGGTTGCGGGTTCCATGGGTGTATTGCCATTTCATGGCTGGGAGGCTGTAGACATTATCAATGATGGTTTGTTCCAGCTCAGGCGATTTCTGGTTCCAATATTGCAAAATGGGCGCCCAGGTTTCCTTGTTGATGCCTTGCTCATAAGCATTGCCGTTCTGGGTTATGATGGATTGCACTCGCTCAGGGTGAGCGTTGGCAATGCGCATGCCCACGGGTGCACCATAGTCTTGAATATAGAGTGAATACTTCTCAACGCCTCGTTGTTCAAGGAATGTGTTGACGGTTCTGGCTATATTATCAAATGTGTATTCATAGTCATTCGGCGTTGGAAATGAACTTTCACCAAAGCCAGGGTAGTCTGGAGCCAATAGATAATAGTCATTGCTGAGCTCATTGATCAAATTGCGATACATATGCGATGAACTCGGAAAGCCATGCAACAGCACCAATGCCGGGTTTTCCGGGTTGCCTGCTTCGCGATAGAAAATGTTTATATCATCGACAGCCTCGTAGCCATAACGTGTCTGGTTTGAACTGTTTCTGGCTGTTGAGTTGTTTGCCTCAGCACTGCTTGAGATCAATGGATTGCCAGCCAATGAAATAAATGTCAGGCTGCTTGCCAGAGATAAAAATGTTCGTCTGTTGAAATGATTTGCCAACATAATAGTTTCCTCAAATAATGTTTAATTTACCGATCGTTCGGTAAATATTATGATGGGAGAAGTGTTTGCAATTGTCAATCATTTATTTTACCGTATGTTCGGTAATGTTGGAAAAACACGTAAGGCAGATAATATGGGCAGACAGGTACTGGTTTCTGATAATGATCTAACGCAGAAACTGACTCAAGTTTTTCGCGAATCCGGTTTTGATGGCACATCGCTGGCTGCACTGGCTGAGGCCAGCGGCTTGAAAAAGGCGAGTCTTTATCATCGGTTTCCAGGTGGAAAGGAGCAAATGGCAAGTGAGGTGCTAAGCGCCACAGGTCATAGTTTGTCTGAACGTATGTCACTTATCTTGCAAGGTGATGATACGCCACACCAACGTGTCGACATGGTTGCACAAATGCTCAATGAGTTTTATTCAGAAGGTAATCAGGCCTGTTTATTAAATGTGCTGTCTTCCAGTCATGTCAGTCAGGGGGCTATTGAAGCAGAGATCAAGTTAATTTTTCAGACCTTAATTGCTGGCATTCAACAGCTGATAGAAGATGCCGGTTTTGAAGCGGAGCTTGCGCATATGCGCGCCCAGAGAGCCGTTATGCTGTTGCAGGGCAGCCTTGTTTTGTCTCGAGGAATGGGCAGCACGCGCCCATTTAAGGATTTTCTTAAAACCCTGCCTGATGAACTTTTAGGTTGATTTTTATTTTTTCAGTCAGTTAGCCCAGGGCCTGTTGGGTTTAACAGAGTTCTTGGAGTGTTAAGCCGAATATGCTGCAAATTTTGAATTTGACAAGGCAAATGCGATAAAGTTAACACAACACTACGTTACAAGGGTAAGTTCATAACGTGACAGACTATAAAACAATTTCCGTCTACGATTCGCTGGTTGACGATTATGTGGATATCACTGACAAGGAACCAGAAGACACAATATTGCTGGATTTTATTGCCCAACTCAAGCCGGATGACTATGTGCTTGATTTGGGTTGTGGGCCAGCTCAATCTTCTGCATTGATGCGTGAACGTGGTCTGCGGGTTGATCCTGTGGATGCATCTGCTGAAATGGTCGAGGTGGCAAATGCCCGTTATGACATTGGGGCACGTCAAGCCTTGTTTGAGCAGATAAACACCAGTAATACTTATGAGGGTGTCTGGGCTAATTATAGTCTGCTGCATGCTGCACCCGAGGATTTTGCTGATATTTTACAAGCCTTGCATCGGGCTTTGAAGCCAGGCGGTATTTTTCATCTATGTATGAAGGTTGGCAGTGGTTCGATGCGCGATAAATTTGGTCGTTTTTACAGTTATTACACGCAGGCAGAGCTATGCACTTATCTGGAAGATGCTGGCTTTGTTGTTGGGGCTATTGAGCTGGGCGAAACTCATGGGTTAGCCGGTTCTATGGAGCCTTGGATTGCAATAAGCAGCTCTCCAGCACTTAGTTATAAACTAAGTTATTGAAGCGCTGAAGGAAGCGTTATTTTCGGAATGATTAGCAAAAATTAGATTTTTTACTATACTCGTGTTGGGTGTCATAAAGTAGGAAGTGTATGAAAATAATAATAATAATCTTGTGTCTGTCATTAAATGCTGCCGCATTTTCCCAAGAAACTCAATTCCCTCTCAGAGCGCAGTACCCTGATGTTCCTGTCGTGGAACGTGCAACTTTGTATGATCATTATACGAACGATTCAGCCATCATCGTTGATGTCAGGTCGGGTTATGAATTCAATGTATTGCGCATCAAAAATGCACAACATATCTCGGTGACTAATCAGGGATTTATTCCCAGTCTGAAGAAACTTCGACAGGAAAGTTCTTTGCCTATCATTTTTTATTGCAATGGGATCACTTGTGCGAAATCCTATAAAGCCAGCAAAAAGGCGCTGGAAGGAGGTATCAGCAATGTGTTTACCTTTGATCTGGGTATTTTTGGTTGGACAAAAGCCTATCCGGATGCGGCGGAGTTATTGGGTGAAAGCCCGGTGCCGCAGGACAAGTTGATTAGCAAGGCTGATTTGGAAGCGCGTATGTTGCCTCCTGCTGAGTTTGAAGCCAAGCTTAAAAGAACGTCCAGCAAAGAAATGCTGGTGCTGGATCTTCGAGAACCTTTCCAACGCAAAGACAAAATTCTTGAAACCTATACCCGGGCAATCACCACCAGCAGAATTGATGCAGCTCTGAAGCTGGCAAAAGTGAATAATAAGACGTTGTTTATTTATGATGCCGTTGGCAAGCAGGTGCGTTGGGTACAATACGCCATTGAAAAGAGTGGTTATAACGATTATTACTTTATGAAAGGTGGGGTTAAGGCTTATATGGGCAAAATATAGTCCGTCCTGAACCCAGTATCTCAGCTTTTAAAGCAGTCTGTTTTCGTGATTGTCTTCGCTTATTTTACAGCGGTCAGCAAAAAAACAGGATAATTACCCTGCGGTTTATGTACTGTGCTTACAGTGGTGATTTCAATATTTTTGAACCCTGCATTACTTGCCAGTTCGCTTAGCTTTTCCTGGTCAAAACCAAAATGGAAAACACCGGTGTCTTCACTGTGAAAGTTGCCATCTTCTTTGTCCAGGTCCGCTATGACTAAAAAGCTTCCTTCATTGAGCAAGGAATAAAATTTGCTGAAAATAGCATCAGTATCATCAATATGATGCAGCGTCATCGAGGAGATGATGCCATCGAACGTTCTGTTCAGCTCGGTTGTGGATAGATCCATTTCAATGATTTCCAGGTCGCATTGTAAGGAGTCCTTTTTGCTGGCTAGTTGTTGATTCATCGATGTCGAGATATCTACTGCGGTGATTTTCTTGACCTTAGGAGCTATCTTTTCCAACAACAAGCCGGTTCCTGAGCCAAAATCCATGATTTGCATATGCTCTTTGAATGTGATTTTGTCCAACATTGCATTGGCAATATTGTCAACATTGGTCACTCGTTCTTTGTTTTGTTCATAGTTTCCTGCTTTATGCTGGAAGAAGTCATTGCTCATTCTGATGCCTCAAGGGAGATTCTGTCGTTTGCTAGTCGCCCTATTTTCACCTGATTGACTGATTTTTAACAAGGCTTTAGTGATTGGTTTTTATGGCGATACAGCTATACTTTGAGTTCTTCTGATACAAAAATTATAAGATACTGAAAGAATGTGGATATGAACTATTTAAGTCAATTGTGGACCGATGAGCTTATCGAGACCCTGCATTATGCTATCGATGACTGGGGACTGGTGGTAGCAGTGATCATTTTTGGCTTTGAACTATTGCTGTTGTCACTCAGAAAAAAGGTCAATAAGGGTGTTTGGGGTGATGTTTTTGCAAATTTTATGACTCTTGGGTTCTTTATTGCGATCAACACTTTTTTGATTGGTATCCTGTATGTTTCCGTCTTCTATTGGGTTTATATCAATTTCAGCATCACCCATCTGTCGACTAATCTGTGGACAGTTCTGGCCTGTATTGTATTGGCTGATATTGCCTACTACTGGGAACATCGTTTCGTGCACAGAGTTGGATTTGGCTGGGCAACGCATTCGGTACATCACAGTTCGCCTTATTTTAATATTTCAGTTGCTTATCGCTTTGGTCCTTTAGATGGCTTGATGCCACTGTTTTTTCATCTCCCTCTGGCTATTTTAGGATTTAATCCCTTGCTAATCTTTTTTGCTGAGATGCTTGTGCAAGTCTATCAGACATTGCTGCACACTGAGATTGTGCGAAAATTACCCAGGCCCATTGAAGCCATTTTCAATACGCCATCGCATCACAGGGTTCACCACGGTTCCAACCGGCAGTATATTGATAAGAATTATGCGGGCATTTTTATTATCTGGGATCGTTTGTTCGGCACCTTTGCCAAAGAGCAGGAGAAAGTCATATATGGTGTGACTAAGCCAATTGAAACCATTAATCCATTTAAGGTGTTTTTTCTGGGTTATGCCCGTTTGCTGCAGAAGATGTTGAAGGCGGGTTCCTTCGCTAATGCCATAGGCTATTTTTTTCGTCCGCCAGGTTGGGAACCTGATGATAAAGAAGCTTCTTAGGGCCTGTTCACACTCTAGTTGCATTTATGGCACCTCTCAAAAGAGGTGTCGATAGCTCATTCAACGCATCCGAAGGTATCGGCAAGTTGTAATTCGATATCGACCTCTTTTGATTTAAACGAATAATGCTTAACCTCCCTATCTGCGATGGTGATCGTAATTAGCCGAGTCAGTTGTGACATGGTTGGATTCTACTGGCAGGGTTGCGCTACAACCGGCAAGTGTGAAAGCTGCGGCTATTATCAGTATTTTCAGGGCTGATATATTCATGGTAAAGACCTCTATAAAATGTGCTTAAAAGCAATGATTAATGGTATGTCTGTTTGAAAGGCGGTGTTCTTTTTTGTCTTTCAAAAGGAGACTCTTTTTCTAACATAAGGGTTTTATGTCGTTACATAACAAGACAGGCTATGGTTGAAAATAATTACACAGATCTGTGTAATTATTTTTTGTATATGAAATGTTTTTAGAAAATTAATGGTGCTTTCGATAAGGAGAATTTCTAATTTTTCTTATTTTTTTCAATATGTTGAGGATTCTAAGAGAAATATTCTTACTGCTTCCATGATGTTCGATATGTTTTGATAAATAAGCTGTTTTTCTTTGTGCATCGAACAAAAAATGCCCGTGAAAGAGATAATTGAAAATATTTGAATAAGCAATTCAAGGTCAAATAAAAGGTCTGTGATGATAGTGGTTGAAATTATTAAAACTTGACTATTTTTTACATGTTTATCAAACTATTGCCATTGCCCGAAGTGATTATCAGAGTCAGAAACTCTTGAGACAGACTAGACTATAAGGTGGTTTACATCATGAATAAGGCAACAAACAGGCAAACCCTTTATTACAAAATGGGTGGAGAAAGCTCACTCAAAGCATTGGTGGAAACATTCTACGATATCGTAGAAACTGATCCGGATGGAGAGCCTGTGCATGTTCTGCATTTGCAAGGCTTTGGTGTCAATCATTTGCGTCAGGCGCAATTTGAATTTTTATCGGGTTTTTTCGGTGGGCCACAGCTCTATATCGAAAAAACAGGGCATTCCAATCTGCGCCTTATGCACGAACATGTTGAGATAGGTGCTGTTGAAAGGGATTCCTGGCTGCTTTGTATGGAAAAAGCCATCGATAAAGTTGGCTTTGAGGCTGAGATAAAAGATCAGTTGATGCAGGGCTTTACCCGTTCAGCTGAAGTGCTTAAAAATCGTGACTAAATTGAAATACTCCAGAACGGTATCAAGAGGCTTATTCATTTGAATAGAGAACAAAGACTTTGTGTTAGTCGGTGTTTTTCAGGCTATAGAGCTTGAAATTTCCCCAGTTCATGGTTTTTGAATACTTTGTCCCAATCAAACACCTGCCCATTCATAGCAATATAAATTCCGGCTTGTAAGGTCTGTGTTGCACATAGTGCAAAGCCCAGATTGAACAGAGCATCAGAATGTGTGACCTTATAGGGAATCATTGCGCCAGTCAGGACAATGGTTTTATCTGCTGCGATATTGGCTTTATGTTGGGCAATGTGAGTTGCTGTCTTCACCATGGTGTCGGTGCCGTGAGAGATCAGGATGTCTTTTGAACCACTTTTGTTACAGCTTTCTGCAATTTTTTGCCGATCAGCATCATCCATGTCCAAACTGTCTTTAAACATCAGTGTCTGCAGTTCAGTGTCAACAGTGCTGCGTCCAAGTTTCAACATCTTTTCCAAGTGCGATTCTGCGAATCCCATCTTGCCATTTTCCATCATATAGTGTTTATCTATGGTGCCGCCTGTGATGAAAACTTGAATCATGTTGTACTCCTGAAAATCATGGTGTGATAGAGTTTGTTAAACGTTGTGTTAATAGGTGGTCATGGTCGAATCTATAGACCGAGCCCAAGCATCGATACCACCTTCTAGATTATAGAGGTTCTCGTAGCCGTTGGCCGCTAAAAAATGGCAAACATGCAAACTACGTATACCGTGATGACAATAGACGATGATGGTTTGGTCTTTTTCAGGTAGTTTTGAGTTATCAGCCACTGTCATCATAGGGATAAGTATTGCATCTGAAAGGTGGCAGATTTCATGCTCCCAGACTTCTCGAACATCCAATAATGTAGGCTTTGAGTTCTGTGTCAGCAGACTATTAGCCTGTTGTGGGTCGATGCGTGTGATTGGCATGATAGTTTGTTTTGAAAGTTGGTTAAATTAATACTAAATGTATCGAAATTGCGGGTAATGTTAGGCTTTTGGGCAGAAATTTGCTATTATTAGAACCAAGCTAGGGGTGCCAGTGGTCTTGCTGTTACTTTATCAAATTTGATGGAAGAACAGAAAGAAAACTGGCTGAGAAATTACCCTTTGAACCTGATCCGTTATGCGGCGTAGGAAAGCACCTGCCCTTGTTGTTTCCCCTTTTGTTCGCATATCAGTTTGACAACCTCCTAATCTAATAGGTAAAAAAATGAGTGCGACTACTAAGCGAATTGTAGATGATGTCATGGCCCAGGCTGACCAGTTATCTGCGCAAATCACCCAACCCATCTCCGGTTCTCGTAAAATTTATGTAGAAGGTTCACGTCCTGATATTCAGGTGCCCATGCGTGAAGTTGAACAGGAAGATACTGCCAGCAGTTTTGGTGCTGAAGTCAACCCACCGATCACCGTCTATGACACATCCGGTGCTTATACTGACCCGAATATTGATATTGATCTGCTCAAAGGTCTGGCTCCAATTCGCGATGCCTGGATTGAAGAGCGAGCGGACACAGAAGTATTACCTGATCTAACATCAGCATTTGGTCAAGAACGCAAGAATGATACATCACTGGATCATTTGCGGTTTGAACATATCCGCGCGCCTCGCAAAGCACTGGCGGGAAAAAATGTCAGCCAGATGTACTACGCCCGTCAAGGCATCATCACTCCTGAAATGGAGTACGTTGCCATTCGCGAAGATATGCGTTTGCAGGAGTTACGCAAAAATCCAGATTACACAAGATTGTTAAAACAGCATCCCGGCAATGATTTTGGCGCTAATATTCCCAATGAAATTACGCCTGAATTTGTGCGTTCTGAAATTGCCTGTGGCCGTGCCATCATCCCTGCCAACATCAACCACCCGGAATTGGAACCAATGATTATTGGTCGCAACTTTCTGGTCAAAATCAATACCAACATTGGTAATTCTGCCGTGACTTCTTCAATTTATGAAGAAGTTGAGAAGTTGGTTTGGTCAACTCGTTGGGGTGGTGACACTTTGATGGATTTGTCCACTGGCAAAAATATCCACGAAACCCGTGAATGGATCATTCGTAATTCCCCAGTGCCAATTGGCACAGTGCCGATTTATCAGGCTCTGGAAAAGGTCAACGGTAAGCCGGAAGATCTGACCTGGGAATTGTTCCGCGACACCTTGATTGAGCAGGCTGAGCAAGGTGTGGATTATTTCACTATCCATGCCGGTGTACGTTTGAAATATGTGCCATTAACCGCTGATCGTGTCACTGGCATTGTGTCTCGTGGTGGTTCTATCATGGCTAAATGGTGTCTGGCTCATCATCGAGAAAGCTTTTTGTACACGCATTTTGAAGACATTTGTCAGATCATGAAAGAATATGATGTCTCTTTCTCACTGGGTGATGGTTTGCGTCCCGGTTCAATTGCTGATGCTAATGATGCAGCTCAGTTTGGTGAGTTGGAAACATTGGGCGAATTGACCAAAATTGCTTGGGAGCACGATGTGCAAGTCATGATCGAAGGTCCTGGTCATGTGCCAATGCATATGATCAAAGAGAATATGGACAAGCAGCTGGATGATTGTTTTGAAGCGCCATTTTATACTCTCGGCCCACTGACCACTGACATCGCGCCGGGTTATGATCACATCACCTCTGCGATTGGTGCTGCGCAAATTGGTTGGTATGGCACAGCCATGCTGTGTTATGTGACGCCAAAAGAACATTTGGGTTTGCCGAATAAAGAAGATGTGCGTGATGGCATCGTGACTTATAAAATCTCAGCCCATGCGGCTGATTTGGCCAAAGGTCATCCTGGCGCGCAAATTCGAGACAATGCTTTATCCAAAGCGCGTTTCGAATTCCGTTGGGAAGATCAATTCAACTTAGGTTTGGATCCAGAGCGTGCGCGTGAATATCACGATGAAACTCTGCCAAAAGAGTCGGCCAAAGTAGCGCATTTCTGTTCTATGTGCGGTCCACATTTCTGTTCGATGAAAATCACTCAGGATGTGCGTGAGTATGCGGCTAAGAAAGGGCTTGAAGCTGAAGCCGCTCTGGCAGAAGGAATGGCTGAGAAATCCGCCGAATTCAAGGAAAAAGGCAGCGAAATATATCAGAAATCCTGATCGTTAAATTGCTCTATAAAGGCTTCGTCTTTAGAAAAAGCCAGCTGTGGAAACGCAGCTGGCTTTTTTATTTGTCAAACAATAGGATAATGATTTTCTGAATTAAACTGTCGTTATTATAGTAAACACAGTGTTTAATCATTAAGGAGAGCCATGGCGGTATTAATGCATATCTCTAAAGCAGAGAATAAAAGAAGTATCTTTCAGTCGGGTATTAAGGCTGGAAAGTACAGTGGTATTGTGTATTTTATGCCGCATATGCAGGAGATTTTTAATATCTCATCAATGGGCAAGAGAACTTAAGCGTTGGGGGGTGAAAAAGTGTATAGCGGTAGATTTTAAAATCCCTGTACAAGAAAAGGTATGGTTCGGTAAATATTCTGAGGGGCATAAGGAAATGTCGTTGAATAAAGCGATTCAGTTGTTTATGTCTTTGGATGATAAGTGGGGATATGAATTTTTTATAGAGAGAAAAGTTGAGGCTAAAGAAATTACTAAAATACGCAACATACCTAAGCCTGTTGGGTGGAGATATGAACCGTTCGCGCATGGGAAAGAGCCTTGTCCCTGCCCTGTGTGTTTGCAAAAGGGTGGTTTTAAGACGAAGGGTTTAAGGGAGGTCTTTACAGAGTCCATTTCCAGAAAAGACGCGAAAGAAATACTGTTGAATAGTGATGACGATGACGCCTTGTATGAGGCTTTGGAGCGAATGAAAGGTAAGTGGAGAAAAGATTCTCCGAAATATCTGGAAAGATTGTTACGTTCTAAAGATGAGTATGTGCTCTATAGCCTTGCGGGGCTTCTT
Source organism: Arenicella sp. (assembly GCA_050633785.1). GTDB lineage: Bacteria > Pseudomonadota > Gammaproteobacteria > Arenicellales > Arenicellaceae > CALKZN01. Next base: position 130,084 of record JBOEHE010000035.1, read on the forward strand.
GCTAAGTATAGACACCCTTTAGCGCTGGACTATTTGCGCATTTTAGCCTCTTGTGGTGATGAAGACGCTAAAGAGTTATCTCTGGAGATATTGGAAAAATATAAAAATGCCGATTAGGGTTTGAGTCGTTGACGAGACAAAGGGCGGAATAAATCCGCCCTTTGCTCTAACCTCCTCATTGAGTCTCTACTAAATAGAAAACTCTATGCGGTCAATACCTTAACCAAATTGGTTCATAGTATTGTCTTTGCCCGAGGCTTTGAGTGCTGCATCACCAGAGAAGTACTCTTTATGATCATCACCCATGTCAGAACCCGCCATGTTCTGGTGCTTTACGCAAGCGATGCCTTGACGGATCTCTTTGCGTTGTACGCCAGCAACATAACCCAACATGCCTTGGTCACCAAAGTATTCTTTGGCCAGGTTGTCAGTTGATAATGCCGCTGTGTGATACGTTGGTAGAGTGATCAAGTGGTGGAAGATACCTGCTTCGCGGGCAGCATCAGCCTGGAATGTACGGATTTTCTCATCAGCAACTGCGGACAGTTCAGAATCGTCGTAGTCAGCGCTCATCAAGTTGTCACGATCATAGGCCGAAACGTCTTTGCCTTCTTCAACCATGGCATCGAACACTTGTTGACGGAAGTTCAATGTCCAGTTGAATGATGGTGAGTTGTTATAAACCAGTTTGGCATTTGGGATAACTTCGCGTATGGCATTAACCATCCCGCCAATTTGTCCGATATGTGGCTTTTCAGTTTCAATCCATAATAGATCAGCACCATTTTGCAGTGATGTAATGCAATCCAGTACGCAGCGCTCTTCGCCTGTGCCAGCGCGGAATTGGAACAAGTTGCTTGGCAGGCGTTTAGGACGAACCAGTTTGCCGCCTTGCTTGATAACGACATCGCCATTGTTCATGTCTTCGGCAGAAACCTCTTCAACGTCAAGGAAGCTGTTGTATTGGTCGCCCAGATCGCCTGGTTCATTAGTCACGGCGATTTGCTTGGTCAGGCCAGCGCCTAGTGAGTCAGTTCGAGTGACGATAACACCGTCATCAACGCCAAGTTCCATAAAGGCGTAGCGCACTGCGCGTACTTTGGCCAGGAAATCTTCGTGAGGAACGGTTACTTTGCCGTCTTGGTGGCCACATTGTTTCTCATCAGAAACCTGGTTTTCGATCTGGATACAGCAAGCACCAGCTTCGATCATTTGTTTGGCCATCAAATAAGTTGCTTCTGCATTACCGAAACCGGCATCGATGTCTGCAATAATCGGCACAACATGAGTTTGAAAGTTGTCGATTTTGTTTTGCACATCTTTTTCTTTGACTTGGTCGCCCGCATCCCGAGCTGCATCAAGATCACGGAATAAACCACCCAATTCACGTGCATCAGCCTGGCGTAAGAAAGTATAAAGTTCACCGATCAGAGCAGCCACAGATGTTTTTTCATGCATGGATTGATCTGGTAATGGGCCAAACTCAGAACGCAGTGCCGCTACCATCCAGCCTGACAAATACAAGTAACGTCCTTTAGTGCTCTCAAAATGTTTCTTGATTGAAATCATTTTCTGCTGGCCGATGAAACCATGCCAACAACCCAGAGACTGGGTATATTGTGATGGGTCTTTGTCATAAGCAGCCATATCTTCGCGCATGATGTTGGCGGTATATCTGGCAATGTCTAAACCAGTTTTAAAACGGTTCTGCAGTCGCATACGTGCAACATTTTCAGGGTCGATAGCTTGCCAGCCATCGCCATTTCGGTTGATAACCTCAGTGGTGTTTTTGATTTCAGTTTGATAGTCAGACATGGTTAACTCCGAATTATGTATGTCAATTTTAAGGTTTATAATGTGTGGGCATTCATTAAGATGGCACGGTCACGGGCCACGCTCAGGCATTCTTGTAATGCCGTACTCTTGCTGTCTTCATTGTTCTCACCGTTGGCACGTTCAGGTGTTCCCATGATGCCGAGCTTCAAGGTGTTGCGTTGCACGCTCAAAAGATCCTCTACGCGGTCAAATAGCTCACAGGTCAGGGCAACATCCGCGGGACCATGAGTTTCATGTTTCATCAGATAGGCCGTGCTTTGACGGTTGTCAATCAATGCGATCAGCGCAGTGACAACTTGGTCAAGAATGCGTTCGGGCATTTTGTTGCCAGCTCTATCCAGAATCAGGTCTGTATCACTCAGGCCGCAGGTATTACGAATCCACAGAGGATTACGAGCTGGAACGGTGTAATAAAGCTCGTCGTCCTGATCGCTGTTTCTGTCGATATAAGTCCGGTCCTTTTTCAAACGGTGTGTAATGCGTTTGCCATTTTTCTCAAATGAGGTTTCAAGGTCACCGCGCATCAGTCCCAACCAGTTTTTATAGATTGTGATTTTGTCAGTGTCGCTGGTCTCAGCCCCCATGTGTTCACAGTCCATAATGGTAATTAAAGCCGATTCAACTTTGATGTTTTCAACGTGTGCAGCATCGTTCTTACCAATAAAGCTCTGTGGGTCGATCTGTATTTCTACATGTAAGTCATTGTGCTTGAGCAGTAATGCATCTGGTTTTTCTTTGCAGCCATTGTAACCAACGAATTGGGGGCTGCTTTGCAGGCCAACGAACTGACCGTTATTCAAAATTGCGCAGAAATTCTGATAATAAATATGATAGGTCGTGACATCATGGTGTGAGCCTTGGGTCAAAGGAAACATTTTGTCCAGAAAATCACGACCCTGAGCAATAACTTGCTGCCCCAGTGCGTGGTCATAATCGTCCTTTTGCTCGTTGTTCGCAGGTGTCATCTCTGAGCCATACAAATGATCATACAGGCTGCTCCAACGTGCATTGGCAGCGTTTAATACTGACAATGTATTAATGATGGGAGCGACTAATTTGGCTTCAGTGATATGGTGTTCTTCAGTGCATTGACCATTGTTTGCCATCTTCATTGAACTGTGGCTGTGGAACAGCGCATCGTTCTTTTCCTGGAAGTCACTGAAGAGTTGGCTTAGTTGTGACCAGAAAGTCTCTTGATCTACGCTGGTTAATGGCAATACGTCATCATTGATGAATGCTGCAAATTCAGGATTAATAATTAATTGATGTTCAATGTTATTAAATTGCTTGTTCATAATGATTCTCCTGCTGTCTTATATAAATAATTATTGCAGCATACATATGGGTTTTTCTTGCTCCGAAAACTTTGTGTTCTTTAAGCTATATTTTTATTGTAGTGAAGATTTGACTAAAACTTCACAAATAAAATTTCACATTGTTAATTTCACAAATGTTGTGAAGTTCACAAATCAACTAAACTTGGGTGATGCCTAATAACCTCAAGGTCTTAGCCTTTAATCGCATTCTAGTGAAAACTTGTATATAATTTCACAAATGAAATTTCACATTGTTAATTTCACAAAATGAAGAAAAATAATCCATTGCTGCGTAAGGCTCATTTTCTTGGCACCAAGATACGAAATTTGCGCAAACGTAATAATCTGACCATGGATGATTTGTCAGTGCGTTGCATCCAGATTGATAATGAATCTGCACCATCTGTTTCTTACCTTTCGATGATAGAGAATGGTAAGCGCGTTCCCAGCGAGAAAATGCTTAAGGTTATTGCTGCTGTCTTCCAGAAGAATGTTGACTGGTTTTTGGATGGGTCAGCAGAGGAAACGGTAGTGCCAGTTAAGTCTAATCGCGGCGGTATTGGAGGAGTGCCGCTGGAGCCTGGTTTTTTGTTTGAAAAAGAACACCTGCAAATAGCCTTGCCGGAGATGTTGTCGCAAACGGGGACAACCGGTCGTCAGTTCGCTCATATATTGATTCGTGCTCATCAGGAATATCATCAAAACCATTTCCCTGATTTGGAAAAAGCGGCTGAGGATATTGGCAAGAAACGAATGCCTTTAAGCCTTGATGATGTCTACAAAATCTTTGTTGATTTGGGTTTGACCATAAAATGGTTTAGCCGTGAGGCTGAATACACAAATGATGGGACGGGGAACAAAGTAAAAACATTGATGCGTTCGTTCTATGAACCATCGGGAATCGTTTACATCAATGAAGAACTTAAAAAACACCCTGATCGCTTGAAGTATGATTTAGCCTCATATATCGGGCATTGCATACTGCACGGCAAAGATGGTGGTAAAACCATCAGCGCTGCCGGGCGTGGTTTGTCGGAATCTGTGCGAGAGGATCGCAAAGGTGTGATGGAGTCCATGACTTTGGATTCGGAAGATATTCTGCATGCATGGCGCGACTTTGAGTGCAGTTTCTTTGCTGCTGCCTTATTGTGCCCTAAGGTGCCGCTGCGCCAGCACCTGGATAGGCATGCTTATGCTCTAAGTGCTGTTGAATTGACCGGGGTGTCGACTTCGGTGATGATGCGTCGGATGACTGCGGTTTCACCCTATCCACACTGGCATTATTTTGATGCTTACCCAGGTGGCAATCTGAAAACGGTGTATCGTGGTAATGGCATCCCTCTGCCCTGGGGCAATATGAAACTGGTGCAGGATCCATGCCGTCATTGGGCGGTGTTTCGGATGTTGAATGCGAACAGTAAACAGAGTTCCGCGCAAATTTCCATTTTACATAATGGGGTTGAACCCCGAATTTACTGCTGTGAATCGACTCGTGTCAAAGATCTGGCAGGCAATGAGCATGTTTTGTGTGCTGGTGTGGATCTGAATCCAGCCATTGATTCTCAAGGCAATGATGCGGTTGATTTTGCCGAACAATTGATGAACAGTTGTCGCAATGGCGGCGGCGAAGCCAAGATCAGTCCAGGGATGAAGGGTGATCTGCGCAGTATCGCAAAGATATTGAATATCGAATGGATAGAACGCGGATTGGATACTGATGCGATGATTATTTGTCCGCGAAGTTCGGCTTGTCCCAGAGACCCGCAGTGCACCGGCAAACCAGATGCAGGAGCCAATAAAATTGATATCAATAAAATTAGACAGGAGATAATTCAGACCGGATAAACAGCGTGATTCCATTAACTTATTGATGTATTTACATAAATACTTGCATTTGCAACTAAAATTGTAATAACGTGTCATTATTCATGGGGATAAGTAGTAGTTTAAGCCCTGTCGCACATAATTTATGACTAATGTAATATGGCGCTGAAATATCTTGAGACTCTTACAGATTTAACGTTAACCACGTTATTGATCCGTCGCACATCATCGACAATGTCCTTGTGGATTGATGAAATGAAGTTTAAACCACACGACTTATCGTTTACCTATGCGCGAGTGATGACTGTGCTTTACGATGAAGTGATGACGTTCACTGAATTGGTTGAAGCAACGGTGATGCCTGCATCTACGGTCAGTCGGGTCGTTAAACGTATGGAAAACGAAGGCTTTTTAAAGCGTGAACGTGATCCCAACGAAAAACGACGCATTAACTTGTTTTTGACGGAGTCAGGTTTGAAACGTCGTGAGGAAGTTCTTCAGTATATTGCGGAAACAGGTGAAGCTCTTTTGGGGCAGTTGCCTAAAGAAGATATAGAGCACTTGAACCGCATTACACTGTCCATCCTCAAGCACGTGAAGGAAAAATACCGAGGCTATACCACTTAGCTAGCCGCCAGTTGATCAGCTTTAAGCCATTTGGTTTGGAGCTGTTTGTTCTTGGGTGTGGTTATTGGCTTGAGGTAACATGGTCGATTTTTTTGGCATGTATCTGGGGATATTCATGATTGCCAGAGACTAATATCGTGTATTCTTGAGTTGCTTCGTAGACTTTAAAAAAAGAATCGTAAATATGTTACATGTCGTTCTGCACAGCCCGAGGATTCCCCCAAATACAGGAAATGTCATTCGTTTGATGGCAAACACGGGGTTTCAGCTGCACTTAATTGAACCTTTGGGGTTTGACTTTGAAGAAAAACAGCTCAGGCGGGCAGGTCTTGATTATCACGATCTGGCAAAAGTGGTGAGATACCCTGATTTTTTCAACTTTCTGGAAAAAGTCGATACGAATCGAGTTTTTGCTATCACGACTAAAGGGCAGAGGGTGTATTCACAAGTCGCCTTTCAAAAGGGCGATGCGCTGGTGTTTGGTTCTGAAACTGATGGCTTACCAAAGCAGGTAATGGACTCATTTGTGCCTGAAAACCGTTTGTTGTTGCCGATGCTGCCAAATAACAGGAGCTTAAATCTGTCAAATTCAGTTGCTATCGTAGTGTATGAAGCATGGAAACAACTGGGGTTTGAAGCTGCGATCATGCCGAGTGATTAGAGGCCTATTTAAAACCCTTCAACCAGTACGGCATTACCTTCGGATATCATTTGACGCATTGTCTTAGCTGGGGCGTATTCGCTGGAATTATGCCATGCCTTCGCTGCCTCCTTTGTTGGAAATTCAATGATCACAACACGTTCGAAGGACACTGTTCCCTCTAGTTCTTCTAATGGACCGCCACGTACAATGAACTTGCCTCCGAATTTTTCAATCGTTCCAGGGGATATTTTCTTGTATTCTTCAAAAGCTTCAGGATCGATTATGTTTTCGTGAAAAAGGATATATGCGGTCATTGTTGGCCTCGTTTATTTTCAAATGGGAATGGTAGCTGTTGCAGTAGATAAGAACGCTGTAAACATGGTGGTAATATCCGGTGTTGCTTTAAAGAAAACTATGCCCTAATAGCCTTATGGGTAAACTGGTTGTTGTCTATTGCGGCAGGTTAAGGGTATTGATAATCTGCCAAGTCCAAAAATATGATATCACTAAGGGGGTTACATGAGCATACTCAATTTTTCTTACGCTGACATTAAAGACATGGATAAATTTCAGCAATATGTCAAGGCAGCTGCCAGTCTGATGGAAGAGGCCGGGGTTGAAGTGCTTGTTCGAGGTCAGTTTTCCGAAGTGATGCGGGGAGATGAAAAAAAACCACACATCGTGGCAGTATTTCGCTATTCAGACCGGGCTGCTGTTGAGCGTTTTTATTCTTCAAAAAAATACCAGGCGATCATTGCCTTGCGTGATGAGGCTTGTGTTATGACGATACATCTCTATGACGAATGAGTTGACTGCCCTGTTTTCGGCCCAATGAACACTTTTAATGCGCTAATCAGAGCTTTGTTTATGTGGATGGTGCGGGCGTTCCAGTTCGATACGCAGGCTTTTGCCAGAGATAAGGATTTCACGAAGAGAAATGGCCAGTGAAATCAACATGAGTGACAGACTGGTGGCAAAAGCGAACTGACCCAGAGATTGTTGAGTCAACAATAGTGCTGCCATCGAACAAATGCAGAAGATAAAAGCCAGCACGCCACTGGCCTGCATGTATTTGATCAATATCAATCGTTGGCGCAAGTTGTCGATTTGTTTCTCACGGTTTTCGTCAGTGAAATCATCTTGCATTCTGTTGAGTTGGCGAACCACATTAGACAGTGCCAGATAGCGGTTGGTGTAGGCCAGAAATAGTAGTGATATTCCAGGGAATAATATAGCAGGGTCTGTGACGTTTAGAATCATTGTGCTTGTAGATACATTAGAATGGTTTGACCACGACCAGAATAACGATTGTGATCAGAATAAGGACGGGGGCTTCATTAAAGTAGCGATAGAACTTATGGCTGTACTGGTTGTTATCATTGGCAAACTGTTTCAGCAAATGACCACAGGCGAAATGATAAACGACTAACAGGGCAACCAAGGCTAGTTTTGCGTATAGCCAGCCACCACTGATGCCATAGCTTAATAGCCAGAAACCTAATGCCAGTGTAGCGACCATGCTCGGAGTCATGATAGCGCGATAGAGTTTTCTTTCCATGACCTTAAAGCGTTCACGGCTGATCTGATCTTCACTCATGGCGTGATAAACGAACAGCCGAGGTAAGTAAAACATAGCGGCGAACCAGCAAATGACGGCTATGATATGAAATGCTTTGATCCACAAATACATGGAGTGTCCTGTTAAAATAATGGTTAAAGTAGCTGAGTCTTAGTATAACGAGTTACAGGTAATCATTCAGCATGCTATCAATAAAGCCATAGCCGCGCTCGGTAGGCGTAATGGTGTTTTGTGTCATCTGTAATAAACCCTTTTCACATTGTTTCGTGACGGTTGCTTGGATAAGCTCAAAGGGTTGTTGAGTGCGTTGTTCGAATAGTTCAATGCTGAAACCCTGTTTTAAGCGCAATGCGTTCAACATGAATTCAAAGTTTCTGGCCTTATTGTCGACTGCAATGGTTTCTCCGATACGTTCAGGGTGCGCTGCTGTCTGCAAGTATTTTTTCGGGTGTTTTTGTTTCCAGTAGCGCACAATCTGACCGTCTTCCTGGCTTATTTTGCCATGTGCCCCAGCGCCAATCCCCAGATAATCGCCGTATTGCCAATAATTGAGATTGTG
>JBOEHE010000036.1:0-108941 GCA_050633785.1 Arenicella sp.
TTCAAGTTTTAACAACATAACTTTTTCCTGTTCAGTGGGGGTTCTTAGTTATCAATGTAATCAACCTTGACTACATGAGGCTCTATAAAACCATAGAATACTTTTTAACAACGATAAAACCTTCTTCAGGAATTTTGTTGCCACTCTTCAATGATGGGTTTAGCTGATCTGAAAGCTTCTATAGCTGCTGGAAAGCCGCAATAAACCGATGCATGCAGAAATACCTCCTGTATCTCCTCAACCGTACAACCATTTCTTAAGGCCCCTCGCACATGGCCTTGCAGTTCAGTAGAGGCTTTCAATGCAACCAGCATTGAAATGGTCACCAGACTGCGCGTTTTCTTTGAAATGCCATCCCTGTCCCACACAGTACCCCAGGCATTTTCTGTCACCATCTGTTGCAAGGGCTCGGTAAAATCAGTCACTGAACTAAAAGCACGTTCAACAAATTCCTCACCCATGACCTCTTTTCTATTGACCAGGCCATTTTCAAATCGATCATCACTCATATATTTGCTCCAAAATCAAAAGGTTTCTATTCACCAGTCAGATTATTGTGCGGTCCAACCACCATCAATTGACCAGTTGGCTCCAGTAATTGATGCTCCTTCATCGGAGCATAAGAGCAAAGCGATTTTAGCGACTTCTTCCGGTTCTACCAAACGCTTGACAGCGGCATTTTTCAATAGAACAGTATCAACAACTTCATCCTCCGAAATATTGTTCAGCTTTGCCTGATCAGCAATTTGATTTTCTACCAATGGTGTTCTTACATAAGCTGGAGATATAGCATTAACAGTAATACCATGCTGGCCACCTTCAAGAGCTGTTGTTCGCGTCAAACCAATCAAACCATGTTTGGCAGCAACATAAGCAGCCTTGTTGGGCGACGCAATCATCGAGTGAATTGACGCCATATTGATTATGCGCCCCCATTGTTGGCGCTGCATATGAGGCCAAGCATATTTGGTCAACAGAAATGGAGCTGTGAGCATAACCGCCAACATGGAATTCCATTTATCTTCAGGAAACTCATCAACAGGCGCTACGGTTTGAAAACCGGCGTTATTAACTACAGCGTCCAAACGAGCGAAACGTTCAATGGAATAACCAACAAGAGAGCGACAATCACTACCCTGACTTAAATCGACCAGCTGAAACTCTGCACCAATGGATTCAGCAAATGTAGAACCAAGAGACTGATTATTATCAGCAATAATGACCTGCCATGACTTTTTTGCTAAAGCAGCGGCTATTGCAGCACCAATTCCACTCGCTCCGCCTGTGATAATGGCGACCCTTTCTTTGTCTGTTTTTTTATTACTCATAAACGCCCGCAAAAACACTCACTGCCACAGCAAAAACTGCGGCAGTGATAATAGTGGTTCTAACAAAAACCTTACAGTTCCTGTTATTTTGAAACCGTATTCAAATACGCTTGTTCTCCAATAGCAGTCCATGCACGAGCTTTTTTCATATAAGCTGCTTGAGATTCAATTATTCGTTTTGCCATAGGGCTACGGGCAGCCTCAGAGGCAATCAATTTGGCATTAGACTCACGCAAGGCATCCATGACTTCCTGAGGAAAGTTTTTAACCTTGATATTCGGGTATTCTGACAACATGGATTCCCAGTTATTAACACTGGCATCAAATTGGTCGATGTTTGATTTATAGGCTGTCAGTTTAGCAGCATTGCGAAGAATGGATTGCGCCCAGCCTGGCAGAGAACTCATCTTCTCTTTATTGTACATATAAATAGCTTCTGTGCCTGGCTCATGCCAACCCGTGTAATAATACGGCGCTATTTTATGAAAGCCCATGCGCAAATCCAGTGATGGTCCAACCCACTCCAATGCATCAATAGTCCCACGTTCAAGCGCTTGATATAACTCACCGGCTGGAATATTGGTAGGCACAGATCCGATGCCTGCAATCACTTTTCCACCAAGGCCTGGAATGCGCATTTTCAGACCTTTCATGTCTTCGAGTGATTTGATTTCTTTGCGAAACCAACCGCCCATCTGCACACCGGTATTACCGCCAAACATCACCTCTATGCCATGTCGTCCATACACCTCATTGGCCAACTCAAGGCCACCACCATTATAAATCCAGGCAGTCTGTTCCATCTGGTTCATGCCAAATGGCATGGTTGAAAAGAACAAGGCATCCGGATCTTTGCCACCATAATAATACGAGTAGGATTGACCGATATCGTATTGCCCTGACTTGACGAAATCAAAAATACCGAAAGCGGCTTTATGCTTGTTTCTAGTGTGTATTTCAATCTGAATTTTACCATCAGACATTTCCTCAACCATAGCGACATAATCATCAACTGAGGTTGCGAATAGTGGAAAACCCGTGGGCCATGAATGGGCCAGTTTTAATTTGATCACATCATCAGCGTATGAGTGCAAACTCATCAGTGATAATGCAAGAAAGACTATAGTGGCTTTTAATATATGTTGCATATTATTCTCCTAAAACTAACTATTATTTTTAGTATGTATCTCTATATAGAAATACTGTTTTCGGCTATTTCCTTTCTTAACGAAGGCTTAATAACGAATTTTTTCAATATCTTTGCTCCATTGCTTCATTGGTGTTAAGACCTTACAGGTTCGCAAACTGGCTTTTACACTAACTCAACCAGACAAGCAGTTCCCTCACCACCACCAATGCATAATGCAGCAAGACCGCGCTTTTTACCGGTGCGAATCAGGTTGTGTAACAAGGTAACCAGAATGCGTGAACCACTCGAACCCAGCGGATGTCCCAATGCACAGGCACCACCGGCAATATTAGTCTGTTCAGGAGAAAATCCGACTTCCTGCATACCCAACATAGTAACCATAGCAAAGGCTTCATTGATTTCGACCAGATCAATATCTGCTGATTTAAGGCTTTGTCGCTCCAGTACTGTTTTCATCGCGCCAATCGGTGCGCAGGTAAACGTGCTTGGTTTTTGCGCGTGAGTCGCATAATCAATCACCCTGGCAATGGGTTGTATACCCAGCTCACTGGCTTTTTCCGCACTCATTACCACCAGCGCCGAGGCGCCATCAGAAATGGAACTGGCATTGGCTGCCGTGATAGTACCTTCTTTAGCAAAGGCTGGACGCAAATTAGGGATTTTTTCCGGCCTTGCCTGACCCGGCTGTTCATCAACAGCGACAACACTGCTGCCCTTTCGGCTTTCAATCGTCACGGGAGCAATTTCATCATCAAACCAACCTTCTTCAATGGCTTTCTGGGCACGACTTAAGGAGCGCAAAGCAAACTCATCCATTGCTTCTCGAGTCAATTTAAAATCATCCGCTGTGTCTTGTGCATGCACTCCCATAGCATCTGAACTGTAAGCATCCTGCAATCCGTCCAGGAACATATGGTCATAGACCTGACTATGACCAAAGCGATACCCTGAGCGCGCTTTATCCAGCATGTAAGGTGCATTAGTCATTGACTCCATACCTCCAGCAACAACAATATCTGCACCACCTGCCTTTATCTGATCCGCAGCTTGCATCAATGCTTTCATACCAGAGCCACAGACTTTATTAATCGTCGTGCAGGGAACACTATCATTCAAACCAGCACCCAGAGCAGCCTGTCTGGCTGGCGCCTGACCTAAGCCTGCGCTCAGGACATTACCCATATACACTTCATCGACCAAATCAGGGTCAAGCGCTGCCTTTTCCAATGCAGCGGCAATGGCCACGGAACCCAGCTTAGTTGCTGCAACAGATGACAAGCTACCTTGCAGTCCTCCCATTGGAGTGCGCTGCGCGGCTACGATAACAATGTCTTTTGTCTTAGTGTCAGTCATAATCAAACCCTTACTTTAATTGAACTGCATTTCCGGAACGTGGTCTGGCACGACCAGTTCACCTGCTGTTTTTTCTACGATTTCTTCCACCGACACACCTGGAGCTCTTTCTTTAAGCCAGAACTTATTGTCTGCTATTTCAAGGTAAGCCAGATCGGTTAATACTTTTTTGATACAACCTGCGCCAGTTAATGGCAGCGTGCATTCTGCTAACAATTTTGAATCACCATGTTTACTGGCATGGGTCATCAGGACAACAATATTATCAGCTCCGGCAACCAGGTCCATCGCCCCGCCCATACCTTTGATCAGTTTGCCAGGAATCATCCACGATGCAATATTTCCAGCAACATCCACTTCAAAAGCACCTAGAACCGTCAAATCAACATGCCCACCTCGAATCATAGCAAATGATTCCGCCGAGGAAAAAATAGAAGCTCCTTTAGCAGCAGTGACCGTTTGCTTGCCAGCATTGATCATATCAGCATCTATTTCATCTTCCGTTGGAAATGGCCCCATCCCCAATAAACCATTTTCTGACTGCAGCATAACCTGCATGCCTTCAGGCACATAATTGCTGACTAGAGTTGGAATTCCTATGCCCAGGTTAACATAGTAACCATCTTGCATTTCTTGCGCTGCTCGTTGCGCCATTTGTTCACGTGTTAACGACATGGCTATGCTCCCCCTTGGTTGGCAGTTCGTATGGTGCGCTGCTCGATTCGTTTCTCAAATGAACCCAGAACTACATGATCCACATAAATGCTGGGAGTATGAATATGCATTGGATCCAGCTCGCCGGGTTCGACTATTTCTTCTACTTCAACCACCGTTATCTTCCCAGCAGTTGCTGCCAATGGGTTGAAGTTCTGTGCGGTATGTCGATAAATAACGTTGCCATAGCGATCCGCTTTCCAACCTCGAACGATAGCAAAGTCGCCCGTAATAGATTCTTCAAGAATAAACTGTCGACCATTAAATTCTCGAACTTCTTTGCCTTCACCGATGGGCGTTCCATAACCAGTAGCGGTATAAAACGCCGGGATACCAGCGCCACCAGCACGCATTTTTTCAGCCAGAGTACCTTGCGGAGTGAATTCAAGCTCTAATTCACCAGACATAAATTGTTGTTCAAACAACGCATTTTCTCCGACATAAGAAGAGACCATTTTTTTAATCTGCCTGTCTTCAAGCAAAATACCCAGACCAAATTCATCGACCCCGCAATTATTTGAAACTATGGTTAAATCTTTGACTTGCATTTTTTTGATTTGCTCAATACAACCTTCTGGAATACCACACAAACCAAAACCACCGGCAATGATGGTCATACCATCAGAAAGCCCTTGCAACGCTTCAGCACAACTTGCGGTTACTTTATCTAAACCCGACATAATTACATTCTGCTCCTAACCAACCTTTTATAACATTCGTCTTTTAGGCCGATATTGCTTATTTAAATTCTAAAGCATCATCTAACAACACACTTCATTTATCAAATATATTAATTTCATCAATTAATTAAAAAAATAAATAAATTAAAACAAAGTATTAATACACTCAAGCCAATTGCTAACGATTCAAACTATAAACCTGAGTTGTTCAAATACGCCTGATCAGAGATACGCGTCCACCATCTCACTTTATCAGTATACTGATTGATTGAATCAACTATCTCTTTAGTCAGAGGGTCACCTTTAGCTGCAATTTCAGCAACTTTCTTATCCGTTTGTATCCTTAATGCCCTCATCACATCACTGGGAAATGAGCGAATTTTTATATTGGGATATTCCGTACGTAATCGTTTAAGATTAACCGCACTTGTATGATATGTGTCTACATAGTTATCATATGCCGCCAAACGCATTGAAACTCGCAATATATTCTGTAAATCATCAGGTAAGGAATCGTAGGCTTTCTGATTAATTAAAAATTGCAACATTGTTGCCGGCTCATGCCAACCGGTGTAATAGTATTCGGCTATTTCATGAAAATTCATCCCAAGATCTATGGATGGCCCAACCCACTCCAAACCATCAATTTCACCCGATTTTAAAGCGTCATAAAGCTCACCACCAGGGATAACAACGGGCTCAGAACCAAGTTCTTTAAGAATATCACCCGCAATTCCCGGAATACGCATCTTTAGTGCTTTCATATCTTCAAGGCTTTTAATTTCTTTTAGAAACCATCCTCCCATTTGATTACCGGTATTACCGCCTGGAAAAGACAACATATTATGCTTCGCATACGCTTTTTCCATGAGTTCCAAGCCACCTCCATAATAAAACCAAGCGTATTGCTCAACAGCTATCATCCCCAGAGGGACAGTCGCAAAAAACTGTGTATTGATATCCGTATTTTTCCAATAATAAGAAGCAGAGTGACCCATTTGATACTCGCCTTGCTTAACCATGTCAAAAATACCAAGAGCACGCTCATGATCTTCTTTGGCATCGATGGTAATTAATAACCTTCCATTCGACAATTCCTTGGCTATGCGTGCCATTTCTTTTGAGACATCGCTGAAAAGCGGCATCCCCTTAGGCCAAGTCTGTGCCAGACGCCACTCATATGTTTTTGCTGAAAATGCAGGTGTTAGAACAAGACCAGACGAAAAACACATTATAGTAAAAAATAAAAACACTATTTTTTTCACGAAAACCCTCTTTACTTCTATAATTTCCAACTGACACCACCCAAACTGAGAGCTGCTAGAAATAGGTTAATTTTTTACACAATGGCCATGAATAAATTCTAGGTACAAGCATGGTATACAAAACACCATTTATCAAATAGAATTTAATTATTGATTGATTTATATTTTTTATTAATCTCAATAACATAACAGCACTCTAGCCAAAGAAAAAACAGCCTCAATTCATTAAGTTGAAGCGAAAACCCAATACGTAAGAGGTTAAATTATTAACGTCACCATTAAGCAACTCAAAGCATTCATTGCTGTTGCCCAGTACAACAGTTTTGCAGAAGCCTGTAACAAACTTAATCTTTCGCAACCGGCTTTAAGCATTACCATCAAAAACCTGGAAGAAACCTTGGGCGGGTCATTAATGACCCGCTCCACTCGCACTCTGGCATTAACACCAGAAGGAGAAGCTTTCTTGCCAGTTGCCAGACGATTATTAAACGATTGGGACGATGCCTTTAATGATGTTTCCAATATGTTTTTGCTCAAACGCGGCAAACTGAATATCGCCGCAATGCCCTTCTTTTCAGCCTCCGTACTACCCGCTATTCTGGTTGAGTACAACAAACACTATCCGAATATCACAGTCTCATTACACGATGTAGTCAATGAAGCCGTTATTGAATCCGTTCGAGCGGCCAGGGCTGAACTGGGCATTTGTTTCAATCCAGGCAAAACCGAAGACCTGGATTTCATTGAACTTTTTCGAGAGGAGTTTATTGCTATTGTTCCTGCCAACAATCCCCTTGCATCACTCGCTCAAATCGATTGGTCAGACATGTTTGAATACCCATTTCTAGCACTGCAAAACCCAGCAAGCTTACGTGAGGATATACGGGAAACCATGAAAGCCCACGGCATCCCTTTTTCAGTGCATATAGAAACACATCAGCTCACCACCATCGGTGAGATGGTAGCAGCAGGCCTAGGGGTCAGCGCTGTCCCGAAATCTTCGGTCAAACAAATGACAGAAATGGGCGCTGTGTGCCGACCTTTGCTGAAACCTCTGATTTCACGAAGACTTGGTATTGTTCATCGGCGGCGCTACGAATTATCTGTTGCCGCCAGCGCAATGAAGGACTTTATTATCAATCATTGCGCTCATGGCAATTAAAACGCTAAATATCACCAAAAGAAATCTTATATTTATCCAATATCTGTTTTAAACGATGAGAATCATTGATCGACTTTTTCTGCAACCGGGATTGATTAAATAAGGTGCGACCTGCTTCAGCCATTGACCGGCTGCCCTTACAGACATCTATGATTCCAGCAATAACAATCTGGTCGTATATATCTAACTCAGCAGCAGCTTGCTCACCTAGAATTTTCTCAACTCGCCCCCTAATAGAATCACTTGAAGATACCGCGCCCCCCTGAACAGAACTCCAATTATTCTGCAAACGCTGAATTTCTTCATCGACCAGAGTCTCAGAAATTCTGCCACCATCAGACAATACTCCCATACGAGTAACACTGGCGTTTAAGTCACGGAAGTTACCCGCCCATAGAGCTTCAGTTGAAGTAGCAAAGGCAAGATAGCGCTTTCTGGCCTGTTTGTTAAAATCCAGTTTCTCGCCTTGCTGTCGGCTGAATTTGGCTAGCTCATAATCCAGGTTTGGCTCTAAATCTTCGATGCGTTGGCACAGCGAGGGCATTTGATAAGACCAGAGGTTTATTCGAGCTATCAGGTCATCGCGAAAGTCACCCTTGGACGACATAGCGTATAAGTCTCTGTTGGTTCCGGCTATCAGTTGGAAATCGCTATTAGTCTCAACATCAGCGCCCAATGGCAAAAACTGCTTTTCTTCAATCGCCCGCAACAGCATGGCTTGTTCATCCACCCCCAATTCCCCGATTTCATCCAGAAATAGTAAGCCTTGATCTGCTTCTTTCAACAAACCTGCACGTGTGTTGTTCGCTCCAGTGAATGAGCCTTTGGTATGACCGAACAGTGCAGACATTGCATTATCACCGCGTAACGTGGCGCAATTGACAACAACCAATTTACCACTAACCTGCCCCAGCTCTTTTTTCAGACTGTAAATACGTTTCGCTAATTGAGTTTTCCCGGCGCCCGTCGGACCAGTCAGTAGCATTGGCTCCTTGGAGCGAATCGATACTTTTTCAATTTGATCGATCATGGCATTGAAGGCCGCATTTTTTGTGGCAATACCTCCTTTTAGTTTATCAATGCTCAGTTGCTGTTCCTGATGAAAGCGTGACGCTATCTGATCGTATTTGGATAAATCTAAATCGATTACCTGATAACTGCCAACACCGGTTTCATGCCTTTTTGTCGGTGCGGTCTGCACCAGCATTCCAGGCAAGTAATGTGTCTCCGTTAACAAATAGAGGCATATCTGGGCGACGTGTGTACCTGTGGTGATATGCATCAGATAGCGTTCTGACTCTGGCTGAAAATCATAGGTTTGAGCAAAATCAAGCAACTCGCTATAGACGGTTTCAAAATCCCAGGGGTCTTCGAGAGATAAGGAGTGATAACATACCTCGGTCTCCGGGGAGACAATAGCCAGATCTTTTGTCAGTTGGTCCGCTAGTTTTTGAAAGCGCGGTTGAAACAGAAGTTCCAACCGATCCACCACCAAATCATCATGTTGACATAAAGACAAAGTTGGCCGCCACTTCTCCCAACGCTTAACATCTGTGCCTCGACTATCGAGAGTTGTTCCTAAAAAACTGATTGCTACGGTTTTCATATATCTATAAAAATATAATATTATCTTTTTTGATATTTTTTATTTTACAGCATTTTTTAGAGAAATCATTAAGTCACTTACAAAAATCTATTTAATCTTTATAAAACAACAACTTAAAACAAAAAAAGCAAAGCCTGAAAAAGTTGGCACACTATTGGCTATAGAATAAAAGTAATTAAAAACAATATACGAAGAAAAAACGAAATCATGAATACCCAAACATTGGACAACTACGAAATAACCCAGGCAGACGGCGTGCCAATCAAGTCATGGACCAAAGGCGTACCGTTTGAAGAAGAAGCGAAACAGCAACTGATCAATATTTCACAGATGCCTTTTATTCATAAATGGGTTGCTGCGATGCCAGATGTACATTTGGGTAAAGGCGCCACTATCGGCAGCGTAGTACCTACTGTCGGCGCCGTGATTCCAGCAGCCGTTGGCGTGGATATAGGCTGTGGGATGATGGCGGTGAAAACCAACATGACCTCAAAGCACTTGCCAGAAGATTTGAGTCAAGTACGTGATGCTATCGAAAAAGCCGTGCCACATGGCCGTTCAGCCAGAGCACGCGGCGGCAGAGATAAAGGCGCCTGGGGTACCGTTCCTGACGATGTTGCCAGCGCCTGGACACAATTGTCCTCAGGTTTTTCGGTGTTGACTGAAAAACATAAGGTGTTGAAAAACACCAATAACATCAATCACTTGGGAACTCTGGGAACAGGCAACCATTTCATTGAGATTTGTCTGGATGAGCACGATTCTGTGTGGTTTATGCTGCATAGCGGTTCTCGTGGGGTTGGTAACCGAATTGGGAGCCACTTTATTGAACAGGCCAAAAAGGATATGGAACGCTGGATGATCCAGTTACCAGATCGAGACTTGGCGTATTTGCCAGAAGGCACAGAGCACTTCATTGACTATGTTGAAGCCGTTGAGTGGGCGCAATCCTTTGCTCGTATCAACCGCGAAGTGATGATGGAAAGAGTGATAGCTGCAGTGAAAAGCAGCCTTGGTTTTGATTTTGAAGCTCGAGCCGAAGCAGTGAACTGTCATCATAACTATGTCTCCAGAGAGCATCATTACGGTAAAAATGTATTGGTTACCAGGAAAGGCGCAGTGCGCGCCAGGGAAGGCGAGATGGGGATTATCCCCGGAAGTATGGGGGCCAAATCCTTTATCGTAAGAGGGCTGGGAAATGAAGAAAGTTTCTGCAGCTGCAGCCATGGGGCGGGACGCGTGATGTCTCGTACCAGAGCAAAAAAACTGGTGTCTCTTGAAGAGCACATCGAAGCAGTCAAAGGCGTTGAATGTCGTACCGACGCCGGTGTGATTGATGAGACACCGAGTGCCTATAAAGACATCGACAAAGTGATGGCGGCACAAGAAGATTTAGTAGAAGTCATGTATACCCTGAAGCAGATTGTCTGTGTGAAAGGGTAATAAGGAGACAACCTACCAGGATAGGTGTGACATAGACCAAGGAAGGTCGCTGCTGAGTTGACTGACAAAACAACAACGATACAAAGAAATAAAAACCAGTACTATAGAACAACTGGATCGAAGAATAGAACAAGAGTAAGACAATGAAAATTATTAATGGATCACAAGGCGAAGGGGGTGGACAAATTCTACGTAGTGCATTGGCACTATCGATGTGTACAGGCACCCCGATCAGAATCGAAAACATTCGTGCGGGTCGAAAAAAGCCCGGATTACTGCGCCAACATTTAACCTGTGTACGCGCCAGCCAGAGCATTTGTAATGCTGAAGTTAGTGGTGATGAACTCAGGTCAGAAGCCATCGAATTCAAGCCCCAAACCGTCCAAGGTGGCGACTATGAATTTGCCATAGGCTCCGCAGGCAGCACCAGTCTGGTTTTTCAAACCGTACTGCCCGCATTACTGATGGCCGACAAAGCATCCACTGTGACACTGTCTGGTGGTACCCATAATGGCATGGCGCCAAGCTTTGATTTCATCAAACACAGCTTTCTGCCTGCTTTGGCCAATATTAATATCAAGGTTGATGCCGAGCTGAAGACCTATGGTTTCTTTCCAGTTGGCGGCGGCCAATGGACAGCCACCATCCAACCGTTTGATGGTGTGAAAAAACTCGATTTGTCCGAACGAGGCGAACTTGTCAGCAAACTGGCTACTGTGACACAGGCAAAAATCAGCAACAAGGTCGCTGCACGTGAGTTGGAACATATACAAAAGAAACTCTATTGGGCAGAAGATGAATTACGCATCAACCAAGTGAATTCCATAGGCCCGGGCAATATTGTATCGCTTCACGCAAACAGCGAAGCAGTCACCGAAGTCATCGAGGTGGTTGGTGACAGAGGTTTAAGCGCTGAACGCGTTGCGGGTCGGGCCGTTGCTGAAATGAAACGCTATATGGCATCTGAAGCGGCTGTCGGCGAACACTTATGTGATCAATTACTCCTGCCCCTGGCACTGGGGAACGGTGGCAACTTTACTACGCTGCAACCAAGCCTGCATACGCTGACCAATATTGACGTAATCAAACAGTTTATGGACTGCGAGATCACGGTGGAAGAAAAAAACAGTGACTGTTTTATGGTTATTATAAAAACATAAATTATTGAAATTAATAAAAATATCATCTATCTAAGTGGTAAAGCGTTAGGCTGTCAACCGAAAAAGTACAAGTTCAAACTCTACCATTCCAGTCAACAAAAAAGACTACGATTATTATGAATGAGTACGAAATCCTTTTTACGCTTTTCAGCAAATATGAAAAACCAAGAGCCTTCCAAACTTGCGAATGCTGCATAAATACTGATGAGATGAAAAGGTTGCTATCAATAAACCTTAAACAGCTATCAGCAGAAGACCTAAGTGAATACGCTTCTTCTGTTTTTTTAACTGTCGGCTCAAAAAGAGATTTTCAATATTTCTTTCCAAGAATTTTTCAATTAGCACTGGAACAAAAATTTGACTGGCCAGATCAAGCAATTGTCTTTAGAGCTATCAATATTTCTGGTTGGAATTCCTGGAACACCGAAGAACGAAATGTAGTTATAAACCTAACGAGATTAAAGTTTAAGTCACTTCTAAAAGGTGGTGATGGAAGCCAAATTGATGAACTACTTTGCGCAATTTCACATATCGAAAAAGACTTGAGCCACTACCTAACCGGACTTAAAAACTCTTCTGGAGCAGCATTTAACTCATTCATTGACTGGAATGCAAACAGCTACACCAAAGGCAAACTAAGCGGATTCTGGGAAGATAGCCCCGAACAAGCAAAACAAGTTATGTCATGGATGAGAAATGATAGAGCGTCGACTTTTCTTTTTTCGAAATACGGCATGAAAATATAATAATGAATACAGCATCAAAAATACCCATAATTATGGCCCTTTTTCAATTGAACCTGATCAATAGTGATCAGGTCATTGAATGGGCCGACAAACAAATCATCAAAGACTCTGAACCCTTTGACGACATTCTGAAGTTATCGACCAAAGGGCCAAAATATTGCAGCAGACTGGTAAGTGCAGATTTTCCTGCAGCACGAGAACTCAGCTATATCGAAATGTTTGCTCTGAAAACGGCTAAACTTAACCCCGACAACAAAGAAGCTCTGGAACACTTTATTCAATGGGTGATCCGGGCATCACTCGATGCTGCAAATAATTATGAGCTGCCAGAGGTACAGTTTGGCTACTTTATCGATCATTACTATTACGATTGTGAGGACCCCGATCTGACTTATATGTATATCGAAGAGTCGCTGACAACACTAGCACCCAAAAATAAACCCATAGCAGACGCTATATGGGCGGAGATTGAATGATATGTTGGCTACTACGAAAATCTGGCACGCTTTGAAAAACGAAATTACAGAGAAGGACTTACGCCGAATAGCCAATAGCGACTATGGTTATGATGTGGACAAACACTATTCAGTCTTGTCCACCATCTTGAAAACAGACACTATGCCAACCACTTTACAGTGGGAGCCAGGTGAGGTTCTATGCTTGACGCGTTGGAGTGACTATAAAGGCAGTTCAAATATTAAAGAACGCCCGGAAGTGGTTCTGTTCTGTTGCGTGCTATTGCTGGCTGATTTGTGCTCCGAAGAATTCTCTAATCACAGTGAAGGCGCTACTGAAAATTTGATCATTGGCTTAGATATCGCCAACTATTTGCAAGGTGACTGGCTGTTACTTTATCATGACTTATTGTCCCAGATAATCTCAAATCTTCCCCTTGAACATCAAGAGGAAGAATATTTATACCTTTCACTGGCCCGCTATATAAGCTCTGATCTACTTACTGAGTCAAGCTTGCAGGAACAGGCATTGGAGCACCTGATCCATTGTGAAAGACACTTTATTGCCAACCAATTAAGTTTTAACGAAAGTATCACAGCTAATGAGAATATATTGTCTTATATGTGCTATACACAGAAAATAAAACTCTGGGAGTTTTATTTGGAAGCGATAGAAAAGACGTTACAGGAAGCTAGAATGGATTTGCTCACTCAACCGAATCAATAAATATGTTGATAGCTTGAGCAAAAAGACAAACAACGTACAACTTATGCATAAAGAAAATTAACATGGAAGCAAACAAAGAGAATAAAGTGTCATTCAACGGATCTATAGTCCAACAAATCTGGGGAACCACAGATTTTGCAGTTAAAACACGGCTTATCAATGCCTTGGAGCAAAAGTCCTCACAATACCCGATTTTTCGCGAATTGCGCTTTGCAGCCCGAACCAACCTACAAGATCTGTTTGATGAATTAGCTTTAAACCCTGACTGGGCATCGCTAAGAGTCGATACTCGCTCACTTTTTCTGGAAAATAATGTTTCCATGGTGTCTGCCAGAGGCAGCAGAAAATCACACTACTGCTCCTGCCATTTTTCGATTTGGGCCAACTCTGTTGAAGCAGCAGAACAAGTCAAAGCCTCTATTGAAAAACTTGTGGAAGACGTCATTATCAAAGACCCAATGTTTTCGATTAACTGGCACTTCCTCACTTCAAGACAAGAACTGGAAAACACCAGTATAGAAGAATTAGCCAATGATCAACTATTTGATCAGGCATACCCTGATTTGGAGCAAGGGGTAGAGAATTTTATCAAGGAATATGTCAATGCCGATGAAACCGTTCTTGTCTTACAAGGCCCTCCAGGTACAGGCAAAACCCGATTGATTCGAGCAATACTGGGGCAGCTATCAAGGACTAAGGATGGGACTGCCTCCGCATTGTATACTGGTGACAAAAAAACGCTGGAAAGCGACGAGATATTTGTTCGTTTTATCACTGGCTGGGAAGACGCTTTTGTTGTAGAAGATGCAGATCATTTGTTGAAACCTCGTGCAGAAGGCAATGAACATCTGCACCGCTTTTTGACCATTGCGGATGGCGTGGTTCGCTCACAAGGCAGGAAAATTATATTTTCAACCAATTTACCCAATGTCGGCGACCTTGATGATGCCCTGATACGACCTGGTCGGTGTTTTGCCAGAGTTTCCATTCGAGAATTGAGCTTTGCCGAGGCAGTCAATTTAATCGAGGCCATGTGCAAAGATAAAGACATTATCGAAAAAGCCTCGCACACCTTGCACGAACGGCGCAATAAAACCTATTCTCTGGCAGAAGTTTACAAAACACTGAATGATCTAACGAGTTTATAATCTATATATCAGAAACACAGCAATTCCACTCTCATGCCAAGCTACGTAAAAAACCTGATTGATAAAAGTCTGCTGACTGACACGCCTGACTTTCTTTATGAAACCGTTCAATACGAGGTGGTTATGGGCTCGTTAGCCTATGGCGTCAGCAATGATAACTCGGATATGGATATTTATGGTTTTGCCATTCCTCCCAAGGACATTATGTTTCCTCATCTGCGCGGAGAAATTCCGGAATTTGATGCCTTTGAAGTACCGTTTCAGCAATATCAGAAACACCATATCCTTGATGGCAGCGCATTGGGTGGCAAGGGCCGTGTTTATGATATGACGATCTATTCCATTGCCAAATATTTTCGTCTATTAATGGAGAACAACCCCAATATTATCGACAGTTTGTTTGTCCCGGATAGCTGCGTTTTGTACGCCACCAGTATTGGCAAACTGATACGAGAACAACGGCAGGTTTTTCTGCACAAAGGCTGTTGGGTCAAATTCAAGGGCTATGCTTATGGTCAGATGCACAAAATCCGCACCAAACAACCCGAAGGCAAACGTAAAGAATTGGTTGAAAAATATGGCTACGACGTCAAATTTGCCTACCACGTGGTGCGCCTGCTCAACGAAGTAGAGCAATTACTGGTTGAACAGAATCTGGATTTGACACGCAATTCTGAACAACTCAAATCCATCCGCCGCGGCGAGTGGTCATTGGACAAACTGGAAGACTATTTTGCCCGTAAAGAAGCAGACCTTGAAAGCACCTATTCCAACAGCAAATTACCCGATGCACCCAATGTTACGGCAATCCGCAATTTGCTGTTCAACTGTCTGGAACAACACTTTGGTTCTCTGACAGAAGCAGCAATACAAACCAGCACCAGCGATGACGCCTTGCGTGAAATCAAAACAATCTTAAAACGTTACGAATACTAAAAACGCCACTTATTTGACTATGGACATTCAACAGGAAATTCAGCTACAACTTAATAATATCGAGAAAACTCATAATGTTACTATTTTGCACGCTGTAGAAAGTGGCAGCCGAGCCTGGGGTTTCCCATCCCCCGATAGCGACTTTGATGTGCGCTTTATTTACGCTCACTCCAAAGACTGGTATATCCAATTACAGGAAAAACGCGATGTTATTGAACTGCCAATCAATGAGGAACTCGACATCAGTGGCTGGGACTTACGCAAAGCGCTGAATCTGACAAACAAGGGTAATGCCGTTGTGCAGGAATGGTTGATCTCACCAATTGTCTACCAAACTCACCCAAGCACCAAGCAACTGCAGACATTGGCTTGCAATGCTTTTAACCCTATCGCCACTTTTCATCATTATTTATCAACGGCTAAGAATGCTTATGCAGACATAAACACCGGCCAGAAAATCAAACTGAAGCGTTTTTTCTACTTTGCCCGTGCTGTGTTGAGCGCCTTATGGATAGCTCAAAAGCACACCATGCCCAGCATTGTGTTTGCTGAGCTTTTGGACGATCTGCCCATTGAAGATTCAGTACGCGAAAAAGTAACCGTTTTGATCACGACAAAGGCTGCAGCGGTTGAATCCACAGTAATTACCATTGACAACTCAATCATCGATTTCTTCAACAGTGTTTATGAATCACTGTTGGATGTTCACCCGATCGCTAATGACAACAAAACAGCTGTCAGTGATGCTGACTTTCTGACACTATTGAACGAAAGTTTTTTATAAAAACGAATGGGCATAAAAGCAAAAAGGAAACGTGAGCGCAGTTGTCGAAGAAATTATGTAGATCACCCACGATTTGGCAAGCAGCCCATTTACTCTGGAGCAAGATATACGGAAGACGAAATACGTAGTGCTCACTGGCGATACCGTGATGAATCATTTTTCCCCGAGACGGCAATAAGAGCAGATACAACCAAGCAAAATATATCAATGTCAGCAATAACCATCTATGTCGACATTGAAAAACAATGCCGAGACTGTAATCGCTGGTTTTTGTTTTTTGCTCAAGAACAAAAATTCTGGTTTGAGGAACTGCAATTTTATGTCGATGTGACCTGCGTCAAGTGCATCGAATGCCGAAAAAAAGAACAGTCAATTAAACACAGAATGCATCAATACGAAGCTCTGGTAAAAAATGAAAATCGCACAGCAAAAGAAACTCTGGAGTTAAAACAGCTGGCTCTTGAATTGTTTCAACTTGGCTATATTAAAAACAAGCATAAATTAGATAGATTTTGATCACCCACAAATCTCTTCACTTCTCAGAGACAATACATCACTATATTGCTGTCAAAAATAAGAAACGTTAAAGACGTTCTTCTCAATACCAAAGGAAAAATCAATGAAAACCATTTCTAAGTACTGTTTGATATCAACATTTCTATGCATATGCTTAATTACCTCAGCATCAGCAAAATCAATTACTTATCAGATTGAAGAGGGCATTAAAGTACATGTGAGTAATGGCCAACTGAGCGCATGGACAGATATAGGTGGCGGCCAAAGATACTTGCCACAAAGCCAGGTTATGGTCGGCATGGGTGATTGGGGGCGACCAAATGCCTTCCTTTCGCTCAAAAATGATGGCAACAAGGAGACATTAAATATCTACATGGACAAAATCGTCAAGAACCATATGCAGGACGAAACTGTAATTCTTGGGAGAAAAGTAGCACTCTACGAGGACAACTCTGAGAATAAAAATGAGTTTCAGTTTAAAATAATCCCCACTGCAATGTTTTGGATAAACTGGAATAGAGAAGCGGAACTTAGCTTCCATTTATCAAGCCGTTACAAATATGCAGGTAAAAAAAAGCGACGAGACTTTTACTATGGGATGAACAACAGAGCTTTCGCAATAACACGAGAAGGCGAATCATGGTTTTCGTTGGGAGAAGACAAGCCCATTTCTCATGCAACAAAAGGTTTCGAGTTACTCACCAAAGCCTTTTTATTTGATGCTGCTGGAGGGATATCAAAGGACCATATTGATCAATGGGAAAAGGTCGAGGTACATGATATATGGACAGATAGAACCAACACAGTTTACGTAATCACTGATTTTGACGGTTTTGCCTTAATCGCAAATACAAATAAAAAAGGCACTCCGAGATTAAACCAGTTGTTTGTAATTCCAGACCCTAGAATTGACAAAAATAAGCCTCGTACTACTACCAGAGCTATCGAATCGTTACGCTCAGTCTATCCAAGAGAAATGAACGAAGCAGCCATAAAGATAGGGAAAGAACAACTTTTCGATGAAAAAATAATTTTGACACTTATCGACTTACTGGAAGCCGCAACGAACACAGATAGAGGCATACTTAACTCCAATCTTATCGATGGCCTAGCTTGGTGCGCCATCAACCTTGGCAAATCTGGAGACAAAAGGGGCATTCCAGTTCTTAAAAAAACAATCAGCGCTGATCTGCCCAGAAAAATTGTAAAACACGCGAAAGTTGCACTGAAGAAGCTGCAAGAATAAGAAATGAAGCATATAGTGCTAGCAGGAGACTCCGTTTTCGATAACGCCGGTTATGTTGATCAGGGAGATGCAGTGATTGATCAAACTACAGCTAAATTATCGGGTTCGGATAAAGCAACTCTTCTTGCGGTTGATGGTGACGTCACTGTTGATGTTTTAACACAACTGGAGAATCTTCCAGCAGACGCTACTCATTTATTTATCAGCGCTGGCGGTAATGATGCCTTGCGGACTATCAATGTATTGAATCAGCCAGTCTCAACGGTTGGTGATGCCATGTCTGTCTTAACCAAAATCAAGAACGATTTTCAAACAGGGTATCGGGAAATGCTACTGCGGGCCTTACAGACTCAGACTAAGGTAAGTGTATGCACCGTTCATGATTCGGTGCCTGACTTTGAGCAAAGGGCAATAACTGCACTGGCACTGTTCAATGAAGTCATTTTACGCGAAGCTTTCTCACTTGATGTGCCCGTTCTTGACCTGCGGCTCGCATGCAACAAAGCCAGAGACTATTCAAGCATTTCACCTATTGAGCCTTCAAAATACGGTGCACAAAAGATCAGCGACTTAATTATTAAGACTGCTGAAAAACACCCTTTCGATTATCAAAAGTCGATTATTTACAGCTAACAGTAAATTACCAAAAAGTTAATTGTTTAGAGACATGTTAATAAATAGAATTCTGCTGGATCAGGACTCTCTATTTCCACTCTCTTCAAACTTAAAAAAGGACGAATTATGAACAAAACGATTATTGCTGGATTATTAACATCAAGCTTAGTTTTTGGTATACCAGCCCATGCAACAGGGAAATGGTCTGTGCACTTGGATGCAGGTGTCTCTAAATACGATGATGATAAGCAACTCAACCTTTCTGATGATTCCGATTCAGCTCTGTCAGCAGGTATTGGATACAACTTTAGCGACAAACTCTCTTTGGAATTGTCCTACAACGATTTCGGCGCAGCTGTAGTCAACAGAACAGACTTGGAATTTTCATCTATAAGTTTAGCGGTGATAGGTGGAGTACCATTAAACAACAAGCTAACTTTAACTGGAAAACTAGGCATTGAAAGACTCAAAGGTGAGAGCAACGTCAGCATTAATAATGCTTTCGTAAACTTTGGTTTTAATGTAGAAGAAACCAGTACCAAAGGTTTTGCCGGCGTTGGCTTGAATTATGCTATCAACGACACACTGAGCATCCGTAGCAACCTGGATTTACATGACAGCGCAGATATCAAAGTCTTATCAGCTGGAGTGAAATATACTTATTAACAACAGCTTCAGAAAAGCGGATGACCCGAGTATTTCATAGATATTAGGGTTTCAGGCTATTGCCAGCGTGATATCGCAGCAATAGCCTGAGCCTGTTTGCTAATAGCCAGGACCTGCTGAACCAGTCAGCGTCAAGGTATCCACCATTCATGACCGCGCTCGGTTTTGATATATTCAGGCCAGCGAAAACCGTGTGGTGACTCATAATCACATAATGGCGCCAACCAGTTTTCACTGCCTATTCCACCAGTGCGTTGCTTGAATTCCTGTTGTGCTTTTTCCAACAATTCCGACTTTGTCAGCAAATCAACCATAGTTGCACCAATGGTTTTGCTGGCACACCAAATCATTGGATCAATGGTTTCTCGAATGCCACCCAAGGCATTCATAACCCAATCCGGGTATCTATACCCTTCTGGAGCCTGTAGAGTCGGTCGAGCAATATACAAACGGACAGTCGGAGCATGCCAGCAAAACTCGGTATAGTCATCGGAAGTGAAATTCTTCTGCCACTCCGGCAACTGCTTGCGTAATTCCCGCTCAGCTTCTTCTGGCGGGACAAGTTCTAAGCATTCCTTCAGAAAGGGTTGTTCCATTACTTCTATGCCCAGATTACGCTGTATCTCCTGTGCTTTTTTGATGGCAGCCTCCTGCTGAAACTGAGGAGGCCCAACTAATTCCAGATTCTGATACGTCAATTCAGCCATGGTATGGTTTGGTAAACCGGGGCGCGATTTGCTGACCCAATCTCTGCGCCAGGAGCAATGAGTGATGCTGGCAGCAGCCTCAGCATTTTGATCGAGCACCTTCATGACCGTTTCGGCCATTTCGACATCAGGCACCCGCATGATGTACTGAATCTGAGCAATTTGAGCTGGCAAATTATCGGCTGTTGCCTGTCCTGCAGTCAGGATACACTCATTCATTGACCATCCTGTACCGGCAGCAACAAATGATTCTTTAAGCATTTTTGAGGTGGAATACATTTGTATCAAAGCATCATTAGCGCCGGGTGCTCGAGCTGACGCATGAGACGAAGCAATAGGGGAGCCAATTTCATCACTCTGAGATAGCCATGTTTCCGGTTGTTTGCATTCAAAGCTGTAGATTACGGCATACGCTGCCCCGCAATGAGTGTTCCAGCGAGTTGTGTTGCACAAAGGCAACATATAAAACGGATGAAAACTGATAGCAGCATCCAGGTCATCATAGTACCCTTTGGCTGCATGAATAGGTTTAGAGCCTCGCACCTTTTCTGCCGGTTCACCAAAGAATTTCAAGGTTCCTGGAATATTGTGTTTTTCCATTGCTGCCTTGGCTGCTAATAAGCCTCCTAAAGCACTGATACCCAAAGCTGAATGAGGGTCAGTATGACCTCCAGCATGTTCATTCAAACCATCACGTGGACGCTGTATGGTGTCAGCTGCCTGACAGTTTCCAGGAACGGCATCATATTCCGCATAGCTACCTATTGTTGGGCCATCACCATTACGCCAGACTGCGCAAAATGCGGTCGGCATCCCGCCGCTGGTTTCTTCAACATCAAAACCATTTTCCCTGAGTAGCTTGACATACCAGGCACATGATCGATACTCGCGCCAGGCAGTTTCAGCTAAATCAAATATAGTTTGATGCCAGTCAGACAATTGTTGTTGCTTATCATCAACCCAATCAAATGCATCTTGTTTTATCTGCATGCCATGCTCTCTACTATGTTCTGTGTTGTTCAAGCAATACAGGCATCAAACACAGCCTGCAATTGTTGTTTATCCAGGCTGTTTGCAGCCCCTATGATTACTAATTGGTTAACGGTTTTCTCCTGATTGCAATTATCTCTGCTCCATTGCTGACGATTGCCCACCAGTTGCAGAATCACTCGTTGCTGGGCTGTTGTTTTTTCAAAAAAAATACCTTTAGCACGATAAACCTGCTCTGATAGTTGACTGATTGCAGCACGTAATTTATCCAAACAGACAGCCTCATCACTTCGCCAACTCCAAGACTGAAAAACCTGACTATGATCTATAGTGAACTGCTTGGAAGAAGAGTTTATTGAGAAAATACTTTTATTCTCATCACTCTTGTTATGACTTCTAACAACCTTAAGATCGCCAACTTTTTGCTCTGCTGAAAACTGATTCACCAGAAATTTCCCAAAAATCAACTCCATGGGCACTCTGGCATAACTGGTTTCTATAATTTTAGCTGATGGATATAACCAGTCTTTACGAATAGCGCTCAATTGTTCACTGCTGACGCAGTCTGTTTTATTGATGACGATGATATCTGCCGCGTCCAATTGAGCCATTGCCAATTGTTTTGGTTGACCTTGCAGCCCATTGATTGATTGCACATCCAACAAAGTCAAGACGGTGTCAATCTGAAAGCATTCACGCAACTGTGGATAATGCAGAGTGTTGATTATTTTCAGAGGGTCAGAGACTCCACTGCTTTCAATAACTATGTATTCTGGCGGGCCATCTGGTCGGTACAATTGTGCCAGTAATTCATCGACCAAATCACTTTGCATGCTACAGCAAATGCAACCATTACTCAGACTGATGCTGCTCGCATCCTGTTTTTCCAATAATTGCTTGTCGATATTAATAGCACCAAAGTCATTAACCAGCACTGTAATGTTCAGGCCATGATCACCATTAAGCATATGATTTAACAAGGTTGTTTTCCCCGAACCCAGAAAACCGCTGATGACACAGACAGGTATGCGTTGATTATTGGTCTTATCACTCATATTCCTACCCAACACTCATTAAAGAAATATTAGATAGCAGTCTCACTGACTTTGATTTTTTTATACCTTTATAATTCAGGCGCATTTTTCCAGACCGCTTGATTATCCGTTGCACTCAGGCAACCCAACGCATCCCAGGTACACTGTCCTTCCAACAATGTCAGTTCTACCTTGGTTTGATGCAAATTGCCTCTGATTTCAATATCAAAGGGGTTTCTATCCAACACGATTAAATCCGCTGATTTACCAAACTCAATCGAACCAGCCTGCTCTTCAAGGCCCATTGCATAAGCCCCATTAATGGTCATCACACGAATTGCCTCTTCAATACTCACTCCTTTACCGTGAAATGTCTCTGCTGACGTATTCATTGGGTTCTGCCGGGTTATCATCGTTTCAAATCCTACCCATGGATTAATATGGGATACTGGCCAATCGGTGCCCATAACAGCAACGCCACCAGCATCGAGAACCCCTTTGATGTTATACATTCGTGGCCAACGCTGTTCACCCACATTGCAGCGTGCATCAGCAAAAGGTGATGGATACCAACCGACAGGAGAAAACTCCGCAATAACATCCAGTTCAGCAAACCGAGGCAGATTTTCATCCAGTAAATTAGTTGAATGGGCACATTGGTGACGCATACCTTTATTGCCATTGCGTTGCCTGGCAATGGCAACAGCATCGAGAAACAGGTCAGATGCCCCATCCCCAGTACAATGTGCCACAACCCGAATGTTTTTAGCATCCATTTCCGTGACCATATCGATGATGTGTTCAGGGGTCAGATTAAGCCCACCCCGCCACGTATCTTCACCTGGCCATGCCGTTGATAAATAAGATGAGAATGATTCATGAGTTCCATCAAAATGGAATTTTACCGCATTCGCATTCAAGCGGTTGCTACGATAGTAATGCCGTTCACCGGCCAGCAATTCCCAACGTCGCTTAACCGGGAAAATATCATCCTGCCAACTTATCGCCGCTTCGACCCGTGAAGTCATTAAGCCATCATTATCAACTGCTTTTAAGGCATTCAAACGGTGTTCACAGACATGAAGGTATTTAGTGCCAACCACCCCTTTCGATGCTTGATAGTTCAAGCCTTCTCTATATGCCCGCTCTAAGGCACAAGCAGGTGTTGGTGGCATCACCGCATAAATAAGAGAATAAGCTCCATCAACCAAAATGCCGGATGGCTCGCCAGTCAAAGAATCACGTTCAATATAACCATTACCTGGGTCTGGTGTGTCACTACTTATACCCGCCAGTTCAAGTGCTTTGCTATTAGCCAGGATGCAACCCCAGGAACGATCATGGATTGCCACCGGGCGATCGGCCATAAAACTATCCAGCCAATGCCGGTCAGGGATCAAGCTTGCTCGTTTAAAAGTATAACGAACAAACGATTGTCCATATATCCACTCATTATCGGTTTGCTCTTCGGCATACTGCAAAATAGCGGTTTTTACTTGATCCGGTGTTGGATCTTCCAGACCTACATCAAGATAACCCGCATAGGCCGGCGCTAATGCCAGGTCTGGGTGAGTATGCATATCGTACAAACCAGGCATCACAAAGCGTCCTTGCAAATCAACGATATGGGTTTGAGAATCGAGTAGCTCATCCAGCTCATTGCGTTGACCAACACCGATAAAGCGCCCTGCTCGAATCGCCACCGAATCAACCCATGGCTGCTCAGAGTCAACTGTATATATGCGTCCATTGGTTAATAACAGCTCCGCCTTACCTGCCGTAACAGAGCAGTGGGACGAGGTGTAGTTATGAATAACTTTCATTGCATTTTCTCAGCAGGTTTATCAACAAGATTAATTGAACAATAGGCCAGGAAGCCACAATGCAATTTCAGGGTATATAATCACCAGAGCCAAGCCGATAATCTGCAAACAAATAAAGGGCGTCACTGACCGGTAAATATCCATAGTGCTGATTTCTGGAGGCGCAACTGATCGCATATAAAACAGGTTATAACCGAAAGGTGGCGTCAGGTAGGCAGTTTGCATGGCAAGAATAAACACAATACCAAACCAGACTGAATCAAAACCGATATCATTAATAATGGGGACGAAGAGAGGCACGGTAATAAACAGAATGGCAGAGTCATCCAGGAACATGCCTAAAATAAAATAGGTGGCGATTATAGAGAGCAATACAATCTGCGGACTCATATCACCATCTAACACGGCGTCCGATATGACCTGCCCCGCCCCCAGACCTATATAAATTTTGCTGAAGATAACAGCACCTACCATGATCCACATCAGCATTCCCATGATGCGCGTGGTTTCATAGAGCGCACCCTTTAGCACCTCCATGCTCAAAGTGCGATTGACCAGAGCACATAATAAGGCACCAACTGCACCAATCACAGATGCTTCCGTTGGCGAAGTAATACCCAACATGGTGAAACTCAGAACACAGCCAATAATAATTCCCGGCAGAATCAATGAACGCAGTGAGCTGATTTTTCCTTTCCAGTCGACCCTCTCCTGTTCAGCGATAGCTGGCCCCAATGCAGGCTTGATCCGGCAGATGATAAGGATATAAATTATGTAGAGAGTAGCGAGCAATAAACCTGGCATAATCCCAGCAGCAAATAATTTTCCGATAGATTCCCTTGTCAGAAAAGCATAGAGAATCATTGTTATGCTCGGCGGAATTAAAAAGCCTAATGCTCCGCCAGCCATTATTGAACCCGTCACTAGTCGTTTGTCATAGCCTCTTTTTAGCATGGCAGGTAAAGCAATCAAGCCTAAGCTGACAGTTGCTGCACCGGTAACACCAGCCATGGCAGCAATCACCGCACAAATGATAATGGTTCCAGCGCCCAGACCACCTTTGACTCCCCCCATCAACTTGTAAATCATGCCAAAGAGGTCATCTGTAATACCGGACTTTTGCAGAATCAATCCCATAAAAATAAACAATGGCAGCGCGACCAGAATAAACGTGTTCATTACACCAAAGGTGCTGATGACCAACATATCCAGGGATTCCCACCCCCAGAGATTAATAGCAGAACCGGTGCCTACAATGAGCAAGGCCCATGCTAAAGGAGTGCCGATAACCATCAGTAACAGCATAGAAACAAACATGATGGCGGTAATAATAAGAGGGTCCATCAGTTACTGCTCCCATCTCTTTCATCGAAATTCATATCATCTGATAATGCATGCATGATTCCTGTTGCAATCATAAAATCACGCATGAAATAAATACATTGATTGAGGATAAGCAATAGCACAGTGATCGGTATCACTGTCTTTATTGGAAACAGTAACGGCCTCCACGGACTCTTGGATGATACTTCCTTTATGCTCCATGATTCGTAGGCATACCCACTGGAAACATAGAGTAAAAACCCAAGCGCTGCCACGATAAAAATACTTGAAAAGCAATCCATCCATGCTCGACCTTTATCGCCAAACAGTTGATAAATAACATCGATGCGCACGTGTTTATTGTGCGTCTGGGTATAAACACCTGCCGCCAGGCAATACCCACCAAAAATCATGGTCGATGTTTCATGCGCCCAGCTAGTAGGCGCATTCAATAAATAACGTGCACAGACTTCATATAAAAGCACCGCGATGATAGCCAGATTCAACCAGGCGATTAAACGGCCAAAACGGTCACCAAAGGCTTGTTGAGCCTTTAGCAACCGGTGCATAGCACAAACTACATTCATTTATTTCAGGCGACCTTTATTTTCGGCCAATGCCTTAATCATATCTATGGCTTTCGCATTACGCTCTGAACGTTTGGCTTCCTCACCCCAGAGTTCCTGTGCTGCATCGGTCAATTTAGTCACATCAGCCGTATCCAGGGTATGTACTTCAAAAATAGAGGAACCTAAGGTTTTCTTGGCACCATCAACTAACCAATTATGGTGGTTTTCCGCCAATTTTTTAACAGCGGTATCAAGAATTTTCTGCAAGTCTTCTGGCAATTCATCCCATGCTTTCTGGTTGACTAAAATATTATCGACAAAACCTGGAGTCAGCAGCGACAACTTGGTGTAGTGCTTCGCTGTTTCATGCAGTTTAAGCTGCTCATAGTCATAGGCGCTGCCATAGATGATGCCGCTGATAGAGTTTGTACTCATCGATGTATACAGCTCTTCTGGCGGAAGATAAACAGTGGGGACATCAAATTTTTGCAACACAGCAGACACATTCGAAGTAGCTCGTATTTTTGCCTTTTTCATGTCGTCAATAGAGGTGATAGGTTCTTTGGACAAAAGGTCATAATCCCCCCCGAAAGAAGGCGTCATATAACGCACTTTATGCTCGGCATACGCATCCACCAGCAATTCATTTAAACCTTTTTCAAACCACAACTCTTTAGCCTCATCAAGTGTCGTCCATGCCAGTGGCAGACCCGATTCGATACGAGCCAGATCAATGCTGCCTCCCCAGTAAGCACCATAACCATAAGACATTTGCATAACACCTGAACTAGTTGCTTTGAGCAATTGATCATTGGGTACTAATTCACCACCGCTGAAGTTATTGATAAGCAGGCGACCTTCGCTGGCCTTGCGCACTTCACGAGCAAAGTCTTTGAATAGCTGTTGGGTCTCTGTACCAGTATATCTCTGCATTCTCCAGCGATAGACTTTATCATCCGCTTGAACAACCATACTGAACATTGCCGTGGTAACGGTTGTTAATATTACACTTGCAGTAACTATTCCTTTCGTGAGTTTGCTGATCCTTTGTCTGTTCGTTTTTGTGGTATGTAAAGTCATATAATTCACCTTTAGATTATTGTTTCCAAGATAGTCTCAGTAGCAAAAAAGACACTCATTGATGATTATTTAATGAGTGCCAACCCCACTCTGGCTTATGCTGGCAATCCATTCTATGGAGTAAAACAAAGAATTCCTATAGCATTAAATAACAATTGAATAGCATTTTACGACACTCTATACTAAGCATTTATCAATACTCTCAAGGGGAAAATGCAGCCTTACAACGTTGAAAACAAAGGAATTTCTCAGCAGTTTTTCCTACGCTTTTTTGCTGAATGGGACCGCAGCTGTCCAGATTTAGCTCTAGACCCGGTTTTAGCCTCCATAGACTCGAGCCGCGAGTTGTTAATGTCGGGACAACACAACGTCAAACTGAGCACCTATTACAAAACCGTAGTTCTGGCAGCCCATTATTGCTGGGATTCAGGTTTCTTTTTAAGGTTGGGCGCAAGCTATGATATTTTTGATTTAGGTATTTTAGGCTATGCCTTGATCAGCTCCGCTAACCTGCAACGTTCCTGGGAGGTGTCTTCGGCATTGTTGCCTCATCCCATCAAAGTAGAACGAAGCATTCTCAATGACAGGATAGAGCTGAAGTTATTTCCTCCGAAACTGGATAAAATTCAAACAGGTGCCCTGTGCGAAGAATGGCTGATAAGCACCTGGAAATGGACTTGCCAACGCTTACCAATGATCCACGACAGCAAAGAAGTTGAAATTTGTCTGCAGTATTCAAAACCACCACACAGCCATGTCTATGAAAGTGTGTTCCCAGGCAAAGTTTTGTTTGACCAACCTGAATATTCGATTTCATTTCCGGCGCATTTTAATGAGCAGCCCTTCTCAACAGCCAATGTCTCAGTAACCCGTCTGTGTTATGAGTACAGTGTTGCCACTCTGCCATTAATGAAACAGGCTAGTGATTTGATTGATGATGTCCGACTCTATTTGCTCCAGTCAGCTCAAATTCCGCTACCAACACTGCAAGACACAGCAGATCATTTTAATATGCCAATTCATACATTACAGCGTCGCCTGACGAAAAATGGCACCACCTTTAGAAAAGTCATTTATGAAGCCCGTATGGCCTTGACCAAGCAATATCTGCTTGGTACCGAATTATCCATTAATGAGATAGCCTATCTCACAGGCTATGAACACCCACCCAGCTTTTACAGGGCTTTTTTAAAATATTATAATATGACTCCAGAAAAGTACCGCAGCCTTCAATCAATCGCTTGATCGTTTCGTTAAATATAGCTTCAAATAATCATGCTATGTCTCATTAGCCATATTCAACATGGCATGAAATAGAACATTACATCCAGCTGCTACATCCTGTTCGGTAACATTTTCTTTTTCATTGTGAGATATACCTTTTTCACACGGAATGAAAATCATCGACGTTGGCACAACGCGAGACACATAAACCGCGTCATGCCCTGCCCCCGAAAACATGTCAATGTATTGATAACCCAAATGCTCTGCAGCATTTCGAACTTGAGCTTGGCAAGTTTTATCAAAAGTCACAGCTGGTGAACGCCATTCATCACTGATAACACCTGTTAACTGCCACTTTTCACATTCATCTCGAGCTATTTCTCGAAATTTTCCATCCATTTCATCAAGCATCTGCTGATCAGGGTGACGCATATCCACAGCCAATATCAACTGCCGAGGCACCGTGTTACGCGCCCCGGGAACCGCTTTAATATCACCAAAAGTAATGCGAGATTCTGGAGCGTATTCAGCGGCCATATTGTACAAACCGGCAATGATATGGTGTAAGGCAACAAATGGATCACGGCGGTCTTCCATAGGCGTAGGCCCGGCATGAATGGGTTGACCTGTAATTGTCAAATCGTACCAATGCATACCTTGCACTCCATTAACGACCCCAATTTGCAAGCCTTTGCTTTCCAGAACTGGGCCTTGTTCAATATGCAGTTCAAAAAAACCTTTCACCGCATGCGGCTTACAGGCAACCTCACCGAGATAAGCAATACGTTCAAGTTCAGCCTTGATAGTCTTGCCAGTCTTATCTGCCCTGCTATGTCCATATTGCAAGTCAAAAGCCCCAGCCCAGACACCTGAGCCAATCATTGCGGGCGAAAAGCGCGCACCTTCTTCATTAGTCCAGATACAAGCCTCAATGGGTGCTATCGTTTCAATCTCATGGTCATTAAGACTGCGAATCACTTCAAGGCCAGCCAAGACACCATAAACCCCATCAAATTTGCCGCCAGTTGGTTGGGTATCTATATGTGAACCCGTCATGACAACTGGCAAATCATTCTGTTTGCCTGCTCTGCGGGCAAACACGTTGCCCATCTGGTCAATGCGAACAACACAGCCAGCCTGCTTAGCCCAGCTGATATATAAATCACGCGCCTGCCTGTCGATATCAGTCAAAGCCTGGCGATTGCAACCACCTTTTTCGGTTGCGCCCAACCTGGCCATCTCCATCAAACTCGCCCAAAGGCGCTGGCAGTTTATATTCACTTTATTCCGCATTGCATAAAACACTCATTATCAACATATCTCAACCCTCAACAGAATCTCGACGTAATGGCTGACACATACAGTGCAAGCTGCCTCCACCTTTTGAAATCATTGAAATATCCGGGGAGTAGACAAACAAACCTCTGGCCTCACAATGTTCTTTCAAAAGCTGAGCTTCACTCGGAAGAATCACCCTATCATTACCCAGAGCAACAACATTGCAACCCAGATTCATTGCATCTTTATAAGGGATATCAATGATTTCGATACCCTTTGATTTCACCCAGGCTACCAGTTCAGGCTCAACAACATCGGTACACATTGCCGCTAAACTATCAGCTAACATCACAAAAAAGACATCGGAATGCACAAAAAAGGAATCAAATTTATAGGTATGAACCTCCCATTCTTCAGCTTCAAACCAGGCACTCATCTGGTCGATCGCTGCCTTTGTTGTACGATCGGCATCAGAATAACCGCATAGGATTACTCCTGGTTTAATAACCTGAAAATCACCGCCCTCAAAAGCACCGGCACTGATCATGTCGTAAACCGGTATTTGCTGTTCATGATAAAACTTGATCACCGGCGCATATTCACCGCGCCGCCATGGATGCCCCATTTGCGTTACTACCGCTCCCCAGGGAGTCATCACCGAGGAATCACGCGCAAAAATCTGATAAGGCAGATTCGAGTCCGCTTCCAACATGTGAATTGTTACACCCGCATCTTCATAGCACGCTATCATCTCAGCATGTTGCTGTTGAGCGACTATGCTATCAAACTGCCAACCCAATCGAATAGAGCGCTTGGAGACTGAACTGGTTTCCAACCAGCGATAATGCTCAGCAGGCCCAAGCAAAACGTCACGCAAAACCCCATATTCTGAGTTCATTCCCCAGTCTGTCAACTCTGGGGTGCCGCCGCCATCAATGCGGTGTTTTAAGGTAAATGTGCTCATGCGTAAATCGCTTCCTCAGGTTTATTGAAACTAAAGCGATATTAAATTCAATTGTTTTTCTAATATCAAACCATTTAAATTCAATGCTATGATTAGTTTTTCTAATAGTGAAATCGGAGAAAAACCATTCAATGCTAAGCCGACGCCAACTCCCCTTGAACAGCCTGCGTAGCTTTGAGGTTACAGCACGCCACCTGCAAATGGGGCGAGCAGCTGATGAACTTGGGGTCACTCAAGGCGCTGTCAGCCAGCAGATTAAATCTCTGGAGAAACACCTTGGGGTTATATTATTCGAACGCAATGGCAATCAACTACGCCTAACCCCGGCTGGAGCACATCTGCTGCCTGTTTTACGCGAAAGTTTTGACCGCATTGCATTTGAAGCCAGCAACCTCAAACCGGAGCAGCTCGAAGGCGAATTGGTCATCGGCTGTACAGCATCAGCGCTGAGCAATTGGCTGTTAAATTCATTGCCCTCTTTCTGGCAAATGTACCCCAACATTAAACTGAACTTTGAGATAATCAATAAATTACAAACCCAGCTTCCAGTAGATATCGATATTGCTATCTGCTACGGGCAGCCTGATGTGGCCAAGCAACGTTTGCAACGATTAGTACATTACACTCTTTTTCCGGTTTGCAGCCCCTCCTATTTAAATAAACTGGCGCACCCCTTAATTAAGCCAAAACACTTATCTTCTTGCACGCTGTTATTGGATGACAAAGGCCAGGAATGGGAGCGCTGGGCACAATCCATGAACGTTGATATCTCCCATATCAACGACCGCCTCTCTCTATCGATGAACCTGCTGGCCATACAAGCCTGCAAACTGGGCCTGGGAGTGGCTCTGGTCAATCAATTGGAAGTGGCAGACGATTTAGCCAATGGCCGTCTGGTGCGCATCTTTAAAGAAGCCTCGCACAAGGCATCACATCCTTACTTTATTGTTACTCCACCAAGTCAGCAATTGAATATTCGTTCAGAGGTATTCATCAAATGGCTTTCGAAGCTATTCTAGGGTCTGTTCACACTAAATTTTGACCGAGAGTACTGGGTGCCCCCGGGGTATGAGCGAATTTTAGCCATACCCCGAAGGGTCACCGTCATTTTCTAGCTATTTTCGTTCTCCATTTGTTGTTGGGAGTGACCAAACGTCCANNTAGTGTGAACAGGCCCTAGGATGTATGAACGCACAAAAATGGGGGGCTGAATAAACAAAGCCCCCCATTCTTATACTCTATAGATTATCTGAACCTTTCTTAAATTTCAGATTCAAGCAATAAACTCCGCATTAATTTCATTGATGGAATAAGGCGTTATCCCCTGGTCAACACTGAACACCGTATCCGCTTCATCTCGCGATTCAACGAGGTGTCCGCGGGACAGAGCATGCAGCTCGAAAAGTTCATAGAGTGATACTTTATGATCAATGGTCACAGCTGCCTCCAGTTTCTCTTCGATTGATGCTGCATTGGATTCAATATTGTTGACTCCCCAGTTCTGATATTCAGATGTGGCAACATCAACCCAGATCACTTTTTTATCACGCAGATCAAACACAACTGGGATAACATTCCGGCAAGCGGAGGTGACATCTATTTTCTGCTGCACTGTTTTCGGCTCATACACCTCATTGCTGTTCGGCTTGGAACGCGTCATCCAACCAGCATAACAGGTTTTATGTTCTGAAAAATTTGGACCATTATAAACCAATACATTCATTGCCAGATAACGCGCACCGTTTTTCAAACCCGCATCCAGCGTTATATCGATAAACTCAGAAGCACCATAAGGTGCATTAGTGATATCTCCGCTATGAAAAGCCTTATAACCTCTGGAGCGCAATCGTGTATAACTGACATGGTCTAATATACCAAAACGCTCATCATGAAACGTCGCACTCAAATCAATATCACGGCCTATCCAGTAAATGAAAAAACGCAAAGTCTGAGCGGTATCAGTTTCAAAGGAAATAGGCAGTCGTGTTCCTCGAGCAACACTGAAAAGCCCTGAAGAGGCACTGCGTTGCTGGGTTGGAATTGGACAATCCATCAACTCAGGATCAAGCCAGACTTTACCCAGATCTTCACCAGCTGAAAAACGCAGGATCAGACAGGAACGAATTCCTGACACCAACAGAGCCACAACCGCTGCATTCAAACCAACAATCTCTTTACGCACCACCACAGCACGCTGAACATTGCCTTTCGGAAACACAATTTTTTTATCCAAATCCTGTGACCTTAACCCCAGATGTCCTAACAACTGCAACAAGTTACGAGTTGGAATTTTTTCAACGATCCGCAAAAAGCTCTGTGCAACCTTATGCTGCGATTGATTATCCACAGATAAGCGCAGCAACTGATCCAGACGCCGACCAAACTCGCCTGGACGTGTCGCCAACAAAGCAACAGCAGCCTCAACATCACGCAACTTGAGCAAGGCTTCGACTGAACCATTGAAACTTTTCAACTTACCTTTATTACGAGCCTTTTGGGCAATCGCATACACAGCGGCAGAATAGTCCCCAACATGCAGGCAATGAAACAACTTCACCCATTTTCTCCGGTGTCGGCCAATATCTTCTTCATTAATAACCGTTTCCAGTGCCTTTGTCAGAGCTTTACGCTGAATCCTGGGTAAAGAAATAAACTTTGTGTTGTCAGCCAGAGAAACATCACCACCCGACAAATACGTTACGGCACGCAGAATATCTGTGGCCGTTTTCACCAAGGGAGCAATATCATGACCTTTAGTCAGCTGCAGAGCCGTAATAATACATTTGTTTTCTGCGAATGGCATTGTCTCAGGGTATACCAGCAGACTTGGGGCAACATTGAGCGAAAACCACTCGATAATGCGTTTATCTTCTTCGCAAAGAGAGTCATTTGAGCTCAATAAGCGTGTGAAAATTGCCAGAAAGTCATTGTTGTTGGCCACATCTATTTGTTTATACTTGATCTTTTCAAACGCAAACTGTCGGGGTAATTTTTCATAAAATGGCAACCATTCACCGTTCGACCAGTAGTGGCACACCGCATTGAAATACAATTCCACATCATCAGCTTCAATAAGCTGGCGTGGGAAATTGGGATAAAACGGTGTGTATTGCACATCATCACCTACCATTTTTTTAAGTGCCTGAATAATGCCAACTGACAAATCATCATATACCGCCTCATCAATCAATGATAATTGGGCAAACAAAGCCTCAGATAGCACAAATCCCAGATTCATCATTTCAGCGTTGAGAGTCAACGCTCTGGCAAAGCCAGAGCTGCCACGTTCCAGTTCAACCGGTTCGACGGCATCATCAATAACAATAGCCGCCAGTTTTTTCAGTGTTATTGTCAGTTTATCTATATTTTTCATTTCGTAGTTCCAAGTGTGATACATGAGATTGGCGGGGCTGTTATCGGTAGATTTTATAGATCTACTGCCTGAGCAGTTAGAAGGAAGCCACCGCCATGGCCTGTATTTATTTGAGGAAATCAGACAATCTATTTTTGCTGTTGCTCTACCAACTGAGCTACAGTTGCCTTAGCAACTGGCTGGATTCGAACCAGCGACCCACAGATTAAGTAAAAAAGTAGAAGGAAGATTTTCTATAGCCTCAGAAACACTATTGCAAAGGGTATGCCAACACTATAAAAACTCCCCTAAAAAACACATAAGCTCTTAATTTTTATCAATTTATTTTAAAACAACTTCCTTGTTCATCCATTTAAACAAAAGGCCAAAAATATCCTTAAAGATATTTTTATATCAAAAACGATAGTAAAAAACCCATATCAAACCACCTTCGACTGATTAAAACCACATTGCAACATCAAATACCTCTGAAGCGTTCTTTGCTAAGGTTTCCATGGATTCACTAATTCTTGACTGTTTTACTGGGTTTCTCTACAATCGCCTTTGTACTATATATAAGCATTTTCTTATATTTACCCAAGAAACCAGACAAAATGAAGTTAACCACCAAAGGTCGATATGCCGTAACAGCAATGATGGACTTGGCATTGCACGCCAACCCTGAACGCGTCGTGTTGACAGATATTGCTGAACGACACGATATTTCGCTATCGTATCTTGAACAACTCTGCGCCAATCTGCGCAAGGCCGGCTTGATTAATGCTGTTCGTGGACCTGGTGGCGGCTATTCTCTGGCCAGATCAAGCAGTACAATCTCCGTGGCAGAAATACTGACTGCTGTTGAAGAAAACCTGAACCTGACCTGCGGCGACGGGCAAGCTTGCGGCGGTGACACAAACCCCTGCCTGACCCACAACCTGTGGTCCAACCTCAGTGATGAACTGTATAACTTTCTGCATGAAAAAAAATTGGCCGACATAGTCAAAACACCCAATATTGGCAACCACGCCAACCACGATGCGGGGCAATTCTCAGGCATCCCCATAGAATTAGGCTAAGCCTCACTAACACAGTAGACAGCCGCAAAAGCCAAAGATCATAAAAGAGTAAACCCTATGAGCGAACAGATTGAACTAAGCAAAGCCGAGCAGAATCCTGAACTGGATAAACTGGTGGGACGTGAATACAAAGAAGGCTTTATCACCGATATTGAATCCGACACCTTCCCTCCCGGCTTGAACGAAGATGTGGTACGTGCCATTTCAGCTAAAAAAGGCGAGCCAGAGTTCATGTTGGAATATCGTCTTGAAGCTTTCCGAAAGTGGGAAAAGATGATCGAACCCGATTGGGCTCAGGTTGATTATCCGAAAATTGATTTTCAGGATATCAGTTATTATTCGGCCCCCAAGAAAATGCCACAGCTGGACAGCCTCGACGAAGTCGATCCCAAGCTGCTGGAAACCTATGAAAAACTCGGCATCCCTCTGGACGAGCAGAAAATGATGCACAATGTTGCTGTCGATGCAGTCTTTGACAGCGTTTCTGTGCGAACTACCTTCCGTGAAAACCTCAAAGAAGCTGGCGTTATTTTCATGCCAATCTCTGAAGCCGTCCACGAACACCCGGAACTGGTGAAA
Source organism: Arenicella sp. (assembly GCA_050633785.1). Classification (GTDB taxonomy): domain Bacteria; phylum Pseudomonadota; class Gammaproteobacteria; order Arenicellales; family Arenicellaceae; genus CALKZN01. The sequence goes on from JBOEHE010000036.1 coordinate 35,703, forward strand.
CAATATCTTGGCAGTGTTGTCCCCACCCAGGACAACTATTATGCAGCATTGAACGCTGCTGTGTTCAGTGATGGTTCTTTTGTGTACATCCCCAAAGGCGTGCGTTGTCCGATGGAACTATCAACCTACTTCCGCATCAACGAAGAAAATACCGGGCAATTCGAACGCACGCTGATCATTGCCGATGAAGGCTCTTATGTCAGCTACCTCGAAGGCTGCACCGCCCCACAGCGAGATGAAAATCAGTTGCATGCGGCTGTGGTCGAACTGGTCACTCACAAAGATGCAGAGATCAAATATTCAACAGTACAAAACTGGTATCCAGGCGATGAAAATGGCAAAGGCGGCATCTATAACTTTGTAACCAAACGAGGTCTGTGCAAAGGGGATAATTCAAAAATTTCCTGGACTCAGGTTGAAACGGGTTCCGCAATTACCTGGAAATACCCAAGCTGCGTTCTGGAAGGCGATAATTCGGTTGGCGAGTTTTATTCCGTTGCCCTGACCCATAACAAGCAGCAGGCAGACACCGGCACCAAAATGATCCATATCGGCAAAAACACCTCGAGTACTATTATTTCAAAAGGTATTTCAGCCGGTCATGGGCAAAACTCTTACAGAGGCTTAGTAAAAATCCTTAAAGGTGCAGACAATGCGCGCAACTTTTCACAGTGTGATTCATTGCTCATGGGCGACCGCTGCGGTGCACACACCTTTCCATATGTGGAAGTCAAAAACCCCAGCGCCAATGTTGAACACGAGGCAACCACCTCTAAAATTTCCGATGATCAACTGTTCTATCTGATGCAGCGAGGCTTGCCCGAAGAGGACGCTGTTTCCATGATCGTCAATGGCTTTTGCAAAGACGTATTCCGCGAGTTACCAATGGAATTCGCGGTTGAAGCACAGAAATTGTTAGAAGTTTCATTAGAAGGAGCTGTTGGTTAGCTGACTGACGATTTATTACATCCAAAGGCGCTGCCTGTTAAACCCAAAGCTGGCAGCACGATAAACGACACAATACTCAAAAAGACAGACACAATGTTAGAAATTAAAGATTTACACGCAGAAGTTGATGGCAAGCCTATTTTAAAAGGTCTCAATCTGACCATTAACCCAGGTGAGGTTCACGCCATTATGGGCCCCAATGGCTCAGGCAAAAGCACTCTGGCTAACGTCGTTTCTGGGCGCCCGGGCTATGAAGTCACTGGCGGCTCTATCACTTATACCGGCAAGGACTTATTCGAACTAGAAGCCGAAGAACGCGCTTGCGAAGGCATTTTTCTGGCATTTCAATATCCGGTTGAAATCCCTGGTGTCAGCAATATGGCGATGTTGAAAGCAGCGGTAAATTCCATTCGAAAATACCATGATGAACCTGAAATGAGTGCCGGTGATTTTCTGAAAATGATCAAGGAAAAAGCCGCTCTGGTTGAAATGAAACCTGAGTTTCTGAAACGCTCAGTCAACGAAGGTTTTTCAGGCGGTGAGAAAAAACGCAATGAAATCCTGCAAATGGCCATGCTCGAACCCAAATTAGCCTTGCTCGACGAAACCGACTCAGGCCTGGATATTGATGCCCTGAAAATTGTCTCTCAAGGCGTCAACGCATTGCGATCACCAGAACGCTCCATGGTAGTGGTCACTCACTACCAACGCTTGCTGGACTATATTGTTCCTGATTTTGTGCACGTTTTGGCAAATGGTCAAATCGTTAAAACCGGTGACAAGTCTCTGGCATTGAAACTCGAAGAAGAAGGCTATGGCTGGATTGAAGAGATAGCTGGAGCTGCCTGATGACTGCCATCCAACAAAAACGAAAACCTGCGGCGCTGAGCCTGCCAGACAATACCTCTGCAGGCCTGCCTGGCGCAGGCAATGCATGGTTGGATCAGTTGCGCGCAGACGCCACAGCACAGTATCAAAGCTCCGGCTTACCAACTGTTCGTGATGAAGAGTGGCGCTACACAGATCTGCGTGCCTTCAAACGCCAGCAATACGCCATTGCCAACAGTGTTCCTGATGTCAGCGATGTCATTGCAGCGCTGCCCGATTATGACTTGCCGCGTGTCGTTCTGGTCAACGGCTACTTCGCTCCGGCATGTTCACGTCTGGATAATTTACCAACAGGTATCAGCGTTGACTCACTGGCAATTACCCTGCAGCAGAATCCTGAGTCACTGAAAGGCTTGCTGGGAACAGCACTGCCGGCTGAAACTCATGCATTTACTCAGTTAAACAGCGCTTATTGCAATGACGGTGCTGTGATCAGAATAGCCAGCAAAGCTACTGTTGAAAAACCGATTGAACTGATTCATGTGACTACGGAACATGACGAGCCTGTTGTGTCCCACCCGCGCAATATCATCATTGCGGATAAACTCTCACAGGTAACCATCATCGAACGCTCAGTATGTGCTGACAACAAGCCAGACAGCACCAGCTACTTGCTCAACACGGTAACTGAGATCATTGCTCATGATGGGGCCCAGGTACAACATTATAAAGTCCAGCAAGACGCTGACAATGCATTTCATATGGGCGGTGTTTTTGCCAATCAGGGGAGAGATTCAAATGTAGTCAACCATAATATCACTCTTGGCAGCAAACTGGCTCGCAATGATATTCACCTGAACCTGTTGGGAACCAATGCCCATGGCGGCATGAATGGTCTGGTCGTTGGGCATGAGAAACAACATGTGCACAACCACACAGAAGTTCAGCATAAAGTGCCGCATTGCACCAGTGATGAATACTACCGTTCAGTTTTGGACGACAAATCCAGAGCCGTTTTTCGCGGTCGTATTGTCGTTGCTGAAGACGCTCAGAAAACGGATGCCCAGCAGCAGAACAATAACTTGCTGTTGTCAGCCGACGCTGAAGCTGACAGCAAACCGCAGCTGGAGATCTATGCTGATGATGTTCTGTGTTCACACGGAGCCACCGTTGGCCAACTTGATCCAAAATCTCTGTTCTATCTGCAATCTCGTGGTATCAACCTCAAAGATGCGCAGCGCCTGCTGACGTTTGCCTTTGTCAATGAAGTCCTCGAACGCATCACTTTTGAACCTTTACAGCTTGAGCTGATGGAACGCTTTCTGGGTGAGTTATTGTCCGAGAGCTACAAACACTATTATCAGGAGTTGCTGTAATGAACGAAGCCGTAAACAACGCGATGAATGAATCCCCACAAAGCAATGCGGTATTTGATATCGAACGTATTCGTGCTGAATTCCCTGCCTTGCATCAGGAGGTGAATGGCGCGCCACTGTCTTATCTGGACAATGGAGCATCAACACAAAAACCACAACGTGTGATTGATGCCATCAGCCATTACTACAGCTATGACAATGCCAATGTACATCGAGGTATTCATACCTTAAGTCAACGGGCTACTGACAAATTTGAAGCAGCGCGCGAAACCGTGCGCAGCTTTATCAATGCCAGCAGCCTGGAAGAAGTGATTTTCACTTCAGGAACCACGGACAGCATCAATCTTGTAGCAGAAAGCTATGGTGGCAGTGTATTAACAGAAGGCGACCAGATTCTGGTTTCTGAATTGGAACATCACTCTAATATTGTTCCCTGGCAAATTTTGGCAGCTAAAACCGGTGCAGTTGTGCACGCAATGCCAGTACTGGAAAATGGTGAGCTGGATATGCCCGCTTTTCATTCCCTGCTTAATGAGAAAACCAAAATCGTAGCCGTAACTCAAGTATCAAACGCATTGGGTACCATAACCCCACTGGAAGAAATCACTGAGGCAGCCCATGCAGTTGGCGCTAAAGTGATGGTAGATGGCGCCCAGGCCATTGCCCATACGGGTGTTGATGTACAAGCTCTGGATTGTGACTTCTACGCATTCTCTGGCCATAAAATATTTGGGCCGACTGGAATTGGCGCATTATTTGGCAAGCGAGAGTTGCTCGAAGCAATGCCCCCTTACCGTGCTGGTGGAGATATGATCAAAGTCGTCAGCTTTTCGGGCACTGAATATAATGAACTGCCCTATAAGTTTGAAGCAGGAACTCCAAATATTGCCGGCACCATTGGGCTGGCTGCCGCACTGGACTATGTCAGTGAGATTGGCATCGAGCAAATCGCTCGATATGAAGCGCAATTGCTGGATTATGCAACACAAGCCATGTCAGCCATACCGGGCTTGCGTATGGTCGGCACTGCCAGAAATAAAGCGGGAATTTTGTCTTTCATTATTGATGGCGTTCACGCTTCCGATGTTGGCACATTATTGGACCATCAGGGCGTGGCTATCCGAGTTGGGCACCACTGCGCAATGCCAGTTATGGAAAAATTTGGCTTGAATGCCACCTGCCGTGCCTCATTGGCACTGTATAACAATACCCAGGATATTGACCGCCTGGTCGCTGCTTTGCAAAAGGCACACACGATGTTGAGTTAAGCCTTGCGGCAAAGAAAAGACTATGAACGATAAACTTCAAGACACTATAACAACACAGACCCCAGCTGACTCAAATGCTCCCAGCAAAGAGGAGCTGCACCCACAGATCATTGAGGCCTTAAAAACCGTCTATGATCCGGAAATCCCTGTCAATATCTATGATCTTGGTTTGATTTATGATGTGGTTATTGATGACGATTATTTTGTTGATGTCTCCATGACCCTGACTGCCCCCGGCTGTCCTGTAGCGGAAACCTTTCCAGGCATTGTTGAAAATACCGTCAAAAGTGTAACCGGCGTTTCTGATGCTCGTGTTGAACTCACTTTTGAACCACCCTGGCGACAGGATATGATGAGCGAAGAAGCCCTGTTGGAATTGGGCATGATCTGATTCATATTGTTACCTGACAAACCTTTATCGTGTTCAGTTCCGAATATGGCTAGGTTTTGGGTTTTGACAGACTAAAATGCCTTGATATTAGAAAACTCAAGGCATAAGCATGTTGAACCACGATATTTACCACAAAGCCAGACTATCCCGCGATTCCCGCTTTGACGGTAAGTTCTTCACCGCAGTCAAAACGACCAGAATCTACTGCCGCCCTATTTGTCCAGCAACAACACCCAGAGAGGAAAATGTCACTTACTTTCTGACCGCAATAGAAGCTGCAAATGCCGGGTATCGACCGTGCTTGCGTTGCCGTCCAGACAGCGCTCCCGGTTCATCGGCCTGGAAAGGCGTTAACACCACTCTGGAAAGAGCCATGACGTTGATCAATCAGGGCGCTCTGCAAGAAAATTCTCTGCCCATGCTGGCCACCCGACTGGGAATCAGTGACCGGTATTTACGGCAATTGTTTCAAAAACACCTTGGCGTATCACCAAAATCGTTTGCGCTTCATCAACAATGCTTGTTCGCCAAACAGTTGTTGCACCAGACCAGACTTCCTATTACAGAAATCGCATTGGCCAGTGGCTTTAACAGCGTCAGAAGGTTCAATGACTGTTTTCAGTCCCAATTGAAGCTGACTCCTTCGCAAGTCAGGCGATCAGCACAGACACAATCCAATAACCTGGCTCTCAAGCTTTATTACCGGCCGCCTTATAACTGGAGTTATATCAGGCAATTTTTCAAAGCCAGAGCAATTCCGGCAATGGAATGGGTAGGTGAACACCATTATGGGCGAACATTTTCATGGGCAAAGTCGACAGGTCGCTTTACGGCCTCCCACAATAGCGATAAAAATCGCTTTGATGTCACTTTGACGCTGGATGATTTATCTGCACTAAAGCCCGTTGTTCAAAATATTCGACGCATCCTGGATCTGGACGTTGATATAGAAGCCGTTACCCACAATTTAAATCATCATTTCGGATCTGCTATGCCATTAGAAACGGGCATACGCCTGCCAGGCATCTGGTCATTGTTCGAAGCAGGAATACGCGCCATTCTGGGACAACAGATATCCGTTGCTGCTGCACACCAATTGGTGACAGATCTGACGCATGAACTGGGACAAACTTCAGGGGATGAAAAAGTATTTCCAACCCCTGAATCTATTGTTAAAAGCGATTTAGGTTTTTTAAGAATTCCAGCCTCTCGAAAACAAACCCTGCACAATCTGGCAACACACTATGTAGAAGATGCTGCGCCGGATGCCCCGGAACAATGGCTTACACTAAAAGGCATTGGGCGGTGGACCGTTGATTATGCTCGTTTGCGGGGTTTGAGCGAACCGGATATTTATTTAGGAGGAGACCTAGGCGTGAAAAAAGCGTCAGGAAATTCAAACACACCGTTTGATCCACTTCAAGCATCTCCCTGGCGCAGTTATTTAACATTACAACTATGGAGTCAATTATGAGGTACCTCGATTATCTGCAAACCCCTATTGGCATTATCGAAATTCAAGCCTCTTCTGTTGGGGTCAGCAAGGTCATTTTTCCAGAAACACATGAGAAAAAAACCGAACCGAATGAATATACAGATGCCTGCAAACAGCAACTGGGTGAGTATTTCGACAATAAACGCACTGAGTTCGATCTGCCACTTGACCTGCTGGGCACTCAGTTCCAGAAATCTGTCTGGTCTATTTTATGTCAGATACCCTTTGGCCAGGCTATAGCCTATCGCGACATTGCCAGGCAGATGAATAATCTCAAAGCTGTACGCGCCGTTGGTGCTGCCAATGGCAAAAATCCAGTCTCCATCATCGTTCCCTGTCACCGAGTCATTGGCAGCAATGGAACATTGACCGGTTATGCCGGGGGTCTGGATCGCAAAGCCTGGCTATTGACACATGAAAATGTCGAGTTTAAACAACAGACTGCTATCAATTTCAACTCTGAAGATACTCTATGAACACCCTGACCCACTTTAAAGACTTACATCAAGGCGAAGACGTATTATTTTTGCCCAATGCCTGGGACACGCTTTCTGCCTTGGTTATAGAACAAGCCGGTTTTCAGGCAGTTGGCACTACCAGCTGGGGTGTTGCGAATGCCATGGGTTACTGCGATGGAGAAAAGATTACTTTTGAGGACCTACTGGATGTGATCAAAAAAATTCTGGCTGCGGTCACTATTCCAGTGACCGTTGATATTGAATCAGGATTTTCCAACACCCCGAAAACGGTAGCTGAAAACATTATGAAAATTGCCGATTTGGGTGCAGCTGGAATCAATATCGAGGATTCATTAAAAAATGTAAGTGATTTACACGATAAAAAACTGCAGGAAAAGGGCAAACACTCCGAGTTGATTGCCAGAATTCGCCAAACTCTGGACAGCAATGGTTATGCCGACTTTTTTATCAACGCCAGAATCGACACCTATCTGCAACTGGAAAACCCATTAAATCAAACCATTGAGCGTGCCATCAGTTACGTTGATAGCGGCGCTGATGGAATTTTCGTTCCAGGCATGTCTCAATGTGGCGAAATACAACAGTTAAGCAACAATGTCACAGTTCCTTTAAATGTGATGTCTTTGCCAGGTTTCACCAACCCGGATAGTGTGAGTCAGCATGGGGTAAAGCGTTTCAGCATCGGTAACGCGTTTTCGGATGCAACCATCTGCTTTATGGAAGAACAATCCAAGGCTTTGTTGACAAACCGCAGCACCGACTCTCTGTATACAAACCGTGTTATCAGGACTACTTTCAGGTAATATTCAACCAAACAGGCACACCTGGAAACATCATGGTTTACCAGCAACAATTCCGCTACCCAACGCATGGCCGCGGCACTTATGAAATTACAGCTGAAGTAGAGCAACACATCAAGGCCAGCCAGATCCAAACCGGTATCTGTACAGTCTTTATCCATCATACCAGTGCGTCACTGGTGATCACTGAAAATGCCGATCCGACTGTGCGCCATGACCTGGAAACCATCATGCAGCGTCTGGCCCCCGATGCTGATCCCGCCTATCAACACGACTATGAAGGCGACGATGACATGTCGGCTCATGTGCGCTGCGTGCTGACAAATGATAGCTTGACCATCCCAGTGAGCAACGGGCATAGTGCGCTGGGTACATGGCAAGGTGTGTTTGTCTATGAACATCGCAGCAACCCATTTCAACGCCAATTAACAATTACTGTTATCGGCGATTAACACAACGAATATTCCAGAAAGAGTTACCCTTATGTCAGAAGTAGATGAAGATTTTTACCAACGTGCAGATGCCCACATTATGTTGTCGAACGAACAAATGACCGAAGATGTTGGCAGCAATAAAGTCAATGCATCCTTTATGTTTTCTGTGGCTCGCTTTAATGCCTGGATAAGCGCTGCCGGTTTTGACAATGCGGCAGAGATGATGCTGGAAAAAGAGCAAATCATTGAGTTTTTTGTAGAAAAGTATAAGGGCATGCTTGAAGATAATCTGAATGATTACATCACTCACTTTGACCAATATATGAAGGAAGATAACGACAGTTAAGCAGGTCTTAACTCCTGCAACGAGCTGTCGCCATTTGGCCGTATGCGTAAATCAGATCGCTTATTCCAACTGACCAATATTCTGCGGTCTCATCAACCCATTACAGCAAAACAGTTATCCGAGAAGCTGTCTGTTTCCCAGAGAACGATCTATCGCTATATCGATGATTTATCCGTTGCAGGTATTCCTGTTTATGGCGAAGTTGGCGTGGGCTACAGGCTCAGCGAAGGTTTTGAGCTACCACCAATACAGCTGACTCGCCTGGAGATGGAAGCCCTGGTTATTGGGGTTAATCTGGTGACGGTCAGCACTGGTGATAAGCTAAGCAAAGCCTCAAGGTCCTTACTCAACAAAATTGAAGCAGCTCTGCCCAACCGAGCAATGGTCAATTCTAAAAGCTCAGAATATGCCGTGCGCGTTCCTGATGACTATCAAATTGAAAGTACCAGGCAGACCTGGGAGGTCTTACACCAAGCCATTGAAAAAAAGCACTCGGTCAGGGTTGTCTATACTTCTTTATCCGGCAGCACTTCTGAGCGCAATATATTACCTCTCGGCCTGTTTTATTGGGGCGGAAAATGGACTCTTGGCGGTTGGTGTTATTTACGAAAGGATTACCGCAGCTTCAGAGTTGACCGGATTGATACAGCAGAAAAATCTGCAATAGCATTGTTAGCAGATGCATCAGTCAGTCTTGAAAATTACATACAAGCGCAGAAACCAATAGAAAATTAAACAACCACTGACATGCTGTTGTCAGTAGGCCCAGGCTAATGTCTGTTCTTCACTATCATGAGGAACCACAATGTTATTCAAATCAAACATCAATGAGTTTACCGGTTTAGAGTTTGCTGTTTTCAAATTAAAACCGGGCGTACAGGAAGCCGACCTGATCCAATTATCCAAGACCATTGACTCGCATTTTCTGGCTCAGAAAAAAGACCTTTTAGCGCATTTTCTACTTAAAGGGACAGAGGGTTTATACGCCGATGTTGCCATTGCCAGCACGCAGGAAAAGGCCGAAGAAATTTGTCGGGAATGGGTGACTAACGAGTTCACAAAACCTTATCTCGAATTGCTCGATAACGACTCAGTTGATATGAGCTTCTGGTCAAGAATCAGCTGAATATTAGCAGCAAACACATAAGGGCAAGCTCTCCAGACTTTAATCTGTACCCACAATGTGTTTGCTGTTAAAAAACCGTATTGATGGATAAGATTCAATCGAAGCCTGATGAGAAATCATGCCACAGAACGATCTGACAACCTTATCCCCGCCTCATCAAACAGGTGCAGTTTTTCCTTATTTACCCGAAAAGTAACGGTATCACCACGATTTAATTTTGTCATTCCAGGGACCTTGACGACAATAGCTTCATCATACCCCTGTATATCAAGATAGAGTATGGTTACTTCACCTAATGACTCAACAAAAGACACAAGGCCATTCATCATTCCTTGTGATGGATCGCAGAGTATGATGTCTTCGGGGCGTATGCCAAAACTGATCATCTTGCCAAGCAAGGAATCATCAAAACAGACAGGCAATGACGATGTATCTCCATCAGGAAATTGAATTTGAGAGCTTTGTCCCGTTGAACTTACCGTAGCCTGCATCACATTCATTGCTGGTGAACCTATGAACTTGGCGACAAAAATATTATCTGGTTGATTATATAACTCCAAGGGAGCCCCTACTTGCTCTATTTTTCCATCGGACAAGACGACTATTTTGTCGGCCAACGTCATGGCTTCAACCTGATCATGCGTGACATAAACCATCGTTGTATCCGGCATGCTTTCTTTCAGATTGGCTATCTCCAAGCGCGTTTTCACCCGCAAGGCTGCATCAAGGTTAGATAGTGGCTCGTCAAATAGAAATACGTCTGGCTTACGAACAATGGCTCGACCAATCGCTACTCGTTGTCTTTGCCCTCCTGACAAGGCTTTGGGTAATCGTGTCAAATACTCTGTCAACTGCAGACTGTGCGCAGCCTCACGTACTTGTCGGTCAACCTCTGTTTTGCTGACTTTTGCAATTCGCAGACCAAAGGCCATATTGTCATAAACCGTCATATGCGGATACAAGGCATAACTTTGGAATACCATCGCTATACTTCGCAGTGAAGGCGGCATTTCATTGACTCGAACACCATTGATTTGCAACTCTCCAGCAGTGATTGATTCAAGACCAGCAATCATTCGCAATAAAGTAGACTTTCCACAACCAGAAGGCCCGACAAACACAATAAATTCGCCGGTTTTCACCTCCAGATCTACACCATGGATAACGTCCGTTGTTCCATATGTTTTTTTTAAATTAGTTAATTTCAGTGCAGACATAGCTTATTTTTCCTCAACCGTTTCAAGGCTATTAAGACAGAGCATGGTAGCGCCCCAGGCAGGCAAAGACAGTGTTTGACCATGTAACTCTGCCTCAAATAGTTCCGTATTCAACATCGTTGGCGCACTACAGGTTAAATCCAGTTGCACTGGCTGATCGCTGATATTAAACACACATAGTATCGACACAACACCATCATAACGAACGTATTGCAGGACATCACCTTCTCTTCTCAAAGCTCCTAACTCACCTTTGGATAGCACTGGATGCTGTTGGCGCAGTAATAGCATTCGCTGATAAAAGGAAAATAAAGAATCGCTGTCTTGAGTCTGCTGATCAATACTGAGTGCGCGATGTTGTTCTGATATAGGCAACCAGGGCTTGTTGTCGCTGAAACCTGCATACTGATCACTTTTAAGCCACGGCATGGGCGTCCGGCAACCATCACGTCCTTTAAAAGTGGGCCAGAATTTTATTCCATACGGATCCTGCAGGTCTTCATAGACAAGGTCTGCTTCAGGCAAACCCAGTTCCTCGCCTTGATACAAACAGACAGAACCACGCAAACTCAATATCAAGACCGCTAAAAGCCGTAAGTAGGCACCTTTATCAGGCATATTTTCAGCCCAGCGTGTTGCATGGCGAACCACATCATGGTTGGAAAACGCCCAACACGACCAACTGTCTGGCGCTTCTTCCATAAATCGTTTTAATACTGCTTCAATACTCTGTGCTCTGGGGGCATCTCCTGATAAAAACTCAAAGGAATAGCACATCTGCATTCGCTGATTACCGTGCGTGTAATCAGCAAGTATCTTCATTCCATATTGCGCATCCCCCACCTCACCGACAGCAGCTGTAGCAGGATATTCATCCATTAGAGACCTTAAACGTTCAAGAAATTCAAGGTTTTCAGGCTGGTTTTTGTCATAGAGATGGTTTTGAAAGTTATAAGGGTTAACCGACGGCGCAATATTGCTGTTACGCTGTTGGATCGGCAGCGCTGGATTGTCCCTGAGCAATTTGTCGCAGAAATAGAAATTAATCGTATCCAGCCTGAAACCATCAACCCCACGATCCAACCAGAATCGTGCTACATCTAAAACAGCATCCTGCACTTGACTGTTATGAAAGTTAAGATCTGGCTGACAGCTCAAGAAGTTATGCATGTAATACTGACAACGCGTTGTATCCCAAGTCCAGGCCGAACCACCAAAAATTGATAACCAGTTGTTAGGCGCAGTCCCATCGGCTTTCGCATCTGCCCAGACATACCAGTCTTCTCGTAAATTATGATTATTGCTGCGACTTTCCTTAAACCATGGGTGTTGTTCAGATGTGTGTGACAACACCAGATCAATCATAATCTTGATACCCAGTGAATGGGCTATTTCAATGACCTCATCAAAGTCGTCCATATCCCCGAAAAGAGGGTCAACATCATTATAATCAGATACATCATAGCCAAAGTCTTTCATTGGGGATTTAAAAAAAGGAGATATCCAGACAGCATCAACACCCAGGCTTTTTATATAGTGCAGACGTTGGGCCAAGCCTTTCAAATCACCAACCCCATCGCCATTACTATCCTGATATGAACGCAGATAAACTTCATAGATAACGGCTCCACGCCACCAATCTTTATCGACTTTACAGGTACTTTGTATATTCATAATTATTATCCTCCTTTCACTGAACCTGCCAGAAGTCCGCGCACCAAATAACGTTGTAGACCAAAAAACACCATTAACGGGACGATAATGGTAATAAACGCTGAAGCAGTCAGCACTTCCCAATTCCCACCAAGAGAACCCAGCATTTCTCGCAACCTGCCTGTAAGCACCAGTTCGCCATCACCGTTTCCAAGAAACACCGTAGCAACCAATAGATCATTCCATACCCAGAGAAACTGAAAAATGGCAAAAGATGCCAAGGCTGGAAAAGACAGGGGCAATACTATTTTTAAAAAGATGGTGAAATGATTTGCGCCATCGACTCGAGCAGACTCCATGACTTCTCTGGGCAATCCTGCAATATAATTTCTCAATAAATAAATCGCCAACGGCATCCCGAAACCCGTATGTGCCAACCAGATTCCCAGATAACCCTTTGGACTCACTCCGAAAAATGAACCAATGTTATTATAAAGTTGCAGCAAGGGAATCAACGACATTTGCAAAGGCACAACCAGTAGCCCGACGATAACGACTATCAGCAAGTTTCTGCCGGGAAATTGCATCCAGGATAAGGCATAAGCAGCAAATGCCGCGATCAGTATTGGAATCACAGTAGCTGGAATTGTTACGGTCAATGAGTTGATAAAAGACTGAGCGATTCCTTGTGAGCTGAGTACTTCTCGATAATTATCAAACGTAAAGCGCGGAGCAACATCTGTGGTATAAAAAATTCGTATGCCGCGTTTACCTTCAAAAGGCACGGCAGAGCTGATCTGATACTGACCATCTTCGTTGACAGTTAGACTCCTGCTATTTCGCATTTCTGCTATTTCCGCTGCTTGATACATAGCAGGCTTTTGAGCCAGCCAGCCAAAAGCCGATACTTTGCCCTGGCCTGATTCGAATACATTTCCTTCAAGTATATACATACCATCACGTTCAACCTGGTGTTCAGGTGAAGCAGAACGTGAAACCAGATTTTGCTGTGATGCTGAAAATGATGTCCACCAACCAGATGCTGACAACTGATCTTTATCTCTTAGAGACGAAACCAGCAAACCCAAAGTGGGTATTGTCCAGAGTATTACCAGAATCAACACACTCAGATGCAATGCCAAGGTTACTCCGGCACGCCTTTTATTCAATAACATCATCTCAACGTGCTCCTGATTCAGAGTCAATCTGTCGAATATTCCAGACCATTATTGGCACGACCAATAGCATTATGATGAAGGCTATCGCTGCTCCCTTGCCAAAATCCCCACCTCCTCGAAACATCCAGTCAAACATCAGGTTAGCCAGCACTTGGGTGTCCCATTGACCATTAGTCATAGCCAGGACAATATCAAAAACTTTCAGAACCAGAATAGTGATGGTGGTCCACACAACAGCTATTGTTGACCAGATCTGTGGCACCATGATTTTAAAGAATATTTGTACGCCATTTGCCCCATCTATGACAGCAGCTTCAATGGTTTCCTCAGAAATACCCCGCAGCGCTGCCGACAAAATAACCATTGCAAACCCGGTTTGTATCCAAATCAGAATGACCATTAGAAAAATATTGTTCCAAAATGGGAGAGTAATCCATGCCTCTGGGCTTCCTCCAAATAGCTCTACTACCGCATTCAATAAACCAATTTGCTCAGCACCATCTCCTCGATAGTCGTAGATGAATTTCCAGATGATAGAGGCGCCAATAAACGATATTGCCATAGGCATGAATATCAGACTTTTAGCAATGTTTCCCCACCAGACACGATCGGTCATAGCAGCAATGATCAATCCCATGAATGTAGACATCGCCGGAACAATAATTAGCCATAGCATATTGTTTTTAAATGATTTTAAAAACTCCCCATCACCCAGTAACCACACATAATTATCCAGGCCAACAAAGTGTGTTCCTGTTTGATCAAACAAGGAAATCCTGACTGAATCTATTATTGGATAGACCAGATAAACAATGAGAGCCAGTAAAGCTGGGCCCAGGAATAGCCAGGGACGAATCAAAGATATCTTTCGCAGGTTTGCTGCGGCCACATCCGGTGCTTTACCTTTGGTGCTGAAAATTGCATCCAACAGCAGATTTGAGCCTGAAAAATAAATGACACAGCCCAGAATACTGAGCAGAATAGTTAACAATGCAAAAACTAGTTGTTCCATAATCTCATTATAGATAGTGGTTAAAAAAGAGGGACAGGCTTTTCCTTAAGCTTGCCCCCCAAAAGTAAGGAAAATATCTGCTTACTCAGAAGCAAGGCTATCCCAAGTCTTTTGGATATTAGCAGCAACTTCTTCAGCTGATTTTCCACCGACATAATCGACCATGCCACTCCAGAAAGCTCCGGCACCAATTTTTCCCGGCATCAGATCTGAGGCATCAAAACGAAAAGAGGTTGAATTGAGCAATATCTCACCTTGTTTTTTCAATGAATCATTAGCGTATACTGCCAAATTGACCTTTTTAAATGGACTGAGGAAACCGGTTTGCGCCATCCATACTTCATGAGCAATAGGCTGCTTTAAGAAATTAATAAACGCCCTGGCCCCCTTTGACTCTTTAGTGATTGCAAATGTGGTTCCAGACCCAAGTAGCGGCTTGCCCAGATTCTTTGATTTATAGGCTGGGAAATAAAAGAAATCCGCATCTTCTCCCAAAACCACATTTTCAGGAAAAAATGAAGGGATAAAAGAAGCTTGATGATGCAAATAGCACTTTGGCGGAGAACTGAACAGGCCTTTTGGACTTTCACGAAAATCCGTTGTAGCGACAGAACTCGCTCCTCCATCAACAAACTCATTATTACGCACAAACCAACCGAACTCTTCAATAACCGCAATAATTTTAGGGTCATTAAATTTCATTTCGTTAGCAACCCATTTGTCATAATCCTCGGTTGATTCTCTACGCAACATGATATCTTCAACCCAGTCCGTTGCTGGCCAACCCGTCGCCCCGCCAGACCCCAGACCCACACACCAGGGCTTGGCCCCGTCATTGGCAATTCTTTGAGTGAGAGATTTAAGTTCTTCCATGGTTTTTGGCACTTCATAACCAGCATCAGAAAAATTTTCAGGGCTATACCAGACCAGTGATTTAACATCAGTCTTAAACGGAAAGCCAAAAAACTCTTTTTCCCCCTCCTGATTCGCAAAAGTACCAAGATCGGCCCATGACTGGCCTGCGGCGTAGTTTTCTATCAACCAGGTCTTTTCCTCGTCCCCAAGAGGTACCAACAGGCCTTTTGAAGCTAGATCAGCAGCCAAGCCTGGTTGAGGAAAAATAGCTATATTCGGAGGGCTACCTGCCTGAGTATCAATAACAATCTGCTGTTCAAAAGAGTCAGAGCCCGCATATTTGACATCCGCACCGGTTGCTGCTTCAAAATAAGCGATTACGCTTTCAAATTTTTCCTTCTCCGGCCCAATCCATGTTCCTGAAATAGTGATCACTTCACCATCAAGCCTGGTGTCTTTGAAAGTTTCATAGGTTTCCCAATTAAACCTTTTATCATCACCAGGTTTAAATTTCAGTTGAGAGTCAGCCGCATAGAGCTGCTCAAACAATAAAGCTGAAACAGCTGCAGTAATCAATAATACCTTGTTCACTAAAATATCCTCCCGGAAAACTAATTGGTAATTAATCAGATATTTTAGCAACGTCTCCAAAGCGCTTTGGATTTGTTGCTAAAAAAGCTATTTATATAAAGACAGATACGCTATTTTTTGTCAACAAATAATGCCAAAAAAACCTTATTTGACAACAATATTGTAAAATATTTATTTTTTCTATATAATTTCCAGCTTTAATCAAAGCGCTTTGGTTTATGAATTTAAAAGAACTTGCCGAACATTTAAAATTATCACCTACTACCGTTAGTAGAGCGCTCAATGGCTATCCTGAAGTCAGTGAGGCTACTCGAAAACGAGTTATGGCCGCTGCACAAGAGAACAAATACCAACCAAGCCACCTTGCCAGTGGGTTGGCAAAGGGCAAGGCTAATGCTATCGGCCATGTCGTATCGCTCAACAAACATAAATTAATCGACCCTTTATTCTCGGACTTTATCGCTGGTGCAGGTGATGTTTATGGCAAAGCAGGTTATGACTTATTGCTCAGAGTTGCGGACCAGAGTGAAGAGGAATCGGTCTATAGAAGCTTTGCAAAAAATGACCGGGTTGACGGTGTAGTAATCCATGGCCCAAGGGTCGATGATTCGCGTATTGCTTTACTGCAAGAGTTAGAGATACCATTTGTTGTTCACGGCAGAACGTTAGACGACGAATCCAGTTATAGCTGGTTGGATGTCAATAATTTTCGGGCATTCGAGCGTGCAACTCAGTTTTTGCTAACCCTGGGGCACAAAAAAATTGCTTTAATTAATGGTTTTGAGTTCATGAATTTTGCAGCTCGCCGCCGTGATGGTTATATCCATGCTTTGCAAAGCGCTGATATTTCGATCAATAAAGACATCATGTTCAGCGGTGAAATGATTGAACCTCAAGGCTATGAGGCAGTAAAAAAGTTGCTCGATGGGAAGAACCCGCCAACGGCACTGTTATTATCCAGTATTTTGCCCAGCCTTGGTGCAGTTCGTGCCATTCAGGAAAAAGGTTTGGTCCCAGGACGTGATGTTTCATTGATCACTTTTGACGATCAATTATCTTTTTTACAAAACAGTGGTGATATTCCTTTGTTTACATCACTACGATCATCAATAAAAAAAGCAGGTGCCCGCACAGCACAAATATTGTTGGATAGAATTAACCAACCCTCATTAGAACATCAGAATGAACTCTGGGAAGCGGAACTGGTGTTAGGAAGTTCGACAAGTAGCCCCCCAAATAAAAGCTGACGTTACAGACCTCGCTTGCCTGACAATATCACTGGTACCAGGAGCAACAAATCATCTTCGCTTGACTGTGGTGGTGATTTGGTCATCAACGGGAACCCATTATCATTGACTTGATTATTACCATCGATGACATATAAGAACCAGTCATCAGTGTGTTCGAACTCCCCCTGACGAACAGTGACAGCAATGCTTGTATCCGACCACTGACTTGGAATCTGCACCTGTTTTTTCGTGCAATCGACATAGACTGGTACTTTGCAAACCACAACTCGGTGCCAACTGTCATCGACATATAATTCATCAAAATACTCATAAGAGTTACGCTGGGTTCCATTTGATACCTGTCTTTGATACAACTGACTATATCGAACCGGGTCAACTGAAGTGCGTTGACGAAAACGTCGATACAAAGGCACACTATCATCAAAACCCTGCCAGGCCTGCTTACCGTTATACAACCAATCCAGAATGCCATTTTGCATATCTACAGCCGAGCTTTGGTGGATAAACTCATCAATCACCCATTGTTCTGGCTGTTGTTGCATATTGAAATTAGCAGCCGAGTCTGTAACCTCCAACGTGTCCACCGAGGTATATTCAGCGACTGAAATAGCACGCCATGCCGAACCAGGAACTGCAGCAGTGCCACGTTGACTCACATATTGGTTATTACGCTCGCTGGGCCTCCCTCCCCACATTCGCATTATCTTGTTGTTAAATGTTCTGAATGTTCCTTTGAACTCTGTGTTTGTCAATTGAGCACCCTGATTGCTTGTTAATGTTTCACCATTAACAAAATCTACCGGTGTTTGCTGGTTTATACTGCCGTAATCAGCATCGTAATAGATAACTTGGTGGCTCTCTATTGGTCCATAGTACTGAACACGAGCTGTTGCCCCACTTGTTGTGCCAGTGATAATGTCACCCACCTGCGGAGCAGGACCACTGTTGAGCACAACCCGAGTGCGGCGCGCATAGTCTTTACCTACATCAAAGTCATCATAATGCCGGCGAAAAACATACAAGCGGTCGCTATCAAAATCAACCCGCCCCAGAATTGCACCACCATGAAAATGATCGTAGCGATATGATTGTGTTGAATTTTCAGAGACAACTGCTGTGGATACTTCACCATTGAACCGTCCATTATCATCCCAGGCTGTTTTTCTACCCAATGGGCTCGGGTTCTGACCCAAATCAGCTTTCCACCATAGTAATGGTTTAGGGTTTTGCTTTAAGGTAAAGCCCTGCCCCTGAATAGTCATTATTAAACCTTCAGTCACCAACTCGCCATCATTGAGCAACACTCGATCAATAACGGGTTGGGCTTGAGCATTTAATACCGCTAGAATGCCAAAGAGCATTATTGATGTTTTAACCATTAGCACCCGGCCTGATAAATCAGGAAAACTGTTTTAATTCCTGAAATTAGCACGCCATGCTATGTTCGACTTGTAAATAGCGAACATCAAAACACTTCCAATAAGCATTTTATGGGGTGTTTATAGAACCTTTACGATGCTATTTATAGGACAAGGTCGCTACATTTGCACCGTTTCATCCATTTCGCCAAAGCACAAAACATAGCCGTTGTTGTCTGTAATATAAAATTCTTTCATACCATACCAGGTCGTTTGCAGTGGTTTAACTACATCTATGCCAGCATCCGTATATTGTTGAAATAAAGAACTAACCTGTTTAACCCGTATATAGATTGTTGCCGCAGCACCTATATCAGCGCCTTGCAAAGCAGGCACATCCCTTTCAAAACTATCACGACGTTGCAGCATAATTTCCACTGGACCATTGATCACATGTGCCCAGATATAATCCTTATCCGATTGCAGCTGATCATGAAAACCTGTTTTATCTTCAGTGACTGACATATTTAAGCGAAAGCCCAGTTTATTGGTATAAAAGTCAACAGTGTCAGTGATATTGTCCACCATTAGATTAGGTACTAATGTTTCAGCATTCAAACTCATTTTTCATTGTCTCCTTTGGAGTGATTTGCCAGTAATAAACCCATTACGACAATTACTATACCGACAACTGTAACCGAACTGAACGTTTCATTAAGAAAAAAATAGGATGCTAATGCAGCTACCACAGGCACCAAGTAAAACAGACTTGCCACCTTGCTTAATGAGCCATAGCGAATCATCAGATACAGCAAACTCAAAGCACCTACAGAAACGCCAATCGTCATATATCCCAGAGCCAAAACAAATTCACCAGACCATAGCACGCGGTATTCACTGATCAGCAGCAGCAGCAATATGCAGGCGAGAGCAGAGACGAAAGACTGAATCGCTCCCCCAACAAATAGATTCATGTTACTGCAAAACTTCTTTTGATATAAATTCCCTGCGGTCAGAGAAAATAAACCAAGAACAGATAATGCCACGGATGCCAAGCCTACAGAGTCAAACTCTATATTGTCATAGACAACCCAGGCCACTCCAATCAAGCCCAGAACCAAGCCTAACCATTGCAATCTACTCAAAGTTTCACCAACTACCCTCTTTGCCAATATGCCGATAAAGATGGGTTGTAATGCAATGATCAACGCTGATAGAGCTGGAGACATGCCAATAGCCATTGATTCAAATACACCAATCGAAAACAAACCTACTGTCAACAAGCCAGCGACAGCAATATGCGCAGAATTCTTAAAAGAGTGTTTATTGAGGTTTGAAGTGACCAATGCCAGCAACAGTAAAATGACCGATGCCAGAAAAAAGCGCCAACTGAGAAAGCTCAGAGGATTAGCGTAACTCAAACCATATTTGGTACCGATAAAACCTGAACCATACAAAATAATAAACGCCATCGGCAAACCAGCATTGCTTGTTGTCAGTTTCATAATATCAACCATTTAAGTGTGTTCAAAAACCAATTGTACCAATCAGTACAATTAACATCTTGTACCAACTGGTACAATAAAGTCAATTGTTTTATAATAAAAATATGGTTACCGAAAAAAAACGCATACCCAAAGGGTCAGGGCGCGACAAAATCTTGCGAGCTGCAACTGAGCTATTTCTGGACCATGGCTTTGAAGCCACCAGCCCACAAGCCATTTACGCCAAAAGTGGTGTTGGGCAAGGCAGCTTTTATTACCACTTCAACAGCAAGATAGCCTTGATGGACTGTGTGCTGGAAGGTATCTGCACCACCATTGAACAGGAACTGGTGGAGATCACCGCTGAAACAGATGACCCATGGCAACGCATAGAGTTGTATCTGGCCAGAAGATTACGTGGCACTAAAGGCTGCCGCCTTGGACGGTTTATTTATGAAGACACCAGCAATAGCAAGGAAGTATCAAAACACATTGATGGTTATCTCAAATTGATTCGGGGGTTTCTCAGCGAAAACCTGCTTGCGACCCAGCACAAGCAACAGATCAGCCAAAAGCTCAGCGCTGATAGTTTAGCGGATTTGATAATTACACAGATTCAAGGAGCCTATGTACTCAGCAGAATGCAGCGGGATGGTAATTTATTACAGCAAAAATTGGATGAGTTAAAAGTGCTGTTGTTGAAATAAAAAAGTTGACACAAAGCGGTTAACAGTAATTCTACTTGTTTCTAATTAAGAAAAAAAATTTTAATATCATATACTTATGACTAAAAACTCGTATTTAATCTGAGCCTTCTCCCTATTACCTATATAAGCACTTAAAGGAGAAAGCTTGTACTGTTTACGATGAAAAACTCATACTCTGCCGATGCAGGCTGCCACCTTTCCAAATCCTGGACTCGTTGAAATAATGCAAAAATGTTAAGGTATTCAAAACCATGATTACCGCCATTGATGGCGTATTAGACAACCAGAAGCTCAAGGACAAAGCCAATAATGGACAGACCACTAAAGGTGGAAAATACAACAGAGCCGACAATCGATATAAAACATTACTGGCTTTGCTGGATAGACGGTTTTGATCATGCACTATATAAACAGAGAAGGCCGTTATATCGTGAATAATTCGAGGAATCATTATCACAAAAACACTGTATCCCCAAACCATCAATAACAAACAGCACCAGAGCATCACATTATTGCTCACTATAAACCAGCTGCCCATTGCTGTTTTCGAAGATTTCACAAGCAGCCAGCTGCAATAACTGGCGATGCCTAATAATATTACGCAGGTCGCTAGTACAGTAATAAAGGCATTGCCAACGCCCAGATAACTCAAACCTGCAATAATACTGCCTGGGCTGAATATCCAAATAAAAACTATTGAAGCACTCGAAGTTGCAAATATTTTCCATCCTAAAAAAGCCTTTCCTGGTTTAATTCTAGATAATGAAATCGCAATTCCGAACTGTTGACTGAGCACATGGTACATTGTGGTTACAGCGAAAAAAACCAGGAAAGCCCCACCTCCTATTAAAAAAGGCAAGCCACAGCCGATTAGCGCAGTCAGAACGATTAAAGGGAAAAAACTACCCTTATAGTAGTCCAAGTATTCACGATCTGCATAACTGAAAAAGCTAGCCAATATGTGAGGCGTACCAAAAACGATGGCCCACCAGGCCCAATCCGTGGGTTTAACTGGCAAATAATATCTTCTGAGTTGCAAATCAAATAGAGAATAATCAATTAATACAACGAGCAGGCATAGTGGAACAACCAGATATAACGATAACAACCAGCGTGCGGACACAACCCAAAAAGGAGGTTGATATTTTGTTGTTGCTTGCAATTGTTTATGTCCAATCAGAAATCAAGCATTCTGGCCTTAATAAAAACTCTTTTATTTTCAATAACATCCATATTTTTATGTTTTGTATCTGCATACTTGACTCCCTCTTTCCTAGTAGAGTTTTGATATTGTCAAAAGTATCAAAAACATAATACTTTATCAAATTGCTTGTTTAAAAAACTCTGGGCTATCAGCAATATTATTTTACTCAAACCATTAACTGCCTTGATGAATAGGTTCAACTAAAAGAAGCTATGTTCCAGAATCAATATCGTTAATACCCCCCTGTTTTAACCTTTATTTTTACGCGAAATATGGACTATTCCAGAGTTTCTCTATCATTGAAATCAATAACACCTTAGATTATGTAGGATTTACCCTGCAGCTAATTCCTTTAGTTTTTCCAAGGTCTTCCAATTACGAGTAGTTGCAGAAACCTGTAATACTTTTTCAATTAAGTTATTGGTTAATCTGGTTCGTCCATAACCGTTCGGACAATGTAAATACACCGAAGAACCGATGACTTTCAAACGTTCCGGTTCTTTTGCCTGTTGCTCGAGAACCTGGCAGCTTTGAACAACAGGTTCAGCAGAGAGAAACACCACGAGAAACTGTGTTCCATCATCTATATCCCTGCTATTTCCGAATGGAAAACTGTCCATTACTGCTTGCCATTGTTGTTGGGTTCTTAGTGTAACTGGCACAGGAAAACCAAAGCGTTGTTCTATCAGATTTTCAATCTGTTGCTGAATAAGAACTGTATTATCAAGCTGAGTATCAAACAAAATATTGCCACTCTGAATATAGGTACTGACATTGGTGAAACCTGCGGATTCAAAGGCTGCACGCAAGTCAGCCATTTTGACTTTTTTGTGTCCGCCAACATTAATACCACGCAACAAAGCAATATAGCGAATCATATTTATTCCCTCCAAATAACCTATGGAAATACCAGTACAGAGCTACGATCACCCAGTAACCACTGCATGACATCACGAATATCAAATACCAGACTGATAGATATAGTCAACACAGCAATAGCCGCAAAAATTCGATACCCTATAAACTGTTTGCTGCGAATATCTTTCGCCAACAAAACCATCGGCAGTACCCATAGAAAATGTCCAAGACCAAACAATTTGGTAACTTGATTCTTTTCTGCGACAAAAACGCCATAGGCAACCAGAGTATTAAGTACTTGGGCTAATAAAAGCCAGCGGGCAGCTTTGTATCGAATAAATAGAACCGGGCCTATAAACAACACTATTTGCATCCAGCTTATCCAGGGTTTGATGTGCTCTGGTAAGTAGTTTCCTGCATCCATCATTAATTGAAATGAATTCATCGTCGTATTTTTCAACGTTAAGTTTTATAAGCTACGGCTTTTGTGGACTGATATGCTCTGGACTTGATGCAAAGCCTCCTTTATCCAAGTGATAAGCACGACCAAAACCTTCTACATAACGACCACCCTGAGGACTAAGTTTGAATAAAGAAAAATCTGGTAATGATTGCAAAAGCTGTATTACATCACCATGTCTCTGGCTGAACATTTCCATTATTTCTTCTTTATTTTCAGGTAGTTGTTCTGCTACAACCTGATATTGCAAACGCAAACGCGCATAAATCTGTTCAGAATCTTGTTCGTCTTCGATAATCAATACCGAAGCCTCTGGGTTAATTTGTAAATTATGTGTATGCCCGGCAAGCCCACTGATAAATACATACAATACGCCTTCAGAAAAGTCGCAGATATAAGGAGCATAAGAGGCAAAGGGTTGGCCTTCAGCATTAATAGTCGCCAGAAATAAGCTTTGCTGAGATGCCAGCAATTCAGTAATTTTTGGTTTTATTGTTGCTTCATTAGTCATTATGTCGTTTTTTTCCTTTTCCAGTTAATAATATTGTCATTTGATCAGCTCTTTTATTAAACTGAATATGTGTTAACTTAGCATAGCTTTTGATAAGAAATACCTTATCATTGTTTAAGCAGACAGTTACAGGCAATCTGGACTAAAACTGTCAAAGCCACGTACTAGGTCACTTTGAATCAATACGCTTTATGGAAAAACTCAATCGCTCAATCGTTGCGCCACTTATCATACTTGCCACAATTGGTGTTTTTTATGTTCTGGTAGTTGGCAAAGCCTTTTTAGTACCATTGGCTGTTGCTTTGATGGTCTGGTATATCATTAATGCTTTGAGCCGAACTTATACCCGCTTTATACCATTTTTAAATGAACCTAATTTTTGGACCACATTAGCTTCGGTATTCAGCATTGGTTTGTTTATGTATTTCGCAATCGACATGGTGCGCAGCAATATTGGTGATGTCACTGCGGCCGCACCAGGCTATAAAGCCAACTTAGATGTACTTACACAAAAACTGGTCAGTAAGTTTGGTCTCGAACATACTCCCAGCGTCAATGATGTACTGGGTTCAATTGAAATTGCACCGATAATTAATAAGTTGGCTGGTTCTTTTACCGATATGATCAGTAATGTATTTCTAGTACTGTTTTATGTGCTATTTATGCTTTTGGAACAAGGAACATTCCCAAAAAAAATTCGCTCTTTGTTTCCTGAAAGTAAACGTCGTGATTCAATAACCAGCATCCTGGGCCACGCACAAAGCGATATTCAGACTTATATCTGGATAAAAACCCTGACCAGCGCTTCCACAGGTTTGGTGAGCTACTTAGTCTTGCTTTGGGTTGGTGTTGATTTTGCAGGCTTCTGGGCATTCACCATTTTTCTATTAAATTTTATCCCTACCATTGGCTCTATCATAGCAACAGTTTTCCCAGCCTTGCTTGCTCTAATTCAATTTGACACTTTCTATCAATGCTTTGTAGTACTTGCCGGAGTTGGCGCAGTACAAGTCGTTGTTGGAAATTTCATCGAACCACGTTTGATGGGTAATACATTAAACTTGAGCCCTTTTGTGGTGATGATGTCATTAACCCTATGGGGCAGTATCTGGGGAATTGCCGGTATGTTTTTAAGTGTTCCAATTACAGTGATGCTGTTGATTATTTTTGCTCACTTTCATGCAACCAGACCAATTGCAGTGCTCTTGTCTGGAGACGGTAATTTGAAATTTACCGAGGAATAGTTTTAGTAACTTTGCAGCTGTTCCTGTTCCCACTCCAATATCTGGTGTTTCAGCTTTTTACCCCAATGATAATCACCATATTCACCATCACTGCGAATAACCCTGTGACAAGGCAACAAAAAAGCGACAGGATTGGAGCCAACAGCTGAACCGACCGCTCGCACTGCATTCGGATTACCAATATTATCAGCAATTGTCTGATAAGTGACCGTTCTCCCAAACGGAATGTCGGCAAGTTCTTGCCACACTACCTGCTGAAACGGTGACCCGAAAACATGCACAGTTATCGGCTGGGGTTCATCACCCATAACAAGAACCTGCTCTGCATAGCGCATAGTAAATCCAGGACTTTCAACCAGTTTGGCTAAGGGCCATTTTTTCATCAGACGTTTGATAGCATGATCCTGCCTCTGCTTTTTATCGACATTAAAATCGATAGCACTCAAACCATGTTCTGTAGCTGCAACCATGATTTTACCCAAGATCGAATCATGCTGAGAATAATAGACAGTTTCAACCACACTGGTTGTGTTTGCCCATAAAAAATTTACCACTCGGTTTTGCATCTGGGATTGTCAATGATTTCAACGTTGGTATAAGGCAATACCCTGCAATATTTTTAATGCTTCCTGCAACTGAAAGTCCTGTTCCAGTCGGTCCTGTTGTTCAGCGCTAATTTTTTTCTTGTTAGTTTTATCTGCGCCCTCACTACTCGTCAAATGTTTGTTTAGACTGGCTTCATTGTAATCTATTGTGCTGCTGCGTTGTTTCAATTCACGTTGCTCAACCAATACATCGGGTGTGATACCTTTAGCTTGAATCGATACCCCGGCTGGAGTGTAATAGCGTGCTGTTGTCAGTTTTAGAGCCTTATCTTCTGCGAGGCTGATAATAGTCTGAACCGAACCTTTGCCAAAACTCTGGGTACCCACCACAAGCGCACGCTTATTGTCCTGCAAAGCACCAGCAACAATTTCCGAAGCAGAAGCAGAGCCCTGATTGATCAAAACTATCATAGGCACACCGTCAATATAGTCTTTTGCCGCTGCCGTGTAATTACTTTCAGACGATGTCCTTCGACCCTTGGTACTAACAATATTACCAGAATCAAGAAATACATCGGACACCGCAACAGCACTATTGAGCAAACCACCTGGGTTATTGCGAAGATCCAGCAATACACCCTTTAGAGGCGCCTCGTTTTCTGCTTGTAATGCGGTCAATTTTTCGCGCAAACTGGCAGCTGTAGCTGACTGAAACTGTGAAATTCTCAAATACGCAAAATCGGGGCGTAACATTTCTGCCCTGACCGTTCTTATTTTGATAGCTTCACGAGTTAAGGTTTTCACCAAAGGTGTCTGCTCTCCCTGCCTTAGAAGTGTCAGAACAACGTTCGTATCTGGATCACCACGCATCAGTTTGATAGCCCGGTTAATGGTTAAACCCTTGGTAATCGTGTCATCAACCTTGATAATAATATCACCCGCCCGGATATCTGCATCACTGGCAGGCGATTCATCCAACGGAGCAATTACTTTGATACCTAAAGTGTCTTCAATAATTTCAATGCCTACGCCACCGAACTTGCCCTGTGCTCCTACTTTGAGTTCTTTATAAGACTCTTTAACAACATAAGATGAATGAGGGTCTAGACCAGACACCATTCCATTAATAGCGTACTCTATAAGTTCTTCATCCGAAATTTCATCTACATAGAGTTCTTTAATCCGGGTAAAAACTTCGACAAATAGACGCACATCATCTAATGGTAAGGGAGTTAGTTTGCTGTTAACAGACTCTGGTTCAGATGCTGTTTGTGCTGACACTGTTTGACTGATAAATGCACTGCTTACAGTCAGTAATAGACTTATCGCAATGTTTATTGTTAGAATTTTTTTCATTGGTTCAGCTCTTATATATTTACTGTGCAGCGATTTTATCGGCGACACCATTTTGTCGGGTTTATCGGTTTGCCATTACGTCTGATTTCAAAATAAAAATCGGCATTTTTTGAGTCATGACTGGTATTTGCTATCACATCACGAGCACTTATTATCTGGCCTACCTTCTTGTATAGCACATCATTATTACCATACAAACTCATATAACCATTGCCATGATCAACAATAATTAAATTTCCAAAGCCTTTTAACCAACTGGCAAAGATCACCTGGCCATCAAAAATGGCTCTTACTTCACTTTTTGATTTAACCCTTATAGAAAGTCCATTAGCCAATAAGCGACTGTTATTAATACGTTTTCCAAAGTTTTGAACCGTTTTTCCATCCACAGGAAACAACATCCGCCCTTTTTGTTGTTCAAACCCACCTTTCTTAGGTATAAACTTTTTTACCCCTTTCTTTAGGGCCAATTCCTGTTCTTTTTTTAGTTTAGCTATCAGTTTTGTTAAACGAGATTGGTTTTGCTTGAGCTGTTTAATCTGTTTATCGGCAGAGTTAATATCAGTGCCTAATTGAGCGATTATTTTTTTACGCTCTTTATTTTTTTTCTGTAATTTTTTTTGCTTATTATTAAACTCTGCCTGGTTTTTTTGCAAAACCAACAACTGTTGCTCCAATTCCTGCTGACTCTCATCAAGCCCACTCAGTGATAGTTTCAAAGCACTGATTCGCTCGTCTCGCACACGTGCTAAATAACGAAAATAATCTGTTGCCCGCATGATTTCATTCGGGTTTTGTTGGCTCAACAGGAGTTTGACATAGTCTACAGAGCTTAATTTATAAGTAGAACGGACCAGAGCCGTCAGTTCAGCACTATTTTTTGCTTTGAGTTGCTGTTCTTTTAATACTCTTTGTTTCAAGGTATCGACTGCAGCTGTTTGTTGCTTGATTTGAACTGCTACTTTTTCAAGTTGTTTTTTGAGATCCGCTATTTCCCGACTTTTACGCTTTAATAGTTTTTCTTGCTTTTTCTTTTCCTTGGTCTGTTGTTTTTTCTTTTTATCTAATTCCTTGATTTCACTATCAATTTTACGTACCTGCTGATCATAACTCTGAGCATAAACGAGGCTAGCGCAAACAGTATGTGCTGAGATAAGAATAATACCGGCAATAAAGAGTCTTAACAAATTCATAGAGCTGATTATAGTTAAAACTTTGATCAGAGTCTGTTAGCCTCGCAGAAAGTTTATTTAATGTGACTCCAACGTAACCGATCTTCGACTTTTATGGCCTATGCTTTACCGCACATTGCTTGTTTGTAGTGAGTGTGTATAATGTTCCTTTGATTTTCGGTTTATAAGTTTTATGTCGAATGTAAATGTCTTGCCAGCAAATACTTATGATTTGCTCAAAACTTCCCCACAATCATTATTGTCTAAGGATGCGGACATAGAACACACGTCTAATTGCCTGAAAGCTATGGCCCACCCTTTACGCTTAAAAATATTATGCTTACTCAGTAAGTTTGATCATATCAGCGTTTTGGATTTGGTTGAGGCCGTTGGCACATCACAAAGCAACATCTCTCAACATTTATCTATTTTGAAAGAAAAAGGCTTATTGAAATGTGAAAAAGACGCCAACAAAGTGTATTATACGCTGGCCGATGCGGATTTGAGCGATTTGATTAACTCCGTACGAAAAGCATTTTGTAATAAGAGCCTGAATTTTTTCTAGCTCTTATTTTTGTCAGGAATAGTATTGTTCTTGATAAATCGGTTTAAAGCTATTCTTAACTAACTTAACACTGACTGATAATACTCTTTAATAACCCATGTTTTCTGAATTTTTTCAGGCCAACCTGATTTGGTTTGGCTTGCTCTTCGCATTGATCGCAATGCTGTTAATAGACATAAAAAAGAATGCTTTTACTGGTTCAAAGAAAGTGTCTGCTGCTCAAATGCCAATTTTACAGCGCGAGCCTACTTATTTGCTTGACGTTTCCAGTAGTAAGGACTTTTCTGCAGGGCATATCGCTGAGTCTATTAATATTCCTTCTGCAAGCTTTTCAGTAGAAGATACTTTATTCAAAGCCAACAAGGAACAGAATGTTGTTGTCATTGATCAGTCCGGTATGAATGCTGGTAACGTTGCTAAGAAACTCCGTTCCGCAGGCTTCACTAAAGTGTATATTTTAGAAGGTGGTTTGACCGCTTGGCGTAAAGATAATTTTCCATTAACCACAAAAAAATAATTCCGAGTTTAAACTATCATGGCTGAAAACGAACAAGCTAGCGTACAATTTGATATTCGTAAAATATACTTGAAGGATGCTTCCCTGGAATCACCTCAAGCCCCTGAGATTTTCTTACAATTAGAGTCATCTCCTGAAATTGAAATTGATGTGAATATCAAACAAACGGAATTGCAGGAAGCTGGTTACTATGAAATTGTTTTGAATATTTCAACCCATGCCAAATTCAAAGATAAAACCGCTTTTTTATGTGAGGTTCAACAAGCCGGTGTGTTTGTTATCATGGGTTTACCTGAGGCAGAACTACCATTAGCCTTGAACATTGCTTGTCCTAATGTATTGTTGCCATTCGCACGTGAAGCAATTTCTGACTTGGTAACCAAAGCAGGTTTCCCACAGTTATTGTTATCACCTATCAATTTTGAAGCTCTATATCACCAGAAGCAGCAGAGCTCACAAAAACATTAAAAGGACAAAGCCAATCTCTTCATTAACTAGAGATTGGCTTAATTCAATAAAATGGATTCAGATAATTCAGCACAACGACAACAGATAGCCGTTCTCGGAGCTGGATCATGGGGAACTGCATTAGCCTGTTTATTAGCCAATAATAATCACGAAGTAACTCTATGGTCACATTCCAGTGAACATATCAAACAATTAAAGAAGACTCGAAAAAATCAACGTTATTTCCCATCTATCGAACTGCCAAAATCTCTCAAGTTTTCTTCTGACTTAACTGAGCTATGCCAAAACCATCGCTACTTTCTGTTAGTCATTCCCAGTCGCTCTTTCAGAGCCACTTTGGATAAAATGCAGACTTGTGGGCTGCCTGAAAATAGTTATATTCTTTGGGGAACAAAAGGATTTGATGCTGAACAACAAATTCTATTGAGCGACCTGATTAAGCAACAGATAACGACGTCACATTATAAAAGTGTCATTTCAGGTCCCAGTTTTGCAAAAGAAGTTATGCTGCAATTCCCTACCGCATTAACTGTAGCGGCAGATACTCTCGAAATCTCTGAGCATATCGCACAATTATTTCACAATGAAAATACGCGTGTTTACAGCAATGATGATTTAGCTGGTACCCAGGTGGGCGGCGCAGTCAAAAATGTGTTGGCTATAGCGTGCGGTATCAGTGATGGGCTCGGCTATGGTTCTAATGCAAAAGCGGCTTTAATAACCAGGGGCTTAGCTGAAATAACTCGATTAGGTCTGGACCTAGGTGGCAGGCCTGAAACATTTCAGGGCTTATCGGGTATTGGCGATCTCGTTTTGACCTGTACTGATGATAAATCTAGAAATCGCCGTTTTGGTCTTGGTATCGGCCAAGGTAAAAAAATTGAAGACATATTAAATGAAATTGGCCAAGAAGTTGAAGGCCTTGTTACCAGTAAAGAAGTGTTTTTATTAGCCCATCAAAGGCGCATTGAAATGCCTATTTGCGAGCAAGTTTATAAAGTATTATATCAAGGGGTTTCCCCTAAAACGGCTGTACAAACATTACTGAGAAGAAGTCGAGCACAAGAATGAAAGCATTTCCCATATTGATTTTATGTATCTTTAGTTTATTGATGACAGGATGCGCCAGCACGCTGAAAAATCAAACTTACGAAGACCAGGCCTTGAATGACCCTTGGGAAAACATTAATCGAAAAGTCTTTACGTTTAACGTAGTTACTGACTCATTACTGATTAAGCCAGTGGCTAAAACATACAAAAATGTAGTTCCAAGTTTCGGCCAGACTGCAGTTCGCAATTTTTTCAGCAACCTAGGCGAACCAGTTAGTATTGTTAATAATCTGTTTCAGCTGAAATTTGATGACTCCTTAACTTCTTTAGGACGTTTTGTTTTTAACTCAACATTCGGAATTGCGGGTTTAATCGATATCAGTTCAGAAATGGGCATTCAGAAACAACCAGAAGATTTTGGTCAGACTCTGGCTTACTGGGGAGTTAAACCAGGTCCTTATGTTATGCTACCCTTTCTAGGGCCATCGACTCTTCGAGACAGCATTTCTTTGTTTCCTGATAGTGTTTTGAACCCTAATAGAGCTTTAGACAGCACAGGCGCTAATTTGCTATATCTGGGACTAAATACAATTGATACGCGCTCCAGATTGCTCAATATTGATATATTACTTGAGCAACAATTAGATCCTTATAGCTTTATTCGTAGTGGTCATGAGCAAAACCGTATCACCAAGATCTTTGACGGTGATCCTCCCGAGCCTGAAGAAGATTTTTAGATGACAGACTATGTTGTCGGAGACATTCAAGGATGTTACGCAACCCTGATCGCACTACTCGATAAAGCGAACTTTAACCCCACACAAGATACATTGTTTTGTGTTGGTGATTTAGTCAATCGTGGACCAGATTCATTGGAAACATTGCGTTTTATACGCAGCTTGGGAACATCTGCAAAAACCGTTTTAGGCAACCATGATTTGCATTTAATCAGTGTTTATTTTGGCTGCAAAGAGCAAAAGAACTTAGATACTTTGCAGGATATTATTGTTGCTCCGGATGCCGAAGAGCTAATTTATTGGCTTAAAAGTCAACCTCTTATGATTTTTGAGCCTAAAAAAAAGTGTATTATATCTCATGCAGGAATCTATCCTTTGTGGGATGTAGAGAAAAGCTTAGGTTATGCGGATGAAATTTCAACAGCTTTACAATCAAAAAAATTCATAACCGTTTTAAAAAAAATGTACGGTAATACGCCTGATAAGTATAAGCCTGATGCCAAGCGCTTTGCTCGTTATCGCTTTACAATTAATGCCTTTACACGCATGCGCTATTGTACAAAAAATGGTAAATTTAATTTTGATGAAAAGGGTTCTCCCAAAAGCTATAAAGGTAAGCTAAAACCATGGTTTCAATTGGATCGAAAAATACCTTATGATATCCGCCTTATATTTGGACATTGGTCAAGTTTAGGTCGATATAACAGTAATAATATTATTGGTATTGATACTGGTTGTGTGTGGGGGAATAAATTGACGTTATACGATATTGATAACGATCGATTTATCAGTAAAAAGTCGCAAGAAAATTAGCAGCTTAGAGCTTAATATTGGTTTAATGTATAGGTTTAACTATGTCAGCAAAAATCCTAATAGAAGTACAAAGTAAATACTTAGAGAAGCAGTCAGAACCAGAAGAAAACCGCTTTGTTTTCGCTTATACGATCACCATAACTAATTACGAAGAAGAAGCCATACAGCTTATATCTCGCCATTGGATTATAAAAGATGCCAATAACAAACTGGAAGAGATAGTCGGCGAAGGCGTAGTTGGTGAACAACCTGTCATTGAACCCCAACAGCGCTATCAGTACAGCAGTGGTGCTATTCTAGACACCGAAGTAGGCACAATGGAAGGCTATTACCAAATGCGTTATAAAAATGATGACATGAAAAAGGCAAAAATACCAAAATTCACTCTAAGCGTGCCTAGAATGATTCATTAAACCATTTAAAATCAATAACTTATAAAAACATATTAGACATCCAGGTTACTTACGCTGAATGCATTGTCTTCAATAAATTCGCGACGTGGTTCTACCTGATCACCCATTAAGATAGTGAATGTATCATCTGAAGAAACATTATCTTCAATAACCACCTTTAATAGACGTCTAACCTTAGGATCCATTGTTGTCTCCCAGAGTTGCTCTGGATTCATTTCACCAAGACCTTTATACCGTTGAAAACTCAGGCCTTTTTTGGCTCCTTTCATTAAAACTTCCAAGGCTTCAGAAAATCCTTCTGCGATAGTTTCTTTTTCTCCTTTAATCACATTGATGGTACCTTCATCACCCATCAGTGCTTTGATTTTACTAGATAGAGAGCGAATGGTCTTGAATTCCGGGGAAACCCAAAAATCAGCAGGAATATTTGTTTCCGAAGAAACACCGTTCTGAAACTTATTTATTGATAAACCTGCACTACCGTTCTTAATGATTTCAAGCTGATAGCTTGGTAACTCATAGCTATCATTGTCGAGATAATTTTCCAACTTCTTAACTAAGCCATCACCTAATTCGTCTTTGTCATTGAGAACATTAAACAAAGCGTTAAGAATATTCTCATCGTAATGGTTAGCTAAACGGTTAATAGTGACTTGGGTTGTCAAGAATTGCTTGCAAAGGTTCATTAATGCATCGCCAGTAGTAGTGGTTTTACCATCTACGCTAGCCATGGTCGCACCTTTTACAGCTTGGGCTAATAAGAAACTTTCCATTTCCGCATCATCTTTGATATAGGTTTCTTTTTTGCCTTGCGCCAGTTTATACAAAGGCGGTTGAGCAATGTAAACATACCCTCTTTCAATCAATTCATGCATCTGTCTATAAAAGAACGTTAACAGCAAGGTCCGAATATGAGATCCATCTACGTCGGCATCCGTCATGATGATAATTCTATGATAACGTAGCTTTTCAACACTGAACTCTTCTTTTCCAATGCCTGTGCCCAGGGCCGTTATCAGAGTTGTTACCTCATCTGAGGTCAACATTTTATCAAAACGGGCTTTCTCAACATTTAGAATTTTACCCTTCAAAGGCAAAATTGCCTGAAACTTTCTATCGCGGGCCTGCTTAGCTGAACCACCGGCTGAATCACCCTCCACCAGGTAAATTTCACATAAACCAGGATCTTTCTCCTGACAATCCGCCAGTTTCCCTGGTAGGCCGCCCAAATCAAGAGCTCCTTTACGGCGAGTCATTTCACGAGCTTTTCGTGCTGCTTCACGAGCACGTGCTGCATCGATAATTTTCTCAACAATTTTTCGAGAATCCTGTGGGTTTTCCATCAGATATTCATTGAGCTTTTCATTAACGATAGACTCAACGACACTGCGCACTTCTGAGGAAACCAGTTTATCTTTGGTTTGTGAAGAAAACTTTGGATCAGGTACTTTAACGGATAAAACGGCAGTCAGCCCTTCACGGGCATCATCCCCGGAAACATTAACTTTTTCTTTTTTAGCCAACCCAGATTCATCAATATAAACATTAAGCGTTCTAGTCAAAGCTCCGCGTAATCCAGCCAAATGAGTTCCACCGTCTCGCTGTGGTATATTGTTGGTATAACAGAAAATACTTTCCTGGTAGGAATCATTCCATTGCAAAGCAAGTTCAACAGTGACTCCATCCTTTTCACCATCAATACGCATGACCTGTTCGTGCAATGCTGTTTTATTTTTATTCAGATGAGAAACGAAGGCAGCAATACCACCTTCGTATTCAAATATATCTTTTTTACCATCACGCTCATCTTCAAGCTCAATGCGAACACCAGAATTCAAAAATGAAAGCTCACGTAAACGTTTCGCGAGAATGTCATAACTGTATTCTGTTGTTGTAAATGTTTCTTTGCTTGGCAGGAAAGTTACTTTGGTCCCGCTTTTATCAGTTGTACCAACCTCTTCAAGATCTTTCTCTGGTACACCCATATTGTACACTTGAGAATAAGACTTCCCTTCCCTGTTAATCTCAAGAGTCAACTTTTCTGATAAAGCATTAACTACGGAAATACCAACACCATGTAAACCGCCAGATACTTTATATGAGTTTTGATCGAATTTACCGCCTGCATGCAAAACAGTCATAATAATTTCTGCAGCTGACTTGCCCTCTTCTTCTAAAATACCGACAGGAATACCACGACCATCATCCGAGACACTGACAGAGTTATTTTCATGTATAACCACCCTGACAGCAGAGCAATGTCCAGCCAGAGCTTCATCAATTGAGTTATCAACGACCTCGAAAACCATATGATGCAAACCTGTACCATCATCGGTATCGCCTATATACATACCAGGACGTTTTCTAACGGCGTCTAAGCCTTTTAAAACCTTAATACTACTGGAATCGTAACTCATATCTTAATTGTTTAATGGTGGAAATATTAAGGCGTTATTCTAGCAAAATTTGGGGTATTAAGCGCGGTTTTTATTTAATCTATTTATTGCAGTTAAAAGAACTGACAACAGAGATGTTTCACGTGAAACATCGTAATAGAAAAGTTACTGATAAACGAATTCTATTTATAAAATGAACCAAAAATGTCTTTCTTTAATACTTCAAATTTAGACTGATATCCTTGAAAATCTTTAAAAGAAGCACTTCTTCAATCTCCCAGAATAAAGAGTTATCGATGTAGCTAATCCTTAGATTTGAATAATCAATAAATATAAACAGATTGCCTGATAGTAGATGCTTATTAGCTTGACTGGTTTTTACAGAAATTTTTCAAACACCCCTTGCTTAAAGCATACATAAGTTCAATGAAATCTTTTGAATTATAATAGTGAAATAGAAATTCTCAGAAACTATAGTTTTATCATTGCTTGAGCCTGTTGGCAGTAAACTCTTGCGAAAATGATATCTAGTAAGGATAAGTATTTGCTATTTTTTCTATTGATGTATTTATTAAAATGTTTGATAACTTTTATCAATAAATGGAAAACAAAAATAGTAAGAAAATGACGCTAACTTTTATGCGGTATGACCAAAAGAATGATGATATATAGCTATCAGTAAGTTGTTTAGAGAAACTAAATATTCTTAGTGTCAACAGGCCCTAGTACAGTATCGTCTGAATATTTCTCATATTAATAGATCAAAGATTTAGTACTAACAGCCACTAGTTTTATCCTTTTATACTTTGATAGGTCTGGATCTGAAAATTGTTGTATGGAGTTTTTATATTAAGGAAATATTTACTTTATTTCATATACTAATAATCAGCTGTCCTTTTATGATTCGTTAATTACACAATGAGATTGGTATGCAAAGGGAGATGTTTCACGTGAAACATCTCCCTGAAATTGAACTAAATTCTCATTGGCATAATCAGATATAGTTTCTCTGCATTGTTCTCTTCTTTAATGATGCCACTGGTAGAAGGGTCTTTAAAAAAGAAGTGTACTTTTTCTGAACCACATTCTCTAATTGCATCTTGAAGATAATTAACATTAAAACCAATTTCAATTTCCTCACCTTGATAATCTATAGCCATTTCATCAGTCGCCTCTTCATGATCTGGGTTTCTTGAAGTAACGACTAAAACACCTGGTTTGAAAGCAACAGAAATACCTCTGAATTTTTCATTACTCAAAATTGCAGTTCTGGTTAATATTTCTGCAAGATGTGACTTATCTACAATAATACTTTTATCGAGATTGTTCGGTATAACCTTTTGATATTCAGGATATCTTCCATCAATCAGCTTTGAAATAAATCGATAGTTATGTGACGTAATTGAGATATGGCTATTATTAAGTTTAAGGTGGATATTGTCATCACTATCAGCAGAAACAAATTTAATTATTTCCTGTACAGCTTTTCTTGGAATAATTGATTGTCTAATTTCTCCTAATGCAGCGCTGTGGTTCATTTCATTTTTAGCTAAACGATGGCCATCAGTAGCGACTGTTTTGATAGCATCTTCCCCTATTTCTAATAGAAGGCCATTTAGAAAATAACGTACATCTTGCTGTGCCATAGCAAAGGCTGTTGAGCTGAATAAAGAAGATAATTCTTTATGAGTCAAAGTAAGTTCCATATCCCAAGTTGTTGATTCTAAACGAGGATATTCGTTTGCTGCCAAGGTTTGTAAACTAAATTTACTTTTGCCTGACTGAACTTTCATTTTGTTGTCTTCAGCATGCAGCTCTATTTCTGAACTATCTGGTAGAGCTTTACATATATCGAAAAACTTTCGTGCTGATACAGTAATTTCTCCATCATCACATTTTACATTTTCAAGACCTGTTGTTATTTCTGTTTCTAAGTCTGAACCAACTAAAGTCAGATTTCCATTTTCTGTTTTGATATATACATTACCCAGTATTGGCAAAGTTTGTCGTTTTTCAACGACGCTTATGACTTGTGATAATGAGGGTAATAAGGTTGATTTTTCGATTTGTATTTTCATATATATGTTTTTTAGTTGTTTTTATTAGGCTTGTTGATAACGTTAATAACTGATAAAACCTAATAAATTCATAAACTTACAATTTCTTTTTCTTTAAGAAATCCTGTGTGAAACTAACAATAACTTTTGAATAAAATGTGGATAACTTTTTATACCAACTTATCCACAGTTAATTAACAATAAACGGACAATTTAATTCAATCATACCAGCATTATCTTTTGAAGCTTTTCATAATCTTCTTTAATGCGACTATCAGATTTGATTAATTCGTCAACCTTACGGCACGCATATAATACTGTTGTGTGGTCTCTTCCACCAAAAGAATCACCGATATCTGGCAAACTCAGGTTGGTTAATTCTTTTGCCAAGGCCATGGCTATTTGCCGAGGTCTGGCAATTTGTCGACTACGTTTCTTTGATTTGAGCTCAACAACCCTCATATTATAATAATCAGCTACAGTCTTTTGAATGTTTTCAATCGAAATTTGCCGTTCTTGAAATTGAGTCAGGTCTTGCAATGTCTCTCTTGCTAAGTCCAGATCAATATCTCGTTTGGTAAAATGCGAACTGGCGATCAAACGGTGTAAAGCCCCTTCCAGCTCACGAACATTAGAGCGAATCTTCTTAGCAACCATAAAAGCAACATCGTCAGGCAGTGAAATATTCTTTTTCTGGGCTTTCTTCTGCAGTATAGCGACACGCGTTTCAAGACCTGGAGGATCAATTCTGACCAATAAACCACTTTCGAATCTGGAAATTAATCTTTCTTGTAAGTTATTGATTTCTTTAGGAAATTTATCGCTGGTTATAATAATTTGACTGCCAGATTCCAACAGATTATTAAATGTATGGAAAAACTCTTCTTGCGATTGGTCTTTACCGGCAAAAAACTGGATATCATCGATCAATAAGGCATCAAGTGATCTATAGAAGCTTTTGAAAACAGTCATTTTATTAGACTGAATCGCTTTAACCATGTCTGAAACAAATCTTTCTGAGTGAATATAAGCGACTTTGGCATTTTTCTTCTGGGCACACAGCAAATTACCAGCAGCATGCATCAAGTGAGTTTTCCCAAGGCCAACACCGCCATAAATAAACAGGGGGTTATAAGCCTCACCTGGATTCTCACCAACCTGCTGAGTAGCAGCTCGAGCAATTTGATTTGATTTGCCTTCGATATGGGTATCAAAAGTAAATGCTGGGTTCAAGGTGTTAACATTGTGTTCCTTGATTTCTTCGACTGACAAACCATCTGAAGCGACAGTGTTATCAACAACCGGTTTTTCTGCTTCAGCTTCACTGGAGCCAATAATAACATTCACCTCATATTCCATTCCCATGAAATGTTGAACAGTATCAAGTAGTTGCTGCCCTAAATTATCATTTAGCCAATCACAGACAAAGCGGTTAGGGGCAAAGATATTGAGGATAGTTCCAGAAAGCTCAGACTGCAAAGGACGCACCCAGGTGTTAAAATCGTTTTCCGATAAAGTGCTTTCCAGTCGTTCCAGACAATTATTCCATAACTCAGTATTTTTCAAACCAACCTCTTAGAGGATCTAATCAAGTGCTTTCAAGGTAAAAAGTGTTTATACGCAATAAAACTTCGGTTATAGCCTTTATGGACCATAACCAATATACCCACCATTCAATGTATAAATTAACGATTACCATCGTGCAATGAAACCTACAAAAGTGTGTTTGCATTAAACCATTGAGCGCCAAACTATATTGTCAATTTTTATCAATCAACATAGCTGGTATAGCGAGTCTTAACGCGAGTCTCGATATTGAGTCTAATAGTGGCTTTGATTTGTCGGTTTGTTTTTGCTGCAAGCTATTATGCTACAGCCCTTTTAAATGTCAATTTATATCATTTAATCATTGACTATTGGCGGCAAAAAACGTACCTTTTCACGCCCTTGATTCTGGACTACGCTTGTTTTCGTAGTTTAAAATAGGTTTTACCGGGATAAAACAAATCGTTTTAAAAGGTGGAACTATAAATAATCATTTAAAAATCATGTGTTTACATTTTTAAATGAACGATCAAGCTTATAGAAATTAGACTGATTAATCCAAAGTGATTAAACAATTAGGTAACGAATTATGAAACGTACTTTTCAACCAAGCACCTTAAAGCGTAATAGAACTCACGGCTTTCGCGCCAGAATGCGTACCAAAAGCGGTCGTGCAATTATTAATGCCCGTCGTGCTAAAGGCAGAGCACAATTAACAGTATCAGGTTAATTCATTTTAGCTAAAACCACTTTAAGACAGCGTTTTTAGCCAACCAGCCAATAGCAATACTTGATAATCCCTGTTGCTATTGGACAGTAATAATACTGAACTGTAAAAACATAATGCCACAGGCATTGTGTGAAAGCCGATTAAGAATAATTTGTGGGAGAGAATGACTGCCATCGGTAAAGAGTCTGAAAATGGCTTTGCAAAGCATCACCATTTGCTCAAGCCTGCTGAGTTCAAGCAAGTTTATTCTCACAAAACATGGAGTGGTAATCGCGAATTTGCGGTTAACCTCTGCCCCAATAAGCATTCATTTGCCCGTTTGGGCTTAGTCGTATCTCGAAAGGTTTCGAAAAGAGCCGTTGTCAGAAACCTGATTAAACGTCAGATACGCGAATGGTTTCGACATAATAAGCAGGACTTGAATGGTTTCGATTTGATTGTCACTGCGAAAACATCAGTAGCTACTAAAACCAACACTGAAATTCAAACATCATTGGCAGATTTATGGAAAAAAGCTTTAAAAAAGTCATCCAGTTGCCAATCCTTATAGCCATTTATGCTTATCGTTTGTTGATAAGTCCATGGTTAGTCTCCTCATGTCGTTATCAACCAACCTGTTCAGAGTACGCACAAACAGCATTTCAACGACATGGTCTATTTAAAGGTGGATATTTAACCTTAATTCGACTATTAAAATGCCACCCTTGGGGTGGTTCTGGTTATAATCCTGTTCCAGAAGTATCTGCCAAAGCTCAATGCTGTGACAGTCAGACAAAACAAGCTAAATCCAAAACCAAGCCATTGGTAAATTTTGAAGGTAAATAATGGATAATCAACGTGTCTTTATTCTTGCGGCTATCGCTTTTACAAGTTTCTTTTTGTTCAGTGAGTGGCAGAGATTTACTGCACAGAAAAATGCTCCAGCAATAGAACAAGCTTTAACTGACTCAGGTGTTCCAGCAGCTCCTGACGGCAGTCTTGGGAGTGCAACTGATCAGTCTGTACCTTCTGTCTCTTCTTCTGCCGTGGATATATCTGTTCCACAGACTGCGCCAGCTATTGATAGTGGTGCAGAGCGTATCACCGTTGAGACAGACTTGCTCGTGGCTGTGATAAATACTGAAGGCGGCGGCATTGAAAGCCTGCGTTTGAAAAAAGAGCTGGAAACTTTGGATAACCCAGATTTGGGCTTTCAACTTTTGAAGAGTAGTCCTGAGGAAATCTTTGTTACGCAAACAGGTCTGATTGGTCAAGCCGGTGAATATCCAAACCATTATTCAAAGTATACGGCTGCAGCAGATAGTTATGTATTATCGAATAATCAGCAGCAAATTTCCGTCCCATTAAATTGGGTATCCCCTTCCGGGCAATCCTATACTAAAACGCTCACTTTTAAACGTGACAGCTATATCGTTGATATTTCCTTTGAGCATACCAATCTGCAAAACAGTAAGTGGGATGGTTTTTTGTATGCGCAGTTTAAGCGTAGTGAGCCTTTAAATGAAAAGAAAGGGTCTTTCATACAACTACCGAGCTTCAGGGGCGGTATTATTTATACTCCCGAAAATAAATATGAGAAAGTTTCGTTCTCTGATATTGAAGATGATAATCTGGATGTAAAAACGACTCAAGGTTGGGTTGGCATGTTGCAGCATTACTTTGTTGGTGCATGGTTACCTGAAAATAAACAGTCTTATAACTTTTACAGTAGCCATAAACCCACCGCAAACCCAGAATATACTATCGGTTATAAAACATTGAATCCGGTCTTGTTATCTCCTAACGAAACAGGAAAATTGACTACATCAGTGTTTCTTGGACCAAAAGAGCAAAGCCGTTTAAAAGAAATTCAGAATAACCGAGGTGTTGATGGTCTGGCACTGACCGTAGATTATGGTTGGTTGACAGTCATTGCGGACCCTTTGTTCTGGGTTTTGGATAAAATTCATGATGTTGTGAAGAACTGGGGCTGGTCTATCATTATTTTAACTATCTTGATCAAGCTTGCTTTCTACCCTCTTTCAGCAGCCAGCTATCGTTCAATGGCTAGAATGAAAAAGTTGCAACCAAGAATGACAACGCTCAAAGAACGTTATGGTGATGATCGCGCACAATTTCAGCAGGAAATGATGAAGTTGTATAAAGAAGAGAAAGTAAATCCTGCAGGAGGTTGTTTGCCAATTTTAGTGCAGATTCCTGTATTTATCGCTTTGTATTATGTGTTGCTGGAGAGCGTAGAGTTAAGATTGGCACCATTTGCATTGTGGTGGCAGGACTTATCAGCGCCAGACCCATATTATGTCTTGCCTATTTTGATGGGGCTCTCCATGTTTTTGCAACAGAAGTTGAATCCTGCTCCTATGGAGCAAATGCAAAAGAATATAATGATGATCATGCCTCTTGTGCTGACATTTTTGTTCCTGACTTTCCCACAAGGCCTGGTATTGTATTGGGTTGTCAATAACTGTTTATCCATTTTGCAGCAATGGCGTATCAACAGCACTATTGGTGCTGATAAATAACGAGGAATCTTATTAGCGCACGCGATACCATAGCGGCAATAGCGACCCCACCCGGCAAGGGTGGGATTGGTATTATCCGTTTGTCAGGAGATAAAGCTCTTGATATTGCCTCATCAATAACAGGAATTAAATTACAGCCCCGATTGGCGACATACGTTGACTTTCTAAATGCTGAAAAACAGACAATAGATTCAGGTCTGGTATTATATTTTTCTGCTCCAAATTCGTTCACAGGTGAACATGTAGTTGAACTACAGGGCCATGGTGGGCCAGTAATTCTGCAACTTTTATTACAACGGGTTTTAGAGTTGGGTGCGCGAGCAGCCAGGCCTGGAGAGTTTTCTGAACGTGCATTTCTGAATGATAAAATAGATCTGGCACAGGCAGAAGCCATTGCAGATTTGATAGACAGTTCATCTACAGCTGCAGCGCAATCTGCCGTACGTTCGCTACAAGGTGAGTTTTCTGCTGCCATTCAACAATTATTAACCCAGTTGATTGAAATTCGTATGTACGTTGAATCTGCCATTGATTTTCCAGAAGAAGAAATTGATTTTTTATCGGATGGTGTGGTTCTGGGGAAAATTGAACATTTGCAGAAACAAGTAACAACAGTCAAACAACAAGCTGGTCAAGGCCAGCTGTTACAACATGGCTTTCGTCTTGCTCTGGCGGGCAAACCCAATGCAGGAAAATCCAGTTTACTGAATGCCTTATCCGGCCAGGAAGCAGCAATTGTGACCGATGTGGCTGGCACTACTCGTGACAGCATAACCGTTACGGTTACTATTGACGGCCTGCCAGTGCATATCACAGATACAGCAGGTTTAAGGCAAAGCGATGACAAGGTAGAAAGAATTGGAATCGAAAGAGCCAGGCGAACCATCAAGCAAAGCGATCATGTATTACTGTTGGTTGATGCCACACAGCAAGAGCAGATTGATGAGATTCTTCAACAGGAAGAACTGGACCAACTGGGTAAGGAAAAATTAACCGTAGTCTTGAATAAACAGGATTTGCTTGAACAAATGCCGCAGTCTAAGTCTATTTTGTATATTTCTGCAACTCAAGGGTCTGGCTTGAGTGAATTACGTGAAGAAATTAAACGATTAGCTGGTTATCAATCTGACGACA
The DNA here is from genome assembly GCA_050633785.1 of Arenicella sp. Lineage (GTDB taxonomy): Bacteria > Pseudomonadota > Gammaproteobacteria > Arenicellales > Arenicellaceae > CALKZN01. Next base: position 78,796 of record JBOEHE010000036.1, read on the forward strand.
GCAATGTTTTTTCAGCTAGAGCTCGTCATTTGATGGCAATAGACCAAGCCGAACAAGCCATTCAAATTGGCAAAAACCATTTACTGCAAACACAGGCCGGGGAATTACTTGCAGAAGAATTATTGCAAGCACAACAGGCTTTGAATTCAATTACAGGTGAATTTACGTCAGATGATTTATTGGGTGAGATTTTTTCCAGTTTTTGTATCGGTAAGTAATCGAATAGATCTGATCATATTTCAAGGAGCTATTTTCAAGAGCTTATGATTGTAGAAGTTCTCCCCGAACGTTTGTATTCTCTGCCGAATATAGAGACCCTGTTTCGAGATAAAAACAGAAGTGCGGTTTTTCATAAAATACTGACCGAAGATCTTACCCATAAGGAAATGTATTTATCGGTCCCAGTACTGATTTATATCATCAAAGGCGAGCAAATAATTTATACCTGTGATGGGGAAAAGCTGATGCTTAAGTCTGGGCAGTTAACCCTGTTGCCTAAAGATGTTTATCTGGTTTCTGATTTTGTTGCAGAAAATAGCACCTTCGAAGCTTTGCTGTTTTTTGTTGACCATGCACTTATAAGTCATTTAAAAGATGTGTTTCTGAAGTTGTGTGGTGCGCAACAGGGATTGCAGTCTGATTTGATTGATGTAGTGTCCGTTGCGCGCCAGACGCAACGCTATATGACGTCATTGAAACATGTTTATTTAAATCAGAAAAACAGTGAAAAACTATTAAAAATCAAACTATTGGAACTATTACAACTGATTTCAGAACAACAAGAAGGCGTCGCTCTTGTATCACGTTTGTGCTCCTACCCTACCCCATTAAAAAGGCGTAGTATTCGTGTCTTTATGCAGAAAAACTTTCAAAAAAACCTCAAAGTATCAGATTATGCTTATCTAACCGGCCGGAGTGTTTCCAGCTTTCTCCGAGAATTCAAACGCCTCTATGATATGACCCCTAATCGATGGCTGATTGAGCAACGACTTAAACAAGGCCGACATTTATTGCTCAAGACAGACCTGAAAGTTACCGAAGTGGCATTTGAGGTCGGCTATGAAAATGTTTCGCATTTCATCAAGGCTTATAAAGCTCGATATGGACAAAGCCCGAATGAATCCAGAAAAAAGACGACAATTTTAAAAAATGAATAAAGTGATTGAAAATGACAATGCTTGATTCTTTTTGCATAGTTCAATAGCAGTGGTCCTTATAGAGTGCGTTGATCGATAAAACATTAACCACTTGGAGATAAGGCGATGAAAACGAATCTGATTATTCATTTTAATGTGAAGAGCAACCAACTGCAGGAATTTGCAGGTGTACTGAAGCAAGTAAAACAAGACCTGCCAAATGTTTCAGGTTGTCTGGGAGTGCAAGTTTTCCAGAGCCAAAGCAACGAGCAACAATACACTCTGGTGGAAAGTTGGGAATCACAAGCTCAGCATGAAGCCCATATAAAGAACCTGGTAGAGTCAGGTGTTTGGGATGAGTTCGTCAAACATCTGCAGCAAGAACCAGTAAGTGCTTATTATTCGCTGATTTAGTGTCAACAGGCCCTGGGTTTTATTTTGGGCGAGGCAGGGTAAATGTCTTCCCAAGGCCACAGTAATCATTGCCACCAAGACGAGACAGCGGGTTCAACTGATCTGCCAGGACTTTCAAATGTTTACCATCTTGAGTGGCAATAGTGTCACTGATATAGGCGTATTTTATTTCGCCAAAAACCAGGGACATTGGTGTGTTACCTATTTCCTGCAATTCATAGAGTTCACAAGCAAAAGCGATGGGTGCGTCTTTGATCCTTGGAAGTGAAAAAGTGTCAAATGCTGCTGTTTCAAGCTGCGTTGTTGTCAATTCCGATTCTCCATAAGCAAGAGTTGCTGCGCTGCTGTTTAATGGTTCGGCAAGGTCTTGATGAGCAATATGAACAACAAACTTTCCTGTGCTGCGAATATTGGCAACAGTGTCTTTAGGGTTGTCTTTGGATTTTCGTCCAATTGAAATCAATAATAAAGGAGGGCTGCTGCTGACGGCATTGAAATAGGAAAAAGGTGCTAAATTAAACGTGCTATTATCATTTTCACTCAGTATCCAGGCAATAGGCCGAGGGATAATGGTTTGAATCATTGTGTGATAAATTTGATTAGGTGACAGCGTGGAAAAATCAATCTGCATAGTCTGGTTATGTCAATTGGTAAACAAATATCTTAACAGACTCAATCTCGCTAAAAAATGGAAAACCAATGATCAATAGTATAAAAATTATTACAGCCCTTGGCTTGATCTACCTGGTGATTTGTTCGCTTATGTATTTTAAGCAACGATCTTTTTTATATTTCCCAACAGCAGAGACCATGCGAGAAGATATTAAAGCGAATATACTTCTCATTAATGGCCAGCGCTTGAAAGTTTGGCAAATCAATCCAGGCCAGAAAAATGCCTTGTTATATTTCGGCGGAAATGGTGAGGATGTGGCAAAAAATATTGATGTTTATAGACGACTATTTCCTGGGCAAACAATTAATCTGGTGAATTACCGGGGTTATGGTGGCAGCGAAGGAGAGCCGAGCGAATCAGCATTGTTGTCTGATGCCTTGGCTATATATGACCACTTGCAACAGGATTATGTGCATATCAGTATTGTTGGTCGCAGTCTGGGTTCTGGAGTTGCTGTTCATATTGCTTCCCAGCGAACGGTAAAAAAGCTGGTGCTTATAACTCCTTATGACAGCATCGAAAAGCTGGCCAAGGAAAAGTTCAAATGGTTACCTGTTTCAAGCTTGTTACATGATAAATTTGATTCACAAAGTCTGGTAGATAAAATTACAGCTCCCTCTCTGGTACTGGCGGCAGAAAACGATAAGGTCATTCCGAATAAACATACGTTACGACTTGTGAGTGGTTTCAAGCCAGAGATAATCAACTACCAGATGATTGAAAATACGGGGCATAATACTATTGAAAATAACCCGAAATTTTATCAACTAGTGAAACAGTTTCTGCAGGAAAGTGAATGAGTAAGCTTGTCAAACGAGCCAGTAGATTCTGGCAGAAAAACCCCTCATTGTCACAGAGCACAAGCTTATGAATTGGGCACAAGAGAAAGATTACATCATTGCTGCAATCATGTTTTACAGCCGCCTGCCCTGGCCTGGAAAAACCAATAGCAGCGATGACATCATCAATAAATCACGCAAGTATTTTCCTCTCATCGGCTGGTTAATCGGAGGGCTGGCTATTGCCAGTGTCTTATTGCTAGAGATGTTGTTACCAATGTCTTTGGTGGTTTTGCTTTCAATGGTGGTGACAGTTCTGGCAACGGGAGCATTTCACGAAGATGGTTTTGCCGATATGTGTGATGCTTTTGGTGGCGGCTGGACCAAAGAACAAGTTCTGGCCATCATGAAAGACAGCCGGGTTGGGGCTTATGCTCTGGTAGGGATATTTTTGTTGCTGTTGATCAAGTTTTTCGCTTTGTATGAATTGGCGCAATTATCTCTACCGCTCATGCTGGTTACCTACTTGAATGCCCATGTCAGCAGCCGGTTTATTGCGTCATCGGTTATCCAGACCCATGACTATGTGCAGGATGTTGACAAAAGCAAAGCTCGACCTGTCATTGCGCAAAGGCTTACGTCTGAAGAAATGGTTTTCAGCGCCAGCTTTATGCTGTTTGCCTGGTTGTTGTGGTTGCCAGACCTTCGTTTGTTATTATCTGTTGCTGTTGCCTATTTGTTGAAGGTTGTTTTATGTTATTACTTCAAGCACCGTATTGGTGGATATACAGGGGATTGTTTGGGCGCAGTTCAGCAACTAACAGAAGTTTTTATCTACTTAGCAGTATTGGCTTTAGTATAGTTGAGCACGGTGGTTATGCATAAAGCAAAGAAAATACATTTAATTCGGCATACCAGTCCGGATATTGCCAGTGGCATATGCTATGGACAAAGTGATCTTGCCTTGAGCAATCGCTTTTTAGAGGAAACGGCGAATATCAAACAACGCTTGAACGAACCCAATTATCATACAGTCTATACCAGCCCGCTGAAGCGTTGTCGACAACTGGCAGAACAACTCAGTTATCAACAAATAATCGATGACCGACGTTTAATGGAAATGAATTTTGGTGATTGGGAACTGCAACACTGGGACCATATAAATCGCGATGAATTAGATCATTGGATGAATGACTTTGTGCATGCACAAACACCGAATGGTGAAAGCATGCTGATGATGAACCAGAGAGTCCAGGAATTTATAACTGAGCTGGCAGGCGGTTTTAAAAAAGCTGAAACAGGTGGTGTGACAACTGCGGTTATTACCCATGCTGGTGTTATTCGCCTGATTGCAGCTTGGGTATTAGGCATACCATTAGGTAATAGTTTCCGCCTGGCCATGGATTATGGTGCTACATTTGAATTGGACCTGCACCCAGATCCTCAATTTTGTCAAATAAAAGCATGTGCGTAACAATGAGATTATTTCATCAGAAAATGACTAAAAGCGGTATTTTATGGTTGCTATGTTGCGTGTTTTTTTTCAACAACAGTGCCTTTTCTGCAGAGAAAATGGCTGTTGAAATCAAAAAAATCAGCGTTGTGAAAGCAAAGCAATTGCATGATCAAGGGGCTGTTTTTATTGATACTCGTTCCTGGTTGGAAAGAAAGTTTGGCATGATAGAAAACTCCATAGCCATCAGCAAAAATGATGTGGATGAAAAGGCGCCAACATTAGTCAAAAATAAAGATCAGCCTATTGTGACTTATTGTGCTGTAGGTGTTCGCGCCAGTGTTGCTGCACAAAACCTGCATAAGCTGGGATATACGAATGTCCATGTAGTCACTGATGCTGGCTTTTCTGATTGGAAGAAAGCAGGTTATCCATTGGAAAAATCCAAGTAGTTTAGAACAGCCCTTTCTTGATACTGGGTCGTTAGTAAAAATATGTATCCTGTTTGCGTTTGTCTAAATGCCATTCACTTGTTGATGGTTTTTCTAGTGTTCTATGCCAGTGGATTACTTCAGGCTATAGAATAATTTCATCCACCGCAACCACCGCAACCGCTACATCCACTAGTATCGCTGCAGCCAATATCACCACCACCACCGCAACCACCGCCTTTGCCATTTACACCATATATCTTTGTATAGATCGAGCCCAGAATAATAACCAGAACGCCGATAGCCAGAAACAGTTGTTCCGCAGGTTCCATTTTGCTGATTATATCCCAAAGAAAGAAATCGGTTGTGCTGCAGGCAGCTAATGTCAATGGCATGGCAGCAAACAGTGCAACTGCTGATAACTTTGGTTTTGGTAGAACCCATTTTTTTGCTTTATTAACGCGCAGGAATTGATCGGCATTCTTGAAGCGTTGTTTTGCACTCGGCCAGATATCAGCCGGAGCTTGCTCACCGAATACTTTCTGGTAGGAACCCAGTGTCATTGTATATTGTTCAAAAAATAAACTGGCCTGCTGTTTCCCGCCTTTGGTTGGTCCATGATGCAATTCAAAACCCAAAATATCTCTGCACATTTCATGCCAATAAGAGCGAGTATAAGTTAAGTGTAAATGCCAGACCTGGTCGACTTGATCGGAGGGTGTCATTGGCTGGTCGCCAATGGCTATCAGATAAATAAATCTTTTATATTCCTGAATCGATCGTTCGGCATACTCTTGGGTCCAGCCATTTTCTCGCGCTAACCTTTGGGCAAATGTTAAGTCAGCCCCAGCCTCAGAAAAGGTTAACTTCTGTAATGCTTCCCATATAAATTTACTTTTATCCATAATAACTCCTTTAAAGTGACATCTTTCACCATGAACTCAAAAGCATTATGAAGCTTTTCCATAAAACCTGTCAATGTTGGGTAAAAAAGTGTTGTTCTATATGAGTTTATAATTTACTGCTGTTAAAACATTTTTTCTTCACTATAATGCTTGCCACTTTCTTAGCTCGTTTTAAAACTTTTGTAAGCCCGTGAGCCAATATTCAAGTTATCGTCTAAACTTGTTTATAGAATATCTTATGGGCGTGGATTTAGCTCTATCTAAACTACATACTGAGTAACACTATTGAAAACAAAGTTGAATATGGATTTCACCCAGCGAGTGGTGGTGGATACTAATCAAGTTGATTGGTGCCCTGCTTCAACTCCTGGCGCTTCGCATAAAGCGATGGCCTACGAAGATTCTGTGTCTGGCCACTATACCAGTATGGTCCGATATCGAGCTGGTGCAATGTTCACTCGACAAGAACGTTCTGTTGGCGAAGAAATTCTGGTGCTTGCTGGCACATTCTCAGATGAAACAGGTGATTACCCGGCTGGCACGTATTATCGTGTCCCACCGAGTTCCGGGCATATGCCCTTCAGCCAATTAGGCTGTGTTTTACTGATGAAGCAGCACCAGTTTCAAGCCGGTGACAATGAATCAGTTTGCATCAATACTAAAACAAAAGAATGGATTTCAGGTCATGGCGATATGAATGTTATGCCACTGCATGACTTTCAAAGTGAACAAACGGCTTTGATCAAATGGCCTGCCCATCAGAGTTTTCAACCTCAGCGTCATCTTGGCGGCGAAGAAATTTTTATTTTATCCGGTGAGTTGATTGATGATAGAGGTCGTTATTCTGCAGGAACCTGGATCAGAAGCCCGCAAAAAAGTATGGAAAACCCACGAACTGAACAGGAAACAGTGGCCTTCGTTAAAGTGGGACATTTGCCTTTGACCGGCTAGTGAGCAGAAAAGTAATTAGCCAAATGATCTATCAATGCCCGAATGCGCGCAGTCAAATGTCTGCTTGGAGGGTATACCGCGTATAATGAAAAACCTGTCACTTCATTTTCTTCAAACAGAATTTTAAGAGAGCCTTCCTTTAGAAAAGGTTCAATGGCGTACATTGGACCTCTGCCAATACCGATGCCTGCTGCAGCCATATGTGCAATAGCTCTGGGGGAATTAGCTTTGAAAGAACCGTTGACATCAATAGACACCATTTTCCCATCGATCATGAATTTCCAGTGCAAGCGGTCTACTGATACTTTTGAAACCAAGCAATCGTGATTGACCAGTGCTTCTGGCTGAGTGGGTTCACCCATTCGCTCCAGATATTTGGGTGATGCAAACACTACAATACGCATATCTTTGAGTTTTCTTGCTACTAAGCTTGAATCATTCAACTTTCCAAAGCGGATGGCCAGATCAAAGCCATCTTCGACGATGGAAACCAGATGGTCTGATAAGTGCAAATCAATAGTCACTCCCGAGTTGTCGCGTTGAAATGGCTTTAGAGCTTCAACAAGTTCATTGCTGCCAAAGCCAGTCGAAGCTGTGATCCGTATCGGGCCAGCCAGTTTTGATTGACGTTCTTGGATGATACCTTCAAGCTCGTCTAATTGGTCGATAATGGGAATACATCTCTTATAGTAGGCCATACCGGTTTCAGTCAGGCTGACACTACGGGTTGTTCTGTGTAAAAGCTGAACTCCTAATTTGTTCTCAAGTTGCGCAACATATTTGCTTGCGAGTTTTGTGCTGATACCAAGCGCTTTCGCAGCACCAGTGAAAGAATGTTGGTGAGCTACAGCAATAAACGTTTTCATGCCCTCAATCGTATCCATAAATTATATTGTGTTAGCTTATTGTGAATGTATTGTACATAATTTTTCCATAAAACTGAGTATTATCATTTAATTGAAACCTAATTAAACTGCTTCGAGTAGAACACATATTTCAAACTATTTACTTGAGGTAATTTAAGCATGAATGCACCTATTCGAATTTATAGCTTCCCACTATCAGGTCATGCCCATCGTATAGAATTATTTGCTAAGCTGGCAGGCATTGAGCATGAAATCATTAACGTTGATTTGCCTGCTGGTGAACATAAGACAAGCCGCTTTCTGGCGTTAAACCCAGCAGGACAAATTCCAGTGATTGAAGATGGTGAAAATGTGGTGTCTGACTCGAATGCCATACTGGTTTATCTAGCGCGTAAATATGCACCTTCCTACCTTCCTGAGGATTTTATTCTTGAAGCGGAAATACAGAAATTTCTAAGTCTTGCCGCAGGTGAGATCGCGTTTGGTCCAGCAGCAGCTAGGCGAATCAACGTATTTGGTGCAGCTTTAGACGCTGATTTTGCCAAAGCAACAGCAGCTAAGGTGTTTGTCAAACTGGAAGAGCATTTGGCTGGTCGAGAGTTTTTGGTGTCTGATAAACCCAGCATTGCTGATATTGCTATTTATAGTTATGCCGCACATGCGCCTGAAGGTGGTATCTCCCTTGAAAAATATCCAAATCTACGCCGACTTTTGGCCAATATTGAGGCATTAGATGGGTTTGTGCCCATGAAAAGAACAAAAGTTGGTTTAGCAGGTTGATAGGTCATCATCGAAATTTTCACCATAGAACATCCCACCATCAAGCTTTCCTTCATCAATTTGATAATTTCCTTTTTGATTGGGGAGGTGATTTATAAAAACGACACTAGAAACAAGCTATCAGCATCATATTGCTACAAAACGAAACGTTATGAATATCAGTAAAACTGACAATAATTCACCTTTTCATTCTGGTGAACAGGCTATCCAAGGCCGAACAGGTAAGCGTGATGCGATAGAAAAGTTTGGTAAAAAAGCAATTCGTTCTTTTATGCCAGACCAACACCGTGAGTTTTACCAGCAGTTGCCTTTTTTAGTTGTTGGCAGCGTTGATAAGGAAGGTTTCCCCTGGGCTTCTATATTGACGGGCAAGCCCGGTTTTATTCAATCTCCATCGCCGACTACTCTTCAATTGATGGCAAAAGTTCCTGCTGCTGACCCTGTAGCGGAAGCTCTGTCAATATTGGGTAATCCATTAGGTCTTTTGGGAATTGAGCTTGCTACCCGACGTAGAAATAGAGTTAATGTCAGGGTCAATCAGATTGGTGATCGAGTGGGTTTAAGTGTTGATCAATCTTTTGGTAATTGCCCGCAATACATTCAAGCCAGAGAGCTAAGTTATGTTCGCGATCCAGATTTAGCTGAACCTGAATCGGTTAAAAACTTCACTGAGTTGGATCAGCAAGCACGTCTGTTAATACAAACTGCTGACACACTTTTTGTTTCAAGTTTCGTCAAAGCGAACGATCAGCCTGAGATTGAAGGTGTTGATGTGTCTCACAAGGCAGGCATGCCTGGTTTTGTCCGCCTTAATGGCAACACACTGACGGTTCCTGACTTTTCAGGAAATTATTACTTTAATACTCTGGGAAACTTTCTGTTAAATCCGCAGGCAGGTATTGTTTTCCCTGATTTTGAGACAGGCGACTTACTTATGTTGACAGGCCGTGTTGAGATTTTATGGGAGGACAACCCTGATGTTATTGCCTTTAAAGGAGCTCAACGTGCTTGGAGATTTACTATTGAGAAAGGCAAGTGGTTGAAGGGCGCACTGCCATTTAGAGCGTCGATTGACAATTATTCTCCCAATTCGTTGATAACCGGTACTTGGGAAGCTGCTGCTGCAGTCATTGAATCGGAAAAGTTACGTGATAGCTGGCAGCCACTCAAGGTAGTCAACATAGAACAAGAAAGTTCACTGATAAAGTCGTTCTATTTTAAACATGCGCAGGGAAAAGCCCTGCTACCGTTTGAAGCTGGGCAATATCTAACTATTAAGGTGAGTTCAACTGAGTTATCTGCGACCTTAGAACCCGCTGAAAAAATAATTCGCACTTATACCGTTTCTTCAGCACCGCATGAAGACTATTATCGTATTTCGGTCAAAAAAGAACCGAAAGGTCAGATGTCAAACTACTTACATGAACAACTTAAAGTAGGCGATATTGTAGATATTAAAGCACCAAGCGGTGACTTCTATATTGATCCTTTGGAGAAGCGCCCGGCAGTGTTATTAGCTGGAGGGGTAGGAATTACCCCAATGATATCAATCGCTCAGCATGTTGCTAACGAAGACTTAAGAAGCCGTTTTATTAGACCACTTACCATCTTTCATGCAACACGCTCAACCAGGCAGCGAGCGTTTACTCGGCAATTTCGTCAACTTGAAAACAGCACTTCTGGAGCAATTCGTTATTACTCCTTTATTTCTCAGGCAAGTGAAGGTGAAAAATCTGCTGCAGATTATAACGGTCTGGGGCGCTTATCGGCAGATGTGCTGCGACAAGCTTTGGCCTTGGATGATTATGATTTTTACATCTGTGGCCCAGCCACATTTATGCAGACAATGTATGATTCTCTTCGAAGCCTGGGAGTTGCTGATCAGCGTATTTTTGCGGAGGCTTTTGGAGTGGCATCATTAAAGCGTATTGCTGATAAAGCAACTATATCGGAATTGCTTGACGAAGCCAGCGATACCATTGTCAGGTTTACCGAATCTGTATTTGAGCAACGCTGGAAGAAAGGAGACCCGACCTTATTGGAAGTAGCGGAAAGTCAAGGTTTGTCGCCTGAATACGGTTGCCGCAACGGTACATGTGGGTCTTGCGCTGTCAGCATTAAAGCTGGGGAGATTGTGTATCGAAACAAACCTGCTGCGTTACCACCTTCGGGCAAGGCGCTGATCTGTTGTGCGGTGCCAGCAAAAGGGACCCAGGTTTTGCAAGTCAAACTGTAACTGGCAATCATTGAACCCCACAGAAATTGAGATTTTATGATGGCACTAACCACTCGCGCAATGCAGTTAGTTGCCAGTCATAGATCATTGATGCTCCGAGGAATATACTACATAGGATCAAGCCTATAGCCCAAACGGTCATCCACATGATTTTGCCCTTTCGACCCAACCAGGTTAATGCTAAGCCGATTATAATACCCAGAAAGGCTGTGAATAACAGCATATCATCGCTGGCATGTTGGGCAAGTTGTTCGCGGGGGATATCTTCTCGGTAACGCATTTGGCCAGTGCTCTAGTTTTGTGTTGTCTTATAGCTAGTGTTTTGGGCAAATCGCCCGACACCTGTTTCTTTGATAGGCCAATGTACCAAAGCTGCAAGCAATCCCAAAGCAATACTGATCAACCAGACGATATTGTAACGGCTGGCATCCCCAAGAGCGGCGAAACCCAGGTATTGTCCGCAAAATGAACTCAGCACCTGGAACTGTTCTGAGCGTTCGTAGAAAAAACCGCCCAGATAAACGCCCATAAAACTGCCTATCTGATGTGAAAGGAATACAAAACCATACAATAAGGCCATATAGCGTGTGCCAAACATAATGGCTACCAGTCCAGATGTTGGAGGGACAGTCGCCAACCACAGCAGACCGATGCCGATGCTGAATAACACAACGGTAGTCAGACTGGGTGGAATCACTAAAAACAGCAGAATCACCACAGATCGTAAAAAGTAGATGCTGCAAAGAATGTAGCGTTTGGGTAATTTCGCTGACCAGACACCGGATAAATAGGAGCCAACCATATTAGCGATACCAACAATACTCAAACTCCATGCCCCTACTTTGGCAGCAAACCCTAAATCGGAGAGATAACCAGGCATATGTACGGTGATAAACGCCAAGTGAAAACCACAGACAAAAAATCCCAGCAACAGTAACAGATAGGACTTGTGTTTAAAGGCTTCGCCAAGGGCCTCCAATATAGGTTGGTCGACTGTTCCTTCTTTTATTTCACTGGCACCAGAATAAGGAGCTAAAGGAATAGACAGAATGATCATCAACAATGCCGTTGCTGATAAAATGTGCAAAGTGGTTACCCACCCAAATCCATCTAACAGGGTTTGTGATAAAGGCACAATAGCAAATTGGCCTAATGATCCAGCCGCAGTGCCAACCCCCAAAGCCCATTGGCGTCTTTCTGGTGGTACTGCTCGTGCAAGTGCTGGCAGAATTAAGCCAAAAGACGTGCCGGCGATGCCTGCCCCCACCAGCATACCGGCGCTGGTGTTAAGTAATAAAGGTGAGTCTGATTGTGTTGTGAGAAACAAGCCGGCAGCGTAAAACAGCGCTGCACCAATGATTACTTTCACATTGCCAAATTTATCAGCCAGTCCTCCAGCAAAGACAGCTATCACACCCCAGGCTAGATTTTGAATGGCCAGAGCTGTTGAAATAACGTCTCTGCCCCAGCCGTGAAATTCAGAGATTGGTTTTACGAATAAACCGTATGATGAGCGTAATCCGAAGGACATCATAAGCATTAAGCATGCACTCAATATTAAAAATTGAGTTGCTGGAGGTAGTTTTTTCATTTAAGCATACTCCATAAAAATCAAAATCTAAAAAGCAATTATGCGTGATAAAAAACCGTTTAAATAGAAACAGAAACCGTTTATTTAGTCATAAACTGTATCTACATTGAGATGACTTATTTATAGTTAACATAATGTTATATTCGGGTTTTTAAGTAAATTATATAAAAAAAAGTTTTGTTATTGATTCTTATGATAGTTCTTGCTTATACAGGTTGAAAGTACGTTCAGTTTGCTCTATTTTGTTAAGAGCAGAGTATGCGCAGTGTCTTTTGGGGAGCGTCTAGCGGATATGACAATATGGGTGCGCACTGCTGTTCGTCATGAAATTTACGAGCTTATTTTTATCCGTTAGGAGGAGTTTTGGGTTTTAACACGTTGTTTAAAATAATAGCTTCTGTCGCTATTGTCTGCTGTAGTTATTTTCCGTTAATTGTTCATGCGCACGTTAAATGGTTTGCACCGTACGATACTACCGAAGCTCCATTAGCTATTTCTTCCCTGCTCCTGGACCCGATGTTTTTCTGGGTGATGGCAATTTCTGCCGTTTTTATTTTTGCGATGTCTTTTGTTGATGCATACACTCAAGACCTAAACCGCCTGATCAATGTTTCTCGTTATCGTTTACTGAAAGCACTGCCTGATAACTTTGCCTATTTATCTCTGCGTAAGACCCTGATTGTTTTCTTTTGCTGTGTCTGGGCGATTGGAGGCGTAGTATTGACACCTGAACTTAAGCATAATAGTTTGGTTGTAGCGGGGATACAGGTTTTAATCATAGCCTCATTAATGACCCATAGGACGTCGAAATTTGCTGGTTTGGGGATTTTTCTGTTATGGCTCTATGGTGTCAAACAGTATGGTTTATTCCATTTGTCTGATTATATGATTTTCCTGGGTATTGCCGTATTTATGTTGATTGGCAGCAGTAACCAACAGCAAAAACCCAGTGCATTAGCCTTTTTAATTCTATACATTGGTATTTCCTTTACCCTGCAATGGGCCAGTGTGGAAAAGTGGATATATGCACATTGGACCTATCCTGTGCTCCAAGAGCGGGAATACCTGACTTTTGGCATGGATAAAGAGCTGTTTATGATAATGGCCGGGTTTGTGGAGTTCGCTCTGGCCTTTTTATTGATTGCAATAGCGGGCTCTGGTTTTGTGGTAACAACCGTTTCTTTGTCGTTAGTGTTTATTCTGGCCATCATTGATTTTGGCAAGATTGACGCAATTGGCCACTTGGCTATTATTGTTTGTCTGCTTCTCATGGCATTGAAAGGTCCGAGTCGAATAAACCTGTTTTTCGCGAATATGGACCCGGACCCTGCGAGAAATGCAATTAAAGTGACCGGATGCTATTTGTTGTCTCTGACATTCTTTATTGCGATTTATTATGGGATGTTTTTTTTCGTAAATGTAGTCTTGTAATGGTTTAGTAAACTTTCGAGGATAGGATTCAACCGCTCAAGCTTTAAACCAGTTTTTTTTGGCAAAAATAGGCATCTTAGTCTATTGTTGAATTTCTACCATGTTGGAATGTGTAAAAAACTTCCAAAATACTGATTTTAAAAAGATTTTTTGATAAGTTCTAATTATGGCTTCGATAATAAAAATTGATAATAAGCGTAGGTCTTGGTTGAAATTGCCTTGGGTAACTAGTGTTGGTTTACAGGCAAAAATAGTAAAAAAAATAGTGTTTGCAGTTCTGCTGGTTTCGACCGCAAGCACTTATGCCCAAGAGCCAATTCGTCCGATTCCAGCGGTAACAGATGTAGACCCCAAAGTTGCGGCTTTGGGAAAAGAATTGTTTTTTGAAAAGAGACTGTCTAAAGACGGAACTTTCTCTTGTCACACTTGTCATTTATTGGATAAGGGTGGTGTTGATTTGGTTCCAGCTTCTTTAGGAGGTCGTTTCAGCAAACGTAATTCGCCGACAATTTATAATGTGCGCCACAACTTTAAACAGTTGTGGGATGGTAGAGCCGAAACACTAATGCATCAATTAGATGGTTTAGGGCCATTTGATTGGGAAAAAGGCCAGGAGCTGATTTCCAAAGATGAGAAGTATAAAAAGTTGTTCAATGAAGCGTTTGGTCAGCCAGTCTCAATTGAGCTGACTAAACAAGCGATTGTTGAATATGAAAAAACCCTTGTGACACCGAACTCGCCATTTGATCAATTCCTGTTGGGAAATGAAGGTGCAATCAGCGAGCAGGCCAAGCAAGGTTATAAGTTATTCAAAGAGTATGGATGTATTTCCTGTCATCAAGGCATTAACGTTGGCGGCAATATATTCCAAAAATTTGGTTTGTTGAAAGACATTCAGCTGCGAAAACAGCCCACTGATGATTTTGGTCGCTTTAATGTGACTAAAAATGAGTGGGATAAGTTTGTCTTTAAAGTACCCAGTTTGCGTATGGCTGTTCACACTCCACCGTACTTTCATGATGGTTCTGTAGAGACTATCGAAGAGGCGGTTGGAATTATGATTGAATTTCAATTGCATCGGAGAGTACCCGACTCCGATAGAGATAAAATCATTGAATTTTTGAAAACCCTACCCGGCGAAATTGCAGAAAGAGGTTAAGTAGTAGTTATGAAAAAATATGTATCGACCTTTATATTGTTGTTATTAATAGGTGTTGTCCTTGGCTATTTTGCGTATGAAAAAACGCAAGCCATTAATAATAAAGCTCATCAGCTGACTATTGAATCAATCAAGAAAATCAAACAGCACGATAACGAGCTGAATGTATTGTTGATGAAATCCCGTTACGGCATTGATAACCACTATGACAAGATTGTTGAACAAGTTAAAAGTTTGAGCAACTACAATCGCCGCCTGAAAAGCGTGCTGCAATCGTCTGAGGCTAAAAACTCTCCAGCAGTTCTTCAGTCTTATGAAGCCTATGAAAGACAAAATTCAATAAAGATGGATTTGGTTGAAAACTTTAAAACAAACAACTCAGCCTTGCTGAATTCGGCTAACTACTCCCCTTTTGTTGGCAATCATTTGATCAAGTATTATCAGGCTGAAAACAGATATAAAATTTTGAATTTTATTACTGAGTTTAATAATCAGCTCAGCGGTTATATCAAAAAAGGCGATGAAGACAGTAAAAAGTTTTTGGAAGCTAACTCTTACGTACTTTATGATTTGGAGGAAAGTTCGCCAAACGACATCAAAGCATGGTTGAACGAATATTCGCTGCATACACAAACAGTGTTAAAATATCTGGAACCAACACAGCAATATCTGGTCAAAACGACCGAAGTACCCACCGGTGGT
Source organism: Arenicella sp. (assembly GCA_050633785.1). Taxonomy (GTDB): domain Bacteria; phylum Pseudomonadota; class Gammaproteobacteria; order Arenicellales; family Arenicellaceae; genus CALKZN01. The sequence goes on from JBOEHE010000036.1 coordinate 94,303, forward strand.
GCACTTCAGGAATTGGAAGAAAAGTACAAGGGTCAGAGAACCAAAGTGTTTGCTCAATTCGACCAGGTTCGTTATGCAGCATTGGGCTATGGAATTTTGATGTTACTGGCATTTTTAGCCCTGTTGTTTAAGTTGAGGCAGATCTTTAATCGACCGGATGGATCTGATCAAATCATGTCCTTGAGCGACAAAATTTCTAAAATAACTCAACAACTAAGCTCCCCTCTTGGTTTTTTGGCGAATAATATGCATAGCCTGGAAAGCAGCTTTTCTGAAATTGGTGGCACTATAGAGGGTTTGCAGGAAATGTATTCAGAAGCAAAGAAACCTCAATCTGATCGTGATAATAAAAAACTCAACGAGCTATTGATAAGCACCTTACGCAAATACTCAAAATTGGATTCGCACCATGTTCTGGATCAGACGAACGATCTTATTCAAGGGTCTTCGACGGGTTTAAACGAAATTTCACATTTAGTATCAACTCTCAAGGAAGTCAGTGAAAGCGAGAAGTTGTTGCAAGACAAAGAGAATGAAGCATAACTATCAATAAACAGCCTAGAGGCTCAAGGATGAGGCTCAGCGTTTAACAGGCCCTGGCTTTGATAATTGCGGTGGTGTAATTCACTAGAAAAATACCACCCAAAATCATCAGGGATGCAATGATCAAACGGGTTGTAATAAGCTCATCAACAATGAAAACACCACCAAAAGCAGCAATTACCGGCACTAATAATTGCACGCTTGATGCTTGAATTGTGGTCAATTTAGGTAAGGCTGCATACCAGATGCTATAACCTACAGCCGAACTTAGGGTGCCTGATAAAATAGCCAAAATAATACCGTAGGAATTGGCGTGAACAGAAGACCAATAAAGAAAACACAAAATGGCAGCGAATGGCACGGCCAATGAAAAATTGAGCATAGTGTCTTCAAGTGGGTTTTTAGCAGAACGCCCATTCAAGGTGTAGAGTGCCCAAGCTACACCTGATGCAACCATAAGCAGGCTGCCTGAAATTGAGGGGGAGAACTCATTAGGTAATAGCAAAACGACCAGCCCGACAATGGCGATAACCATGCCTAGCCATTCTATAGACGTTGGGCGGTCACCTTTGATAACAGCCCACAACAGCATGGTAATCTGGACTGAAGCGAATAATAAAAGAGCGCCTGTTGCTGTATCCAGGAGCAGATAGGCCAGAGAAAATAAAGCGGCATAAGCTAACAGAGATCCAGCCCCAATAACATGTCTGAGTTGGCAATGAATCTTGCTGCTGTTTGCCGATAGCCAGCGTTGTAGATAGACAATGGCAATTAAGCTTATTGCGCCTGAAAATAGACGAATCATTGTGAAGCCCAGTGCGTCGATATCCTGTTCGGCCAGTGCCAGTCGACCCAGAACCGAATTAGCGGCAAAGGCAATAATCGCCAGAGCAGTTAAAAATAGCGTTTTCATGTAATTCGTTTGGATTTATAGAGTATTAATGGCTGAATAGTGTTAAGCATACTAGAAGCAGGCGCTATGCTTGTATTAACAGGAGTTTTCAAACATGAGCGAAAACATTACAATGCGCGCCTTGTGAGCTAAACTGTAGCATAAAGACTAAATACTTATCAGGCAACGAGCATGTTTCATCCAGAAAAATACGATGTCATAGTTATCGGCGGCGGTCACGCTGGAACCGAGGCCGCATTGGCACCTGCCCGTATGGGTTTGAAAACCTTGCTGATAACGCACAACATTGAAACCATTGGGCAGATGTCCTGCAATCCTGCGATTGGAGGTATTGGTAAGGGCCATATCGTTAAAGAAGTGGATGCTTTGGGCGGTGCTATGGCTGAAGCGGCCGACTTGGGGGGAATTCAATTTCGTACACTGAACGCACGCAAAGGCCCGGCTGTTCGAGCAACTCGGGCACAGGCTGATCGTGCTTTGTATAAAGCAGCTGTGCGTAATATTGTTGAAAAGCAGGAAAATCTGTCGTTATTTCAACAAGGTGTTGATGACTTGATTATCGAAAATGATCGAGTTACTGGTGTTGTCACGCAAATGGGCTTGAAGTTTCTAGCACAAACAGTGGTGCTTACTACAGGTACTTTTCTGGCTGGAAAGATTCATATTGGTGAACAGAACTATCAAGGTGGGCGTGCCGGAGACCCGCCATCGAATACTCTGTCACAACGCCTTCGCGATTTGCCATTTCGCGTGGATCGTTTGAAAACAGGAACGCCTGCTCGTATTGACAGCCGTACGCTTGATTTTTCTCAAATGGAAGAACAGCCTGGTGATAAGCCGATGCCGGTATTTTCCTTTCTGGGTAATGTCGACCAACATCCAGAGCAAGTGTCTTGTTATATTACTTATACCAATGAAAATACGCATGATGTTATCCGCAGTGGGTTGGATCGTTCACCGCTGTATACGGGAGTGATTGAAGGAGTTGGTCCACGCTACTGCCCTTCTATCGAAGATAAAATCATGCGCTTTGCCGACAAAGACTCACATCAGATCTTTGTTGAGCCTGAGGGCTTGTCTACCTATGAGGTTTACCCAAATGGGATTTCAACTTCCCTGCCCTATGATGTGCAATGGGATTTTATTCGTTCCATAAAAGGCTTTGAAAATGCCATTATTACGCGTCCGGGATACGCTATTGAATATGATTTCTTTGATCCTCGAGATCTGAAGCCAACTCTGGAAACAAAATTTGTAGAAGGCCTGTTTTTCGCTGGTCAGATTAATGGCACAACTGGATATGAGGAAGCCGCTGGTCAAGGCTTGTTGGCCGGTTTGAATGCGGCTTTGCAAGTGCAGGAAAAAGAGGCCTGGTACCCACAGCGTGATCAAGCCTATATCGGTGTACTGGTAGACGATTTGATCACCCGGGGTACTAAAGAGCCGTATCGCATGTTCACTTCAAGAGCAGAGTATCGATTGCAATTGCGCGAAGACAACGCGGATTTGCGCCTGACGGAAACGGCCCATAAATTAGGTCTGATTTCAGAAGAGCGCTGGCGTGCATTCAGTGAAAAGCGTGATGCCATTGAACGTGAACGACAACGTTTACAATCAAGCTGGTTGCAATTGGGTACTGTCAGCGATGAGCAGTCTCAAGATGTTCTAGGCAGTGTTCTGAAAAAAGAGGCCAATTTGATGGATTTGTTACGTCGTCCCGAGGTAACTTACGAAACCTTGCTGACTTTGCCGGGCAGCGGTGAGCCAGTGGCTGACCCTGCGGTTGCCGAGCAAGTCGAGATACAAGCAAAATATCAAGGCTATATTGATCGGCAACAACTGGAAATTGAAAAACAAAAACGCAATGAGCAAACAGCTTTGCCAGTGGATTTGGATTACGCAAAAGTTAAAGGTTTATCCAATGAAGTGGTGCAAAAACTCAATGACCACAAGCCTGCAACTATTGGTCAGGCCGGGCGTATTTCAGGCGTCACTCCAGCGGCAGTTTCTTTGCTGCTGGTGCATCTGAAAAAGCATAAATTCGCGGCTTAAACACATAGGCCACCATATTTTCTATTATTACCCTGATGGGCTTGGCTGGATATGACTAAGGCTTTTGGACAAGAACACCAGCATCAACTGGCTATTGGTATTGAGCAATTGGGACTGATTGTCAGTGAACAACAGCAGCTACAGATGCTGGATTACCTGGCACTGCTGCTCAAATGGAACAAAACACATAATTTGACGGCGGTTAGTGACCCAGAGCAAATGGTGTTGTTACATTTGCTGGATTCTTTATCGATTTTGCCCCATATCACTGGCCCACAAGTGCTTGATGTAGGCAGTGGTGCAGGCTTACCCGGGGTAGTTATAGCGATTATGCGCCCAGATATCCAAGTATTTTCTATTGATGCGCGCAATAAGAAAATTCAATTTCAAACTCTGGCAGCCATGCAGCTGGGCCTTAGCAATTTCACCGCCATACATAGTCGGGTAGAAGATTACCAGTCTCCTGTTGCTTTTGCTCAGATTGTCTCCAGAGCCTTTGCCAGCTTGTCAGACTTTGTAGAGTTGACCGAACACTTGTTGGCTGAGCGGGGTCTATGGCTGGCAATGAAAGGACAATATCCGAAAAAGGAAATAGCTGAACTGGATGTTTCAAAAGTAAGGGTTTCCGATGTAGGTGAATTGCAAGTTCCTGGATTGGGCGCGCAACGACACCTAGCCAAAATCACCAAGATGATATAAGATTGATCTGTTTTTTTGATAGATATCATTAAAACAATCCATTTTATTAATTAGTAGAGATTCTCTAGGATGATGTTTATTCATTAAACACATTGGAGAATCATGATGAGCAAGAAATTAACAACCGCCTTTGGTTGTCCCGTTGCTGACAATCAGAATATCAAAACAGCGGGTCCGCGAGGGCCTCAATTGTTGGAAGATGTATGGTTTCTGGAAAAGCTGGCGCACTTTGATCGCGAGGTAATTCCAGAACGCCGTATGCATGCCAAGGGGTCGGCTGCTTATGGTACTTTCACCGTTACTCAAGATATCACGCAGTTCACTCGGGCTAATATCTTTTCTGAGGTGGGCAAAAAAACAGATCTGTTTGCTCGCTTCACGACCGTCGCAGGTGAGCGTGGCGCTGCTGATGCAGAGCGCGATATCCGAGGGTTTGCGGTAAAATTCTACACTGAAGAAGGTAACTGGGATCTGGTGGGTAATAACACGCCCGTCTTTTTCCTGCGTGATCCGCTTAAATTTCCTGATCTGAATCATGCGGTGAAGCGCGACCCACGCACGAATATGCGCAGTGCCGAAAACAACTGGGATTTCTGGACATCCCTGCCAGAAGCCCTGCATCAGATTACGATTACCATGAGTGATCGCGGTATTCCCGCCAGCTATACCACCATGAATGGCTATGGCAGTCATACGTTCAGCATGATTAATGCTGATAATGAGCGGGTCTGGGTGAAATTTCACTTAAAGACTAACCAAGGCATAAAAAATCTGACAGATGAGCAAGCCGAAGCGCTTATTGGTAAGGATAGAGAAAGCCATCAGAGAGATTTGTATGAGAGAATTGAACATGGTGAAACACCATCATGGACGCTGAATATTCAGGTTATGACGGAACAGCAGGCCGAGACTATAGGTTTTAACCCATTTGACCTGACCAAAGTCTGGTCACATAAGGACTTTCCATTGCAGGAAGTGGGAGTCATGGAGTTGAATCGCAATCCGGATAATTATTTTGCCGAAGTGGAGCAATCAGCATTCAATCCTGCCAGCATTGTGCCGGGAATCAGCTTTTCTCCAGATCGTATGTTGCAGGGGCGCTTATTTTCCTATGGAGATGCTCAGCGTTATCGACTGGGTGTGAACCACAGTCATATTCCAGTCAATGCACCACGTTGCCCAGTGCACAGCTACCACCGAGATGGTGCTATGCGGGTTGATGGTAATCAGGGCAGCACCATTGGCTATGAGCCAAACACCAAAGGTGAATGGCAGGAACAACCTGACTTCTCTGAGCCCTCCTATGAGCTATCTGGGGCTGCTCAGCGTTGGAATCATAGAGATGATGATGACTATTTCACACAACCGGGAGAGCTGTTTCGTTTGATGTCGGCAGAACAACAACAAGTGTTGTTTGAAAATACGGCGCGATCAGTGGGTGGTGCCAGTGTTGAAATACAAAAAAGGCATATCACTCATTGTTTGAAAGCTGATCCTGAATATGGGGCTGGTGTTGCCAAAGCCCTGGGCTTGTCGACCAACGATATTTATTAATAACGATTCACGGTCACAAAGAAATAATATTCTTTGTGACCGTGATTTTAGCGGAGTGCGTTATGACTATAATCTATAAATCCATAGGCTTGGTATCACTTGCAGCTGGTGTGGTTGGTGCATTTTTACCATTGATGCCAACGACATGTTTCGTGTTGTTATCTGCCTGGTGTTTTGCAAAATCCTCACCATCCTGGCACGCCAGATTGGTCAATAATCGCTATTTCGGCCGAGCTATCCAACATTGGGAGCAACATAAAACCATTCCGAAAAAAGCCAGACGTATCGCTATTGGATCTATGCTGGCATCTGGTGTGTATTCATGCTTCATGCTGGATACAGCAATAGCAAAGTTTGTCATCTTAAGCCTGCTTGGCTTAGGCATTTGGACAGTTAGCCATTTCAAAGAGAATGTTCTCTAAGTTCTATTGGCTCTAGGATCTCATAAGCGGGTAATCTAAGTACAATTTTGTCATGTCTTCAATGCTTCTAAATAGTACCCCAAACCAAAAATAAAGGGTCAATACATCTTATTCTCTTAGCTCACCATGATGCTGTAAGGGCAACAAATTGGGATAACTTAGCGCAATAAACACAGCCAAATAAGCACACAATCGACAGTAAGGGATATCGACTGCTGCAGAAATTTGATACCCTACCCTGCTCAAACACAAATTCAAACAATGTGGCTACCATAAATGGCTAAAGTTATAGCAGTTACCAATCAAAAGGGTGGGGTCGGTAAAACTACGACCAGTATCAATGTATGTGCGTCTTTGTCGCGTATTGGTAAACGTGTTTTGCTGGTTGATATGGATCCTCAAGGTAATGCTTCTGGTGGCAGTGGTGTTGATTTGGATGAAATACAAAATACCGTTTACCAGGTTCTGCTGGAGACAGCGACCGTCAAAGAGGCCGTAGTCACTGTTGAATCAGGCTTTGATGTGTTGCCCGCAACAGGTGATCTGGCGGGAGCTCAGGTAGAATTACTCAATGAAATTGGTCGTGAGCTTCGTCTGAAAAAAGCGCTTGATGTTGTCAGTGATGATTATGACTTTGTTTTTATTGACTGTCCTCCAGCATTAAATGTTCTGACAATTAACGCTATGGTGGCAGCAAATAGCGTTATTATACCGATGCAATGTGAATACTTTGCTTTAGAGGGTTTGAGTGCTTTGGTGGCAACGATCCGTAAGATTCGTGAGTCGTTGAACTCCAAGTTGTATATTGAAGGTTTATTGCGCACGATGTTTGATACCCGTAATAGCTTGGCTGGAGAGGTGTCTAATCAGTTGCTTAAGCATTTTGGTGATAAGGTTTACAAGACCGTAATTCCACGCAATGTGCGTTTGGCAGAAGCGCCAAGCTACGGCTTGCCTGTGTTGCAATATGATAAAACATCCAAGGGAGCCCATGCGTATTTGGCATTGGCTGCTGAAATGATTAATTAAGCGTGTTGATAGAAGAATAATGAGTGCCAAGAAAAAAAGATTGGGTCGCGGTTTAGATGCTCTTTTGAGTGGGTCCACCAATGACGAATCAGATAATGAAAGCAAACCGTTATCAGCCAGCGATCAGCTGACCACTCTGCCGATTGAAAAGTTACAACGTGGCCAGTACCAACCACGTTCTTATATGGATCAGGACTCTCTTGAAGAACTGGCAGAATCCATAAAAACGCAGGGTATTATTCTGCCTATATTAGTTCGCCCTCTGGATGAATCCGCTAATAACCACTATGAAATCATAGCGGGTGAGCGTCGTTGGCGTGCTGCTCAACTGGCTCAGCTGGAAGAAGTGCCCGTCATAATTCGTGATATTCCTGATGAGGCGACATTAGCTGTAGCGCTGATTGAGAATATTCAACGTGAAAACCTGAACCCTATTGAGGAAGCCATAGGTTTAAAGCGTTTGATGGATGAGTTTGAATTAACCCATCAGGAAGTGGCAAATAGCGTTGGTCGTTCGCGATCAGCAGTATCCAATCTGCTGCGCTTGCTGGCTTTGAATGAACAAGCCAAAGACCTTTTGTTTGAAGGTAAATTGGAAATGGGTCATGCGCGAGCCCTGCTGGCATTACCCTATGAACAGCAAAACTCTGCTGCTCGTGAAGTCTATGCCAAGCAATTGTCAGTTCGACAAACAGAAGCCTGGATCAAAAACTTGTTAGATGGTCCGAAAACAACCAAGAAGAAAAAAACAATAGACCCGGATATTCGCCGTTTAGAATCAGATCTATCGGAAAAATTGAATGCAACAGTCAATATTCAGGACAATAAAGGCAAAGGCAAGCTGGTTATCAGCTACCACAGTCTGGATGCACTGGATGGCATATTGGCTCATATTAAGTAATTTTGTGTTAAAAAGGTCGTTATTTTTTGTTCCAGCGACATTATTCGTACTTTGAATAGTTGTTATACTTAAATTGCATAAGATGTTTATTACCGTTCCATTGATAAATTTTCATGTAGGCATTATACTGCCGCGCGTTCTCGAAATAATGAGACTCAGGTTCAGTCTATGAGTGTTGTTTTTAAACTCTCTTTATGGCAGCTTTTAGTAACGTTTTTATTTGCTGGTTTTTGTGCTTTTTTCTGGGGTCAGCAACATGCGATATCGGCGTTAGTTGGCGGTGCTATTTGTAGTATCAGTAATGTTTTTTTTGCAGGTCGATTATTTGTCAGCAAGAAAACTATTGATGCAGAGCAGCAGCCCCAACAAGTAATGCGGCATTTTTATCGCAGTGAAGCCTTGAAAATCGCGTTTACTCTGGCAATGTTTGTGCTGGTGTTCACGCTTACTAAAATTGTCTTTATGGCGTTTATTATTGCTTATCTGCTGGCAGCCTTGGCAAATTGGTTATTTCTACCTGTTTTAAAGTAACGTTTTTAAAATTACTTAAAAAGTTACACTCGATAAATTGGTAGTAATAAATAATTTTTAATATGGGCTTAACGAAGTCAAAGTATTGTTGTTGAATTTCACATCAACCCTGTTCAAATGAACTTCGCTAATATCTTATATACAGTTAACGGTAATCAGCAGAACTATGGCAGCAGAAGGCGCAGCATTAACCACTAGCGGTTATATTAAACACCATTTATCCAACCTCACCTTTGGTAAGCATCCAGACGGTAGTTGGGGTATTGCTCATTCAGCACAGGAAGCATCCGAAATGGGTTTTTGGGCAATTCACGTTGATAGTATGGCGTGGTCTATAGGCTTGATATTAATATTGTTTATCCTCTTCCGAAGCATTGCAAAAAAATTCAGTTTAGATAATCCTTCAAAAACTCAAAGCGCGGTAGAAATCATGTTTGAGTTTGCAGATACTAACGCCAAAGATATTTTTACAGTTAAAAACCCTTATATTGCTCCTTTAGCTTTAACAGTATTCTGTTGGGTGTTTCTAATGAACTTAATGGATTTATTGCCTGTGGATTGGATCCCTTATTTATTTGAACGCACAGGCATTGCGCCTTATATGAAAATTGTCCCATCAACTGATATTAATGTTGCTCTAGGTATGGCTTTAGCAGTATTTCTAATGATTTTGTACTACAGCTTGAAAATCAAAGGCCCGGTTGGTTTTGGTAAAGAACTGGGTTTTCAGCCTTTTGGCAAGTGGATGCTCCCATTTAATTTATTGCTTGAAGTCGTGTCACTGATAGCCAAGCCAGTTTCTCTTGGTTTGCGACTGTTCGGTAACATGTATGCAGGTGAGCTTATCTTCATTCTTATCGCTATCATGTATAGCGCTGGCTTGGGTATGGGTTTGCTTGGTGGATTTCTACAGCTTGGCTGGGCAATCTTCCATATCTTGGTAATTACTCTGCAAGCGTATATTTTCATGATGTTGACTATTGTTTACCTGAATCAGGCTCACGAGCATCATTAATACTGTTTGTACGAAAGCATTCTTTTTGAATAATTTTATTTTTTAATTTTAACCTTCAGACTCAAACTTTTTAGGAGTTATAAATGGAAACTATCGTTGGAATGACCGCAATTGCGATTGGCATTATGATCGGTTTGGCTGCCGTAGGCGCTGCGATCGGCATTGGCTTGTTGGGCGGCCGCTTTTTGGAAGGCACAGCTCGCCAACCAGAAATGGCAAACACTTTGCAAACCAAAATGTTCCTGATGGCCGGCTTGATCGACGCTATTCCGATTATCGGTGTTGGTATCGCATTGTACTTGCTGTTCGCTAGTGGCTTGGTAGATCCAGTTGCTTTGAAAGCACTACTTGGCTAATCATTATCAAACCGCTTAGAGGAACGACTAGATGAATATTAATATGACCCTTATTGGGCAGACGCTATCGTTCTTGCTGTTTGTATGGCTTTGTAAGAAATATGTCTGGCCGCCTATAATGTCGGCCATAGCTGATCGACAAAAGCGCATTGCAGATGGCCTGGCAGCGGCTGAAAAAGGTCAACAAGCTGAAGAATTGGCACGACAAGAAGCGAGTAAGCTGATTGCAGATGCCAAATCGCAAGCGGCAGAAATTGTTGCCAATGCTGAAAAGCGTGGCAGTTCTGTTGAAACAGAAGCCAAAGAGAAAGCAAAAGCCGAAGGCGAACGCATTCTGACAGCGGCCAAATCTGAAGTTGATCAAGAAGCGAATCGTGCACGCGAAGAATTGCGTAAACAGGTTTCTTCAATAGCCGTTGCAGGCGCCAGCAAGATTATCAACAAAGAGATCGACGAGACAGCCCATGATGGCTTGCTTGATGATCTTATTTCACAGTTGAAGGCCAGCTGATATGGCAGATAACGCATCTATCGCAAGACCGTATGCCAAAGCCGTATTTGATCTGGCAACAGAGGCAGGCAATCAAGACGACTGGGCTAATGGCCTGGAGGTTTTGTCTGCCGTTGTTATCGACGACGAGTTTGGCAAAATTATCGACTCACCACAAATCAAACAGGATCAGTTAGTTCAACTGGCACTGGATGTTTGCGGCGATAAGCTACCACAAGGTGGTGATAATTTGATCAAATTGTTGGTGCACAATAATCGCCTGGACATTGTCCCGGGAGTGCAGGAGCAATTCGCGTTGATGTTAGCCGAATCAAGACAATCTATTAATGCAGAAGTGCTTACCGCTCGGCCATTGAACGCCGAACAAACCAGCAAATTGTCAGATGCATTAGAAAAACGCCTTGGCGTTACTGTTTCGATTACTGAAACGGTTGATGAGAGCTTGATTGGTGGCGCCATAGTGAAAGCCGGTGATTTGGTAATTGATGGCTCGGCTAAAGGCCGGGTAGAAAAACTAGCAAGTGCGCTGAATCGTTAGTGCACCTTAATGTTGAGGATTTGTTGTCATGACAACACAATTGAACCCATCTGAAATCAGTAGCCTGATTAAAGACAGGATAAAAAACTTTGAAGCGTCAGCTGAAGCACGAACTGAAGGTGTCGTGGTCAGCTTGACCGATGGTATTGCCCGCGTCCACGGTTTGGCCGATGCGATGCAAGGCGAAATGTTAGAATTCCCTGGAGACATCTATGGTCTGGCTCTGAACTTAGAGCAAGATTCAGTCGGTGCGGTAATTCTGGGTGATTACAAAGGAATCACCGAAGGCGATACTGTTAAGTGTACTGGCCGTATTTTAGAGGTTCCAATTGGTGAAGCCTTATTAGGCCGAGTCGTTAACTCATTGGGTCAACCCATTGACGGTAAAGGCGCTATTGAAACTACAGAAACATCACCGATCGAAAAAATTGCACCGGGCGTTATTGAACGTCAAGGTGTTGATCAGCCGATGCAAACTGGTTTTAAATCAATCGATGCCATGGTGCCGATTGGTCGTGGTCAGCGTGAGTTGATCATTGGTGACCGTCAAACAGGTAAGACTGCGGTTGCGATCGATGCGATCATCAATCAGAAAGGTACTGGCGTAAAATGTATTTACGTTGCTATCGGCCAGAAAGCTTCTTCAGTTGCTGCAGTTGTGCGCAAACTTGAAGAACACGATGCAATGGCTCACACTATCATCGTTGCAGCGAATGCCTCTGATTCGGCGGCTATGCAATACATCGCTCCTTATGCTGGTTGCACCATGGGAGAATACTTCCGTGACCGCGGTGAAGATGCTTTGATTGTTTATGATGATTTAACCAAACAAGCCTGGGCTTATCGTCAGGTTTCATTGTTGTTACGTCGTCCTCCAGGCCGTGAAGCCTACCCTGGTGATGTATTTTATTTACATTCTCGTTTGTTGGAACGTTCTTCACGTATCAATGAAGCTGAAGTTGAGCGTTTGAGCGGTGTGAAAGGCAAAACAGGTTCTTTGACTGCCCTGCCAATCATTGAAACACAAGCGGGTGACGTATCTGCTTTCGTACCAACTAACGTAATTTCGATTACTGATGGCCAGATCTTCATGGAAACTGACTTGTTCAACGCGGGTGTTCGTCCTGCGGTAGATCCAGGTCTTTCAGTTTCTCGAGTGGGCGGTGCAGCGCAGACCAATATCATTAAGAAATTGGGTGGTGGTGTTCGTTTGGCATTGGCTCAATATCGCGAATTGGCGGCATTCTCACAGTTTGCATCAGACCTTGACGAAACCACACGTAAGCAATTGTCACGTGGTGAGCGAGTTACTGAGTTGATGAAACAGGGTCAATATTCACCGATGTCTGTTGCTGAAATGGCGGCCACATTGTTGGCAGTAAACGAAGGCTTTTTCGATGATGTAGAAACCAAAGAAGTGGTTGCTTGTGAAATTGCCATGCAATCTCATTTGAAGCAAAACTTTGGTGAGTTGTTGGATAGCATTAATGCGAATCCAAAATTGACTGACGAAGTCACTCAAGGTTTGAAAGACGCATTTGCTGATTTCAAAGCGAATGGTGCTTGGTAAGTTAGCTTTTTGATCTAACTCTGACAAAAACAGTAACGAGAGAATAGTATGGCTGGCGGTAAAGAAATACGCGATAAAATCAAAAGCGTACAAAGCACGGCGAAAATCACCAAAGCCATGGAAATGGTGGCGGCAAGTAAGATGCGTAAGGCGCAGGACCGCATGTTGGCGGCCCGCCCTTATGCTGAGAAGATTCGCTCTGTGGTCGCTCATATTTCAAAAGCAAACCTAGAGTATAAGCACCCGTTTACAATTGAACGTGATGTAAAGCGTGTTGGTTATATTATTGTCAGTTCGGATCGCGGCTTATGCGGCGGTTTGAACATCAATATTTTCCGTCGCGCTATGTCCGACTTTGTCGAATGGGATAGCAAGGGTGTTGAAATTGACGTTGCCTGTATCGGTTCAAAAAGTCTGGGATATTTTCGTCGTCAAGGTGCTAATGTGGTTTCAGAGGCATCTCACTTAGGCGATGCTCCAAGCTTGAATGATCTGGTTGGTGCTATCAAAGTAATGTTGAAAGCGTATGAAGACGGTAAAATTGATCGTTTGTATGTGATTGGCAATACATTTGTTAACACCATGACACAACAGCCAACAGTGCAGCAACTGCTGCCAATCCAGGCTGATGAAGAAGCTGCTGCTGAAGTTCCTGCTTTGTTTGACTACATCTATGAACCTGAAGCCAAACCAGTTTTGGATGTGGTTCTGGAACGTTATGTTGAGTCACAGATATATCAAGCAGTGGTCGAAAACGTAGCGTGCGAACAGTCCGCTCGAATGATTGCGATGAAAGCTGCAACCGATAATGCCGGTGACTTGATCAAAGAACTGCAGTTAGTGTTTAACAAAGCGCGACAAGCGGCAATTACTCAGGAAATTTCTGAAATTGTCAGTGGTGCAGCAGCTGTTTAATTTAAGCCGCCGTTGCAAAAGAATTAGCGAAGAATAGAATTTAAAATTAGGTATTAAGAGGAAACCAACATGAGTTCCGGAAATATTGTAGAAATTATTGGCGCGGTTGTGGACGTTCAGTTCCCTTCAAATACAGTGCCAAAGGTATACGATGCATTGACTGTTGCTGATGCAGGCTTAACCTTAGAGGTGCAACAGCAATTAGGTGACGGCATTGTTCGTACCATTGCTATGGGTGCCACTGAAGGTGTGAAGCGTGGTGTTGCGGTAGAAAATTCCGGTGCACCGATTTCAGTTCCTGTCGGTCAGGGTACGCTGGGTCGTATTATGGATGTGTTGGGTAATCCGGTTGATAATGCGGGTGAGGTTGCAACAGAACGCAAAGACCCTATTCACCGCTTACCACCTGCCTATGACGAACAAGCTTCGGATGTTGCGATTCTTGAAACCGGTGTTAAAGTAATTGACTTGGTTATGCCAATTGCCAAAGGCGGCAAGATCGGTTTGTTCGGTGGTGCTGGTGTTGGTAAAACAGTAACGCTGATGGAGTTGATTAACAACATCGCGGTTGCCTCAGAAGGTTTGTCAGTATTTGCCGGTGTTGGTGAACGAACTCGTGAAGGTAATGACTTTTATTACGAAATGAAAGAAGCCGGCGTACTGGACAAGGTTGCGATGGTTTATGGTCAGATGAACGAACCTCCGGGTAACCGTCTGCGTGTTGCTCTGTCTGGTTTGACCATGGCGGAATACTTCCGTGACGAAGGCCGTGACGTTTTGATGTTTATCGATAATATGTATCGCTACACATTGGCGGGTACAGAAGTATCAGCACTATTAGGTCGTATGCCTTCTGCGGTAGGATATCAGCCTACTCTGGCGGAAGAGATGGGTGTTTTGCAAGAGCGTATTACTTCAACCAAAACTGGTTCAATTACGTCTTTCCAAGCGGTTTATGTACCAGCGGATGACTTGACCGATCCATCACCTGCAACTACGTTTGCTCACTTGGATGCGACTCTTGTTTTGTCACGTCAAATCGCTGAGCTGGGTATTTACCCTGCGGTAGATCCATTGGATTCAACCTCTC